>DASWVE010000118.1:0-14537 GCA_036401315.1 Candidatus Acidiferrales bacterium
GCGCTGGCCGGAATAAATTGCGACGAATTTGGCCCGGAAAGTGTCTGCGTGAATGACAAAGGCTGGTTGCCGGAATTCGTCAGCGTGATTTCCGCGAATGTTTTCGTATTGATGGGCTGTTCGCCAAAATTCACCGCGCCCGGAGCAACCATCGCAAAGGGCCCGGCTCCCGCACCGACCGCCGCTAAGCTCTGCGAAGTCGCCGGAGTGTTATCGGTGATCGTCACGTACGCTTCTTCCGGCCCCACCACCGAACCCACGAAACCCACTTCGAACGAACACTTCTGCCCCGGCGCAATCGGACCTCCCGTGCACGCGGACGGGCCGATCAGCGAAAAATCGCCGGCGTTCGCGCCGGTGATATTTACCGCGCTGATCGTCAGCGGCGCGCCGCCGGTGTTGATAACCGCCACTCCGGCGGGTGGCACGTTGGTCGCGCCCACGGTCTGCGTGCCGAAATTAACTTTGCCCACATTGAAGGAAACGCTCGGCGTCGAACCTCCGGAATTCGCCACGCCTTCGACAAAGAACGCATCGCCAAGCGGAGGATTTTCCTGGCAGCTCGCGCACGTGCTTTGAATTCCATTCCCTGGCATCCCCGCCACCGGAAAATCCGCAGCGGTGGTAGCCCCGGCGACGTAAAAATTTCCCGCAGGACTGACCGTGATGCCGCTGGCCTCGGCCGTAGCACTTGCGCCCGCCGCGGCGGTGCCGCCCAGCGGCGTCGCGTAGATCAGAGATGCTGCTCCAGCGGAAGTGGGATCCATCTCCGCGACAAACGCATCTTGATCGCCGGTAAACGGTTGAAAATTGTCGGCCCACGGAAAATCCCAGGACTTCGCGCTGCCCGCGATGTACACCTGATTCGGCGCGGCAAAGAAAATCCCCAACCCGGCGTCGCTCTGCGAGCCGCCCAGGTAACTCGAATAGGTCAGCTTGGTCGCACCCGTCGTGAGTTGTGCGATCACCGCCAGAAACGCGTTCGAATTGCCGTTTGTACCTTTCAACGTGCTTTGAAACGGCGCGACGGTTCCGTTCACCGGAAAATTCGCCGACGCCGCCGAACCGCTGACGTAAACCGTCCCGGGCAGCGGATTGCTGTTCACCGCGATCGCCAAAATCTCGTCCGTCCCGCTGCCGCCCAGAAAAGTTCCGTAGGACAAGTCTTCGATCCCTGTCCCCGATGGCAGAATTTTCATCACAAACCCGTTATACATCCCGCCGCCAAACGTGGGCTGAAACCCGTTCGTCACCACGAAAGTGCCCAGCGGGTCGGAGGTGTACCCAGCGAGATACGCGTTGCCCACTGAATCGACGGCCACGCTGGTCAGCGTAGCCTGCGCATCGATTCCGAGGTACGTGCAATATTTCAGATGCGTAGTCGGCGCCGTCACCACCGGACGAAAAATCGCGAAGAAACCGTCGCTGGCTCCGCCACCGTAAATTTCCTGGAATGGTCCGGGCGCGGCGGTTGGCGCGGTCGTCAGATTCGTCGACTGCGTATCCATCGCTACGAAAATATTCCCGGAGGAATCGAAAGCGATTCCTCCGTTCGCCACCGTGGCTTCGTTTCCATTTCCGCCAAAAAGCGTCGAATACACCAGCTTTGCGCCAGTCGGATCAATCTCGGTGATCGTCGCGTCGTTCACTGCCACGCCCCCCAGCCCAGTAGTCCGCACACTCCCATCCGTCACCGGATAATCCGGCGACGTGGTCGTGCCCAGCAGCGCGACATTACCCGCACCGTCCACCGCAATTTCCCCGCCCGTTTCCGCCGCCGAGCCGCCGATGAACGTCAAATAAACCAGCGAATTCGGCCCCGCCTGCGTCGGATCGATTTTCGCGATGAAATAATCCGAGCTGCCGCCCACTTCGCCCAGACTCGGCCCCGCAGACTCGACGAACGACGCCGACGTCGTCGTTCCTCCGATGTAGATCTTGCCCGCCGCATCCAGCACGATGCTCGCCGCGCGGTCGTCGCCCGCGCCGCCCAAAAACGTCGCATATCCGACGCTCAACGACGGATCGATCACCAGCGTCTCGCGCCGGTCGTACGCGCCCACGCGAAAACCTACCGTTCCATCCGCCTCCAACACATATCCGCCGTCGACCGCGCCGCTGAGTTGGTACAGCGCAGGTTTGTGCATGCGCACGGCTGATCCGTCCGCCCGCAGCAGTAAATCGCCGCCCGCATCGATTCGCTCGCCGTCCACGCCCGCAAATGTCAGCCGCAGGTCCGCGGGGTTAATTCCAGGCGCGATCCGCAAGTCGTATTCGAGGCGGTCCTCGTTACCGTAGGCAACGACTTCGATGCCCAGCAAAGCCGCACGCGCTGTCGCGCGCGCAAATTGCGGGACGTGCGTCCGCCAGCGCGCCGGATCGTTCCCCAGAAAATAATTTGTTTCGCCCGCGAGCCGCGCCGTGCCTTTCCAGGCGAGAACTTTTCGCCGGGCCGTCGCTTGGCTGCCTGCGGAAGAAAACCGCACAGTGATGTGCGCGGCGCGTTTCGCAACGCCGGCCCTCGACGCCCCCACGAACTGCATCCCGTCGTCGGTCAGCAGCACGGTCATTCCGCCGCCGCGACCCACAAACTGCGCCGTGCTGCCCACGCTCGCCGGCGCCGGCTCAAAGCGGATCGGCAGCGCGAGCTTAGGCCCTCGCGGTGGCGCTGCCGTCACTCCGTGAGTCGGCCCCGGCGCAACCGGGTCGGCCGCTCGAGGAAAATTCACGTCTGCTGCAGCCGCGCCGCCAATTCGTGCCGCAGGGAAACGCCCAGGCAGAACCCAAATCAATGCGATGGAGAGAATCAGGAGAATAGCCAGCCACAATTTCGAGCGCACGTCGCCTCCGCCGGAACACACCATCGTTCCTGCCTGGCGACACAACGACCGCCGTCATCCCTGCCCTGAAATTGTGAGAAACCAAGCGAACTGCCGTAAGGGGTTCTGCGGAATATCCACCGAAGAGATACAAATGTCAATAAGTGTTCTTTTCGCCAGCCCAGGTAGATCCGGCTTGGCGCCGCCTCAAGTTAAGGCGAACACCCCAACGCCGCCGCAGCTGCTAGCGACAAGAACTTTTGGAGTGCGGCGGCTCTGCCGCCGCCTTTGACCCGCCAGCACGACCGCCCAAATTCGCCAGCGCGCAGCGCCGCCATCAAATGACGCCGCACCTCTACGAAGCCCGCGCCGCCCCGCGGCCCTGAGCTTCAAATCGCGCTCGCGCCTTAGCCGCCTCTTCTTCCCGGTTCTTCGGCGGCGCATTCGTCTCGAGCGACCGCATCAAATCGCCCGCCACACCTGCGATCTTCTCCACTGCTGCCAGGAAGGCTTCTTCGTTAGCCTTCGACGGTTTGTTAAACCCGCTGATCTTCCTAACGAATTGCAAAGATGCTGCCCGCACCTCATCCGAAGTCACCGGCGGTTCAAAATTATAAAGCGTCTTAATATTTCGGCACATGCCCCAACTCCTCGCTCGTGAAACACACGCAGCGCGCCGGGAAATTACTCCGACCGCAACGCCTCCACCGCGTCCACTCCCGCCGCGCGCATCGCCGGCACCGCCGAAGCCAAGACGCCAGCCAACAGGATCAACCCCGCCGCGGCCAGCAACGGCATCACCCCCGGCAGCTGGATCTCCGCCACGTAACGCCCAATACCGCGCGCTAGCCCGAATCCAAGCAAAATCCCCACGGCCACGCCGATGCTCGCGATCGCCAAACCTTCGAGCATCACGTTGGTCAGAATCGCCTTCGGCTGCGCTCCCAGCGCCATGCGAATCCCAAATTCGCGCGTGCGCCCGCTCACCGAAAACGCCAGCACGCCGGCCACGCCGACGATCGAGATCAGCAGCGCCACCCCGGCGAATCCGCCGAAGACAATCGCGTTCAGCCGGTCCGGCGTCAGCACCGACGCCCGAATGTCGCCGAGCGTAGCCGGCTTTTCCACCGGCTGATCCGCGGAAACGCTCCGAATCGTCTGCGTGATCGTCGAAATCATCGCGTGCGGATCGCCGGCGGTCTTCACCAGGATGCGTCCGTTCCAGTTTTCTTCCTGCGTGTTGGGCACGTAAATCATCATTTGCTGCTGCGGAATAATGTGCACGTCGTCGAGATCCGGCACCACACCCACAATGCGCCGCGGCTTATCGCTCAGGCCGATGAACTGGATCACCGGGTCATTCCACGAAATGTGCCGGTCCAGCGCTTGCCCGCCGTTCAGCAGGCTCTTGGCCAGACTCTCGTTGACAATCACCACCATCTCTTCGCCGGGGCGGTCGCTCGCGCGAAAATCGCGCCCGGCAAGAATCGGCATCCCGAGCGTTTCGAAATAATCGGGCGAGACCGCGCGAAACTGCGCGCGCGGGAAATCGGCGCCGTTCTGCGGGGTCTGCCCTTCCATCGCGAACGTGAGCGCGATGCCCAGCCCTTGCGCGTCACGCCACGGCGCGCTGAAACTGGTCGAAGCTTTTTCCACGCCCGGCAGCGCCGCGACTTGCGCGCGAGCGTCGCGATAGAACTGCGCCACTTGCTGCGGGGTACGGCCGTAGTTCATTACCGGCAGGTTGATAGCCAGAACGTTTTTCGTATCGTAAGGCGCCTGGGTCTGCTCCAGAACCAGCAGCGTCTTCATCAACGCCCCGGCCCCGGCCAAAAGCAGGAATGACGCAGTAATCTGGGTCACGGCGAACAGGCGCAGCCTGCGCGTGCTGCCGCCCGTGACGCGAACGCCGCTGCTCGTTAGCGCGTTCCCTTTCGAAGCGTCTCCGGTAGGCAGCCGCGGAACGAAGGCGACAAAGAGCGCGGCGATTAATGCCAGCGCAATTCCGATCCACACCAGGCTCGCGTCGAGCGTCAGCCCCTCCGCGCGCGCGGAGAAACGCGACGCATAGCGTGAAAGTATCGCCACCATCGGCCACGCGATCAGCAACCCAGCGATCGCGCCGGTTACGCACAACACCAGGCTTTCAGCGAGCAGCGCGCGCCGCAAAGCCCAGGGCGTGGCGCCCAGCGCCGAACGCACCGCCAGTTCCGATTCCCGCCGCACGCTGCGCGCCAGAATCAGGTTCGCGACGTTCGAACACGCGATCACGAATAGCAATCCCGCCGCCGCGAACAGCACCCACAGAATCGTTCTGGCTTTCTCGTTGATCTGGTCGTGCATGCGCGAAACGTCCACGCGGTAATGCGCGGCCGCCGTGTAGGTTTCCGGATGCGCGGCGGTCATCGCGCCGTACACCGTGCGGACTTCGCTGCGCGCGGAGTCCAGAGTCGCGTTGGGCGCCAGGCGCGCGAAAATTTCAGTCATGCGGTGCGTACGACCCTGCACCATCGTCGCCGAGAGGTGATGCGGGCTGGTCACCACGTTCGCGAAAAATTCCGTTTCCACCGGGTACGGCACCGACGGCTCGACCACTCCAATAATCGTGGCCGAGCGGCTACCTTCGAAGCTTCCCAGCTGAACGGTTTTGCCCAGCACGTTGGGGTCGGAGTGCAGCGCGTTACGCCAGAAAGGATAGGTCAACACCACGGCGCCGGCCGCGTTCCGGCCATCGTCACTCGGGCCGATCAATCGCCCCAGCACCGGCTTCAGTCCCATCACTTTGAAGTAATTGCCATCCACCACGCCGCTGCGAATTTCCCGCGGCTCGCCCAGGCCGATCACGGTGAAGTCCACCTGCGAGAACGTGCCAACCTCGCTGATCGTCTTCAGATCGTGATCGATGTCCATGATTTCCGGCACGGAGAACGCACTATTCTCCTCGCCATAGCCGGGCGCGCTCTGGCGGAGATACAGCAGGCGGTCTTCGTCGCGATTCGCCAGCGGGCGCAGCAGCACGCCGCGCACCACGCTGAACATGGCGGCGTTGGCGCCGATGCCCAGCGCCAGCGTGAGCGCCACCGTCAGCCAGAACGCCGGCGTCCGCGCCAGCGATCTCATCGCAATCTTCAAATCGCGCAGAAATGACATATGCTTCCCCCGTTCAGGCGTTTATACCACGCAGCGCGGTCGCCAATTGTGAAAAGCCTCGCTGGCCTATTCTGGCTGCAGGTCGAAAGCGGGCCGCAGCGTGTCGTCCATATAAAATGGCACTGAGTTATGTTCATGGGTGATCCGCCACGCGCCGTTCTCGCGGTGCAGATGCACCGTGGTCCGCATCCAGAAATTCACTTTTGGGCCGCCCACTTTTGTTCCGCTCATTCGGTAGTAGCCGTTGCCAAAAGCCAAATCTCCGCTCACGACGGTCTTGAAATCGCGGATTTCGAGTTCGACCGGCCCATCCCAGGTATCGAGCCACGCCTGCTTTTCCTTTAGATCGACGCCTCGGTGGCGCAGCGGCGGCGCGAGGTTGTAAATGTCGGCATCCGCGGTATAAGCCGCAACAATTGCGGCGGCGTTCTTATCGTGATGCGCTTTCTGTACCGATTCGATGATGGCTAAAATCTCCGCATTGTCCTGGGGATTTTGCATCTTTTGAGTCGCGCTCGACATGATTCGTCTCCTCGCGTACGGCAGTATTGGTTTTTACTTCCGAAAAGCAGTCTGCCGCACCTCACTTGTGTATTGCAAGTGATAATTCCAGGGCGTCCGGCCCAACTCTTCTTCCTTCGACGCAGAGCATTGGAAGTAGTCTCGAAGATGTCGGACAACAAGTTGTCGAGGCGGAAGGCCTTCGTGGAACGGTAAACGGCGCGGACCGCTTTTTTATTCTTTACTGAAGTTCCCAGGCGAAATGTTCGGGGCCCAGCGGAATATCCATCAGTCCATCGGTCGGCAGGATTTCGATCGGCAGCCCGCCTTCCCACAGTGCCACGCTGAGCAGCAGCGATTTTCGCGCGCTTAGATCGAACATTTCCTTGGCCACGCCGACTTCGATGATCTTGCCGTAACCGGCGGTGACCATTGTTTCGGGATGCAGCAGGCACACGCCGCCCTGCTCCACCACGCACCCCGCGAATTTCCGGTCCTTCACTTCCACCGCGATGCGCATTTCGCGCGAGTCCCACAAAGTCACCCGCAGCTGAAAATTTGGGATCTCCGCAATGGTTTCCGGCTCGGGATCGACGCGCAGGTAAAAATGCGTGTCGCTGAATCCGAAACGCAATTCGCCCAGCACCCGCCGGCGTCCGTGCATGGTCCCGCCGCGCGGGTCGGTCGCATATAAGCCGGAGCCCAGCCACTCGAAGTAGCTCGATTCTCGTCCATCGACGCTCACTTCCAAATGTGTTTCGGGCGCCTCTCGGCGGCCATGCTCCGGCGGACGCTTGATCGGCTGCGCCAGCGCATCGGGAGCCTGCTCGCCCAGCGCCGCATAAATTTCGGTCAGATGCTTGCGGTACAGCTCGTCGAATTCCCGGTCGTTCGCCGAGCCGTGTTCCGGCCCGTACCACCAATTCCAGTCGCTGCCTTCGGCGGCGAGAACCGCTTCAAAAGCGCGCTCCAGATTCACGCCGGAGTTTTTGCCATTGGACGCCGCGCGCGCCGCCGCCCGCCCATAGGCTTCCCGCGCGTCGCGCAGCAAATCCCAGGCTCGAACATCCTCGCGATGTCCGATCCACACATCGAAGTTCGCATTGATCCACGACGCCGGGAAAATCGACGGCATCACCGGGGCATCGGCGTTCGCCGCAATCGCTTCGGTCGCCGTCATCGGCTGAATCTCCGGGTCGTCCTGCATCCGCCGGTAAAATTCCCGCATGAATTCCCGGCCATTCTGCGGGTAATACTCCCAGGCGTTTTCGCCGTCGAGAATAATGCTCACCGTCGCGGTGCGCCCGGAGGGCTCGCGATCGCCGATCGCGCGAATCCGCCGGTGCAGGTCTTCCGCGGCAGCCGCCGCACCCATCCGGCTGTATACGAATCCCACCAAATCGGAAATGTAGTGGTCGCGGAAAAATCCGAACGCGGACTTCCCTCCGCGTTCGAGTTTCCACGGCGTATAAAGGTCCGGTCCATTTTCCGGGTACCCAGAAGGGTCGCGCAAAAATCCCACGCTCCGTGTGCGGCCCAAAACGCCTTCGTCGCTGGCGAACCACTTAAATCCCAAGTCCATCGCGATTTCGAGCGACGCATCGGAAACGGAACCTTCCGAAGGCCACAATCCCACCGGCGGCTTGCCGAAAACGCGCTCGTGATATTTCACGGCCCGCACCAGATGCTCCCGCGCATCTTCGGGATAACGAAAAGCCGGCTGGGGCAATGGCGTATGCGGGTTCGAGCTGTGTGCTACGTCTGTATCGCAAATGAGCGGAAGAATGGGATGGTAGTAAGGAGTGGTCGAGATTTCGATCTGCCCGCGTTCCGCCGCGAGGCGATATTCCGGCAGCACTGCGCCAATCAGTTCCAGTTGCTTGTCTTTCAGCGCCGACTTGTCCGCCTCGGAATAATCTTTCCCCTTCGCCGAGAGCGCATTCACGATGGGATCTTTCGCGATGTACTCTTCATCCATCCAAGCCAGTTGCGAGAGCAGCTGCAAATCACGCCAGTCGCGCAGCTCGAACTGCGCGACGCACGTCTCGACTCCGCCGCCGGCCAATCGCGACTGCAATTCCGCGAAACGCGGCCAACGCTGCACGAAGTTCTCATTCACCTGAAAAGCGCGCTCCAAAATCTCGCGCTTCTGCTCCGGTTTCAGCGAATCCGCCGCCGCGAACGCCACTTCAAACCACGGCTCGCGAAATTTTCCGCTGGCGTATTCCTCGATCTGCTCGGCGAGCAGCGGCACAAAATTGTAAGTCGCATGCATCCCCGGAAATTCACCGAGAATCTTGACCATGCCCCAGTAATCTTTCAGCGCATGCAGACGAGTCCAAGGCAGCAGGTAGCTTCCCGTGCTCGGGTCGCGATACTGCGGCTGGTGCATGTGCCAGATCAAAACCAGATTAACGCGACTCAAGTCTAGAAAACCGCCCCTCGGGAATCGGCCGCGGCCACGCGAATGGCCCAAACGAAAACCCGCGCCGTGCTAGAATTTCTCGTTCAACTACTCGATGCGCCTTCTCGATAAGTACATCGGCCGCGAAGTGGCCTCGCACGCCTTGCTGGGTCTGGCCGTCTTCACTTTCGTCTTTTTCGTCCCGCAGCTCGTGCGCTTGATGGATCTCGTCGTGCGTCACTCCGGCGGCGCCGGCACCGTGAGCCTGATTTTTCTCTGCTCGCTCACTCCGGTGTTGGCCTTCACCGTGCCGATGGCCGTGCTGGTCGGCGTGCTCATCGGCCTTGGCCGCCTTTCCGCCGACAGCGAAATCGTCGCACTGCACGCTTCCGGCATCAGCTTGCGGCGTTTGCTGCTACCCATCGGCGTGGTCGCTCTGGCCTGCGCTTTCGGAACCATGATCCTTACCTTCTGGATCAGCCCCGCCGCCATCCGCACCCTGCGCAACCTCGAAGAGCGGGTATTAATGTCCCAGGCCGCTTACGCCATCCAGCCCCGCGTCTTCGACGAACGCTTCCCGCACTTCATATTATATGTACAAGATGTCGAAGCCGCGGCTACCCGATGGCAAGGCGTGTTCTTGGCGTCATCCGGCTCCGCCTCCGCTACCAGCGTCACTCTGGCGCAGGACGCCCAAGTCATCGACGGCCCTACCCAAAATCAAATCGAATTGCATCTGGGCCAGGGCAGCCAGCACGAATACGATCCCAATGAGCCCACGCACTATAACGTAACCACTTTCGGCCAAAGTGACATTCCCGTTGATCTTTCCGCCGCCGCGATCGGCCCAAAAAACGTCACGCTGTCCAACGCCGAAAGCTCGATGAGCCAGCTCCGCCACGATAGCGGCCCGAACTGGCGCGACGCCCGCGTCGAATTTCAGCGCCGCATCGCTTTTCCGGCAGCCTGCCTGCTCTTCGCGCTGCTCGGGGTTCCCATCGGCGTCCGCCCGCGCCGCGGTGGCCGCGCTGCGGGATTGGTCCTCACGCTCGTGCTGGTCGGCGGGTATTATTTTGTTTTTGTTACCGGCACGCACATGGCTCAGCAAGGTTCCGTTTCGCCGTGGCTTGGCGTCTGGGCCGCGAATATCGTTTCGTTTTTCTTGGGAATCGTTTTTCTGCGCCGCATCGAACGCGTGCGCAAACCGAATCCCTTTTTTACCTGGGTCGATTCCCTGTTCCGCAAACGCCGCCCGGCGCAACGCCTCGAATCGCAAGCCGCGCCCATGCCCATTCCGATCACCAACGGAAAAACCGTCAAGGTGAACGGCGCCGAACCAAAATCCGGTGTCGCCGCCCGCGCCGCCATCGCCGAAGGCGACACCGTTTCCTTCCCCATGCTGATCGACGTCTACCTGCTGCAAGGTTTTTTCTATTATTTCCTGGTCCTGCTCGCCGGGTTCATCCTGATCTTCGACGCCTTCACCCTCTTCGATCTGCTCGGCGACATTTCGAAAAATCACATCCCCGCTTCCGTGGTCCTGAATTATTTCCGCGAACTCGTTCCGCTGATGGTGTACCAGCTCGCGCCGCTAGCGACGCTGGTCGCCACTCTCGTCACCCTCGCGGTCATGGCCAAAAATAATGAAGTCATCGCCTTCAAAGCCAGCGGCATCAGCCTGTACCGTCTCGTCCTCCCGCTGGCCCTCGCTGGATGCCTCATCGCCGGCGGAATGTTTCTCCTCGACGATACTTTCCTGCCTTACGCCAACCAACGTCAGGACGCGCTGCGCAACCAGATCAAAGGCCGCCCGGCGCAGACCTATTTCCAGCCCGCGCACCAGTGGATCTACGGCGAGAACGGCAAAATCTACAACTACGAACTTTTCGACGCCGACCGCAACCTCTTCGGCGGCCTCAGCGTCTTCGAACTCGATCCCAACACCTTTCAAATGCGCCGCCGCGTTTTCGCCACCCGCGCCACCTGGGAGCCCACCGAAAATACCTGGGTGCTCACCGGCGGATGGATTCGCGATTTCGACGGCCAGCGCGTCACCCGCTTCACGCCCTTCAAAGTCGATTCGCTCCCGGAAATTTCCGAGCCGCCCAGCTATTTCCGCCGCGAAGTCCGCCAGTATTCGCAGATGAATTGGCGCCAACTCGGCGAATACATCGTCAGCCTGCGCAAGGCCGGTTTCGACACCGCGCGCCTCTCCGTCCAGTGGCAGAAAAAATTCGCCTTCCCGCTGATCGCCGCCATCATCGTCTGCCTCGCCGCCCCCTTCGGTTTCTTGGTCGGCACCCGCGGAGCCATCGGCGGTCTGGCTCTCGCCATCGCGATCGCCATCGTCTACTGGGCCACCGCCGCCCTCTTCGAAGCCATGGGCTCCGTAGGCCAGCTTCCCCCAATCCTGGCCGGCTGGGCCCCCGACGCCATCTTCGGCTTCCTCGCCGTCTACTTCTTCCTCCGCATGCCCACCTAATCGGAGTCCGCGAACAGCGAAGCGAGGCTGCCCGCACACGGAACCAGCCAAGCTTCGCCTCCCAATCAAATCCACACCGCTGCGTCATCCTGAGCGCAGCGAAGGATCTCATCCATGCTCCCGCGCCCAGCCCGCCACGACGAATCGTCGCCCGCGCCGCAATCCCACGCCACCGCCCACCCTTTACTAACCCATCACAAGTACTATCGACCGCCCCCCGCCTTCACGCAAAAATAAACCAGTCGCGCCCGTAAGCATCAATCACCCGGGAATTCCGCCGCGACCGACCACCGCCAAAGCGACCAACAAATGAAACTCCGTCACGCAGCCGCTATCCTTATTCTTACGTCGTCCGCTACGGCCGCCTTCGCCCAAGCCCCTGCCTTCTCCTTCTGCGGAACCTACGGCGCCTACGTGATGCTCTACAAAAACACTGACCAGTTCGAAGAACTCGGCAAACTCCGCTGCGGCGAAAAAGTCGAAGTCATCAGCAAATATTTCGACTATCTCCAAATCCTCACGCTCGACGGCAAAACCGGCTGGGTCCGCGCCGGAGACATCACCGGCGGCCCCTCCGCCACGCCCTCCGCGACGCCTTTCGGCCTGACCAACGCCCAGGTCGCTGCCCAGCACCCCGTGCTGGTCCCGATGAACAATAAAAACGTCATCGCCATGCAGGCCATGAAAATGAGCCCCGAAGTCATCATCGCGAAGATCAACGCCTCGCCCACCAGCTTCGACACCACCGCCTACGGCCTGCAGAAGCTGAAAGCCGCCGGTGTTCCGGACAAAATTATCGTAGCCATGGTTCAGGCTCCGGCGCAGGTTGGCGCGGGTCCCACGCCGGTCGCGGTCGCCACTCCCGATGCGCCCGCGCCCAATCCCGAATTTGTGCAGGTGAAAGTCCCCGATGGCACCTCGGTTGAACTCGAGCTACCGGCAGCAATCTCGTCCGATGACGTCCACGAAGGCACCATTATTCATTTGAAAGTCACGAAAGATGTAGTCGTGAACGGCGTCGCCGTCGTCCGCAAGGATTCCGAAGCCCGCGCCCGCGTCTACGTCATCACCTCGCCCTCGTTCCCCAACAAGTACGGCGAAGTCCAATGGGCCATGGAAGACGTAACCGCCGTGAACGGCGACCAGCTTCCCGTCACTTTCGCGCCGCTGGAGCCGCCTTCCGCCGCCTCGTCCGACATCGCCGCCCAGGACACCGGCACCGTCTGGCAGTTTCGCAAGAAGCAGCCGACCGTCTTGCCCGCCGGCCGTCGCCTCCGCGCCACCATGCACGGCGATCAGTCCTTGAAAATTCCCACAGCGCTCGCGAACCAAACGCCGGCCGCCACCGAAGCGCCGAAAAATTCCTCAACCAATCTTCAAGTGTCACCTGAAGCGTCACAAGCCGCCGCAACAAACCAATCGCAATGGCCGAAACGTCGCTTCTCCCCGATGTGAAATAGCTAAAGTAAAACTTCGCTCCAGCTCTTCGCTCACCGTACCCATCACCACGCCACGCAATTCTAAGAGGTTAAAGGCTCCACTCAGCTGTCGGCTCGCCCGCATTCGATCTCGCCATCAAGTTTTACTCCAAAAATTCTTCGCCAAATCTGCGTAGAACTTTCGTACCTGTTCCAGCAATCGTTGAAAATATGTCCATTGGTACCATTGGCAGTTGCTAACCCCTCCGCAAAAATGAATTCAGGCACGAGGGACCAGTAAATTCAAGGAGCGCGGCCTAGGCAGTCGCCGCTCCCGGACTTGGGAAAAAACAATGAATCTCCGATTCGCAGCAGTCGCTCTTCTGGTTGGAACGGCCGTACCCGCTTACGCTGGGACCGCCACCACCGTCTACACGCAGTGCGGGGCCCACGACGGCTACATCTTGATGTACCGTTCCCTCGAGAAGTTCGATGAAGGCGCCAAGCTGCGCTGCGGCGAGAGAGTCGAAGTCCTCAACCAGGGCGGCGACTATCTCCAGGTCACCACGCCCGATGGCAAAAAGGGCTGGCTGCTCGCATCCGACACTTCCGCGGACGCCCCGGCCGATGCCGTCGCGGCCGACGCTGTCGTTACCGACTCTGCGGCGCGTAGCTACGCCGCCAATGTTCCGGCGATGACGTTAACCAATCGCTCGATCCTCGACTTGCATCACGCGCATGTCAGCTCCGATGCCATCGTCACCAAAATTCGCTTCTCCGAGTGTTCTTTCAACACCTCCGACTACAGCGTGCACGAACTGAAAGCCGCCGGCGTCTCCGACAAAGTGATCCTGGCCATGCTCGAAACCCAGCAGCCTTCTTCCGCTTCGAATAACGATGTTCAGGAAGTGAAGGTCATCGTGCCAGGTGGCACGCCGGTCGAAGTCGCGCTCAGCCGCGAAGTCGCCGTCGACGAATTGCACGAAGGCGCGGTCGTGAATATGACCGTGATGCGCGACGTGACCGTAAACGGAGTTGTCGTGATTTCCCACGGCGCTTCCGCCCGCGCCCGGGTGATGGCGGTGCGCAAGCCGGGTCTCGGCAAGACCGGAGAAGTCGCCTGGTTCATGCAGGACGCCGCCACCGTTACCGGCGATTCGATGCCGGTGGCCTTCGCTTCGAAACAGCCCAACCAGATTCCCACCGGCCGTTTCGAAGGCTACGCCTTCCTGCTCTCGCAATACCGCAAAGGTGCCCCGGCGCTCGTCCCCAACGACCGCACGTTCATCGCGATCGTGAACTCCGACACTATAGTGCGCATGTCCCAAGCCCTGGCTCACAAGCCGTCGGCTTCCGGGTCAGACAGAGCCACCGCCGTAAACCTGCTAGACCGCTAGTTTGTTCTGAAGGTGGACGAAGCCGGCGCGGGAGCCGCTACTCTCGCGCCGGTGAAGTGAAAGCAACGCCACGCTGTCGCCGCTATCGGGTCTTGCTGCAATACCAACCAACAACCCGCCGAGAACTTTCGAAGTGCGGTCTCGCTCAGCAGGACCGCCGCCTTAACCCGCCGCCCGCGCCACCCAGGCCATCGAGCTTCGCCACCAAGCTCCCCACCCTCGCCGCGTCATTCTTCTATGAAAACAGGCGCACTTGTCCAGGGCCTTTGCTTTTGCGATGCGACAAGCTTCTATTCGTGCTCGAGGCACATAAGGATTGTCCGGATATTCCGCCGCCCCATCTGAGGATGGTCCTCGAGGGACAAG
>DASWVE010000119.1:0-16343 GCA_036401315.1 Candidatus Acidiferrales bacterium
CGAGGACGCGACATGCAAACAGCTCCACGGCTGGCTCGCACCGCGACACCAAGTCGCTACGCACGCCCGACCGCGCCCGCTGATCGGCCCCTGCCGACCCACAACACCCCCAAATCCCATTTCCCATACCCACCTATGAATTTTTTAATCGACATATGTGCGATTAGATTTCGCCGCATCTCCCGCACAACAAACCACTTCACTTTTTCTAATCGACAATTTTTATGGCTGTTTTCAACCACCCGCAATTTCCACCCAAATGCCGCCCGCAAATTTGCGTACCCCGCCACCCGCCCCACCCACCCCGAATCCCCGGCCAATTTGGCCACTCCCGCTCCTCCATTCCCGCTTTTCCGTTTTCCTTTTTTCCAGCCCCCCTGCTACTCTGAACCGCCGGAACTTGCTCCGGCATCGAACCAATTCAGACCCAACATCGTAGTTTCCGCGCCGCGTAAGCGCGCGTTCAGAGTGCAGGAAAAGAGACCGGGATCAATCGGAGGATTCACGCAATGGCTACGTCGGCAGGCATTAAGTCCTACAAAAATTTTATCAATGGCGAGTGGGTCGAGCCCCGCTCCGGCAAAGTAATCGAGAACCGTAACCCGGCGAACACCACCGAGCTGATCGGCATGTTTCCGGCGTCGAATGCCGACGACGTGAATGCGGCCGTGGCCGCGGCCAAGGACGCCTATGAAGGCTGGCGCCTGACTCCCGCGCCCAAGCGCGCCGAAATTTTGTACCGCGCCGCCGAAATTCTGATCGAGCGCAAGGAAGATTATTCGCAGGACATGACCCGCGAGATGGGCAAAGTCCTGGCCGAGACCCGCGGCGACGTGCAGGAAGCCATCGACATGACCTACTTGATGGCGGGCGAAGGGCGCCGCCAGTTTGGGCAGACCACGCCTTCGGAGCTGCCGAATAAATTTGCGATGTCGGTGCGCACTCCGGTCGGCGTGGCCGGCCTCATCTGCCCCTGGAATTTCCCGATGGCCATTCCGTCGTGGAAAGCCATTCCCGCGCTGGTCACCGGCAACACGGTGGTGATCAAGCCGGCGGAAGATACGCCGCTCTCGACTTTTAATTTGATGCACGCCTTGAACGAAGCCGGCCTGCCGCGCGGCGTCATGAACGTCGTCTTCGGCGAAGGCCCCGAAGCCGGCTCGCCGATCATCACGCATGACGACGTGCATCTGGTGAGTTTTACCGGCTCCACCGAAGTGGGCCGTATCGTCAGCAAGGAATGCGCGCCGAATTTCAAGAAGTGCCACCTGGAAATGGGCGGCAAGAACATCATCATCGTCATGGACGACGCGAATCTCGACCTCGCCGTCGACGGCGCGGTCTGGGGCGGCTTTGGCACCAGCGGGCAGCGCTGCACCGCCGCCTCGCGCGTCGCCGTGCATAAAAAAGTCTACGCTCAGTTCGTCGAAAAATTCGTCGCGCAGGTTTCGTCGCTGAAAGTCGGCGACGGTTTGGATCCGACCACCCAGATGGGTCCCTGCATCAATGAACAACAACTGAACACAGTGATGAAATACGTGCAGATCGGCAAAGACGAAACCGCCAAGCTCGCCACCGGCGGCAAGCGTTTGACCGGTGACAAATATAAGAACGGCTGGTTCCACGAGCCCACCGTTTTCACCGACTGCTCGCCTACGATGCGCATCGCCCAGGAAGAAATTTTCGGACCCGTCGTCTCCGTGATTCCGTTCGATACCTTTGACCAGGCTTTGGACATCGCCAACGGCGTGAAGTACGGCTTGTCCGCGTCGATCTACACCCGCAACATCAACAACGCCTTTCGCGCCCAGCGCGACTTGCAGACCGGCATCGTCTACGTCAACGCGCCGACCATCGGCGCCGAAACGCATCTGCCCTTCGGCGGAATTAAAAATACCGGCAACGGCCATCGCGAATCCGGCGAAGCCGCTCTCGATTTTTATTCCGAGTGGAAGACGGTTTACATCGACTACAGCGACCGCCTGCAGCGCGCGCAAATCGACAACGCCGACTAGCCCAGCTAGAATCGGCGTGCGGATTTCGTGAAGGCGCCGCACGCCGGAGGCATCGATTGCCCGATCCACGCGCTGAGTATTCCAGGCGCCTCGAAGCTCACCTGAAAATTGTAGAAGGCCGCGAGCGGGATCATCGCCGGTTTGGAAATTTCAAACTGGCGGTGATCGCCGCCGCAATTTTGGCTGGCTGGTTTTCGTTTCACTCCGGACTTTTCTCTCCTCGCTGGATTTTCCTCCCGGTAGTTTTGTATCTGCTCCTCGCCATCTTGCACGAACGCACGCTGCGCGCGCGCCGCCGCGCCGAATCCGCCGCGGCCTTCTACCAGCGCGGCATCGCCCGCATCGAAGACCGCTGGCCCGGAACTGGAACCTCGGGCGAGCGCTTCCGCGATCCCAAGCACGTCTACTCCGAAGACCTCGACATCTTCGGCACCGGCTGCCTCTTTGAACTCCTCTCCACCGCGCGTCTCCCCATGGGCGAAGAGGTCCTCGCCCGCTGGCTCAGCGCGGGCTCTCCCGTCCCGGAGATTCGCCAGCGCCAAACCGTCGTCGCCGACCTCCGCGACAAGCTCGACCTGCGTGAGCAGCTGGCGATGCTCGGCGAAGACCTGCGCGTGCGCCTCGACCCTTCGTCGCTATGCGCGTGGGCCGAAGAGCCCGCGTTGCTCCCGCCGGTGCAGCTCGGCTTGCTGGCCGCGTTCCTCGCCACGCTCTTTGCGGTCGCGCTGTGCTACTACCTGGTCACCACCAACATCTGGCCGGTCCTCGTCGTCGTGCTGCTGGAAGCCGCCATGTATCGCTGGCTCAAGCCGCGCGCGGCCCAGGTGGTTTCGGGCATGGGCTCGAACGGCGAGGGCCTGATCCTCTTCGCCCAGATCCTCGAGTGCCTCGAGCGCGAGGAGTTCTCCTCGCCGCGCTTGAAGACGTACGCAGCGACGCTGCGCGGCGAAAGCGATGGGGTCTCGGCCGCGGCGCCGACCGGCGTCACGGCCTCGGCCGCCATCCGCAAGCTCGCCCGTATCGGCAACTGGGCCGACGCCCGCGGCGGCCTCATTGCCAAGATGCTGGAGCTCCCCGGCCTCTACACCGTGCAGGTGGGGGCGGCGGCGGAGGCCTGGCGCCGCCGGTACGGCCCCCGGGTCCGCACCTGGGTCGCCATCACCGGCGAGGTCGAGGCGCTGATTTCGCTGGCGGCGTATTCGTACGAGCATCCCGCGGATCCGTTCCCGGTTTTTGCCGATGATGATGCGGCGACTAAGACAAACACGCAGCCCATGTTCGACGGCGTCGAGTTGGGGCATCCGTTGATTCCGGCGGCGAAGTGCGTGCGCAACTCGGTGCAGTTGGATGCCGAGACGCGCGTGCTGCTAGTGAGCGGGTCGAACATGTCGGGGAAGAGCACATTCCTGCGTACGGCGGGGATCAACGCCGTGCTGGCGATGGCGGGGGCGCCGGTGCGGGGAGAGTCGCTGCGAATGACCCCGGTGACGCTGGGCTCGAGCATTCGTCGCGTGGATTCGCTGCAGGAGAACCGCTCGAGTTTTTTTACGGAGATTCTGCGGATCCGAGATGTGTTTGAACTTACCGACGGCGCGGCGCCGGTGATGTTTCTGTTCGACGAATTGATGGAGGGCACCAATTCGAATGACCGGAAAATTGGGGCGGAGGGATTATTTCGCGCGCTGCTGGAACGAAGGGCGGTGGGGATCGTGACGACGCATGATTTGGCGTTGACGGAAATTACCGGCGGGCTTTCGGCGGTGGTCAGGAATGTGCATTTCCAGGATTACGTCGAGGACGGGAAGATGCGCTTCGATCATAAGTTGCGGGACGGAGTGGTGGCGAAGAGCAATGCGTTGGAGTTGATGCGGTTGATTGGACTCAAGGTCTGACGCGGCGGCTCTTGGTGCGCTTCGCGAGACAGGAATAGGCCGAGCGGGCGTTAGTCTAAACCCGCACCCTTTGCTGAGAAACGCAAAGAGTGCGGCACCCGGAAAAGCGGTTCTAGGTCGTGGGCGGGATGTAGGGTTCGGGTTCGCCCATCGCGATTGGCGCGATGACTGGAGGCGGCGTCCAGACCGGTTCCGGGCTTACGACTGGCGCGTTTTGGCGATACCAGATGGCTTCGCTGGCGCGTTGCCAGAGGCGGGTGGCGATCCAGATCAGGAGCATGAATTGGCTGAGCAGAAATGCGGCGACCGTTGATTCGGGCTTGAGGCCCAGCATCCAGAGGCGGAGGCACAATCCCACGATGACGACCGCGATGATGCTGACCCGCAGGTAAAGCCACAGCAGCGAGAAAAAATTTCGGCGGAATAATCCGAAGGCGAGGCGCAGGGCTTTGTGCATGCGCTTTTCGTCTTCGGCCACGGCGATAACCTGGGCCATATCGAACCAGATGCGGACGATGACCATCAGCAGCAGAATCACTACCGCGGACGCCACGAAAAACTGGACGGCAGGGAAGGGCGAGATGGATTTATCGTCGATCTTGTCGTACATGTGGCTGGCGAATGCGACCAGGCCGCCGATGGGCAGAAAAACGATCAGCATGTAAAGCAGTAAGCGCAGGAAGCGCCAGAAATGGTGGCCGCAAGCTTCGAAGAAGGTGGTGGCGGTGGGGCGTTCGTCACGCACATAAGCCGCGACAATGCCGCCGGTGAAAAACAGCATCAGGATCATGAAGACGACGGAGAAGTGCGTGACCGTGGGTGCCTGGAATTCGAGCGGGGAATCGGGCTGGCCCATCAGCGAGACCATTTGCGAGACGTCGAAGCCGTGGACGAAAGCCTGCGATTCGGCGCTGTGGCTGATGGCTGGGGTGAGGCGGTCGACCATGCCCTGCGTCGCGAAGAACGCGAAAATTACGTTGATGGCGAAAATCCACCAGAGCAGGCGCTGCCATTTCCAGACCAGGCCGGCGCCGCCAAAAAATGTTCCGTCTTCGGATCGAGCCATCTGCGTTGCTCCTAAAATGTTATGCGCGTACCGCGTACGATTTCTTGCTAAGCGTTAGGTGAGCCAGGAGAGAATTTGAGAAAGCCACTCGCTGGCGAAAACCCAGAGATTGCGAAATTTGTGAACGGCGGTTGAATCGCTTTTGTCGTTGTAACTGTTGTTGAAGAAATTCTTGTCAAGCAGGATCTGATTCTGCGGATCGATCTGGGCGGAAACGATTTCCGCTTTGCGATCGTACTGGTAGCGCATCCAGCGATCCTGGCCGTCCCAATGTTCGGTGGCGGTGGAGCCGTCGTCAAATTTGACGACGAGGTCGACGGGGAAAGTGAAATCGCCCTTGCGGCGCACGGTGACGTACGTGCGGTAGATGCCGTCAGCCGGTTTGGGATGGGCCATCGAGGTATCCCACCACTTGAGCGGGTCGGAGTGAGCGTCGTCGACTTCGTAGTCGAACACTTGCGTGCCATAAATGGCCTGGTTGAAATACCAGTGCAGATCTTTTCCGGAGACCTCTTCGATGGTCTTGATGAAATCTTCGCCGGTGGGATGGGTGAAGCGGTAACGCATGAAATAAGTGTGAATGCCCTGGCGGAGAGTGTCTTCGCCGATGACTTTTTCGAGCGTAAGCAGCATGGTGGCGGTTTTGCCGTAAGTGACCGCGCCGTAAGAATTGTTGTTGCGGAATTTCCAGGCAAAACGCGAGAGGGGATCGCTATCCGGACTGCTGAGATAGCTGATGCGCTGCGCGCCTTGTTCGCCGAGCTGGGCAAAAGGAAAATTCAGGGCGGAGTGATCTTTTCCGTAAAGCTCGTCCATGATTTTTACTTCGGTGTAGCTGTTGATGCCTTCATCGAGCCAGGCTTCTTCGAATTCGTTGGTAGCAACCATGCCGTACCAATACTGGTGGCCGAATTCGTGTTCGGTGACGATCTCCGGCAGCAGCGCGCCCTTGGGCATATTCCAGTTGGTCCCGCAGGTGATCAGCGTGGGATATTCCATTCCGCCGGCGTCCTGGCCGCCGTGCGGAGGATCGACCACGGTGATGCGGTCGTAGGGATACGGACCGTACCATTCGTTGAAGAGGCGCAACGTGCCCTTCAGCACGTCGATGTAACGCTGCGCCGACGGCATATTTCCCGGCGACATCAGGACGTGCATCGCGACCGGACCGTTCGGACCGGCCCAAGAATCTTCGACGACGGTGAAGCTGGGGCTGGCGGTCCAGGAAAAATCGTGAACGTCTTCGGAGTGATAGGCCAGCGTTTTGGTTCCGTCGGAATTTTGGACGGTGGAGACCAGATCGCCACCCGCGCCGACGATTTCATTTTGTGGGACGGTGACTTTCACGTCGAAGGTGCCGAAGTCGGCGAAGAATTCGGTGTTGGCGTGGAACTGATGGCAATTCCAGGCGTCGTGCCACCAGACGCCGACCTTCGGAAACCACTGGCCGACCATATCGAAATCGCGCTTGTAGCCGGTGCGTTCGACGACTTCGGGAAGCTGGTCGTGAAAGGTCAGGTGAAAGGTAACGGAATCGCCGGGCGCGACGGGCTTGGCCAGTGCGACTTGAAAGACGGTGTGGTCGCCGGTGTTGCCGTCATCGGGCTGAATGAATTCCATTTTTGAGGTGAGGTCGCCGCTGCCATCGGCTTCGAACTTGTCGACGGTGATGGAGCCGAAATGCTTGGGTTCCCATTCGGAATTGGGGCCGGCGCCGCGGGTGCCGGAGCGGCGAACTTCGGTCTCGAAAGTGGACTGCGGCTGAAAGGCGTTGAGATAGAGGTGGAACGGAAAAGTCTGCTGCGGCTTGCCGGTGAGATTTTTGTAGGTGAGGGTCTCGGTGGCGGCGATGGTGTGCTTGGTGGCGTCGAGTTTGGCGTCGATGGTGTAGGCCACGACGCGGACGGATAGCGTGGTCTTCGACTCGTCGGCGGTGGCCACGACGTGCGGCGCAATGGGGCCCGGAGGGGCTTGGGCGAAGAGCGGCGCGCCGGAAACAACCGAGAATACGGCGCAAGCCGCCGCAACGGCGAATGCAAAACGGAATCGCATGATTTCTCCCTCGACCGACGAGCGCTTCAGGCGGAGTGATACAGCCCCCGGCCGCCTAAAGCGACAACACAATATGCTACGTTGCAATGCTGCGCAAGGTTTCGTATGAACGGGATTATTCTGGGAGCCGTAGATCGGGTGATTGCCGGGCGAGTTTGTGCGGTCGAGCGGTGACCATAGACATATTCCTGGATTCGCGGTTTGCAGCTGACTTTTCGTACTTTTCAGTTCACGGTGAGAGTAAAAGGCGCCGAATGGCTTAGGTTTCCGGATGTTCCGGTCACAGTGACGGTGTAGGTTACAGGCGTCGTACCGCCCCCACCGCCGCCTCCGCCCTCACTCCCGCCACCGCAAGCTTGCAAGACAACTAAGAACGCCACGATCGCGGATACTCCTAGCCAAACCTTGGCGCTTTTCAGCCGGATTCTGGCTGAACTGACAGCGAAAAAAAACATCAGGACAGCGAAACCTTCCACAGAAACAAAAAATGTTTCACGTCGCCCGGCGGCCCAGTCGCGATTACTACTGGCCGGTGAAGGAGTTATCGCTGCAGCCGTAGTGCTAACGGTGGCAAATGTAAACGGCGCGGTCAGGCCGTTTGACGCCAAGTTCGCGGGCTCGATTGCACACGTCGGACCCACGGGATGCACGGAGCAACTGAACGCGACAGTCTGATTGAAGCCTCCAGCAGGCGTCAGTTGGACGTTGAAACTTTCGCGTCCTCCAGCCGCAATCGTTGCACTCGCAGGTGAGAGTGTGACGGAAAAATCGGAAGGAGGAGTGGCGGTCGATACCGAGATTTTCGTCAGAAAGGCATCCGGGCAGACCGCGGGTGGACAACTTACGTTGCCGACGTCAAGCTTGGGCTGCAGTGCTTGTAATACCGGAAAGTCGGATGAATCAGTCCGTCCAGCCAGGTAGACGTTCTCAGCATCATCGAGCGCAATGGCATTGCCGTAATCGTCCTGCGTTCCGCCCAGGTAGGTGGAAAATAATGGGGTACCGCTCGGGCCGATCATCGTCAGAAACACATCCGTTGAGCCCCCGAAAGTTCCTTGCAGCGCATCTACGACCGGAAAATCGGGCGATTGCGTAAACCCAGTTAGATAAACGTTACCTACGGAATCGGCTGCAATCGCTTGCGCCGCGTCATCGACGCTGCCGCCAAGATAGGTCGAATAAATCAGCGCAGTGCCATTCGGATTGAGCGCGGCGGCATACGCATTCGCCGGACCTTTCAACGTATTCTGAAATGCGTTTTTCAGCGGAAAGTCTTTGGAGAATGTTTGACCGCCGACGTAAGCGTTTCCGGCACTGTCGAGGGCAATTCCTCCCGTAAAGTCTCCGCCGGAACCGCCCAAGTACGTGGAATAAACCAAAGCCGAGCCACTCGCATTGAGTTCGGTTACGAATCCGAGACCGGAGTTGCCGCCCTCGGCGGTGTAGGTCGTTTGGAAGGCGCCAGGAGTTGTGGGAAAGGTAGATTCTTGGGCAGTCCCCGCTATGTAGGCGTTGCCAGGGCTGCTGAGCGCGATACCAGCGGATTGGCCGGCGCCGAGGTAGGTGGAATACTCCAGCGCGCTTCCAGCGGGATTGAATTCGGTCACGAACGCCTGGTTGTTGCCGTTAATGCGCGACCTCTGATAAGCCCCAGCCGTCGTCGGAAAGTCGGGAGAAACAGATACGCCGGTGACGTAGGCGGAACCGAGGGAATTGACGGTGATCGCGGATATAGCGTCACCGGTGACTCCGCTTTGACCTCGTAGAAAAGTGGAGTAAAGCAGTTGCGAGCCCGTAGAGTCCAATTTCAGGACAAAGGGACCTCCCGAACAGGCGGCGCAACTCGTGTCGAAAGCGCCCGTGGTTACCGGAAAATCGTTAGGTCCTTCTCCAACCACGTAAGCATTTCCGGACGCGTCAACTGCTACGGCGCTCGCGCTTTGCCCATCAGGCGCTACGCCACCCAGGTAGGTGGAATATATTATCGCCGAACCGCCGGAATTGATTTTGGTCACAAACACATCTCCCTCGTTGCTGTGCAACGTCCCTTGCAGAGGATCCACCGTCGGAAAATCCGCCGAGAGCGTGTGGCCGACGAGGTAGATGTTGCCCGCGGAGTCGAGTGCGACGCAGCTGGCGATGTCCACTGAAGTGCCGCCCAGAAATGTCGAAAAAGTCAGAACCGGGTCAATGATCAACGGCTTCGATCGATCGTAGTGTCCTACTTCCAGCGCGAGTTCCCGCTCCGCTTTCGGGGACCGGCCACCAGTCTTATCCAGAACATAACGCGACTCGACCAGAAGCTTTTCGCCGTTGGATCCGCGCTGGTAGGCTAGCGGGCGATGAAAGCGCAGGTCGCCATCGTGAAGTGCAATTGTCACGTCACCGTATGCATCGATTTTCGCGTTTTGCGCGCCGCCGTCGCCGGTTAGTGCGATTCTGATGTCCGAAGGATGTGCGGCGGGCTGGACAAGAAAGTCGTACTCCAAATTGCGATCATTCCCGTAATAAACCAGATCGATTCCCGGATAAACCGACTCGTATTTGACCTTGGCGTAGTTCGCTACATTGCTTTTCCATTGCGCGGGGTCACGGCCGATGAAGTAGTTCGTGGTGCCGGGCAGTTTTTCCGTTCCCAGGATGTGCGGATGGCGATTCGCATTCCGCAATCGCATTTTCAAAAATGTAGGCGGGGTTTTGGCGCTGGTTCTGAGTCCAAACGTCGCACCATCTTCGGTGAGAAACACACGATAACCCCGGCTAACGGCACTGAATTTAACGGTCTGGTCGTCCTGCCCCTGATTCGCAGTAAAGCTGATCGGGAGACGCGCGTATGAATCTAGCGCACGCTGCGGGGCTTCAAGATTGGCTCCGGCGGCTGACGCCGAAGCACGAGCAAGTCGAGTCTCTTTTTCTTGGGCGGAAGGTGTGACGCTGCGGATTCTGGAGGAAAAAAATGCACCCGCTACAATTACGAAACCGAGAGCAACCAATCGAAAACGGTGAGCCGTGTTACGGACCAAGGCGGCCTCCTGAAGTCAAAGCAAAGATCGTTGGACTGCCAAGCCGTGAATGGATATCACGGGCTGTACTCGGGGTCAATACCGCGAACGTCACGTACCAGAATAATCCTAGCATTCGACCCTTAAGGCGAGACGCGCAAGGTTTTCTGTGGGACGAAATAAGTGTGGGGCAGGCAACGCAAATTTACGGCTAACGAATTCCTCTCAAATCCTGGGGCAGGAGAATTTCGTTCGCAGCGCTTTTCAGGTTGGGAAGCAGCCAGCGAAAGACGAGGGTCGCCGCGAAGGCTCCCAATAACTGAGCGCAGACGAACCACGGAACATCTCCCGCGCGAATTCCGGAGAACGTGTCGCTCTGGCTCCGCGCGATCGTCACTGCTGGATTCGCAAACGAGGTCGAAGCGGTGAACCAGTACGCAGCCGTGATGTACGCCGCCACCGCAAAGGGAACCGCGCTCGCGCGTGAGCGCGAACAGCCCCAGATGACCGCGAGCAGCCCGAAGGTGGCCACAAATTCGCTGAACCACTGCGCCGGACCGGAGCGGGCGTGATGCGAAAGCGAAATAAGCGGCAGGCCGAACATCAGGTGCGCCGCGAGCGCTCCGCCGATGCCGCCGAGAATTTGCGCCGCGAGGTAGTGCGGCGTTTCGGCCCACGGAATTCCGCCTTCCCAGGCGTCGGCCAGCGTCACCGCCGGATTAAAGTGCGCCCCGGAAATCGGTCCGAACGTCAGAATCAGCGCGACCAGCGCCGCACCCGTAGCGAGCGTGTTCGCCAGCAGCGCTACGGCCACATTTCCGGCGGCCAGGCGTTCGCCCATGATTCCCGAGCCGACCACGGCCGCAACCAAGAACAGCGTGCCAAGAAATTCCGAAACAACCCGAACGCGCAACGGCCTCATTGCTGGCCGATATCCGCGATTTTTCTCTTGATCGCCAGCGTGTCCAGGCTCGCCAGCGGCAAGCACAAAAACAAATTGATCCGGCGGTCGAGCGTGATGAAGGTATCGCGGAATGCTTTTTCGATTTGTTCCGCCGTGCCGGTGGCCGCAGCCGGGTCGGGGACTCCCCAATGCGCCGTCATCGGCTGGCCGGGCCAGATCGGGCAGATTTCCTTCGCCGCGCTGTCGCAGACGGTGAAAACAAAATCCAGCTGCGGCGCACCGGGCTTCGCAAACTCATCCCAGTTTTTGCTGCGGAGTCCATCGGTGGGCAGATTCACGCTTTCGAGTTGCCGCAGCGCCTGCGGGTGAACCGCGCCCTTCGCGTGGCTCCCTGCGCTGTACGCCGTGAACGTCGGGAAGCCTTTCTTGTTCAGGATGGCCTCGGCCAGGATCGAACGCGCAGAGTTACCCGTGCATAGGAAAAGTACGTTGTAATGATTTGGCATCGGCGCTACTTACAGCACGCGGGACCGCAGCAATCCTTCGCCGCGGGCTTCACCGCGCGCACAAAAGCGCTCAGGATTTTCCCGTCGACCTCGGGCGCGATCGCGTCGGCGTCGATGCCCTCGGCCTTCAGAAACTCCCGCGCATCCGCGGTCTTATAAATCCGCGTCGGTTCCACGTCCACCTGGTCGAATCCCGCCGCTTCTAGATTTTTGCGGTAATCCTGTTCGTCGAGTGCTCCCGCCACGCAGCCCACCCAGAGCAGCACGCTCTGGCGAATCGCGGGATTGATTTCGCCGCGCGTGACCACGTCGGACACCGCAAAGCGGCCGCCCGGTTTCAACACGCGAAACGCTTCGCGCAAGACGCGGGGCTTGTCGGCGGAAAGATTGATGACGCAATTCGAAATCACGACATCAACGGAATTATCCGGGAGGGGAATGTTTTCGATTTCGCCTTTCAGGAACTCGACGTTCTCCGCGCCGGCTTTTTTCTTGTTTTCGTTGGCCAGCGCCAGCATCTCGTCGGTCATGTCGAGACCGTAGGCCTTGCCGGTTGGCCCCACGCGCTTGGCCGAGAGCAGTACATCGATACCGCCTCCCGAGCCCAGATCGAGAACGACTTCGCCCGCGTTCAGCTGCGCCAGCGCGGTGGGATTCCCGCAGCCCAACGAAGCTTTCATGGCATTTTCGGGGATCTCCGTCGCCTGATTCGCGTCGTAGAGATTCGAGGTGATGGGATCGCAGGACGAAGCCGCCGAACCCTCGCAGCAGGAAGTTTTCGCGCAACAATCGGCCGGAAGACCTTTGCCGTCGGTCACGCGGCGCGCGGCTTCGCCGTATTTTTCTTTTACCGTTTCCTTGATGCTGGCGTCGGTCATCGCTGTGCTCCTATTTGCAAACTTGGAATAACGTTTCGGGACGCAGGGCCTTATTTCGCGTGCAGCACTCCGCGTAGAGAAATTGCAGCAGTTCCTGGAGCACTTCGGTGTTCGCGGTATAGCGCAGGAAAGTGCTTTCGCGCTGAACGGTCACGAGGTCTTCGTTCTTGAGCTTGTCCAGATGGTGCGAAAGCGTTGAGTTGGGAATCTCCAGCTCTTCCTGGATATCCGTCACTACCAAGCCTTCGGGATGCGCGGAGAGCAGCGCCTGCATGATCCGCAGGCGCGGTTCGGTCCCCATGGCGGAGAACATGTCGGCGAAGCGAGCAACTTGGCCGGGATTGGGCTTGCGGGTGGATGGGTTCATATTTCGAGAATTGCAGAAATATGGAATATGGTCAAGGAGAAATTGCTAGCGGTCGCGTTTCTGGCGGTGGTTGGCGCTCCAGTGCTCGACGGGCCCGGCAATTTCGGAAATTTCTTTGATTAATGATTTCAGGAAGTCCGTGGGGTCGGTGCAGATGGAGAGATTGGCACTTTGCCCGGCCCACATGGGCAGGAGATCTGGGCGGCCTGCCGCTTCTGCGGCGGCGGAGAGATTTTTGACCAGGGCGCGTTGCAGCGGGTAGGGCAGTGTCTCGGATTCGGGACGGTTTAAATCTTCCATGAGGCGGTTGTGAATTCCGCGGGCGAGCCTGCCGGTGAAACCTTTGGTCAGCGCGGTGTGTCCGGCTTTTTTCTTTTGCAAAGCTTCGCGATGAAGTCGGCTGGCGCCGGATTCTTCGCAGGCGAGGAAGGCGGTGCCCATTTGCACGGCTTCGGCGCCGAGGGCCAAGGCGGCGATTACACCGCGGGCGTCGGCGATACCGCCGGCGGCGATCACTGGGACGTCGACGGCGTCGACGATTTGCGGGACGAGCGAGAAGGTGCCGGTGAGGGAATCTTCGGCGGCGCGAAGGAAGGAGCCGCGATGACCGCCGGCTTCGAATCCAGAAGCTACGATGGCGTCGACACCGGCTTTTTCCAGGGCGACGGCTTCTTCTACGGTGGTCGCGGTGCCCAGGGTTACGATTTTTTTGGCGCGGCATTCGTCGAGAATTTCGCGCGGTGGAATTCCGAAGATGAAACTGAACACCGGCACTTGCGCGTCGATTACGGCGCGGGCTTGATCCTCAAAACGCATCGCTGAATATGGCTGGTAGGTTGGGCGCGGCGCTTGCAAATCGGCGAAGTGCGGTTGCAGGGTGGCGAGGCTGCGGTTGAAGGCGCTTTCGTCGGAGGCGCGGGCAGCTTCGTCTTCCGTCGAGAACCAGAGATTGATGGCGAAAGGTCTTGGCGTCAGCGCGCGAATTTCGGCGGCGACGTCTTTTATGGCTGAGGGCGACAGGTTCAGAGCGCCTAGTGAGCCGAGTCCACCGAAGTTCGAGACGGCCGCGGTCAATTTTTGCGAGGCGAACCCGCCGAGAGGTCCTTGGATGATGGGATAGTCGATTCCCAGTTTGGCGGTGAGGCGGTTCTGATTCCAAGTGGCCAGCGTCATGCTTCAGACTCTTAGCGAGCCGCGGAACGCGCGACCGCCGTAGTAAGAGTCAGCGCCGTTGTGATAGACGAAGATGCGGCCGTAGCGACGATCGCCGAAGATGGCGCCGCCTAGTTTTCTTACCTCGGCAGGAGACGCGAGCCAGCTGGACGTTTTGGTATCGAAATCTCCAAGGGTCTGCAGCGCCCGGTATTGGTCTTCGGTTAGAAGCTCGATGCCGATCGCATTAGCCAAATCCATCGCGCTATTTTTCGGCTTGTGCTCTTTCCGGGAATTCAGGGCTTCGCGGTCGTAGCAAAGGCTGCGGCGGCCGGCGGGGCTTTCCGGCGAGCAATCGACGAAGACGTATTCGCCGGTTTTTTTGTCATGGCCAACCACGTCGGGTTCTCCGCCGGTTTTTTCCATTTCGCTCAGGGACTGCAGTTTTTCCGGTTTGGCTTTCAGTTTTGCTTCGACTGCAACCCATTCGAGACCGGCATGGCGAGGCATGTTTTTCTCGAAGCGGGCTTTCAGTACGCCGAGTAGATCTCCGCTTTTTCCCGAGGACGATTCCTTTTTTGGTTTAGCGCTTTTCATATGATCCCCTTTTTATGATTGAGAAGATTTAGGCCGCACGTCTGCCGAGCCAGGTCCCGGCCATTCCGATCAGATACAGAACTGTAGCGAGCACGACTCCGCGGAACGGCGCGGCGAAAAAATAGAGTTTCGCGACGACGGCATAGCTGAGCAAAACCACCAACCCGAGTCCGAGCAGGAACCAGGAGCGGGAGAGGAATGGACTCTGAAAAATTGCAAGGTAGCCGTAGACCAGGCCGAAGAGGATCAAGCCGAGGCTGTGAGTGGCGTTGAAACCCACGTAGACGCGCCACATCGTGGTTTGGCGGGTGATGACGGGCGAAACCTCCGCCATTCTAGCCGCGAGATCGGGGTCGCGCGGCTGCAGGTTTGGCCCGCGAAACGTGTACAGCAGGTGCACGCATCCGAGGAGCAGGATGATTGCGGCGCTAGCGGCGATGAACATTGAAAATTTCATGATTCGTGCCTCTGGAAGCGTCAGGCGCCTTCGCCGTGTTGATGCTGGCGCGGAAGCATGGATGAGATTCTTCGTCGCAAAAGACGCTCCTCAGAATGACTGCGGTCGCTGCGGCGGTCTTTCGCTTCGAGGCAAAATGTTGCGACTGTGCGCGTTGGATGTCAACCGAGCATTGGTTGCAGGATTTGAGCGGCATTGAGACCGGCTACCGCCGGTTTGGTTTTGGTGAGGAGGCGGCGGGTCGAAAAAAAACATCTTCCGTGTTACCTTCGGCGCGTTGCTGGCCGCCGCGAGCGCGCTGATTCAGACTCGAAATAAAGGATGGTTTCCATGGCTAAGTCGATATGGATCGGAATTGCGTTGTGCGGGGCTTTGCTGCTGCCGGCGGCGAGCGTGCGGGCACAAAACGGGGCGGGGAATCCAGGCGAGTCGTCGTCGGTGCAGAATGCCCCGGCGGGGGACGACCCGGACATCGTGCTGCTGCGCAAGGATCTGCGTTCGAAGAAAAAACAGATGGTCACGGACAGTCTGAAGCTGAGCGAGGCCGACACCAAAAGGTTCTGGCCGGTCTACGATTCGTACACGGCCGACCTGGTCCGCATCAACAACGAGAAGTACGAGGTGATCAAGGAATACCGGAATTCCTTCGGATCGATTACCGATGAACAGGCTGTGGATCTGACGCGGCGGGCGCTCGAAGCGGATGAAAAGGTGTCGGCGTTGCGCATGCGGTATGTGTCAAGGTTCCTGGAAGTGCTGCCGGGAAGAAAATTAGCGACGTTTTTTCAAATCGAGCGTCGGCTGCAGGAAATGATCAATTTGCAGCTGATGTCGGAGATTCCGCTGGTGCAAGACCAGCATTAGTATTTCGTGGCGACTGTGATTTAGCTGAAAATTTTCTTCAGCCCGGCAAAGGCAAGCAGGCCCGCCACCAGCAAGCCAAGGGTAGAAGACTCTGATGCGGTTTGTGTGGGTGTGCCAACCGCTAACCCTTCAAATCCCGGACTAACCGCAGCATTGAAGCTTTGCGAACCCGTGGTATTAAAGTTTCCGCCGCCGGTGTAGGTCGGAAGGAAATTGGTGTCCTCACTAAAGCCAAACCACTGCACGGAAGTGGGTGCCGATGCGCTGGTGAGGGTTACATCAAACCCGGAAATGGTCATTCCCGGAAAACCGGCGGGGCCGCCCACATTACCAAGCCAGTTGTCATTGTAATTGGTGTTCGATCCGCCGAAATCGATGGAAGGATTGAAAACCGTGCTGAACACGCCAAACGCGGGTGGAGTCCCAGTGATGCTGCCGCCCGGCAGCAATACTCCAAAGAAATAGAAATCCTGATTCGGGGCTCCCACGATGTTGTTGGTTACGCTGAAATCCAGCGTCCAATCGCCGGCGCTCCCCGTTATGGTGTAGGAAACCCCGAGCGGGTCGGCAGATGCCGGAGCGGCAGTCCCC
>DASWVE010000120.1:0-110290 GCA_036401315.1 Candidatus Acidiferrales bacterium
GTCGTCTTCAATTTGAAACGGCGGCGTCTTCGAATTGTTCAGGATGTGCAGGCGGGTGGCCATCACTTCCACTTCGCCCGACGCGATTTCCGGGTTTGATTTCTGGCGCTTGATGACCTTGCCTTCCACCGCGATCACGAATTCCGAGCGCAGTTCTTCCGCCTTCTTGTGCGCCTCGGGATGCAGTTCGGCGTTGAACACGATTTGCGCGATCCCGGCGCGGTCGCGCAGGTCGATGAAAATCAGCTGCCCCAAATCGCGGCGGCGATGCACCCAACCCATGAGGATGACGTTTTCATCGGCGTCGGTGGCGCGGAGGTTGCCGGCGTAATTGGTGCGTTTCAGATTTCCCAGAATATCGAGCAAAATAGTCGTCCCTTTCGCCTGCGCGGATTTCGAATCAGAAATGGCGCCAACCACCTGCTAGCCGCGGGTGCCGCGCCGTTCCGATTCCAGATATTCTAGCAGTTCATATTCCGAAAGCTTCTTTTGATCGGCGTCGGCCAGGCGTTTCAAGGTGAAACTGCCCGTCGCGACCTCATCGCTTCCAATAATCAGCGCGTAACGCGCTCCCAGCTTGTCCGCTAAGTTTAACGACTTCTTGAATTTAAACTCTTCGCCCGGCAGCTCGACAGATAGACCAGCGGCGCGGAGTTTTTTAGCCAAGCCCACCGCCGTCGCGTAGGTTGGCAAGCCCATCCAAGCGACGAATACATCGAGACCCGGCAACTTCGGCAGATTCCCCGATTCCTGAATGGAAAGAATCGCGCGGTCGGTGCCGATGGCGAATCCGATCCCCTTCGTCGGCGGACCGCCCAACAATTCCACCAGCCCGTCGTAGCGTCCGCCGCCGCACACGGCGTTTTGCGAACCAAGCCCCTCGGCAATCACTTCAAACGTCGTACGCGTGTAGTAGTCCAGCCCGCGAACCAGCCGCCAGTTTTCCTGGAAGCTCACCCCGCGCAGAGTTAATTCTTCCTTCAGCTTGGCGAAATGTTCCCGGCAGGGCTCACACAGGTGCTCCGAAATTTTCGGCAGCTTGGCGATGATTTCTTGCTCCTGCGGGATTTTCGAATCGAGCACGCGCAGCGGATTGGTTTCGATCCGGCGCTGGCTGTCCGCCCCTAGCTGATCTTTCACTTTGCGCAACTCTTCCCGAAGCAGTTCGACATACTGCGGACGGCAGTTCTTGTCGCCGATGGAGTTGATGTAAAGCGTCGTGCGCCTCAGCCCCACGCGCGCGAAAAACGTCATCAGCATTTCAATGACTTCCGCGTCGATGGCCGGCGCATCAGACTGCCCCAGAACTTCGGCGCCAATCTGATAGAACTGCCGGTAGCGCCCCCTCTGCGGCCGCTCCCGCCGGAACATCGGGCCCATGTAATACAATTTCACGTTGCCCGGCAGCGCGTGCATGCCGTGCTCGATATACGCCCGCATCGTGCTGGCAGTAGCTTCGGGCCTAAGGCTGATCAAATCGCCAGGATCGGCGGAAGCATCGGGCGATGCAGACGTCGAGCGGTCAGCAAAACTGTACATTTCCTTTGATACGATGTCGGTCTCGCCACCGACCGAACGCGCAAAGAGCGAAGTTTCCTCGAAGATCGGCAAACGAATCTCTCGAAAATTGTGAGACTCGAAGACATCGCGTGCAGAGTGCTCGAACCAATTCCACAAAGTGGAATCCGGCGGCAGAATGTCCCGAGTGCCTTTGATTGCCCGAAATTGTTTTTGTTGGGTCAGAAAATCAGCGGCCCCAGCTAGGTGCCAGCACTTTCCTTCTTGTATTGTTCTTTGTATCCAACGTAATTATTCCAATATCGATCGATCGACGCCTGATCGTCGGCGGTCAACGCGCGCTTCACTTTTCCCGGCGAGCCCATCACCAAGCTGCCCGGAGGAATCACGGTACGTTCCGGAATCAAAGTCCCCGCCGCAACAATGCTGCCCGCACCAATCACCGCGCCATTCAGGATGATGCTGCCCATGCCGATCAGACAGCGCGATTCGATCGTGCAACCGTGCAACGTGACGCTGTGTCCCACGGTAACTCCGTCGCCCAGCACCAGCGGGTTGGTGTCCCGCATCACGTGCAGCACCGAACCATCCTGCACGTTCGAGCGCGCCCCGATGCGAATGTAGTGCACATCGCCGCGAATCACGGCGCAGGGCCAGACGCTCGAATCCTCGCCAATCACCACGTCGCCGATCACCACCGCCTGCGGATCGATGTACGCGCTAGCTGCGATTTGCGGCAGATGCCCGCGAAAGCTGCGAATCAAACGGAGTCCCCTGAAATAAAAGCTGCAATTACCAGGCACCGAAATCAGCAGCGACGCTGACGTACGACAGCTACAGAATCTCCACCACCGGAGCGCCAGTCGCCGAATTCACTTCGTCCAGCCGCGCCACCAGTTTCCGCGCTACTGCGAAGATGCTTTTGGCGCCCGGCGCGTCTTCGCCGTGCGAAGCCGCCGGCTTGCCGGTATCTCCACCGATGCGAATCTGCGGATCAATTTCAATTTCACCCAGGAATGGCACGCCAAAATTCTTCGCCATGTGCGAGCCCTCACCATGCCCGAAGACGTCGATGCGCCCGTCGCAATGCGGGCAATTGAAATAACTCATATTCTCAACCACGCCGAGAATCTCGACGTTTACCTGGCGGAACATCTCGATGGCTTTGCGCACATCGGCCAGCGCCACCAGCGAAGGCGTAGTCACCACCACGGCCCCGGTGACCGAAACGTTTTGAATCAACGAAAGCTGCACGTCGCCAGTGCCCGGCGGCAAATCGATCACCAGATAATCCAGCTCGCCCCACTGCACGCTGCGCAGAAACTGCTGGATGACGCTGTGCAGCATCGGCCCGCGCCAGACCAGCGGCTTGTCGCCGGGATTCAGCAGGCCCATCGAGATCATCTTGATGCCGTAAGCTTCCACCGGAATGATGGTCTTATCATTCATGGCGCGCGGCTGCTCGTCGGTGCCGAGCATCACCGGCACGTTGGGGCCGTACACGTCCGCGTCCATCAAGCCGACTTTCGCGCCCATGGTTTTCAGCGCAATCGCCAGATTCACGGCCACCGTGGTTTTGCCCACGCCGCCTTTGCCGCTGGCCACGGCGACGAGGTTTTTTACGCCGTCGATGGTCGGCTTCTTTTCCATCCCCGCTGGTGCGGGGCCGTGCTGATGCGAGTGCTGTCCTGGTCCGGGAGGCATTACGATCCTTTCGGCGAGGCGGGCGCAGCACAAGAGCCGGCCCGCGTCGCGCGTTCAACCTGCAATGATAGACTGCCGCGCAATCACGGGCAAGGCCGCGCGGCGGTGTCCCAAAAGCGTCGATTTGCGCCGGCAAATCGAAGAAAACAGCGGCCGCGGTCCGCTTTGCAGGAAACCCCGCAAGCGGCTACAATGGTATTTGTTCTGTGCGATGTACGCAGCCGCGCAATCCTGCAGCTCCGGCCTTCCGCGCGTAGCAACGGAAATCCTAAGAGCGCCCTGTTGCGGGGCTCGAAAGCGCCTACACTGAAAATATGGACGTCGAAAAAATAATCAATAGCGTCGTTGCGCGTTTCATCGGCACCAAGCACGAGCGCGACGTGAAATCCGTGCAGCCGCTGGTGGCCGCCATCAACGCGCTCGAACCGGAGATGAAAAAGCTCTCCGATTTCGAAATTGCGGCGATGACTGCGAAGCTGAAAGCCGAAGTGCAGGGCCGCCTGGAAGGCTTCGATCCCGCCGACACGGATGCCAAACAGCAACTGCGCGACGCAACTGAACCCGCAATGATCCCGGCCTTCGCGCTAGTCCGCGAAGCCGGCCGCCGCACTCTAGGCATGCGCCATTTTGACGTGCAGCTCATCGGCGGTTCCGTCCTGCATCAGGGAAAAATCGCCGAAATGAAAACCGGCGAAGGCAAGACGCTGGTCGCAACTCTTCCGGCGTATCTGAACGCCCTCACCGGGCTCGGCGTGCACATCATCACCGTGAACGATTACCTGGCCCGCCGCGACGCGGAATGGATGGGGCCGATCTACAAAATGCTGGGTCTGACCGTCGGCGTGATCGTTCACGATTTGGACGACGTCCAACGCCGCGCCGCCTACGCCGCGGACATCACCTTCGGCACCAACAATGAATTCGGCTTCGATTATTTGCGCGACAACATGAAGTACGACCTGGCCCAGTGCGTCCAGCGCGGCCATCACTTCGCCATCGTCGACGAAGTCGACTCGATCCTGATCGACGAAGCGCGCACGCCGCTGATTATTTCGGGCCCGGCCGAAGAATCGACCGACAAGTATTACCGCATCGACAAAATCATCCCGAAGCTCATCCTCGATATCGATTACACGCTCGACGAAAAACATCGCACCGCGACCCTGACCGAAGAAGGCGTATCCAAGTGCGAAAAGTTGCTGAATCTCGGCAACCTCTATGATCCCGCGCACATGGACATTATTCATCACGTCTATCAGGCGTTGCGCGCGCACACGCTCTTCACCAAGGACGTGGACTACGTGGTGAAGGACGACGGCATCGTCATCGTCGATGAATTTACCGGACGCCAGATGCCCGGCCGGCGCTGGTCAGATGGCTTGCATCAAGCGGTCGAAGCCAAAGAAGGCGTGAAGATCGAGCGCGAGAACCAGACTCTCGCCACCATCACCTTTCAAAATTATTTCCGCATGTACAAAAAGTTGTCTGGGATGACCGGAACGGCAGATACCGAAGCGCCCGAATTCGACAAGATTTATAAGCTCGAAGTCGTGGCCATCCCCACCAACAAGGCGCTGATTCGCATCGAGAATTCGGATGTGGTCTATCGCACGGAAGCGGAAAAATTCGAAGCAGCGGTGAACGGTATTCTGCAGGAAGACGGCACCCGCGTCGGCGGCGTGCGCCAGTATTACGAAAGCGGCCAGCCGGTGCTGGTCGGCAGCATTTCCATCGAAAAATCGGAAAAAATCGCGGCGCATCTGAAGAAAGCCGGAATCCCCCACCAGGTTCTGAACGCCAAGCAGCACGAACGCGAAGCCATCATCATTTCGCAGGCGGGGCGCAAAGGAACCGTCACGGTTTCCACCAACATGGCCGGCCGCGGCACGGACATTCTGCTCGGCGGAAATCCCGAAGCGATGACCCGCGATTACTGCCTGAAAAATAAACTCGCGCTGCCCTACGCTCCGGCCAGCTCGATTATCGTCTCCGCACCTGGGACCGAAACAGCGGCGCAAGCGGATGCCGCAACGGCCGCTGCGGTAGCCGGCGCCGAGGCTCCTACGAATGGCGCTACCAGCTCCGCGATGGTGTTGTTCCAAATCGAAGGCAAAATCTTTCAGGTGCCGCTGGAGCAGTGGAAACCGATTTACGACCAGTTTGCTGCGGAATGCAAAATCCAACACGACGAAGTCGTGGCCATGGGCGGCCTGCACATCCTGGGCACCGAACGCCACGAAGCCCGCCGCATCGATAATCAGCTGCGTGGCCGCGCGGGGCGCCAGGGCGATCCCGGCTCCTCGCGATTTTTCCTTTCGCTCGAAGACGATTTGCTGCGTATTTTCGGCGGCGAACGTGTCAAGAATCTGATGTTTCGCCTGGGCATGACCGATGGTGTACCCATCGAATCCAAACTGATCAGCAACCGCATCGAGAACGCCCAGAAAGCCGTCGAAGCGCAGAACTTCGAAGCCCGCAAACACCTGCTGGAATACGACGACGTGATGAACAAGCAGCGCGAGACGATTTACAATCTGCGCCGCTCGTTCCTCGAAGGCCGCGACCAGAAGGAATTCGTCATCGAACGCGCCGATGCGATCGCCGACGAGCTGGTCGAAACCTACTGCCCGCGGGAGACGCATCCCGACCAGTGGAATATCACCCAATTTTCGAATGAAGTCCTTAATCAGTTCGGCTTCGATCCCAAAGCGGTGGGCATGGATTTCGCCTCGTTGAATCATGAGACCGTCGCGGAAACGCTGATCGAGAAAATTCACGCGCGCTACGAGGAAAAAGACAAGCTTTTCGGCGCGCAGACCCTGCGCTGGCTCGAACGCCATATCTTGCTGGACGTCGTTGACGGCCAATGGAAAGACCACCTGCTGACGCTCGACCATTTGAAGGAAGGGATCGGGCTACGCGGATACGCGCAGAAAGATCCGCTGGTCGAATTCAAGAAAGAAGCCTTCACACTTTTCGATGAATTGATGAACCGCATTGATACCGAAGCTGTGCGCTTCCTGTTCCTGGTGCGGCCGGCCGAAACGCCACAGTCTCCGGCAGGCGCGCCACCCGCAGCGCAAGCTCCGCCGTCGTCGGCTGCTACACCGGGCGCGCTGGGAGCGCCACCAGTAACGCCGCGCGGCCTTTCGCAATTCTCGCCGGAAGAAATCGAACGCAAGCAGCGCCGCCAGCAGCAACAGATGCAATTCCAGGCCGGCGCTACTCCCGTAGAGCCGCCGAAGCCAACGCGCGCCGCCGCAAAAGTTGGCCGCAACGATCCTTGCCCTTGCGGCTCCGGCAAGAAATATAAAAAGTGCCACGGCGAAACAGCGTAACGCGACCACCACGCCGCCGCGTTCGTCCTGCAAAATCACGCAACGAATCCGTTCCCCGCAGAAATGGCCCGGGTGTTGCTGTTTAGCACTCACCTTTATTTGCATCTGAAAAATTTGTGCTAATCTCTCCCGCATCCTTCGGCCTGTCCGGAGTGAGAATAGAGGTTAGAACAATGACAGCCGCCACCTCGGTCCATTGCAATCGCACCGGATGCGCGAATTCCGCGCCCCCTGCACTCTCCACCGCTCAGCTTTGCCTCGATCATTTTCTGGACGAAGCCTTCGTGCGCTCCGATCAAGCGCTTACCCGTTGCCGCGAAGGCGTGCCGCTGAGCAAAGAAAGCCTCGAATGGCTGCTGTCCGATGCGCTGGCCACGGTGAAAAATCTGGAAGAAAGCGCCGAAGAACCCTGCCCCGAGCAACGCGACCGCATGCTCGAACTCCTGCTGATCCTCGCGAATCTGCACGAATACGTCGCACATCATTCGGTAAAGTTCGAGCGTCCCGCCTGACGCGCGGCCTGACCGCACGAGTTTCGAAAACTCCTATGCTGCGCGAAAGCGTTAACTGCACGCGCAATAGCTGTTGCAAAACTCCCACAATCCCCGCAAGCTTGAATTTACCGCGGTCAACCCAGCATGACTGACGAACCCAAGCACTTCGATCCTTTTAAGCCGCAAGAACCGACCATCCCCGGCGTTACGGGTAATCCGGCGCGCGTAAGAGCCGCGCCCGAACCGCCGCGCCCGCTGGATCCGGCCTACCGGAACCGCCCCGCGCCCAATCCGCTTCTGAATCCCGGGGTGCTGATCGCGATAGGCGCAGCCGTCGTTGTGTTACTGGGTGCGATTTTCTTCTGGCACAGCCATTCCACGTCGGCAAAAACTCAACTGCCGTCCGCTGAAGTGGAGCCGTCCATGCCAGTACCGCTACCCGCCGCGACGCCGGCTCCGGAGCCGGCTAAGAACGTGGCCATCGGGCCCGGCCCGGTGGCGACCACGGCCGAACTCGCGAAGCCCTGGGCCGCAAAACAATTTGTGTTTCGAGCTCCGCAGACGAACGACGACGTTCCGGCATTGGTGGTCCATCTGCCCAGCGGTATTTATTGGGGAATTTCGCTGCGCGAACCATTCGGCAGCTGCGAGATGCAGTACGTCACGGATCTATCGGTGATAGCGAAACAGTTTCACTATTCCGCCAATCATCCGATGGTCGTCGATCCCTGCAACGGCGCGGTGTACGACCTGGATAAATATGGTCCGGGACCGAATGGCGAAGTACGCGGAGCCATCGTGCACGGAGCCGGCGTGCGTCCTCCACTGGCGATTCAGATAAGCGCCCGCGGAAAGCAGATTTTGGCCCTGCAAATCGAACACTAATTTCGAAAAGCTAATTCGTAACCGGAGCGTTCTGGCCGCGCGCGCAGCGCTCCACTTCCTGATTCATCTTCCCGGCTAAAACCATCGCCACCATCTTCTGATCCGCCAGCCACGACCATAACGGATGCCCAAAGGTCGCGGGACGATTGTGTTCAACAAAAAAATGTGAGAACCACGCAAACGCGTAAGGAATCACCACCGCCGCCAGGATCAGCCAAGGCTTGCGCAAAACGATCGCGGCAATCAGCAGGCTCCAGCCGCTAAGAGTACCGATCGTGTGAAAAATGTGCGTCGCCAATTGCCGATGCGCCAAAACGTAAAAACTCCAAAACTCTTCGAAGGTTTCCGGTTGGCTCATAGCGGCGATTGTATTCCCGACGTGCCGACAGGCAAGCGGAAAAAACTACGCCCCGCCGAACATCCGGCGGGGCGATAGGCCAACGCATCGTCTCCTGCGCGGATTGGCTGAATCCCTGCCAATCCGTAACAGGCTACGAACTCAATTGCTCCACCGAGCGCGCCACCATTACCGGTTGGCCCGTGGCTTGGTTCACGATGATGAAACCAACCACGCGAATCCGCAGCGCCGTGGTGCCCTGCAGCGCTGAGAGTCCGCTCAGATTGATGAAGTTGGTGTCGTTGGTAGTCATCACGGTAAGTGGCGCAGGCAACAAAACACCGGCGGTCCAGTTATCGGTCAACTGAAAAGTCCCGGCGTTGTTGTTCTGCACCATCGTGCTGCCGGGCACCCAGGTGCCGGCCTGCCCCTGACGTTTCAAAACCACGCGATGCACCGTCAGAGTCGTGACGCCGTTCGCGGTGGAAAGCGCTCCACCCAATCCCACCCGCTGGCCTGCCGCGAGTTCTGAATTATTGAAAAGCAGCGTGGTCAACGGCAGGTGAATGTGCTCGATCAAGTAATTTTCCGAGCCGTTTAGGTTGAGCGTCTCGATCTGACCGTCGGAAATGCCGTTGATCGCCGGCAGCTCGTCGCGCACATACAGGTCCGCCTGCGTCGCCGCTCCCGGAGTCGGCCGGATATTCGTAAACAGCCCACCGAGGTAGAAGCTGTCGTTAGAAACCACTTCGATCTCCGACGCCACGATGTCGTGCGAAACCGGGTCGAGCGTGCCGGATACTTCGACAATCGTGCTGGTGGTGAACGAGCTGATTGGCATCGTCGGATCGTCCAGCACCGTGCTGTCGCCGGTTTCCACCGTCCACTGCCGTCCATGCGGTCCCTGAATCGTGAAGGTATTCGCGCCGGTAACGCCCACCACTCCACCGTGGAAGTCGTCGATCGAAACTTGCGAATTGGTCGCATCGAGCAACGCTACTTCGAATACGGGATCGACCATACCGGTCACTTGTCCGTTGCCATCGGTCTGTAACGACTGGCGCAGGTCGAATTCCATGCGCAGGCCGAATAGATCCGCATTCGTTACGGTCACCGGCTGAGCAAAAGTTACGGTAACGGTCGATTGCGTCAGCGTTCCATTGATGGTGTTCACGATCGGAGGGCTCGCCGAGGTATCGATAAAGCCGATCACCGGCGACGCGATCGTAATCGTAGCCGAGGTATACGTGCCAGTAGGCACGGCCGTGAGATCCAACAGCTGATGCAAGCCGCTCAGTTGCGCAAAATCCACAATCGCCGGCTGAGCCAATACGCTCACGGCAGTCCCACCGTTATTCAAGCTGATTCCGGTGACGTTCACTTCGCAGGAAACTACGCTGGGCAGCGGAGCATCCGTTCCAATCGTGTAAATCGAGGCCTGGCCAACCTGCGGAGTGGTTGTATTGGTTCCTCCTCCACCGCAACTCGAAAGCGCCAATGTGGCGCAGAGCGCTAAGAACACACCCATACCTTTCGGATTCCCCATTTCTTTTCTCCTTATTTCGTGCTGATGAACGACCCGAGGCCGGGTCCTACGTTGGCTTCCAGTGAAACCCAAGCGGTTCGGAAAAGTTGTGATTCTTTTCGGGGAATCAGCAGATTTCTGAATCTAAATATCGAGTGCCAATTTTTGGCACTGTATAACTACCTGGTTAACATCCCAGCCTCGCTTCCGTTTTATCCGTGAAACGCTTCGAGACTTGGTCAGCCAACATTCCCGGCAGTGCGGATTCGGAATCGCACCCGGCACCCTTCTTGCGCGTCTTTCATAAGTTGTTTACGATGGCCTCCACCCTTAATGATTGGCGAAACGATTTCGCATTACCGCATCATCGACGCGGTCGGCAGCGGCGGCATGGGCCAGGTCTTTCGCGCGGAAGATACGCGCCTGGGCCGTCAGGTGGCCCTGAAATTCCTCACCCAGGACCTGTCAAAGGATCCGGCGTCGCTCGAACGTTTCCAGCGCGAAGCCCGCGCCGCATCCTCCTTAAATCATCCCGGAATCTGTACCATCTACGACGTGGGCGAGCACAACGGCCTGCCTTTTCTCGTGATGGAATTGCTGGAAGGCCAGACCCTGCGCGAGCGCATCGGCGGCCGGCCGATGGCGACCGATTCCCTGCTGGAATACGGCGCGCAGATGGCCGACGCCCTCGAAGCCGCGCACTCCCGCGGCATCGTTCACCGTGACATCAAGCCGGCCAACATTTTCATCACTTCGCGCGGCCAGGCAAAAATTCTGGATTTCGGGCTCGCCAAACAAACCGCTTCGCGCCGCGTTGCGGAAACCGTAGGCATGGGCAATTCCGTAACCCAGGCCACGAGCGACAATCTGTTTCTCACCAGCCCCGGCTCGGCGATCGGAACCATCGCTTACATGTCTCCCGAGCAAGCTCGCGGCGAGGAACTCGACGCGCGCACCGACCTTTTCAGCCTGGGCACCGTGCTGTACGAAATGTCCGCGGGACAGGCCGCGTTCAACGGCAATACCTCCGCCGTCATCTTCGATGCAATTTTGAATCGCACACCCGCCGCACCGAGCAGCCTGAATCCGAATCTTCCCGCGAAGCTCGAAGAAATCATCGGTAAGTCGCTGGAGAAAGACCGCGAGCTGCGCTACCAGACCGCTGCCGAACTGCGCGGCGATTTGAAACGCCTGAAACGCGATACCGACTCTTCGCGCGTGCCCACCGGCTCGAGCGGTTCGTGGAAGTCGGCGGTGCCCTCGGGCACTTTGCCGCCGGGGTCGACCACGGGACAATCGTTTGGTTCCACGCAGGTGCCTAGTTCCGGCGTGCCATCGGCGCAGGTAACGGCGCTCCCCGCTCCCCAGTCCTCGTTTCCCTGGCGAACCGTGGCCAAAATCGCTCCGCTCGTCATCGCGCTGATCGGCGTGATCGCTCTGGTGATTCATATGCGCGACACCGGCCGCCATGACGGCGCCGCACCGTCCTTCTCGCAGATGACCATCACTCCGATCACTTCGAACGGAAATATTCACTCCGCGACGATTTCCGCCGATGGCAAATGGCTCGCGTATATTCAGGATGAAAAAAACGGCCACGGTGTCTGGGTGCGCCAGTTGGGCACAGGAAGCACGGCACAGGTCGTACCCGGCACGCCGGGAGAAATTTTCGGGATCGTTTTTTCGCTCGACGGAAATTATCTCTACTACAACAAAGCCGAGCCAGGTAATCCAGTTCGAACCGTTTTTAAGGTGCCGTCGTTGGGCGGCTCGCCGGTCCAGGTTCTGGTCGACGCCGATTCCCCGGTGAGTTTCGCTCCAGACGGGAAGCGCTTCGTTTTCGCTCGCCAAGCCCCTCAATTGAAAAGCTCAAGCCTGTTGATCGCCAATAGCGACGGCTCCGGCGAAAAATCGCTCTACACCGTTCATGACCCAACGGTCTTCTCTTTTCAAGGACCGGCCTGGTCGCCGGACGGCAAAGTGATCGCCGTCGCGGAGGCGCCCAAGGGCGATTTTTCAAAGTATGTAGTCGAAGTCGTCGCGGTCGATTCTGGAACGCCGTCACAGATCGGAAACGAAACCTGGTTTTACCCGCGCCAGATGGCTTGGCTGCCCGACGGGTCGGCGATTGTTTTCAATTCCTCCGCGACTCGCACTACCTCCAATCCGCAAATCTGGTCGCTGACTTATCCTGCCGGAGAAAAGCGCCGCATCACCAACGATCTCAATTTCTATCAGGGCATCAGCATCACCGCCGACGGTTCGACTCTCGCGACCGTGCAAGTCACCTGGACCGGTAGCCTGTGGCGCGCCAATTTTGGCAGCAGCGCACTTTCGCCGCCTACGCAAGTCACCTCCGGAATCGGACGCGCCGATGGCATCGGCGGCGTTGCCTGGCCCACGGCAGACCGGCTTTTGTACGAGTATTACAACTCCGGTTCCGTGCGACTCGCGTCGGTCGGTATCGACGGCAACGATGCCCGCGACGTCTCAGTTTCGTCCAGCTCCGTTCCTTTTTGGGTTTCCGCCTGTGGGACCGACGGAAAATACATCGTCTACGGATTGCGAAATGAATCTGGCGGCATTTCAATCTGGCGCGCCAATCTGGATGGCAGCGGCGCGAAGCAATTGACGACCGGTCTCGCTGGAGCTTTGCCCGCCTGCACGCCAGATGCGCAGACCGTCGTGTATTTCGAAGCGTCCGATTCCCCGGCTTTGATGCGCGTGGGCATCGACGGGGGCGCTCCGTCGACGATCATCAAGGGCGAATATCTTTCGCCCCGCGTCTCGCCGGACGGCAAATTCATCGCTACTTTAAATATAACGGACCCTTTGAAACCACCTAAGCTGGCCATCATCGGCCTGGGCGGAGATGTGCGCGCCACCTACGACCTTCCCGGCAGCGTCATTTCCCAAGGCGAGGGTGGCCATAAGATCGAATGGACCAACGACGGGCGTAACATCATCTTCATGGAAGACAAAGACGAAACTACCACCCTCTGGGCGCAGCCGGTGAATTTGACCGGCGCTCCGGCCGTGACCGCGAAACGCATCATGACGTTCCCGCCCGAAACGACGATCTGGGCGTTTACGCTCTCACCCGACGGAAAGCAGATTCTGTTCGCGCAGGGGCGCGGACTGACCGACGCGGTCCTCATCTCTCACTTCCACTGATTCACCGGAGATTCATGAAAATTTCACGGCGCGATGTGCTGAAGACCGCCTCGCTGGCCACCGCTGGCGCGGCAGCCGTCGCATCCGTCGCGCGCGTTACGCCTGCCGCGCCGCCGCAGACCGCGTCCGCTTCCGCGCTTCCGCCCGCGTTCGCTTCCCTCAAACCGCTCGGCGACCGCGTGAAGCCCATTCGCGCGGAGGAATATCAGCAGCGCATCGCGCATGCCCAGGAATTGATGGCCAATTCCAAACCGCAATTCCAGGCCCTGTTCATCGCGCCCGGCACCTCGCTCGTCTACTTCACCGGTATCCACTGGTGGCCCAGCGAGCGCATTCTCGCGTTGCTGATCCCGCGCCACGGTGACCCCTTTCTGGTTTCGCCGTCGTTCGAAGAAGGCCGCCTGCGCGAACAGTTGCATTGGCCGATCGAAATACGTACCTGGCAGGAGGACGAAAGTCCGTTCGCCATCGCGGCCAAGACTCTCACCGACCGCGGCGTAACCACGGGCCAGGTCGGCGTCGATGCGCCCATGTACTACGGATTCTTCGACCGCATGCGCCAGGCCGCCACCTCTCTCGATTTCGTCAGCGGCAGCCCGGTCATCGATTTATGCCGCGCGCAGAAAAGCGCGCACGAACTGGAATTGATGCGCCTCGCGTGCTCGGCGACCTTCGACGTCTACAAGGCGCTTTTCGGCTCACTGAAAGAAGGCATGACCCAACGCGAAGTCGGTCACTTGCTCGAGCTGGGCTTCGCGAAAATGAATCTGGAAGGCGACGCGCTGGTTTTATTCGGGCCTTCGGCGGCCCTGCCCCACGGCACGCATGAAGAACAAATTCTGCGCGAAGGTATGGGCATCCTGATCGACGGAGGCACGACCGTCGAAGGCTACCACTCGGACATCACGCGCACCGGAGTTCTGGGCAAGCCCACGGACCAATTGCAGCGCGCGTTTGAAATCGTGCGCGGCGCGCAAGATGCGGCGTTGGCCGCCGCAGTGGCCGGCCACGAATGTGGCTCGGTGGATGACGCCGCGCGCAAAGTGATCCTCGACGCCGGCTTTGGTCCCAACTACAAATATTTCACCCATCGCCTCGGCCATGGCATCGGCCTCGACGAGCACGAGTACCCCTACCTCGTCCGCGGTAGCAAAATCACTCTGCAGCCGAACATGACATTCTCGAATGAGCCGGGGATTTACGTCCCTGGAGAATACGGTCTGCGCTGCGAAGACGACATGGCGATTGCCGAATCGGGGTCAGCCCAGCTACTTACCGCGGGCTTTCAACCTTCGCTGGAAAAACCAATCGCCTGAATCGGCTCGGCGGCAGCCGCGGATTCGCCCGTGCCGAGCAGCCGCGATTTGCTCCGGCAGAATTCCACGATTCGCGCTTCCGCCCAGAAGCGTTCGGCGCCACCTTCGCCCGAAATGAACGCGCAATGCCCGCCGTGCTCCGTGGCCACCAGTGTGATGTTCGGATTGTTTCGAATCGCCGCATTTTCAAATGGCCGAAACGGCACGAAGGGATCATCCTTGGAAGTAATGATCAAAACCGGCAAACGAATTGCCGCCGCGACCACCGCCGCGCTCGACCGCGCGTAGTAATCGCTAGCGTCGTGAAAATCGCAAAACCGCGCGGTGACTACGTCGTCAAAATCGCGCACCGAACCAACGTCGTCAAACCCTTCCATTTTCGCCATCGGAAATAATTCAGGATAAAGGCTGGCCTTCAGCCTCATTCGTCTCTTCAGCCGCTTAACGAAATGCCGCTCGTAAATAAAATTCCGCGGCTCGGCCAGCGCATCCGCGCACGCCGCCAGATCCAGCGCCGGCGCCACCGCCGCCACCGCCTTCAATTCATCCGGCGCGTCGCCGCCCAGTTCCCCGGCCATCTTCAGCACCAGATTCCCGCCCATCGAAAATCCCACGGCGAAAACTTCGGGAATTCCGTCCTGCTCGATCAATTCGGTCACGACCGCCAGAATGTCGCCGCTCAACCCGGAATGGTAAAGCTTATTCGTCATGTTCTCAGTGCCGCCGCAATTCCGCTGGTTCATGCGCACCACATTGAAACCCGCCGTCCAGGCCTTTTCCGCCGTGCCGCGCACGTATCCGGAATCGCAGGAGCCTTCCAAGCCGTGCAACACAACCATGGTTGGATGTCGCCGCGGATTCTTCTGCCAATGGCATTCGGTGCGTATTTTCGTTCCGGGTTCAGTGTCAAACCACCGCGTCACACTTGGACTAAGCAGCGGCACCGGCCGCGGCCAAAAATTCGAGGCGATGGTCATCACGTGCGGATTGCGGAGCAGGGCGTGCGGCTTAAACTCGCGGCTCTTCAACTGAGGTCCCGGGCCATCCAAATTTCGTCGTAGTAGCGGCCGCCCTGCTTCAGCGCCTTTTTTTCCCGCCCATATTCCACAAAGCCAAGATCTTGGTACAACCGAATAGCCGCCTCGTTCTCGCTGACCACCGACAACTGGATCAATTCCACTCGCGCGCGGGCATGTTCCATTACCGCCTCTGCCAGTCGCCGTCCCAAACCCATCTTGCGGGCAGCTCCGCGCACGAACATGCTGACCAGCAGCCCTTTGTGCTTTTCCTTCAGGCCCTTCCCCACCAGCAAGCCCGCGATCCCCATCAGCTCCGCGCCTCGAAACGCTCCGAACATGTCCGAGCTGCGCAGGCGGTCCGCGAACCAATCGAGCGTCTGCGGATATTCCTGCTCGTAGGTGCTGCCAAAAGCCTCCGGGCTGCTGCGCAACGCTTCTAGCCGGCACTCGCGGTAGACGAACGCGTCGGCCGATGCCAGTTGCCGAATTTGAACGTCAGGAGATTGCACCGTACATTGGTATCCGAATTCTCGCGCCAGCACAACCGCCGAAAATCCTGGGCCGCAACCCGAAACTTGATTTCATTCCGCTGTGCCTCTAAAATATAAACTTCCCTAATGAGACCCATTCGCTACATGTGCACTTCCATTCAGCCCGGCGCAGGTTGCTGGGCTTTTTTGTTTTGATGCGCCTCTTTGAATCATAGGAGTTTTGATGATTGACGGCCCCATTCCCGAAGCGCTGACGTTCGATGACGTCCTGCTGCTCCCGGGCAAGTCTTCGGTGCTCCCCACCCAGACCGACACGCGCACCTGCCTCTCGCGCAAAATTGCGCTGAATATTCCCATCGTCGCTTCGGCCATGGATACCGTTACCGACGCGCGCCTGGCCATCGCCATCGCGCGCCAGGGCGGCATCGGTTTCATTCACCGCAATATGACCACCGACCGCCAGGCCGAGGAAGTGGACAAGGTCAAGCGTTCGGAAAGCGGCATGATCGTCGATCCGGTCACCATTTCGCCGGAACTAACCGTGCGCCAGGCGCTCGACATCATGAACAAATACAAAGTGTCGGGCTTGCCTGTTACCCGCGGCCAGCGCCTGGTCGGTATCCTTACCAACCGCGACCTGCGTTTCGAGCGCAATCTCGACCAGCCGGTCAGCGCGATCATGACTAAAGACAGCCTGGTGACCGTTCCGGTTGGCACCACTCTCGAAGACGCCGAAAAAATTCTGCAGCGCCATCGCATCGAAAAACTGCTGGTGGTCGACGCCGACTTCAACCTGAAAGGCCTGATCACCGTAAAAGACATCCAGAAGAAAATCGAATTTCCCAACGCCACGAAAGACGAGCACGGCCGCCTGCGCGTCGGCGCGGCCATCGGCGCCACCGGAGATTTTCTCGAACGCGCCGAAGAAATGGCCCGCGAAAAAGTGGACGTGCTGGTGGTCGATACCGCGCACGGCCATTCTACCCGCGTGATGGAAGCCGTCCGCGCGGTGAAACAGAAATACCCCGACATTCAAGTTATCGCCGGAAACGTGGCCACTGAGGAAGGTGCCCGCGACCTGATCGGGCTTGGCGTAGATGCTATCAAGGTCGGCATCGGCCCCGGCTCCATCTGCACCACGCGCGTGGTCACCGGCGCGGGAGTTCCGCAAATCACCGCCATCATCGAAACTTCGCGTGCCGCTAAAGGCACCGGCGTTCCGGTCATCGCCGACGGCGGAATTAAATTTTCAGGCGACATCACCAAAGCTATCGCCGCTGGAGCCTCTTCCGTGATGATCGGCGGCCTCTTCGCCGGCACCGAAGAATCTCCCGGCGAAACCATCTTGTATCAGGGCCGCACGTTTAAGTCCTATCGCGGCATGGGCTCGCTCGGCGCCATGGAAGCCGGCTCCGCCGATCGCTACGCGCAAGAGGGCGTCGCGCGCGGCAAATCCGTTCCTGAAGGCATCGAAGGCCAGGTCGCCTACAAAGGTCCGCTCGCCGCGCTGGTCGACCAGTTGGTCGGCGGCCTGCGCAGCGGCATGGGTTACTGCGGCGCGGCCAATCTGCAGGAACTTCACGAGCGCAGCAAATTCATCCGCATATCTTCGGCCGGCCTGCGCGAAAGCCATGTTCACGACGTGATCATCACGCGCGAAGCTCCCAACTACCGGCTCGAATAGTGCAGCCGCTTCCTATTCGCGAAGTTTCAGCGCGCGATGCTCGCCGTGTGGGCTGCGCGTCATGAGCTGGCTCAAACGCTGGTGGCCGGCGCTGATCTGGGCCGTAGCCATCTCCGGTTTCTCGACCAAGGGATTTTCGTCGGAGCACACCAGCCGGATCATCATCCCCTTCCTGCACTGGCTGCTGCCCAGCGCCTCGCATCAGACCCTCGAAATAATTCATCACATCATTCGTAAGTGCGCGCATTTCACTGAATATTTCATCTTAAGCTTGCTCATTCTCCGCGGCGTGCGCGCCGGGGAAAAAGGCTGGCATCTGCGCTGGGCCTTGGTTACGGTTCTGATCATTTTCGCCTATGCTGGGCTGGACGAATTTCACCAGTCGTTCGTTCCCGGTCGCCAAGCCGCGTTTACTGACGTGCTGATCGATACCTCCGGCGGGATCGCCGCGCAAATCATCGCGTCGCTGGTGGTCCTGTTGGGCGGCGTCCGGCGGCAGCGTCTCGAAACCGAAGCGGCCGCGCTTCAGTCTAATGTTGGAACCCAAACTAAATCCTGACCGTCTCCAAAGGTGAACTCATGCTCCGACGAATGTTTTCTGTCGCTTCTCTCCTGGCGAGCGCGTTTCTCTGCCTCGCGAGCGTAACTCCCGCCGCAACAGCAGCCTCCTCTTCTTCGACCGCGCCGCTCCAATACGAATTAGCCTTTGAGCGCCCCAATACGCACCTGATGGACGTGAAGATTCACGCCAACGAACTGAAAGGCCCAATCGTCGAATTCGCCATACCGGATTGGGCGCCCGGTTCTTACTACCTCGAAAATTACGCCGCGAACGTCCAGCGCTTCCGCGCCATCACCGCGGACGGCAAGGAACTCGCGTGGCGCAAGACCGACAGCCAGACCTGGCAAATCGATCTCGCCGGAGCCACGGCCGTCACCATTTCGTACCAAGTCTTCGCCAACCAGCTGCAGAACAACGTCGCCCAGTACAACGAGCGCCACGCCTTCATCGGCGGTCCGTCTCTGTGGATGTACCTGGTGAACGGAAAGGAACGGCCGATCGAGCTCAGCGTCGCTACTCCTGCCGGCTGGAAAATCGCCACCGGTATGGAGCACACCTCCGACCACACCTTCCGCGCCGCCGACTACAACTGGTTCGCCGATGCCCCACTCGAAATTTCCGATTTCGCGGAAAAAGACTTCGAGGTTCTCGGAACCAACTACCACGTCATCGTGCACGACGTCGAAAACAAAAAAGATTTCTCCAAATTCACCGCCGACCTGCAGAAAGTCGTGGCCACCCTGGTGCCCATGTTTCAACCGGTCACCGGAACGCCGCAGGCGGCCCCTTTCAAGGACTACTACTTTATCTTCCACGTCTGGCCCAAGACCGGCGGCGGCCTGGAACATCTGAATTCCACGCAAATTAATTTTGGCACCGACTGGGATTCCACGGAGGCCCGGCCGGGCAGTTTGATGAGTGCGTACGATCTGAAACTATTTGTCTCCGCGCACGAATTCTTCCACGCGTGGAACGTAAAGCGGCTCCGTCCCCTGCCGCTCGGACCTTTCGACTACACCCAAATGGTGCACACGCCTTCACTCTGGATTTCCGAAGGCTTGACCAGTTATTACGGCGAGCTCGCGGTCGAACGCACCGGGCTGCTGCCGCCGCAGGAGTATCTGGACAACATCGCCAGGTTGATTACGAACTTCGAGGCCGTCCCGGGACGGAAGGAACGGAGCATCGAGGACACCAGCTGGGATACCTGGTTTTCGAATCCCGCATCCATTTCCCAAGCCAACAATCTGGCCGATACGTATTACTCCTACTACGACGGCGGCCAGATTATGGGCCATATCCTGGACTTCGCCATTCGCGATACCACCAACAATCAGAAATCGCTCGATGACTGGATGCGCCTGCTCTATTCGCGCTATGCGCTGCCCAAGCCCGGCTTCAAACCCGAAGACGCGGTGCACGCGGCGAATGAAGTCGCGGGTAAGGACGTTTCCGATTTGTTCCGCAGCTACATTTCCGGCAAGGATGCGATCCCCTACGAGCACTATTTCGCGTTGGCTGGCATCGAAGTCACCAAGACCATCGATCCGGACAAAGCCTGGCTGGGAGTCGACCTGAAAAAATCGGACGACAACCACGCGCAGATCCGCAACGTCGTTCCCGGCAGTCCGGCGGAAAGCGCGGGCCTCAGCAACGACGACGTGATCTTCGCGATCGACGGCCGCGCCGTCGATTCCGACGGCGTCAACGCGCAACTCGCCTCCCGCAAGCCCGGCGACGCCCTGCGCCTGACCGTCTTGCGCCTGGGCGAATTCAAAGAGTTCTCGGTCACGCCGACGACCAACCCGAATTTCACGTACGCGTTGAAACCGATGGCGAATCCGACCGAAAAGCAGAAGGCCATCTACAATTCGTGGATGGGAATTGAGTAGATCGGGAGACGTTGTCCTCAAAGGAAGCCGATGGGCGCTGCAAAAACGTCTGCCAAAAAGGCCAATCGTTCCGTGGCTTTGCTGCGCGGCATCAACGTCGGCGGCAAACACAGCGTTCCGATGAAGGAACTATCGGCGCTATTCACTAAGTGCGGCTGTTCCGAAGTGGCTACCTACATTCAAAGCGGCAACGTAGTGTTCTGCACGACCGCGAGCTCCAAACTAGACGCCGCGATGCTCGCGACGCGCATCGAGAAGACCTTCGGCTTCCCGGTCCCGGTAATTTTGCGTACCGCGGAGGAACTAGAAGCAGCCGTCCGGCGAAATCCATTCCCTAAGGCCGATCCGGACAAAGAGCGCATGCACGTAAGCTTTCTGGCATCCGAGCCAACCGCCGCCCAGATCGCCTCGCTCGACCCGAATCGCTCCCCCGGCGACACCTTCAAAGTGCTCGGTCGCGAAATCTATCTGCTGCTTCCGAATGGCGCTGGCAACTCCAAGCTCACCAACGCGTACTTCGATTCGAAATTGAAGACCACCAGCACCGCCCGCAACTGGCGCACGGTTCTAAAGCTGTTGGAGATGTCTCGCGCCTGACTCTGGCGACGAGTCACAAGCGAACGACTCCGCGCTCGACCCATGAAAAAAAAAACGCCCACCAGGATCGTCTCCCGGCGGGCGCTTAAATTTTAGGTTGGTTGAATACTACTTCGCTGCCGCCACTTCCGCTTCTTCCGGCTCTTCTACCTTAGCTTTCTTGCGCGAAGGCTTTTCCTTCTTCTTCAGCTCGGAGCCGATGAATTCCAGAATCGCCAAATCCGCGCCATCACCCAAACGCCAGCCGGCGTGAATGATCCGGGTGTAACCGCCTGGACGATCCGCAAAGCGCGGCGCCAGATCCTTGAACAATTTTTCGGTAGCTCCCGGGGTCATCAGGAACGCCGCGGCCTGCCGCCGGGCGTGCAGCGAATCCCGCTTGCCCAGGGTGATCATTTTCTCCGCAATCCGGCGCGTAGCCTTCGCCCGCAGAATCGTGGTGTGGATGCGTTCTTTCTCGATCAGATTGGTGACCAAGTTGCGCAGCACGGCGCGACGATGCGCCGGCTGCTTCCCGAGTTTTGATCCCGACTTAAGGTGTCTCATGTGCGATTACCCTAGCGTTGCGAAACTACAGCGCCGAGGCATCCCCCTCGGACGGCGCGGGCGCCGTCTGGCTCGGTAGCGGCGGCCAGATGATCCGGCCGTGCTCGTCGAATTTCATTCCGAGGCTCAAGCCCATCTTGTGCATGATGTCCTTGATCTCGTTCAGCGACTTTCGTCCGAAATTCTTGGTCTTCAACATTTCGGATTCGGTCTTCTGCACCAGTTCGCGCAGGTTCTGGATGTTCGCATTCTTCAGGCAATTGTAGGAGCGCACCGAGAGTTCCAGCTCTTCCACCGAACGATCCAGGAATTCCAGGCGAGGATCGCTGTAGTTCTCGATAATCTCGTCCGGCAGGTCCGGGGTCTCTTCGAAGTTGATGAAGATGCTCATGTGGTCCTTCACCAGCTTCGACGCCAGGCCAATCGCATCCTGCGGCGTGATCGCGGCGTTGGTCCAGACTTCCAGCGTCAGCTTTTCGTAGTCGGTCATCTGACCCAAACGGGCCGCTTCTACCGCGTAGTTGACCTTGCGCACCGGCGAGTGGATCGAATCGATGGGAATGTATCCGATCGGCAGATCTTCGTCGAAGTTGCGGTCCGCCGCGACGTAGCCGCGTCCGTTCTTCACGCGAAGTTCTAATTCGAATTTTCCGCCTTCGCTGACGGTGGCGATGTAAATGTTCTTGTCGAGCACGGCGATGTCCGCATCTTCCTCGATCTTGGCGGAGGTCACCGGTCCCGGCGTATCCACGATCAGGGTAATGGTCTTCGGCTGGTCGGTGTTCAACTTCAGCGGCACCTGCTTCAGGTTCAGAATGATATCGGTCGCGTCTTCCACCACGCCCGGAATCGGCGAGAATTCGTGCAACACGCCTTCAATCTTCACCGCGGTAATCGCCGCGCCTTCAATCGAGCTCAACAGCGCCCGCCGCAGAGAATTTCCAACCGTGGTTCCCCAGCCGCGCTCAAAAGGCTGCGCTGAGAATTTCCCGAACTTGTCGGTCAGAGTCTCTGGTTCTGCTGCCAATCGCTTTGGTTTCTGGAAGCCCTTCCACATCTCGACACTCCTCTGGCCCGCTTGCGGCGGACCAACTCACGTTTCGACGTTGATAATTTTTTGGTCTTACTTCGAGTACAGTTCGACGATCAGCTGTTCGTTCATCGGCGGCGTCTGCACGTCTTCGCGGCGCGGCATGGCTACCACCTTCGCCTTGAAATTCGCCGGGTCGATGTCCAGCCACGGAGCCACGCCCTGGGTCTTGGCCAGGTTGCGCGCTTCGAGCACCATCGCGTTCTCGTGCATGTTGGTCTTCAGCTCGATATCATCGCCCACGTTCACCAGATAGCTGGGGATGTTGACCTTCTTCCCCTTGATCCGGATGTGGCCGTGCAGCACCAGCTGGCGAGCCTGCGCGCGCGAACCCGCGATTCCCGTGCGATAGATCACGTTGTCCAGCCGGCGTTCCAGCATCACCATCAGGTTCGAGCCGGTGGGGCCCTTCTCGCGCTCCGCCTTCTCAAAATAATTGCGGAACTGGCGTTCGAGCAAGCCGTAGGTGCGCTTCACCTTCTGCTTTTCGCGCAACTGCACGCCGTAACCCACCATCTTCGCCTTGCGGGCTTGTCCATGCTGCCCCGGAACGAAGTTGCGCTTTTCAATCGCGCACTTTTCTGTAAAACACCGCAGGCCTTTCAAAAAGAGTTTTTGCCCTTCCCGACGGCACAGCCGGCAGACTGCTTCACGATGTCTTGCCAAGGTCCTACTCTCCTTTAAAACAAATCTGATTCTTTACTGAATTTCGTTCGCCCTGATGCAGTGCGCGAAAAACAATTACACGCGGCGGCGCTTCGGAGGACGGCAGCCGTTATGCGGAACCGGCGTTACGTCCTTGATCGCATTGATATGCAAGCCAGAGGAAGCCAGCGCGCGCACCGCTGATTCGCGGCCCGCTCCCGGTCCCTTCACCCTCACTTCCACCGATTTCATTCCGTATTGATCGCGAGCCACGCCTGCGGCGGTTGCCGCAGCCTGCTGCGCGGCGTACGGAGTGCCCTTGCGCGAGCCCTTGAAGCCCACGGAACCCGCCGACGACCAGCTGACGGCCCGGCCATCCGGATCGGTCAGCGTGACGATCGTGTTGTTGAACGTCGCCTGAATGCAGACCACGCCGTGCGGTACTACGCGCTTCTCGCGCTTCTTGCGGAATTCTTTCTTGCGCTTGGAGGTCTTCGCCGCTGCTGCTGCGGCTGCTCCGCCTGGCGCTGCCGCTGCGTCTTTCGGTTCTTTTGCCACGCTGTCTCTCTCCTGACTCGCCCTGCTTCGTTTCGGTGCGCTTCTTCTTACTTGTCAGCTCTTACTTGCGAGCCGCGATCTTCTTCGCTGCGACTGCGCCCTTCCGCGGGCCCTTTCGCGTGCGCGCATTGGTGTGCGTGCGTTGCCCGCGAACCGGCAAATTGCGGCGGTGACGAATCCCGCGGTACGCCTGAATTTCAATCAGGCGGCGGATGTTCATCTGCTGCTCTTTGCGCAGGTCGCCTTCGATCCGGCCTTCCGATTCGATCGCCGCGCGAATCGCGGTCAATTCGTCTTCGGTCAGGTCCTTGATCTTCTTGGTCGCGTCGACCTTGGCCTTTTCCGACAAAGCACGCGCGCGCGCCTGCCCGATGCCGTAAATCGCGGTCAGCCCAATCCAGAGCCGCTTGTTCGGCGGCAAATCTACGCCTGCAACACGAGCCATAATTTTCTCCCTAACCCTGGCGCTGCCGGTGCTTTGCGTTCGTGCAGATTACCCGCACCACTCCGCGCCGATGAACCACTTTGCACTTCATGCAGATTTTCTTTACCGATGCCCGAACCTTCATTTTCTTTCTCCCGCTTGCCCGCCGCTCGCCTGTGCTGCAAAAAGGCCCCGCGACGTCCTATGTCGCGTCGCCGTCTACTTGTACCGGTAAACGATCCGCCCGCGCGTCAGGTCGTAGGGCGAAAGTTCCACCGCTACGCGATCCCCTGACAGGATGCGGATGAAGTTCTTCCGCATCTTTCCTGAAATGTGCGCCAGCACCTGGTGCTTGTTCTCCAGCTCCACGCGAAACATCGCGTTCGGCAACGGCTCGATTACGGTGGCCATCACTTCGATGGCGTCTTCCTTCCCGCTCGAATCGTTCGGCTTCTTAACTTTCTGCTCTGGCCGTCTTTGCATGCGCTCCCAGGTTCTGCTTTTCCGAAACGTTTGAAGCCGTACTTCCCGCTACATATTAGATGCAGCTGGGATTCACCAAACCCGCTACCAAATAACTTACCAAACCGGCCCTGCCGCTTCTTTCGGCCGCGTCAGAATCCACGGCCCGTCCTTCGTAACCGCCACCGTATGTTCGAAATGCGCCGAATCGCTGCCGTCCGTCGTTACCGCCGTCCAATCATCCGCCAGCACTCTTACGCCAGGACCGCCGGTATTAACCATCGGCTCGATCGCCAGGACCATTCCTTCCTGCAACTTCGGTCCATGTCCTGGAGATCCGTAATTCGGAAGCTGCGGATCTTCATGCATCTTGGTGCCGATGCCGTGTCCCACGAATTCCCGCACCACCGAAAACCCGCTCTTTTCTACCCACTGCTGGACGGCCGCCGAAACATCGCCCAACCGGTTTCCCGGCCGGACCTTATCGATCGCCTGCTCCAGCGATTCGCGCGTCACCCGCAACAGCTTCTCGCGCGCCGGACTCACTTTCCCTACCGGAACCGTCAGCGCCGCGTCGCCAAAATATCCTTCCAGTTCCACTCCAAAATCCATCGAAAGAATGTCGCCTTCCTTCAACTTCCGCGCCGCCGAAGGAATCCCGTGTACCACTTCCTGATTAATCGAAGTGCACACCGAACCCGGATACCCGCGATAGCCTTTGAACGCCGGCTTGGCCTTGTGCTCGATGGTGTAGGCTTCGGCGAATTCGTCCAGATCCTTCGTCGAAATTCCCGGCTTCACCATCTTGCGCATCTCGGCCAACGCGCCGTACACCACTTGCCCTGCGCGGTACATCTTTTCCAACTCCGACGGCGATTTACAGATGACCATCGATTTCCGCCGCGCGCTTCAGAATCCCGTTCAGCGCTTGCGTTACCTCATTCACTGCCGCTCCGCCATCCACCGTCTGCAGGTTTCCGTGGCCCCGGTAATAATCGGCCAGCGGCAAAGTCTGCTTCTGGTAGGCCGCGAAACGCTCTTTCACGATTTCCGGCCGGTCATCGGAACGCTGAATCAGCTTTCCGCCGTCCTTGTCGCAAATCCCCGCAACTTTCGGCGCGCGCTCGTAAATATTGTAGGTCTCGCCGCCCACGCTGCACGTCCATCGGCCCGCCACCCGCTTGAGCAGTGTTTCCGGGCTGACCATGAACTCGATCACCAGCGGCTTGCCAAATCCCCGGCGATGCAAAATCTCGTCCAGCTTTTCGGCCTGCGGTATCGTCCTCGGAAATCCGTCGAAGATAAATCCCGCCGTGCAATCCGGCCGCTTCAGCCGCTCTTCCACCATGCCCAACACGATCTCGTCGGGCACCAGATCGCCGCGCGCCATGATCGGCTTGGCCAGCAGGCCCAATTCCGTGCCGCGCGCCGTGGCGTCCCGCAGCATGTCGCCGGTCGAAAGGTGCGGCAGGCTGAGCTCTGCTGAAATTCGCTCGGCCTGAGTTCCTTTCCCCGCTCCCGGAGGCCCTAGAAAAATCAGCGCCAGCTTCGCCTTGATTTTCTCTGGTGATAGATTCACGTTGTTAGCTGCGGCGGCCACGCACTCGGCCCTTGCGCACGAAACCGTCGTAATTCCTCATCACCAGCTGCGCTTCGAGTTGTTGCACCGTATCCATGGCCACGCCAACCACGATCAGCAGCGACGTGCCGCCAAAATAAAACTGCACGTTCAAGCCCGACAAAATGAAGCGCGGCAAATGCACGTCAAACCAGTTGCCGATCAGCGGCAAATGCTGCAAATGGATTCCGGCAATCATCCATTCCGGCAGCAAGCAGACAATCGCCAGATACACGCCGCCCACGAACGTCAACCGCGTCAAAATCCGGTTGATGTGGTCCGAAGTATTGCGTCCCGGCCGGATGCCCGGAATGAATCCGCCGTACTTCCGCATATTGTCCGCAAGCTCCGTGGGATTGAAAATGATGCCCACGTAGAAAAACGCGAAAAAGATGATCAGCGTCACGTAGATCAAAGTGTAGAGCGGCTCGCCCCACTTGATCGCGTTCGCAAACTTGGTGAATCCCACTGATTTGGCGGCAAAGAACAGCGCCAGCGTCTGCGGGAAAGTCAGCAGCGAGCTCGCGAAAATCGGTGGAATCACTCCGCCCGAATTTACGCGCAGCGGCAGATAGGTCATCTGCCCGCCCATCACTTTGCGGCCCATCACCCGCTTGGCGTACTGCACCGGAATGCGCCGCTGTCCGCCTTCCACGAATACGATGAAAGCCACCACCGCCAGCATCAGCCCAATCAACAGCAAAATCGCGATGGGTGTGAACGGCCCCCATTCCTGGTTTGCTGCCTTTAGGTACAAATCGTGTACCGCATTCGGCAGCCCAACCACGATGCCCGCGAAAATAATCAGCGACATCCCGTTGCCGATGCCGCGCTCGCTGATCTGCTCGCCCAGCCACATGATGAATGCCGAACCCGTGGTCAGCGTCAGCATGGTCATCAAAATGAACCGCGGCCCCGGGTGATAAACCAGCGGCGTCGCGTTCAAGCTTTGGCGCGTCAGCGTTTCCGCGATCGTGAACGACTGGAACAAGCTCAAAATAATCGTCAGGTAGCGCGTGTACTGCGTGATCTTGCGGCGGCCCAGCTCGCCTTCTTTTTGCAGGCGTTCCAGGTACGGCCATACCACCACCATCAACTGCAAAATAATCGACGCCGTGATATACGGCATGATGCCCAGCGCGAAAATCGTCAGCCGGCGCAGGTTGCCGCCGCTGAACAGGTCGATCAATCCCAGCACCGAGCCTTGGCCCTGCTGGAACATCTGCTGCAGCAATTCGGTATTGATGCCCGGAGTCGGAATGTGCCCGCCCAGGCGATACACCGCCAGCAAGCCCAGCGTGAACAGCACGCGATTGCGCAGGTCGGGCGTGCTGAAGATGTTCCGGATCGCTAGAACCAGCTTGTTCATTGAATGACTTCGACCTTGCCACCGGCCGCGGTAATCTTTTGTTCCGCCGACTTGCTGAACGCGTGCGCCTGCACCGTCAGCGCTACTTTCAATTCACCCGTGCCCAGAATCTTTACGCCTTCGCGCTTCACCCGCAAAACGCCCAGGCCGAACAGCAATTCCGGCGAAACCGTATCGCCCGCTTCGAAGGCATTCAGCATATCCACGTTGACCACCGCATAGGTGGTCGAATCCGGCGCCGAAAATCCGCGCTTCGGCAAACGGCGGTGCAGCGGCATCTGGCCGCCTTCAAATCCCGGCCGTCGCGAATATCCGCGGCGGGACTGTTGTCCCTTGTTGCCCGCGCCCGAAGTCTTGCCCATCTTCGAGCCCATGCCGCGGCCCACGCGCACCTTGCGGTGCCGCGAACCTTTCGGCGGTTTCAAATTCGATAGTGTCGGTTTCTCAGCCATCCCTTACTCCTCGATCCTGACCAGATGATGCACGCGCGCGATCATGCCCCGGATCGACGGCGTATCTTCTACTTCCAAAACTTGCTGCATGCGGCGGAAACCCAATCCGCGAACCGTCTGGCGCATCGGGCGCGGGCAGCCGATAAAACTCACCACCCACTTGATGTGCAGCTTGCCCGCTTTCTTTTCGGTCTTAACCTTCGGCTTCTTGATCGTGTGCCGCGTGTGTGCCGGCTTCGAAATCTTGTTCATATCGGTGTGCGTGCCCTAGTAAAAACTAGGAGGCAGCCGCCTCCTCCGCGATTTTCCCGCGGCCTTCTGCTACCTTGGCCGCATCCTTCAAATGCATCAGCGCGTCGAACGTCGCCTTGATCACGTTGTGCGGGTTCGAAGTGCCCAACGACTTGGTCAGCACGTTCTGAATTCCCGCGACCTCCATCACCGCGCGCACTGCGCCGCCGGCGATGATTCCCGTGCCTTCCGGCGCGGGCTTCAGCAAAACCTGTCCCGAACCGTAGCGTCCCAGAACCTGGTGCGGAATGGTCGAGCCCTTCATGTTCAGCTTGACCATGTTTTTCTTCGCCGATTCGATTGCTTTGCGGATGGCCATAGGCACTTCCTTCGCTTTGCCCATGCCGAATCCCGCGTGGCCGCCCTGGTCGCCCACCACTACCAGCGCCGAGAAGCTGAGGTTCTTGCCGCCCTTGACGACCTTCGTGCAGCGGTTGATCGAGACCACCTGATCTTTCAGGTTCGCCTGGTTGGTTTCCACCGAGCGGCGAACCGACAACGAATCTTTGAGCTCTTGTTTCGACATAAGCGTTTTAGAACTTCAAGCCCGCCTCTCGGGCTGCTTCCGCGAGCGCCTTCACGCGCCCGTGATATTGATATCCGCCGCGGTCATACACCACCTTGTCCACGCCCTTTTCTTTGGCGCGCTCCGCGATCGCTTTGCCCACTACCTTCGCCGCCGCGACGTTGCCGCCGCCCTTGATGCCCTTCTTCACTTCGGCGTCGAGCGAGCTGGCCGAAGCCAGCGTGCGTCCCGTCTGATCGTCCACCACTTGCGCGCGAATGTGCTTCGACGTGCGGTGCACGCACAGCCGCGGACGTTCCGTGGTTCCCGCCAATGTCTGCCGCGTCCGCACATGAATGCGGCGGCGGTGCGCTTGCCTCGATAACCTTCGTACCGGTGCTGCCAATGTCGTTCTCCTCGTGGCTTACGATTACGCTGACGTTTGTACTGCGACCACTACGCCGCGGACTTCGCGCCAGCCTTGCCTGCCTTCTTCTTCAAACGTTCGCCGGTGATGCGTACGCCCTTCTGCTTGTAAGGATCCGGTGGACGCAGCGCGCGCAAATTCGCCGCAACCTGCCCAACTTGGCCCTTGTCCGCGCCCGAAACCACCATGTGCGTCTGCTTTTCGATCACGATCGTAATGCCTTCCGGAATCGGAAATTCGATTGGGTGCGAATAACCCAGCGCCAGCGCTACATTCTTGCCTTTCACTTCCGCGCGGTAGCCGACGCCCACGATGTCCAAATCCTTCTTGAATCCAGTGGTAACTCCGATCACTGCGTTGGCCACCAGAGCCCGCGCCAGGCCGTGCAACGCGCGTTGGTCGTCGGAATCGCGCTTGGCTACCAGCGTCGCGTCCTTCTGCTCGAAACGAATTCCGCCCGGAACGCGTACGTGCATCTTGCCTTTGGGCCCCTGCACGTCCACCGCGTCCGGCTTGATCTGAATCTTTACGCCCGCAGGGACCGGAATGATTTTGTTTCCAATTCGCGACATAGCTCTACCAGACCTCGCACATGATTTCGCCGCCGATTCCGGCTTTGCGCGCCGACGACCCGGTCATCAAACCCTTGGGCGTCGACACGATCGAGATTCCCATTCCGCCGACAACTTGGCGGATGTCCGTCTTGCCTACGTAGCGCCGCGAACCCGGGCGCGATACGCGCTTCAAATCGGTGATCACGCTGCGGCGGTCGGGCGTGTAGCGCAGGAAGCAACGCAGCGTCTTCTTCGCTTTCTGCTCTTCCACCACTTTGTAGTTCGCGAGATAGCCTTCTTCCTTCAAAATGCGCGCCAGCTCGATCTTCAGTTTCGAAGACGGCATGTCCACGCGCGAATGTTTCGCGCGCGAAGCGTTGCGAACTCGAGTCAGCAAATCGGCGATCGGATCAGTATTCATTCTTCCTCGTCTTTACCTTTTCCTGTCTTGCTCGAAATTCTTAAAAAACTACCAGCTCGACTTGGTCACGCCCGGGATTTCTCCCTTCAGCGCGAAGCCGCGGAAACAGATACGGCACATCTCGAACTTGCGCAGGAACGCGCGCGGGCGTCCGCAAATCCGGCAGCGGTTGCGCCAGCGGACCTTGAACTTCGGCGTCTTCTTCTGCTTGGCAAATTGTGCGGTGCGTCCCATATTTCTCCTGTACTCCTAAGCGCTCTGCGCCTGCGCGCGGAGCGGCACACCCAGCTGCTTCAGCAGCTCCCGGCCTTCTTCATCGTTGCGGGCCGTGGTGGTGATGGTGATGTTCATGCCCTTGATCTTGTCCACGCGCGTGTAATCGATTTCCGGAAACACCAGCTGGTCCTTCAAGCCCAGCGTGTAATTTCCGCGCCCGTCGAACGAATTCGGCGGCAGGCCCTTGAAATCCCGCACGCGGGGCAGCACCACCGAAGACAGCCGGTCGAGAAATTCGTACATCCGCTCGCCGCGCAAAGTGACCATGCAGCCGATCGGCATGCCTTTGCGGATTTTGAAGTTCGCAATCGACTTCTTGGCTCGGGTGATGACCGGCTTCTGCCCGGTGATCTGTCCCAGCTCGGCCGCCGCCGTATCCAGCAGCTTCACGTTCGCGCTCGCTTCGCCCAAACCGATATTCACGGTGACTTTTTTCACGTACGGCACGGCCATCGTGTTGGTCAGGTTGAAGCGCTTCTTCAGCGCCGGTACGCCTTCTTTTCTGAATTTGTCATGCAAACGCGTAATCATCTGTCGCCCTTATCCTCGAACTAATTTTCAAACGTGGTGTCGCAACGCCGGCAGCTTCGCACTTTCGATCCGTCCGGCAGTTCGGTGTGTCCCACGCGCGTCGGCTTGCCGCATCCCGGGCAGACCAGCATCACGTTCGAAACATGCACCGGCCCTTCTTTTTCCAGAATGCCGCCCTTGATGTTCTTCGACGGGTTCGGCCGCGTGTGCTTCTTCATGATGTTCGCGTGCTCCACCGTCACCGTGCGGTTCCAAGCGTTCACCGAAAGCACTTTTCCGGTCTTGCCCTTGGAACGCCCGGTCATCACCTTGACCATATCGCCATGGCGAATTCCCGATGCTGCTGGTTTTTCTTCTATTTTTCTCATGGTCCCTTACCAAACTTCCGGAGCGAGCGAGACGATCTTGGTGAACTTCTTCTCGCGCAGCTCGCGGGCCACTGGCCCGAAAACGCGCGTCCCAATCGGCTCATTCGCATCGTTGATCAAAACTGCCGCGTTGTCGTCGAACCGGATGTACGTGCCATCCTTGCGGCGCTGTTCTTTGCGGGTGCGTACCACCACCGCCTTCACCACCGTGCCCTTCTTGACTTGCGTATCCGGCGTCGCTTCCTTCACCGCTGCGGTAATGATGTCGCCGAGGCCCGCCGTCAAACCCGCATCTCCGCCTACCGGAAGAATGCAGGTCAACTGTCGCGCTCCTGAATTATCGGCCACCGTCAGCCATGTTCGCATCTGTACCATTGCGTTGCTCCCCTTGAACCCAGTCGAACGTAATACTTAAACGATTCTCGAACTACGCCACGCGCGTCGAGCGCTGCAAAACTTCCTTCAAACGCCACCGCTTCAGCTTGGACAACGGCCGCGTCGAGACAATCACCACCGTGTCGCCGGCCTTGGCTTCGCCGGTCTCATCGTGCGCGTAATATTTCTTCGCGTGGCGCACTACTCGGTGATACAGCGGATGCTGCACCGCGCGCGTCACCTTCACCACAATGGTCTTCTGCATCTTGGTGCTGGTTACCACGCCCTGCAGTTCCTGCCGCACTCCGCGGTCGTGAACCGTTTCCGTCGTCGCCGCCGTCTTCGCGGCTCCTGCCGTTTCCTTTTCCATTACGCCTTCCTCAATTCAGTCTCGCGCAGCAACGTCTTGATCCGCGCGAAATCGCGCTTGGCTTCCCGCAGCTTCTTCAACCCTTCAGCCTGTCCCGTCGACAGCTGAAAACGCAGGCGGAAAATCTGCTCGGCCAGCTCGCCCTGGCGGGTTTCGAGTTCGTTCTTCGTCAGTTCGCGATACTTCGCGATCCCTACCGGCTTACGTTCCGCCATTACAGTTCCTCCGCCCGCGACACGAACTTCGTCCGGATCGGCAGCTTGTGCGACGCCAAACGCATCGCCTGTTGCGCCGAAGCCAGATCCACCCCGGCCATCTCAAACATCACCCGGCCGGGCTTGACCACCGCCACCCACTTCTCCGGTGGACCTTTGCCCTTACCCATTCTGGTTTCCGCCGGCTTCTTGGTGTACGGCTTGTCCGGGAAAATCCGAATCCACAATTTTCCGCCGCGCTTGATGAACCGCGTAATGGCCACGCGCGACGCCTCGATCTGCCGGTCGGTAATCCAGGCCGGCTCGAGCGCTTTCAATCCGTACTCGCCAAACGCCAACGCTCCGCCGCGCCAGGCCTTGCCTGTACGCCGCCCGCGCTGCTGCTTGCGGTACTTAACTTTTTTCGGCATCAACATAATGGTTCGACCGTGTCCTTAACCTTGAAACTTGTAAGACCAGCTACCGAAAACTTAGGAAGCTTTTGCTTCCTTCACTGCTTTGGTTCCGCGCGCCGGAATCTTTTCACCCTGATAGATCCAGCACTTCACGCCAATCACGCCGTAGGTGGTGTGCGCTTCCGCGGTTCCGAAATCGATGTCCGCGCGCAGCGTCTGCAGCGGCAAACGCCCCTGCAAATACCATTCTTTACGCGCGATTTCCGCGCCGTTCAGCCGGCCCGCTACGCGGACCTTAATACCCTTGCATCCGAAACGCAGCGCCGAATCTACCGCCTTACGCATCGCCCGGCGGAATGCCACCCGCTTTTCCAGCTGCAACGCGATCGATTCCGCCACCAAATGCGCGTCCAGCTCCGGACGATGCACTTCCTGAATGTCGATGTGCACCTCGCGGTTGGTGCGCTTCTGCACGTCGGCCTTCAGCTTGTCGATTTCCGAACCCTTGCGGCCAATGATAATTCCGGGACGCGCGGTGTAAATGCGCACCACCAGCTTATTCGCGGCGCGCTCCACGTCGATTCCGCTGATGCCCGCCGACTTCAGCTTCTCGGTCAGCACCTTGCGCAGTTGCACGTCTTCGTACAACAGGTCGGCGTAATCGCGCTTGGCGAACCAACGCGACTTCCAGCCCTTGTTGTAGCCCAGCCGAAAACCGTACGGATGTGTTTTCTGACCCAAACTGCCCTCCTACTGCTTCGTTATCTGTGCTGCTAAATTTTTGCCCCAGCCTTACTGCTTTTTCTTCGGCGTCTGCTTCGCGCGTTGTTGCTCGATCGTCTTGCGCGCCTTGCGAATCGCGCCCTTCACGCCCTTCGATTGCTGCGCTTCATCCGCCGCCGCAGCCATGCGTCCGGCCACCGCGCGCTGATGCTCGCTCACCTCCACGACGATGTGGCTGGTGCGCTTCTGGTAACGGAAACCGCGGCCCATCGGCGCCGGCCGCATGCGCTTCCAGCGCGGCCCTTCGTTCACGTAGCAGGTCGTCACGAACAACTGATCGACGTCCAGCGTTTCGCCCGAATCTTCCGCCTTGCGCTCCGCGTTCGCGATCGCGCTGCGCAAAGTCTTCTCGATGTCCTTCGCTACTCGCTTCTTGGTGAAACGCAGCGTATGCAGCGCTTCTTCCGCGTTCTTGCCGCGAATCAAATCGATCACCAAACGCGCCTTCTGCGGCGAGACTCGCGAATACCGCGCCTTGGCGATTCCTCCAATCTGCGTCGTTGCCTGGATTGCCGTAGCCATCTTTTTATTTCCCTTTTCCTTGAAACTCGTCTTAAAACTTCGTCGCTTCCGCTTGTTACGATTTCGCTGCTGGAGCCGCTGCTGCCGCCGGAGCCGCCGATGCCGCCGCGCGCTCGAGCGCCGCCTTCACCGCATGGCCCTTAAACGTCCGCGTCGGCGCGAATTCGCCCAGCTTGTGTCCGATCATCTGCTCGGTGATGTACACCGGAATAAATTTTCGGCCGTTGTGCACCGCGAGCGTGTGCCCGATCATGTCCGGCAGAATCGTCGAACGCCGCGACCAGGTCTTCAGCACTTTCTTTTCGTTGCGCGCATTCAGACCTTCCACCTTCTTGCGCAAGTGCTCGTCGATAAACGGTCCCTTCTTTAGTGAACGTGGCATCTCTAACCTATCCCTCGACCCGGCGCATCTTGATCCACTGCGCTCGGCGTACCCGCTTGAATCCCCGCACCGGACCCGACACGCGGTGCGATACCGTGCAGAACGGGCAAACGAAACGGGTGCCCTGCGCGTTCTGCGTCGTCTCTACGATTACCGCCCAGCCCGCCCGGCACAACCGGAACTGAATCTGCGGCGCCGGAACCAGCTTCGAAACTTTTACCGGGACTTTCGCCACCGGTTTAACGGCTTTCTTGACCGCTCGCCGCGGCGCTGCTTTTCTGGCTCGCGCTGCGCGGCGTGTGGCCGGGCGTGCTGCCCGTCGTGTTGATCTTCGAGTCGTCCGTGTGGCTGCCATCGGTTCGCTCCTGAAACAAATTTCCGGTTGTCGCTTGTCCTTACTTGCTGCGGCGCTCGACGATCATGCGATCGCTCGGGCGCTTCTTGCGGGTCTTGGCTCCCAAAGTCGGAAAGCCCCACGGCGTTTGCGGATGGTTGCCTTTCACGCGGCCTTCACCGCCGCCGTGCGGATGGTCGACCGGGTTCATGGCCACGCCGCGGTTGGTCGGACGACGTCCGTGCCAGCGCGTGCGTCCCGCCTTGCCGTAGGTCACATTTTCGTGATCCAAATTTCCCAGCTGGCCCACCGTCGCCATGCAATTGATGCTGAACTTGCGCACTTCGCCCGAAGGCAGCTTGACCAGCGCGAAATCGCCTTCCTTGCTCATCAGCTGCGCCGCGCCGCCCGCCGAACGGACCACCTGTCCGCCTTTGCCCGGCTGCAGTTCGAGGTTGTGAATCATGGTGCCGGGAGGAATGTGCTGAATGGTCAGCGCATTGCCCGGCAGAATTTCCGCGGTCGGGCCGTTCAGGACCGTCATGCCGACTTCCAGGCCGACCGGCTGCAAGATGTAGCGCTTCTCGCCGTCCGCGTAGTGCAACAACGCAATGCGCGCCGAACGGTTCGGGTCGTATTCGATCGCCGCGACCTTCGCCGGAATTCCCGTCTTCTCGCGACGGAAATCTACCTGGCGATACTTCTGCGCGTGGCCGCCGCCGCGGTGCCAGGCGGTGATTTCGCCGTGCGAATTGCGTCCGCCGGTGCGCTTCTGCGATTCGGTCAGCGACTTTTCCGGCGTCTGCTTGGTGATCTCGCTCTTATCGAGCATGGTCAGAAAGCGTCGTGATGGCGTGTACGGCTTGAATGTCTTAATTGGCATCGGTGCCTCTACTTACCCCTTGCTCTGCTTTGCAAAATTTTCCGCCACTGCCCTGCTCGTGCGTCCCGCTTAAATATTCTCCGCGTACTCGATCATCTTTTCGCCTTCGGCCAGGCGCACATACGCTTTCTTCCAATCGCTGCGGAAACCTTCGGCGCGTCCCCGGCGACGGAACTTGCCGTGAAAAATCGCGGTCCGCACGTGATCGACTTTCACCTTGAATACCCGCTGCACCGCTTCCTTGATCTCCGTCTTGGTCGCATCCTTCGCGACTTCGAAGACCACGGTGTGCTGCGTTTCCTTCACCCCGAGACCTTTCTCGGTGATGATCGGCCGCTTGATAATCTGATAAACCCGGTTTTCCATTGCTTAACCCTTCTTCGCTTTGGGCTTGGACTTGGTTTCTTTCTTCGCCGCCGGCTTCTTCGCTGCTGCCTTTGATTCGGACTTAGCCGCTGCTTTCGCCGCGGGCTTGGCCGCCGGAGCCGATTCCTTCTTCGCTGCCGGAGCCGCCTGGATCTGTACCGGCGTTTCCGGAGCCGTGGCCGAAAGCGAACGCGTCAAACGTGCTACCGCTTCGCGCGAAAGCATCACGTGTTCGTGTCGCATCAAGTCATACGGCTCGAGCGCATTCGGCGGAACCAGCGTCACGCCCGCAATGTTCCGGCTGGCGCGATCCAGATTCACGTTTTCGCCGGACTCTACGATCAAAAACGAATTGTGCTTGTCGTTCAGCTTGCCCAGCGCCTGGCGGAACGGCTTGGTCTTATGCGAATCGAGTTCCCAACCATCGACCACCGTCAGCTTTTGCTCCGCGAATTTCGCCGACAGCGCCGAACGCAGCGCGCCCAGAATCATTTTCTTCGGCAGCGCGTAATCGTAGCTGCGCGGCACTGGTCCGTGTACCGTGCCGCCGTGGCGCCAGAGTGGCGACCGGACCGAGCCGACGCGCGCCCGTCCCGTGCCCTTCTGCTTCCACAGCTTCTTGCCCGAGCCGGAAACTTCGCTCTTGTCTTTGGTCTTGTGCGTTCCCGCGCGCTCGCCCGCCAGATGGTGCCGCACGGCTTCGTGCAGCAGGTTCTGGTTGATCTTCACGCCGAACACATCGTCCGCCAGGTCGAGCTGGCCGACTTTCTTTCCTTCCAGATTCATCACGTCCACAACAGGCATCGTTTCGTCTCTTTACCGGCCGTCTGGGCCTTGAAAATTTTTCCTACAGATGTGCTTTGGCCTTGCGGATAAAAATGTAAGCTCCGGCCGGGCCCGGCACTGCGCCGCGCACCAGCAACAGGTTTTCTTCCGAATCCACCTTCACTACCTTCAAATTCTTGCAGGTCTTGCGCTCATGCCCCATGTGTCCCGGCATGTGCTGACCTTTCCATACGCGCGAAGGGAACGAGCTCGCTCCGATGCCGCCCGGCGCGCGGTGGAACATCGAACCGTGGCTCGCGTCGCCGCCGCGGAAGTGCCAGCGCTTCACGCCGCCCTGAAAACCTTTGCCTTTGCTGACGCCCGTGACATCCACCAGCTCGCCGATCGCGAAATTTTCCACCAGCACGCGGTCGCCGGACTTGGCCTCGTCCTTGGAGTCTTCAATTTTAATTTCGTGTAGATAGCGCAGCGGTGCGACGTTGGCCTTCTTGAAATGCCCGGTGCGCGCCTTGTTCACGCGCTGCGGCTTGATGAATTCCACCAGGCCCAACTGCACCGCGTCGTAGCCGTCGTGCTGCTTGGTCCGGCGCTGCACCACCACGCACGGGCCCGCCTGCAGCACCGTGCACGGTACCGCCGTGCCGTCGTCCGCGAAAACCTGCGTCATTCCCAACTTGATTCCAAGTATGCCGTTGACTGCCATTTCGTTCGCTCGTTCCTTCCGCCGGAAAAAAGCGGCTCAAGTTCGTTCGCTTGCGACTGCTTTACTTACTGGACTTACTTGCCGGTGTGTTCCCGGCCAAACGCCTTGATTTCGACGTCCACGCCCGGCGGCAGGTCGAGCTTCATTAGCGCGTCCACCGTATCCGGAGTCGGTTCCAGAATGTCGATCAGCCGCTTGTGTGTGCGCATTTCAAACTGCTCACGCGACTTCTTGTCGACGTGCGGCGACCGCAACACGGTCCACCGGTTGATGACCGTCGGCAGCGGAATCGGACCAGCCACGTCCGCGCCGGTACGCTTGGCGGTATCGACAATCTCTTTGGTCGATTGATCGAGAATGCGGTGATCGTACGCTTTCAAACGGATTCGTATTTTTTCGCCGTTAGACATTATTCGATGATCTCGGCGACCGCGCCGGCTCCTACGGTGTGTCCGCCTTCGCGAATCGCGAAGCGCAATCCCTTCTCCAAAGCTACCGGCGTGATCAACGTGATCTCGCACGAGATGTTGTCGCCCGGCATGACCATCTCGACCCCGTCCGGCAACTTCACGTCGCCCGTCACGTCCGTGGTCCGGAAATAAAACTGCGGACGATACCCGGTGAAGAACGGCGTATGACGGCCGCCTTCTTCCTTGGTCAAAACGTACGCCTCGGCCTTGAACTTGGTGTGCGGCGTGATCGAACCCGGCTTGGCCAAAACTTGCCCGCGCTCGACTTCGTCTTTTTCCGTGCCGCGCAAGAGCAAGCCAACGTTGTCGCCCGCCATGCCCTCATCCAGCAGCTTGCGGAACATTTCGATCCCGGTCACCGTCTTCTTCATCGTCGGACGGAAACCTACGATCTCAACTTCTTCGCCAACCTTCACTTTGCCGCGTTCGATTCTTCCCGTAACTACCGTGCCGCGGCCCGAGATCGAGAAAATATCTTCGATCGGCATCGCGAACGGCTTATCGATGTCTCGTACCGGCTGCGGAATGTTCTTGTCCACCGCTTCCATCAATTCAATAATCGACGCTTCCCACTTCGGATCGCCTTCCAAAGCCTTCAAGGCCGAGCCGCGTACCACCGGCAGCGTGTCGCCCGGATACTGGTAGCTCTTCAGCAATTCGCGTACTTCAAGTTCGACCAGTTCCAAAAGTTCCGGATCGTCAACCATGTCGCACTTGTTCAGAAACACGCAGATATAAGGAACACCGACCTGGCGCGCCAACAGAATGTGCTCGCGCGTTTGCGGCATCGGACCGTCCGTCGCCGCGACCACCAGAATCGCGCCGTCCATCTGCGCCGCGCCGGTGATCATGTTCTTCACGTAATCCGCGTGGCCCGGGCAATCGATATGGGCGTAGTGCCGGTTGGGCGTCTCATATTCCACGTGCGACACCGCAATCGTAATTCCGCGCTCGCGCTCTTCCGGCGCGTTATCGATCGAATCGAACGCGCGGAACGCCACCTTCGGATTGTTCTTCGACAATACTTTCGTAATCGCCGCCGTCGACGTCGTTTTGCCGTGGTCGATGTGCCCGATCGTCCCGATATTCACATGCGGCTTATTGCGCTCGAATTTCTCTTTCGCCATCTGGCCATCTGCTCCCGTGTCGTTCCGCTCTCAGCGTGAAAACCCGCGGTTCGTCACCTGTACTTGAGTTATCGTTTCGGTTTGTCGCCGTTCTTTTTGCCCATGATCTCTTCCGAGACGTTGTTGGGCGCTTGTTCGTAATGCGAAAAGTGCATGGTGAAACTTCCGCGGCCTTGGGTCCGGCTGCGAATTTCCGTCGCGTAGCCGAACATGGTGGACAGCGGTACCAGCACGTTGATAATTTCCGTTCCGCCGCGCGACTCGCGCCCCTGCATCTGCCCGCGCCGCGAATTCAAATCCGCGATGACCGGTCCCATGTAATCTTCCGGCACCACCACTTCCACGCGCATGATCGGTTCGAGCAATTTCGGATTGGCTTTCTTGCAAGCATCCTTGAAAGCCATCGAGCCCGCAATTTTGAAGGCCATTTCCGAGCTGTCGACGTCGTGCGCGCTGCCATCGGTCAAAACCACCGCAGCGTCCACCATCTCGTAGCCGGCCAAAATTCCGGTTTCCATCGCTTCGCGAATTCCTTCTTCGATCGGCTTGATGAATTCGCGAGGGACCGATCCACCTACGATTTTGTCGATGAACAGCAGCCGATGTTCTTTGTCGAAGCTGTACTTGCTGCCCTTGCCGCCACCAATATTCTTGGCCAGCTCGGCGAGCTCTTCTTCCGACAACTCGTGCATGTCGTCGTGGCCGGACTGCGGCAGCGGGACCAGCCGAATCACCGCATGCCCGTACTGTCCGCGTCCGCCGGTTTGCTTGATGTATTTCCCTTCGCCTTCCGCTTCACGCAGGATCGTTTCGCGATACGCAACTTGCGGCCGCCCGACGTTGGCCTGCACGCCGAACTCGCGCATCATGCGGTCCACGATGATTTCCAAATGCAATTCGCCCATGCCTGCGATCAAAGTCTGATTCGTTTCCGCATCGGTATGCATGCGGAACGTGGGATCTTCCTGGCCTAGCTTGCCCAGCGCGACGCCCATCTTTTCCTGGTCGGCCTTGGTCTTCGGCTCGATCGCCACCTGAATTACCGGCGCGGGAAAATCGATGTTCTCCAGCACGATCGGCTTGTCCTCGTCGCACAAGGTGTCGCCGGTCGTTACATTCTTCAATCCAACGCACGCGGCAATGTCGCCCGCTTCGATCGCGTCGATTTCTTCGCGCTTGTTGGCATGCATGCGCAGCAAACGTCCGATGCGCTCGCGCGTCTTGCGCGTCGAGTTGTAAACGTTCTGTCCCGCTTTCAGCACGCCGGAATAGACCCGGATATACGTCACATGCCCGACGAACGGGTCGGTCATGATCTTGAACGCCAACGCCGAAAACGGCTCGTCATCCGAAGCGGAACGAATCAACATCTCGCCGCCGTTTGGATCCTTGCCTTCCACCGCCGGGACGTCCGAAGGCGCCGGCAAGAAATCGATGACCGCGTCCAGTAGCGGCTGCAGGCCCTTATTCTTAAACGCTGATCCCGCCAACACTGGAACCAACTTCAGCGCGATGGTCGACTTGCGCAACGAAGCGCGCAGCTCCGCCGCGGTGATCTTGGTCTGCTCCAGGTACTTGTGCATGATGGCGTCGTCATGTTCGGCAATGTATTCGACGACTTTCTCGCGGTGCTCTTTGTAGAATTCCGGAGTCAGCCCCGAAAACTTCACCGCCACGCCAACCGCCGGATGCGCTGCAAGGTATGCCGCATCCCAAAGGTTTTCGAGCGGCAATATTTCGTATTCCGCGCCCAGCGTTTCGTCTTTCCAGATGATCGCCCGCTCTTCCAGAAAATCGATCACGCCGATAAAATTATCTTCCTTCCCGATCGGAAACTGCACCGGCACCGGATGCGCCGAAAGCCGCTGCCGCATGGTGCGCACCGAATGATCGAAATCCGCGCCAACGCGGTCCATCTTGTTGATGAACGCAATGCGTGGCACGCGGTACTTGTCCGCCTGGCGCCACACCGTTTCCGACTGCGGCTGCACGCCCGCCACTGCGTCGAAAATCGCCACCGCGCCGTCCAGCACGCGCAGCGAACGCTCGACTTCCACCGTGAAGTCCACGTGGCCCGGCGTATCGATAATGTTGATCCGGTATTTCTTGTCGAACCGGGTCCACGAAGCCGTCGTCGCCGCCGAAGTGATCGTAATTCCGCGCTCGCGCTCCTGCTCCATCCAGTCCATGACCGTGGTGCCTTCATGAACTTCGCCGATCTTGTAAGTCACACCCGTGTAGAACAGGATGCGCTCGGTCGACGTGGTCTTGCCGGCGTCAATGTGCGCCATGATCCCGATATTGCGGGTCTGGTCGAGTTGTACTAAACGTGGCATGGGCCTGTAGGATTCGTGCTACCAGCGATAGTGCGCGAAAGCCTTGTTCGCTTCCGCCATGCGGTGCACGTCCTCCTTTTTCTTTACTGCTCCACCGCGGCCATTCGCCGCGTCCATAATTTCTTCCGCCAGCTTGTCCGTCATGGTCTTGCCGCTGCGCGTCCGCGAATAGAGCACCAGCCAGTGAATGGCCAGCGATTGCTTGCGGAACGGGTTTACTTCCACCGGAACCTGATAGTTCGCGCCGCCAACGCGCCGCGTCTTTACCTCGAGCACCGGCTTGCAGTTCTCGATCGCTTTCTTGAAAAGCTTGAACGAATCGTCGTTGGTCTTCTTCGCGACCTGATCCATCGCGTTATAGAAGATGGCCTGCGCGGTCGCGCGCTTGCCGTCGTACATCATGCTCGAAATAAATTTCTGCACCAGGTCGCTGCCGAAAACCGGATCTCCTGGAATCTTGCGCCGTAGAACCCATCCCTTACGTGGCATCGTTTAGCGTCTCCTACTTCTGGGCGGCTTTGGGCCGCTTGGCGCCGTACTTCGAGCGCGCTTGTTTTCGATTTTCTACGCCTGCTGCGTCCAGCGTTCCGCGAATGATGTGGTACCGCACGCCCGGCAAATCCTTCACTCTGCCGCCGCGCACCAGCACGATCGAGTGCTCCTGCAGGTTGTGCCCGATTCCTGGAATGTACGTCGTCACTTCCGCGCTGTTGGTCAGCCGCGCGCGCGCCACTTTGCGCAACGCCGAGTTCGGCTTCTTCGGCGTCTGGGTGTATACCCGCACGCAAACTCCGCGCTTCTCCGGGCAGCCTTCCAGCGCCGGAGACTTGGTCTTCACCCGGATTGCTTCTCTGCCATGACGCACAAGCTGTGAAAACGTCGGCACGCTTCCTCCAGTCCAAATCGCAATGCAAATAATTTTATTTTTTAATTCACGCTATTTCTGCGCGCAGCTTACGCACCCCGCACAGAAATATGCGAGTGAATGAAAGAAAAGGTCGCCAACCAAGGAATTACCCAGGTACTCCGCGAAGACGCTTCCACCCACTTGGAGTGAACTGCATCGTTCCAGTTTCTGCGGAGAGGCTCACACGGCTTTGCGGGGCTGGCGCCCCATTTCGGCCGCTCTTTCTACTCCCGTTCCACTGCTCTTTGTCCGGGGTCGAAAGACTTCCCTAATCAACCACTGGGCCTCACGGCCCATCTACAACCGAGGAAGTATAAGAGAATCAATGCCCGTTGTCAAATCGAATCCCTCAAAAAATATATCCATCCGATTGGCGATGTCGTTGCCTGTGGATTTCCTAATCGGGTTGGGATCTTTCCGAAGCGGCCCATAGTGTGTCTAAAAGTGGACACTTCGCTACCACCATGTCCCGAGTCCGTAGGCCGCGGTCGATCTCCTTTAGTCCTTTTTGATTCAGTAACTTACAGAAAGTGGCTTAAACCGCTTCCGCACCTACGTCCGCCCAATTGGGCTAGTAGCCGTCGGGTCCTCGCGGCTGCCTCTTGCCCGTTCCCCTTTGCTCACACCCACCCCGCTCGCGCTTTACCCCACCTTCGAACGCAACTAAACTCATCGCTTCATTCCATCTTGGGAGTCTGCATGAATCGCAGTATCGGTTTGTCGCTGTGCGCGCTGCTTTTGTCGTTGCCAATTTGCGCTCAGCAATCGTCTCCGGCCATCGCGGCTACCGCGCCGGCGGCGGCTACCGATCCAGCCACTGCAAAAAAAGCTCCGGCGCCAGATTTTTCCCAGGAACCCTTCGTCATCGAAAAATATTACCTCGGCGCCCGCTTCGAAAACGACGGCACCGGCGAACGCACCCTTCGTTCGCGGATCAAGGTGCAAAGCGACGCCGGCGTTCAGCAACTCGGCGAACTCATCTTCGGCTACAACTCCGCAAACGAGAAAATCGACATCCGTTTCGTCCGCGTCGTAAAACCTGACGGCTCATCCGTCGCCGCCAAGTCGGAAGCCATCAAGGAAATGACCGCCCCCGTCGAACGCGACGCTCCCGAATACACCGACTACAAAGAAACGCACGTCACCGTCCCCGACCTGCATCCCGGCGATTTCATCGAATACGAAATCGCCACGCACATCGTCACGCCCACTGCGCCTGGCCAATTCTGGTTCGAGCAGAATTTTCTCGATCACGCCATCGTGCTCGATGAGCAGCTCGAAGTGAACGTCCCGCAAGGCCGCGCCCTGCTCATCCAGTCCGCCGACTTTTCCAACGTCACCGGCGAAGAAATTCGCAAAGTCCGTCTGGCCCCCAGCACCACGGCGCAAATCGACGAACAGCACAGCCCCTTCTCATCCACCACTGAAAACGGCCGCACCATTTATCGCTGGCGCCACGCCAACCTCACCGTCCCGAACGACGACCTCGCCGAAAAAAAAATCCCGCCTCCGAAAACTCCCGACGTCCAGCTCACTACCTTTAAAAACTGGAACGAAGTCGCCGCCTGGTATTTCGCGCTGGCCAAAGACCGCAATCTCCCCACTCCCGAAATTCGCGCCAAGGCCCAGGAACTCACCGCGGGCCGCGCGACCGATCTCGAAAAAATGCAGGCCCTCTACGATTACGTCGCGAAAAATATTCGCTACGTCAGCCTTTCCTTCGGCCTCGGCCGCTACCAGCCGCACACCGCCGCCGAAGTTTTCAAAAATCAATACGGCGACTGCAAAGATAAAGACGTCTTGCTCTCCGCGCTCCTGCAATCCGTCGGAATCTCTTCCGACCCAGCTCTGATTCCCCTGCTCCGCCCGCTCGATGCTTCCATCCCCTCGCCCGCGCAATTCGATCACCTGATCAGCGCCGCGCGCAGCGGTTCCGATACCATCTGGATGGACTCCACCGCCGAAGTCGCGCCCTTCCGCCTGCTGATTCCCACGCTGCGCAATCAATCGGCGCTAATCGTTCTCGCCGATGGCACTGGGAAAATCGCCGTCACTCCCGCCGATCCGCCTTTTCTTTCCACTCAGCACGTCGAAATCGACGCCCAGGTCAGCGATCTCGGGAAGCTCACCGCCAATCTCCGCTACTTCCTTCGCGGCGATAACGAAGTCGCCCTGCGCCTCGCTTTCCGCCGCACGCCGCAAAATGAATGGCAGCAACTCGGTCAGACCATCGCCGCCCTCGACGGCATTCGCGGCAACGTGACCAATGTCAAACCGAGCGATCCCACCGACACCGCCAAGCCTTTCGAACTCGATCTCGATTACGAACAGCCCAACTATCTCGACTGGGCCAAAAAGAAAACCAAAGTTCCGGTCCCGCTGCTTTCGCTCGGCATGCCGCACCCTCCAGCAAATCCCGCCGATCCGATTCATCTCGGCAGCCCGCTCGACATCACCACCAGCCTGAAATTAACGCTGCCCGCGAATTTCACCGCGCAAACTCCCGTCGGAGTTTCCGTCTCGCGCGATTACGCCGAGTTCAAGTCCATTTACCGTTTCGAAAATCACGTCTTCACCGCCGAACGCGTGCTCAATTTCAAAATGTACGAACTGCCCGCCACCCGCGCCGGCGATTACGACGCGTTTTCCCGCGCCGTCGAATCGGACGAAAACCAGACCTTCATCGTCGAGAATAGCGCGACCGGCGTACCCGAAATTCCCGCGACCGCCAAATCCGAAGACCTCATCGAAGCTGGCGCCGCCGCGCTCAATTCCGGAAATCCACGCGAAGCCATCCCGCTGCTCCAGCGCGGAGTCGAGCTCGATCCCAAATCCAAGCAGGGTTTCAACGATCTCGGCCTGGCCTACCTCCGCACCCGCCAGTTCACCGAAGCCGAAACCGCTTTTCATCGTCAGCTCGAAGTGAATCCGTTCGACGAGCACGCCAACAATTACCTCGGCCTGACTTTGCAACAGGAACAGAAATTTCCCGAAGCCGAAGCAGCTTACCGCAAGCAGCTCGATATCACTCCGCTCGATCCGGTTACTCACGCCGCGCTCGGCGCGCTTTTTCTCGAGCAGCACAAATACTCCGAGGCCGTCCCCGAACTCGACAAAGCCGCGGTGCTCGCACCCGAAAGCGCTGAACTGCAAATCAGCCTCGGCCGCGCCCTGCTCGATAGCGGCCAGAAAGAAAAAGCCCTCGACGCATTTCAGAAAGGCATCGACCTCGGCCATTCGCCCGCTATTTGGAATAACGTCGCCTACGATTTCGCCACCGCGAATATTGAACTGGATCGCGCCGCGCAATATGCCGAATCGGCGATCTCTTCCACCAACGCCAACCTGCGCAATCTTCAACTCACACATTTATCCGCGGATGATTTGAGTCAGGTCGCGAACCTTGGCGTGTATTGGGACACGCTCGGCTGGGTGAATTTCAAAAAGGGCGATCTCGATAAAGCCGAACGCTTCGTGCGCGCCGCCTGGCTGCTCAACCAACAGGGCGAAGTCGGCGATCATCTCGCCCAGATTTACGAAAAACGCGGCCAGAAGCAGCAAGCCGTCCGGCTCTACGCCGAAGCCATCGCCGCTCCGCATGCCGATCCCGAATCTCGCGCACGCTTAACCCTGCTGCTCGGAGAAAATTCTCAAATCGACGCGCTGGTCGCGCAGGCCAAGACCCGCCTCGTAAAATCCCGAACCTTCCCCGCCGGAAAATTGCTGGCCGCCAAAACCGAAGCCGACTTCTTCGTCCTGCTCGCGCCTGGAACCAAATCCGCAAAAGTCGAAGGCGTGAAATTCATCAGCGGCAGCCCCGACCTGCGCCCCTTAGCCGAAAATCTTCGCGCCATCGACTTCGGCCCCGTCTTCCCCGACGCCGCCCCAACCAAAATCGTCCGCCGCGGCACCCTATCCTGCACCGCCGCCGGCACCTGCACGTTCACGCTGGCCATACCCGAAACCGTCCGCACCGTTAATTAATCAGCGCAGACCACCACGCTGTCATCCCGAGCGCAGCGAGGGACCTGCTTCAAACGCCTTAATGTTTGCCGGATGTAACGGAAAGGAAACGCAAACCGAGTCGCCACCAAAGAATCGTAACGAACCCGAAACCAAAAACTTCTTACTTCACTTCGAGGAGTTCCTTCTCTTTCGTCGACGACAAATCTTCCATCTTCTTCGTTTCCGCCTGCGTCAACTTTTCCAATTCATCCAAAGACCGCTTGCGGTCGTCCTCACCGATCTTCTTGTCCTTCTCCAATTTCTCCACCGCTTCCTTCACATCGCGCCGCACATTCCGCAAAGCCGTCCGGTGATTTTCCAAAACTTTATGAACGTGCTTGACCATCTCCTTCCGCCGTTCTTCAGTCAACGAAGGAATCGGCACCCGCACCACTTTGCCGTCATTCGTCGGATTCAATCCTAGATCCGTCGTGCGAATCGCCTTGTCGATCATCGGCACCGCGCTCGCGTCCCATGGCGAGATCACGATCATCGTTCCGTCCGGCACGGTCATCGTCCCCAACTGGTTGATCGCCATCGGCGTGCCGTGATAATCCACGCGCACATGCTCCAGCAACGAAACGTTCGCGCGACCGGTCCGCACCGTGCCCAGTTCCTTGCGGAAATCCTCGACCGCTTTTTCCATCCGGGACTTGGCCTGGATTGCCGCGTCTTTCGTGTTATCGATGCTCATGTGCGGATTTTCCTTCCTCGCTCGAATTTCAGCTAACTACGGAGCCCACGTGCTCGCCCATAATCACTCGCTTCAAATTTCCCGGCACGCCCATATCAAATACGATAATCGGCATCTTGTTGTCCATGCACAAGGAAATCGCCGTCGAATCCATCACCGACAATCCCTTCTTCAGCACGTCGATGTACGAAATTTTCTCGAACTTCTTCGCGGTCTTCACTTTTTCCGGATCCGCGTCATACACGCCATCCACCCGCGTGGCCTTCAAAATCACCTGCGCCTTGATTTCCACCGCGCGCAACGCCGCCGCCGTGTCCGTCGAAAAATAAGGATTCCCGGTTCCGGCGCCGAAAATCACCACGCGATCTTTTTCCAAATGCCGCGTCGCACGCCGCCGGATGAACGGCTCCGCCACCTGATGCATCTCGATCGCGCTCATCAGCCGCGTGTGGCAGCCGGCCTTTTCCAGCGCGTCCACCAGCGCCAGCCCGTTGATCACCGTCGCCAGCATGCCCATATAATCGCCCGTGGCCCGGTCGATCTTTAATTCCCCCTGACGCGCACCGCGAAAAAAATTCCCGCCGCCGACCATGATGGCCACCTGCACGCCCAGATCGCGAATTTCCTTCACCTCGCGCGCGATACCCTGAATCGTCGCCGGATCGATTCCGAATTCGTGCGAACCGGAAAGCGATTCGCCCGAAAGTTTCAGCACCAGACGCTGGTACACTGGCGCGCCCTTCGTCTCACCTTTTCGTTTTGCACCCTGTGCAGTTGTCATAGCAGCTCGGCCAGCCCCCCTGGCCGCGTGCATTTTACCAGACTTCCCGCGCTCCCCACGCCCGGTTTTGGATTTGCGCTTCGGTTTTCGTTGTCATCCCGACAGAGGCGCGCCCGCCTTTGGCGTGCCGACGAGGGACCTCTCTTCGATTCTTCCACCACCCAAAAAAAATCCGCCGCATTAAGCGGCGGATTCCTGAAACGCGTTTAACGAATCAATCGAAACTACGTCGTCGAAACCGCCGGCGCCGCACCCACCGCCGCAGGCTGCTTCTCTGCGCCGTCGCTCTCACCCACCTTAAATCTTGCAAACCGCCGAATCGCGATGTTCTCGCCGATCTTCGAGATGGTGTGATCGATCAATTCCTTGATCGTCATCGCCTCGTCCTTGATGTAATGCTGCTCGTACAAGCAATTTTCTTCGTAAAACTTTTCCATCTTGCCGGTCACGATCTTCTCCACCACTGCTTCCGGCTTGCCCGTCGCCTTGGCCTGTTCCTTGTAGATCTCGCGTTCGCGGTCCAAAGTCTCCGGCGTCACTTCTTCGCGGCGCAGAAAACGCGGATCCAGCGCGGCGATGTGCATCGCCACGTCATGGCACAGCCGTTGAAATTCATCGGTTCGCGCCACAAAGTCGCTCTCGCAATTCATTTCGATCAGCACGCCGATCTTTCCGCCGGCGTGAATGTACGAACTCACCAGGCCTTCGGAAGTCGCCCGCTGCGCCTTCTTCGCCGCCGCAGCCTGGCCCTTCTTGCGCAGAACGTTGATGGCCTGTTCGACGTCGCCGCCGCCCTCAATCAACGCTTCCCGGCACGCCGTGAATCCCGCGCCAGTGCGATCCCGCAGTTCTTTCACCTGCTGCGCCGATACATTCGGTTTTCCTTCTGCCGTAGCCATAATCGTACCCATTCCTCTTTTTATGAATTCCGTTCAGAACAATCAGGTCCTGCGAATCGGGCGTAAGCACAACGCAAACCAAAGAAGCCCAATTTTGCCCAATGTAGATCGTTCAGCCGAGGTTAAATTTCCGCGTCTAGCGATGTTGAACTTCGTCTTCCGTCGGCACCGCCGCCGCTTCGTCAGCAGCAGCCACCGCTTCCACCGGTTCGCCTTCCACGAAGTCGCCTTCCTGCTTCTCGTAAACTTCGTAGGCGCTGGTATCGACGTAATCCACCGCGTCTTCGCCGGTTCCGTCCACCGCTTTCTGGTCAGCGATCTGCGTCTGCTCGTAAGACTGGTGTCCCACGATCACCGCGTCCGAAATCTTCGAAGTGAACAAGCGAATCGCGCGCAACGCGTCATCGTTGCCCGGGATAACCCAGTCGACCAAATTAGGGTCGCAATTCGTATCCACGATCGCCACGACCGGAATTCCCATCCGGCGCGCTTCATGTACCGCGATCACTTCCGCGTTCGGGTCGATCACAAACAACGCATCCGGCAGCTGCGTCATGTTCTCAACGCCCGCGAAGTTTTGCTTCAAATGCTTCAATTCGCGATCGAGTCGCGCCGCTTCTTTCTTCGAAAATTCCGCCATGCGGCCGTCTTCGGTCATCGCCTTCAGCAGCTTGAAGCGCTTGATCGATTTCTGCAGCGTCACCCAATTGGTCATGGTGCCGCCCAGCCAACGGTGGTTCACGTAGAACATTCCGCAGCGGTTCGCTTCTTCGGCGATGGCTTCTTGCGCCTGGCGCTTGGTGCCCAGGAAAAGAATTCGTTTGCCCTGTCCGGAAAGTTCGGACACGTAACGCGCTGCGTCACGGAACATTTTCAGGGTCTTTTGGAGGTCAATAATGTGAATGCCATTCCGTTCGCCGAAGATATATTCCTTCATCTTCGGATTCCAGCGTCGCGTCTGGTGGCCGAAGTGAACTCCAGCCTCCAGCAGTTCTTTCATCGTAATCTCGACTCCCACTGTTTCTCCTTTTTTGAAGGGATGCTTATTTCTCCGCCATCACCATGCGACGGCTGGAGCAGCATCCTTTTTTGCCGGTTCCTTCCCGGCCGTGATGTAACCCGGTCCCGAATCGTCTAAACCGGGTCCAAAGTTGTGTTTCTACTGCCGAAGCGATTGCCGGGATGAGCCGCAGCCCATCCCGGCAAAAACCGATTAGCGCTTGCTGAATTGGAACCGGCGACGAGCTCCCTTCTGCCCGTACTTCTTCCGTTCCTTCATGCGTGAATCGCGCGTCAAAAATCCGTTCTTGCGCAACGCCGGCCGCAGCTCCGGATTCAGCACCGATAGCGCGCGCGACAATCCCATGCGCACCGCTCCGGACTGTCCGCCTACGCCGCCGCCCTTTACGATCGCCTTCACTTCGAGCTGGTCCAGCATCTGCGTGAACTTCAACGGCTCTACCGCCGCCGTGTGCCACGCCACGTTCGTAAAATAATTGTCCACCGGCCGGCCGTTCACCGTGAACTTCGCCGCGCCCGGCTTGATGTACACGCGCGCGATCGATTCCCGCCGCCGCCCCGTGCCGTAGAACTGCTTCACGCGTCCCGCCACTCCACTCGAAGCTGAACTCAAAATTCCTCCTCACCTTCCGAAACTGAAACTCAATGTCTAACTCGCGTTGTCATCCCGAGCGCAGCGAGGGATCTGCTTTTCCCCTCCGCCACCTCGTACGCAACCGCGCCCCGCACCGGCGCTAACGATACTTGGGCCCTTGGCGGATTTCTCCGCAGAACTCGTTTTTAAAACCCTATCAGGTCGATCGCGAGGTTATAGCGAGAGTGGCTGAGGCTTTTGTCCGGTGTGGCGGGCGAGGCCTTCACTTCCGGCATAAATACGCAGCTTCTTTGCTCTTCGCGCACGGAGCTTGTTCTTCGGCAACATTCCAAGCACCGCTTCCCGCAATACTTCTTCCGGCCGGCGCTTCATCAACGTGCGGATCGGCACTTCTTTCAATCCGCCCGGCCAACCGCTGTGGTGACGATAGATCTTCTGATCCATCTTGTTGCCGGTCAGCTTGACCTTCTCGGCATTCACCACCACCACGTGATCGCCGCAATCCAGATGCGGCGTGTACGTCGGCTTATCCTTGCCGATCAACAAACTCGCAACCTTCGTCGCCAGCCGTCCGAGCACCACTCCCTCGGCGTCAATCACGAACCAATCCTTACCAACCATCAAAGCTTCGGCCTCTCGGCCCCTGGGCACATACGTACGCATCGCTAAGTCACACCTTTCCTTCTAGAGACAAACTCCGAGTCTAAAGTATCAACCCATTTCTGTCAACGATTGCTCTCGCCGCGCGCAGCGGCAACGCTTACTAGAACTTTTACTGTCCTCCAGGACAGCTTGTCGCCGCCGCGACTGACTTCTAATCTGTAAGCAGTACAGCTTCCCTCGTCCCAGGTTCCTGGCCCGGGACTCACGAAAATCGACTCGCTCTTGATCCTAAAACCTATGACCACTACTGATCGCATTGCGCGCGCGTTCGGCTTCAGCACTTTCATCTTGATGCTTCTGCTCGAAGTCAGTTGCGCCGGAACCTACGGCAACCCCGGCAATCACGGCGGCGGCCAAACCACCGTTCCCGCCACTCCCGTCGGCCTAACCGCGACCCCCGGAAACGCCCAAGTCATCCTCAATTGGTCCGCAAGCGCCAACGCCACCGCCTACTACGTGCAACGCTCCACTACCAGCGGCGGCCCGTACTCCCAAATTTCTTCGCCCTCATCGACCACCTTCACCGACACCGGCGTGACCAACGGCACCAAATATTTCTACGTCGTCTCCGCCTACAATTCCGCCGGACCCAGCGCGAACTCTGCGCAAGTCAGCGCCACTCCCGCCGCGCCCACGGCCGCGGTGCCCACCGGCCTCGCTGCTACTGCAGGAAATGCGAAAATCGTCGTAACGTGGAACGCCAGTTCCGGCGCGACCACCTATAACGTGAAGCGCTCGACCTCGTCTGGTGCGGAAACGACGATCGCCTCCGCCGTCTCCACCACCTACACCGACGCCGCCGTAGCCAACGGCACAAAATATTTCTACGAAGTCAGCGCTGTAAATTCTTCCGGCGAAAGCGCGAACTCGGCGGAAGTCAGCGCCACGCCGACTGCGCCCGCCCAAGCCCCGGCCACACCAGCGAATCTGCAAGGCACCGCCGGCAACGCGCAAGTCGCCCTAACCTGGAGCGCCAGCACCGGCGCCACCAGCTATCACGTAAAACGCTCCACCACCAGCGGCGCAGAAACTCAAATCGCTACGCCCACCACCAACAATTTCACCGACACCACTACAACCAACGGCACAAAATATTTCTACGTCGTCTCCGCCGTGAACTCCACCGGCGAAAGCGCCAGCTCCAACGAAATTAGCGCCACTCCCACCGCGCCCGCACAGGCTCCCGCCACGCCGGCAAATCTGCAAGCCACCGGGGGCAACGCTCAGGTTTCGCTCACCTGGAACGCCAGCACTGGCGCCACCAAATACAACGTGAAGCGTTCCACCACCAGCGGCGGCCCATTCAACACCACGCTCGCGTCGCCCACCACCACAACCTACGTCGATACGTCAGTCACCAACGGCACCGCCTACTTCTACGTCGTCTCCGCCGTCAACACAGCCGGCGAAAGCGCCAACTCCGCGCAAGCCACCGCCACTCCTGCAGGTGCCGCGGTCAACGTCACCATCACCATCGACCCCACCAAAACCAAAACTATCTCGCCCTACATTTACGGCATGAATTTTTATTCCGGCGTCACCGGAGCTCCGCCGCAACTCACCTTCGATCGCGCCGGCGGCAATCGCTGGACCGCCTACAACTGGGAAACTAACGCCTCCAACGCCGGCAGCGATTATCTCTACGAGAACGACGACTACCTCAGCAGCAGCTCGACGCCCGCCGAAGCCGTCCGCACTTTCATCGCCGGCGATCAATCCAACAATCTCGCCAGCCTCATCACCGTGCAGCTCCAGGGCCTCGTCGCCGGTGACGAATCCGGCCCGGTCAGCGTCACGAATCCTCCCGACCTCTCGCGTTTCAAGCAGGTCGTCGACAAGAAGAGCACCGTAACCAGCACGCCGTTCACCAGTACCCCGCCCACCACCGACGCCAGCGTCTACATGGACGAATTCGTCTGGGCTCTCGACCAGAAATTCTCTAGCCAGAATATTTTCGGCGCGAATCCCACCACCCATCCGACCTTCGTCATGCTCGATAACGAACCGGAACTGTGGAATTCCACTCATCTCGAAGTCCAAGGCTCTACGCCTGTTTCTTCCGACGATTACATCGCCAAAACCATCACGCTAACCGAAGCGCTAAAAGATCAGTTTCCCAACATGATTATCTTCGGTCCCGCGCACTATGGTTTTCAGGGCATCTACAATTGGCAGGGAGAACTAAACACCACGCCGAATGGCGCGAATTGGTTCCCAGATAAATATTTCGCCGCGCTCAGCGCCGCGTCCACCACCTACGGCAAACGTCTCGTCGACGTTTACGATTTTCACTGGTACGCCGAAGAATACGATTCAAACGGCACGCGCAGCCTCGACCTCACCAGCGCCACGCTCACCACCGCGCAAATTCAGCTGATCGTCCAGAGCCCGCGCAACCTCTGGGATACCACCTTCAACGACACCACCACCAACAGCAATCCCTGGATTTACGAAGAACTCGGCAACTCGCCGATCGCGCTGCTCGGCCGCCTGCAAACCAAAATCAATTCCGAATTTCCCGGCACGAAAATTTCCATCTCCGAATACGAAAGCGGCGGCTGGAATCACATCGCCGGAACCATCGCCCAGGCCGACAATCTCGGCATCTTCGGCGCCCAGGGAATTTTCGCCGCGAATTTCTGGCCCCCCAACGGCACCTTTTCCTACGCCCTGGCCGGCTTCCGCGCCTTCCGCGATTTCGACGGCAACGGCGCCAACTTCGGCGACACGTCGCTGCAATCCACCTCCAGCAACGTAGCCAACGTAGTCGTCTACGCCAGCACCGACAGCACCACGCCCGGTCGAACCGTCTTCGTCGCCATCAATCGCTCCGCGTCCAGCCAGGTAGTCGCCATCACCGGCCAGCCCCTAACCGGCACCGCCACCATGTATCAGGTAACCGCCACCAGCGCCCAAGGCCAAAACCCAGTAAAACCCGTCAGCATCGGCACCATGCCAGCCAGCGGCTCCACGCTAACCGTAACGCTCCCAGCCCTAAGCGTCACCACCATCGACGTCCAATAACCAGCGATCGCGACGGCCGCGCCTTTCCGGATGCAAAGCCTTTCGTGGTGCCGTGCCCTTCCGGGTGCCGCACTCTTTGCGCCTTGCCTCACAGCAAAGGGTGCGGGTTTAGATTCCAATTCACCAAGAATCTCCCCTCACCAACGGCCGACCCGCCAAGAACTTTTGGAGTGCGGCGGCTCTGCCGCCGCTTTGCGGATCGTCCGGCAGCGATCAATTCATCCGGCTCTGCTGCGACCAATGGTGTCAGCGTCCACCCGCCCTTGGCCGTCATCCAGAGGAGCGCCCTCCGCGACGAAGGACCCCTCTTCGATTGCCGCACCGGAACCACGCCTTCCACTCCTACGAAAACCGCATCTCCTCCACCAACGCCGGCCGCTGATTAAAATCGCTGTATCGAATCCAACTCGGCCGCACCACAAAGTAAGCAATCCCCGCCCAACTCATCCGCTCCACTCCATCCGGCCAAGCCGCGAAATACACCTCCTGAAATCGCCTCAACTCCGCTCCGGAAGGCAATTCCGCCAGTCCTTCGTACTGCACCGTCAGCTCCCCAGCCCATCCCACCACCAAAGAACAATTCGGCCGCGACACCAGATTCCGATACTTCCGCGACGAATTCACCGTATCGAAAATAATCTCCAGCGCGGGAGTCACCGCAATGCCCACCAGCGCCGATTGCGGCGCACCGTCCGCAGCGACACTCGGAACCACCCCATATTTGCATCCAGCGATAAACGAATGCAGGAACGCTCGGTCCATGCCTCCCCTCCCAATGGCGTGCTACCTCACCGCTCGCCCCAACCGCACATGCCGCGGCGGCTTCAACGCATCAGTCCGCCCCCGAAAATATCGCTCCTCCGCTTCCTCCGGTGTAAAAAAAGCCACCGCCGAAAATCCCGCCGCCACCAGCATCTCCCGCAATCGCTCCGGCTCGAAATAACTCCGCCACGGCTCGCCCATCCCGCTCACCGTAGACGTAATCTTCGCCCGGCTCTCCGCTTCTCGCGCATCGAGCGCCGTATCCGGCTGCGAAAACGTAAAAACAAATTCCGATCCCGCCGCCATCGACCCTACAAATTCGAAAAGCCCCGCAATCGCCCGCTCATCGAGATACACCAAAACGCCCAAACAAGAAAAAAACGCAGTCCGCGTTACGTCCAATCCCGCCCGCGCCAACCCCGCCCGCAACGACTCCGACTCGAAGTTCACATCCGCAAATCGCAAATTCCCCGGCAGCGCCACGCCGCCGCGCGCCAGCAATTCCCTCTTCGCCGCCTGGCTCGCCGGATGATCCACCTCAAATATCGTCAAATCCGCTGCCCACGATGGCTGCCGGTAAGCGAAGGTGTCGTAACCAGCCCCCAGCAGCACATACTGCCGCACCCCGCGTGAAACCGCCTCCCGCAAACAATCCTCCGCGTAGCGATTTCGCAAAACAATATGCCCGCGAAACGCCGCAAACCGCGGCTCGTCGCGTTCCGCGGCCCGCGCCTGGATTTCCTCGCGTACCTTCGCATCGAGTAACTCCACAATCACCGGATCCTCCAAAATTTTCGGCTCCGCATCGAACAATTGATGGAACGCCCGCACCTTGGCCACGCCCCAAGCCGTATTGCTCGCTGTGTCTTCTTTCATCCGTTTGCCTTTCGTCTCTCGCTTAGCAACCGCCAGCAGCCGCGCCTCGATTTGCGAATCCGCAAAACCAATGCGAAACTCCTTGCATGAAAATTCAACCACTAAAGATAGCAACTCTGTTCGCGGCCGGCGCCCTGCTTTTCACTCCGGCTGTCTTCGCCCAAGCCGGAACCTCCGGCACCACCTCGCCGACGCCCGCGCCGAAAACCGCCGGCGGCGCAACTGCCAAACCTCACTCCACCGCGACGACCCATGCCGCCGCGGCGCCTCTCGCCTTGACCACCGACAAGGACAAGCTCAGCTATGCGCTCGGCATGAACGTCGGCAAAGGCCTCGCCCAAAAAATGAAGACCGACTCGCTCGACATCAACAACGCCATTTTCCTTCGTGCCATGCGCGATGCCTTGACCGGAGCCAAGCCGGTGCTGACCGAAGACGAAGAGAAAGCTCAGCTGCAGAAACTCGATGCGGAATTGCGAAGCAAACAGGAGGCTCAAACAGCCATGGTTGGTGACGTGAATAAAGCTAAGGGCGATGCGTTCCTCGCCGCGAACAAAGCAAAAGATGGCGTAGTAACTCTACCCAGCGGCTTGCAGTACAAGATTGTCACCCCCGGCACCGGCCCGAAGCCGGGTCTCACCGATTCCGTGGTCTGCAACTATCGCGGCACCCTGATCGACGGCACCGAATTCGACGCCTCCGCCAAACACGGCGGTCCCGCCACCTTCCCCGTGAATCAGGTCATCCCTGGCTGGACCGAAGCGCTGCAACTCATGCCCGTCGGCTCCAAATGGCAACTCTACATCCCGTCCGACCTGGCCTACGGTAGCCGCGGCGCCGGCGGCGCAATCGGCCCCAACTCCACCCTGATTTTCGACATAGAGTTAGTCTCCATCCAGGGCAAATAACCGCGCCTCAGCCGTTGCTTTTGCTTTTGCTTTTGCTTTTGCTTTTGCTTTTGCTTGCGCCTTTGAGGGTGGCCCATCCTTCCCGCCTCTGGAAGGGTGGGGCCGTTGAAGTTGCAGTTGCCGTCGAGGTTGCCGTTGAATTTGCTTTTGCCTTTCACGCTTCGGTTCACGTTGTCATCCCGACAGAGGCGCGCACGCCTTTAGCGCGCCGACGAGGGACCCCTCTTCGCCGTTGCTTTTGAATTCGCTTTCGCCCCCGACGCCACAAAAAAAAATGCATCCGGCTCTGCCGCCGAATTTCACCTCAACGCCCACCCGCCCTTGGCCGTCATCCAGAGGAGCGCCTTTCGCGACGAAGGACCTCTCTTCGATCGCACCCGCACCGCGGTTCAGACAAACGCCACCTGTAGCGGCCGGCGCAGCCGGGCAGCCTTTGCTTTTCGTTGCCGAATCCGAGAAGAGAAATGGAGAGAACGCCCGGGAGCAAGAGCAGAAAGCAAAAAAAATCGCGAGCCGGCGCACTCAACCAACTCTGCGCCAACTCGCGACCCTAAATCTCAATCACAAAAAATCTTTACGAATTCGCGCTAGCCGTAACCTTTGACCGGTTCGACTTATCCGCTTCATCCCCAGTCTTGTCGATCTCGATCGAGCCCTTGAAATACGCTCCATCTTCGATCGAAATCCGCGCGGTCGTCAGGTCGCCCACCACCGAGCCATCCTTCTTGATCTCGATCCGGTCCCGCGCCCGCAGATTGCCTTTCACGTTGCCGTAGACCACGACCTCGCGCGCAATCACGTCCGCCGTTACCTTGGCGCTCGCTCCCACCGTCAGCTTGCGGTCTTCGAGCTGCACCAGACCTTCCACGCTGCCGTCGATCAGCAAATCTTCGTTACCCGTGATCTCGCCCTTTACATGCAGGGTCGATCCCAGCCGGGCCGTCCCGGAACCGCTATTCGAAAACGCATCGCCTGGTGCCATTGTTTTTGCCTCCCCAGAAAAAGCCGGTGCTTTTGCACTCGGAATGGTTGCTGCCGCCTTCTGCTGCCCCTGCTTTTCAATCGGTTCTTCCGCCGTCGGCTGCTTCGGAGACAAAGAATTCGCGGGGGTCGCCGGTTTCTTATCGCCCCACATCCTGCCTCCTCCAAGCCAATCCACGCCCAAGAGACCCCAACGAAACAACGCTAATAATGACCGGGTCTTGAATGTAGTCCGCCGCGGAACCCCGGACAAATCCAAAATGGTACAGCTGTGTCCGGTGAGACAACTTCATGCAGTACTGCTGGGGAACCGCATCTTAAGCCCGACCCACAACCCATCGCAAGCCCGATTTCGCCGATGACCGCGCCGCCCTTCGACCTTTGAAATCCGCTTCGTCGGTCGCTCTCTCGCGTCCCTAATCGAAATGCTTAGGCGTCCCATCGCAATTGACAGTTTTGCCGGCGCATGGCGGGAGTGATACTTTGCCAACGTGAAAGCCAGAAAGAAGCCTCCGATCCTTCAGTACCTCTGCCTCGGAATTGTTTTCGCGGCGGCTTGCCTGTATCAGGCTCGAGCGGCGGCCTTCGCATTCCCCTACTACCTGGGCCTTCCGGCCGTGGACTGGCCGTTCTATCCCGATTACGTCAAAGGCCAGCCCGTCTTGGAATCCGCGAATTCCGCTGCTCAGCATGCGGGCGCCAAAGACGGCGATATTTTGCTCGCGGTGAACGGCCAGCCGCTGACGGGCTTGTCCGTCTACGGGGAGGCCATGCGGAGGGCCAGACCCGGCGACGTCTTGACGGCAAATGTGCGGTCGCCGGGAGACGCGGCGCAACGCAATGTTTCGATCGTGCTCCAGCCGGTGCTCAAACCCACCAGCGCCTTCGGGAAAATCACGCTGCTTCTGATCAAATTCCTGATGCCCGCCTTCTGCCTGCTGCTGGGATTCTGGGTGGTGGCCGTGCGCCCGCGCGATCCCTCGGCCTGGCTGCTGTTTTTTATCATGCAGTTTTTCGCGACGTATTACTCCGCCGGAGTGGAAAGCTGGGGTCCCGGCATCCGCGATCTCGCGCAGGCCTACCGCATCGGCATGCTCGCGATCTGGCCGCTCGTCATGATGCTGTTCGGCGTGTACTTTCCGGAGCCGATTCCAGGTAAGCGCTCGACTTTTTGGACCTGGGCCCTGCGCTTCGTGATTCCCGCGCTGCTCGTCAATGCGCTGGCGGGCGTCATCGTGAACGTCGGCCAGCTGGAAAATTTCGCGTCCATCGCGACCTTGGCGGCCTGGGTGGAACGGCTCTCCAAGGTGTCGTTCCTTTTGACTTTCGCCGCAGTCGGCACCTTCTTCGCGCTGATCGCCATGAAGCGCGACTCGGCGGTAACCCCGGACGCGAAACGGCGCTTGGGCCTGCTCCAGGCGGGCGGAACAATCAGCATGGTGCCGGCCTGCGTGCTTTTCGTGGTGCAGAACATCACCGGCCGGCAACTCGAATCGATATTTCCGGAGTGGCTGGTGCTGCTCGCTTTGTCGCTGATGTTTCTTTTTCCGGTGACCCTGGCCTACTCGATCGTGGTCCAGCGCGCGATGGACGTGAGCGTCGTGGTGCGCCAGGGTTTGCAATACGCGCTGGCCACCAATGGCATCCGTCTGGTGCGCTTGCTGCTCACCGCCGGAGTTCTGGCGGGCACCATCATGCTGTCCCGGGATCCGGGGCGCAGCGGCGCGCAAAAAATTATCGCGATCGTGGTCTGCGTGGCGCTCTGGATTTGGCTGCGTAAGGTTGCGGATCTGGTGCGCGCCTGGACCGACCGCAAATTCTTCCGCGAGGCCTACGACACCGAAAAAATTCTGGAAGGGTTGAGCGACGAAGTGCGCACCATGGTCGAAACCCAGCCGCTGGTGGAAAGAGTTGCGACGCGGCTCGCCGAATCGCTGCACGTTCGGCAGGTGGCCGTGCTGCTGGCCGATTCCGGCTGGTATCGTCCCGCATTCGCGCTGGGTTACTCCGGCACGCTGGACGCGGCTTTGCCGGAAACCGGCGGCACGGTTCACCAGCTCAAGCGCGAGTCGGGACCCGAGCGCGTTTATTTCGACGACGAAGATTCCTGGGTCAATACTTCCGCCCTGACCGACGACGAGCGCCAAAAACTAGTGGCGCTGGCACCGCAACTTTTGTTGCCGCTGACCGTGAAAGAAAAGCTGCTCGGCATTATCAGCCTGGGCGAGAAGCGTTCGGAAGCGCCGTACACCGGCACGGACCTGCGCCTGCTGAAATCCGTGGCGCTGCAAACGGGCCTCGCGCTGGCTAACGCGCAACTGACCTCGGCCATCGCCGTGGAAGTCTCGCGCCGCGAAAAGATGAGCCGCGAGATCGAAATCGCGCGCGAAGTGCAGGAAAGACTTTTCCCCCAAAAAATGCCGGCCGTCGCGGGCCTCGATGTCTGCGGAAAATGCCGCACCGCGCTCGGAGTCGGCGGCGACTATTACGATTTTCTCGCGCTGCCGGAAGGCAAGCTCGGCGTCGCGCTAGGCGATGTCTCCGGCAAAGGTATCGCCGCCGCGCTGACTATGGCCAGCCTGCAGGCTTCGCTCCGCGCCGACGCCACCCGCGCCGGTGACGACCTCGGGGGACTGGTAGCGCGCGTGAACCAAATGGTTTTCGACGCTTCCACCGAGGACCGTTACGCAACTTTCTTTTATGCGCAGTACGATCCGGCCTCGCGCCGCCTCGTATATGTGAACGGCGGGCATTGTCCGCCGATGCTGTTCCGGCACGCCAGCGGTAGCGTGGAGCGCCTCGATCAAGCCGGCGGGCCGGTGGTCGGGCTGATGCCCGACTGCGGATACGAGCAGGCTGAGACCACGCTCGCCGCGGGCGATTTGCTGGTGATCTATACCGACGGAATCAGCGAGGCCATGAATCGCGATCTCGAGGAGTGGGGCGAAGAACGCCTGACCGAAGCGGTGCGCGCTTGCACCGCAATGAACGCCAGCGAAACCATCTCGGCCATTATGAAAGCCGCCGACGCCTTCACCGTCGGCGCTCCGCAACATGACGATATGACCCTGGTGATTCTGCGCGGCCTATAGCCTAAGCGGCCGTCAAAACACCGCCAGGACAACCTACAAATATCGTTCCCGCAAAATAGCCAGATGATGCGCGCAATGCCCCGCAATGATGTAAGCCAGCGCATTCACCGTCACCAAATTCCCGCTAGCCACTCCACTCCGCTTCCAAGCCTCCGCCGGCAAATTCCCAAACAAAGCCAAAGAAGCCCGTCGCACATCTCCAAATTCCGCCACGTGCCGAGCCCAGGCGTACTCGTCCGCCCGCGCTCCGGCCACTCCAACATTCTGATCGAAACTTGCCAATGGATCGCTAAACCCGCGCCCGAACCACAACGCCCGAAACGCAAAGGCGCGTTCTGTATCGCTCACATGGTTGAGCGACTCCCGGATGCTCCACTTCTCCGGCGCGTATCTATGCAGGGATTTTTCTTCGGAGATGGTCGAAAATAATTCAGAGGCTTCGCGAAGTTGCCGCTCCATCGCGCCCACGACGTCATCCTCCCGGATTCGGTCGATGTACGTGAAATAGTAAACCGCAGCTTCGTCTTTCGCCGGCACGCTCATCGTGCCGTAATTCTAATCTCTAATTGTATTTCCGCAAGACGCCCACCACGCGCCCCTGAATCTTCACGTCCGTCCCCAGCACGACAATCGGCGCCATCGCCGAATTGGCCGGCTGCAACCGCACCTTCCCGCCCGGCTCGCGATAGAACCTTTTCACCGTCGCGTCGTCTTCGCCCACTAGCGCTACTACGATCTCTCCGTGGTTCGCCACCTGAGTCTGCTCCACCACGATGTAATCGCCGTCCAGAATATGATCGTCGCGCATCGATTCGCCCTTCACCTGCAGAACGAACGTGCCCGGTCCGCGCGCGAAATCCGCCAGCGAGATCGTCTCGTTCGATTCCACCGCCTCCAGCGGTTGCCCCGCCGCGATTCTCCCCGCGAGCGGCAACTCCACCACGTGCCGGTCCAGCACCTGCTCCCGGATCGGCTTGGGCAGTTGCACCACTTCGATCGACCGGCTCTGGTTATACCCGCGCCGGATGTAGCCCTTCTTCTCCAGCGTCGAGAGATGCTTGTGCACCGTCGCGAGCGACGTCAGCTTCAGCGCGTGCGCAATTTCTTCGAAGCTCGGCGAATAGCCGTTCTTGTTGAGGAAGCCCACCAGGTAATTCAGTACTTCCTTCTGCCGTTTCGTCAGTGTCATTCCCACTCCCCAGGGGCACAATTCGACCGCTGAATTTACCGCCGATTCTGGGCGAATCTAAAGCGAAAGTCAATGGTACTGTGGGACACCTGTACTTTTTAGAGGACTTACGGGCCGCCCTCCTCGCCCCCTGTTCGCTTGGCCCACTCCCCCATCGCGCGAATTCCCCGAAACCGTTATCATTCCTGCGCGTCGAACACTGCACTTGTCCAGGCCTGCACCATCATTCGAAAATGCACCCCGCGGCGCGTCCGGTCTCGAAGCGGTTCGCGCCCACCCCCTTTGGAGGCGTACCTTGAATATCCGCAATTTCGTCAAGCTCTCGGCTGTAGCCATCCTCGTCCTCTTTACTCTCGCCCCCGCCTTCTCCCAAACCGAACCCGCGCCCAAGCCGGCCGCCGCGACGTCGAAGGCCGCCGCAGCCCCCGCCGCGTCGCGCGCCGCGAAACTCGCCAGCTCCAAAATTGTGGTCCCCGACATCCCCTACACCAAATTCGTCCTCGATAACGGCCTCACCGTCCTGGTTCACGAAGACCACAAGACTCCCGTCGTCGCCGTCAACACCTGGTACCACGTCGGCTCCAAAAACGAGAAGCCCGGCAAGACCGGCTTCGCCCACCTCTTCGAACACCTCATGTTCAGCGGCAGCGAAAATTTCAATTTCACCTACATCAACGCCATGGAAGCCATTGGCGCCACCGACTTGAATGGCACCACCAATAACGACCGCACCAATTATTTTGAAGACGTCCCCACCTCCATGCTCGATTACACCCTCTTCGCCGAAAGCGATCGCATGGGCCACCTGCTCCCCGTCCTCGACCAGAAAAAACTCGACCTCCAGCGCGGCGTGGTACAAAACGAAAAGCGCCAGGGAGAAAATCAGCCCTACGGCGTCACTCGCCAGCTCCTCACCGAAAATACCTATCCCGTCGGCCATCCTTATTCCTGGACCGTCATCGGCTCCATGAACGATCTCGACGCCGCCTCCATGCCCGACGTGCAGGAATGGTTCAAGACCAACTACGGCCCCAACAACGTCACCCTGGTCATCGCCGGTGACATCACTCCCGCAGTCGCCCGCGAAAAAGTTGAAAAGTATTACGGCGCGATTCCCGCCGGCCCGCCTCTCGCCAAAAATGAAGTCTGGGTCGCCAAGCGCACCGGCACGCATCGCGGCACCGTGCAGGATCGCGTTCCCCAGGCTCGGCTCTACCGCGTCTGGAATGTTCCGCAATACGGTTCGCCGGAAGAATCGCAACTCGACCTCGCCTCCTACGTGCTCGGCCAGGGCAAAACTTCGCGACTCTACAAGCGCCTGGTCTACAAAGATCAAATTGCCACCAGCGTCTCCGCCGACGACAACAACAACGAGATTGCCGGCCAGTTCTACATGACTCTCACCGCCAAGCCTGGCGTCGACCTGCGCCAAGTCGAAATCGCCGGCGACGAGGAACTCCAGAATTTCCTGAAAAACGGTCCTACTGAAGCCGAACTCCAGCTCGCCAAAACTCAAATCCTCGGCCAGTACGCCCGCACCATGGAGCGCATCGGCGGTTTCGGCGGCAAGAGCGACATCCTCGCCCGCTGCCAGACCTACACCGGCAATCCCGAGTGCTACAAAACCTATCTCGCCCGCATCAACGCCGCCACCACCGCGTCGGTAAGAAAAACCGCGGCCGACTGGCTCAGCGACGGCGACTACGTTCTCGAAGTTCAGCCCTACCCCACTACCTACAAAACTTCTGCTCCCCTCGATCGTTCCAAGCTCCCCGCACTCGGCTCGGCCATGTCTCTAAGTCTTCCGCCGATGCAGCGCGCCACGCTCTCCAACGGCCTCAAAGTTGTCTTGGCCGAACGCCACACCGCTCCCGTCGTCAATTTCTCGCTGATGGTCAATAGCGGCTTCGCCTCCGACGGCGCCGCGCCCGGCACCTGCAGCTTTGCCCAGCGCATGCTCGAAGAAGGCACGCCCACTCGCGATTCGCTCCAGATCGGCGAACAACTCGAATCACTCAGCGCCGACTTCACCGCCGGCGCCAATCTCGATTACGCCACCGTCAATCTCAACGCGCTCTCCGTGAACATGGATCAATCCCTCGCCATCTACGCGGATTTGATCCTGCATCCCGCGTTCCCCGAAAAAGAATTCACGCGCCTGCAAAAAGACCGCCTCGCCGGCATTCAGCGCGAACTGGTCACGCCGAATCTCATGGCCCAACGAGTCGTCCCCGGCTTGTTGTTCGGCGCAGGCCATCCCTACGCCGGTTCGCTCTCCGGCATCGGCACCACCGCCAGCGTCAGCAAGATGACCCGCGCGGATCTCGCCAAGTTTCACGAAACCGTCTACAAGCCGAATAACGCCACGCTGCTCGTCGTCGGCGACACCACCCTCGCCGAAATCACTCCCAAGCTCGAAAGACTTTTCGGTTCGTGGAAATCAGGCGATGTGGCGCAGGTCAAAATTCCGCAGGTCCCTGAACCGGCCAAGGACGTGGTCTATCTCATCGACCGTCCCGGCTCCGGTCAAAGTCTGATCGTCGGCGCGCAACTCGCTCCGCCCGCCAACGCTCCTGACGCCGTCACCCTCGACTTGGTCAACGATTTGTTCGGTGGGAATTTCTCTTCGCGCATCAACATGGATCTGCGCGAAGACAAGCACTGGTCCTACGGCGTTCGCTCGCAGTTGCTGCCGGCCCTCTACCAGCGCCCGTTCATCAGTTTCTCGCCCGTGCAGACCGATAAAACCAAAGAAGCCTTGGCCGTCCTGATCGCGCAATACCAAGGAATCGTCGGCGATAAACCGATCACTGAAGAAGAACTAAAATCCGGCCAGGCCAACGCCACTCTCGATCTTCCCGGCTCATTTGAAACCGACACCCAACTTTCCCGCGGCTACGGCAACATCTTGCAATACGACCTGCCCGCCGATTACTACAACACCTTCACCCAAAAAGCGCTGGCCGTAACTCCCGCCACCGCCAACGAAACCGCCCAGAAGTATATTCAACCAAGCCATCTCATTTGGCTGGTAGTCGGCGACATGGCCAAAGTCGAACCCGGCATCCGCGACCTGAACATCGGCGAAGTCCACAAAATCGACGCCGACGGCAACCCCGTCAAATAAAACACCGCTCGGCACTTCATGAAGTTCGGCGGCAGCACCAAATAATCCGGCTCTGCCGCCGAACCTCACTTCGCCGCCCACCCGCACTTGGCCGTCATCCAGCGGAGCGAAGCGACGAAGGACCTCTCTTCGATTTCCGCCGCGCCCAGCCTCCCGTGATGTGCGCGCCAATAAAACTCCATCGTCATCCTGAGCGCAGCGAAGGATCTCATCCACTCCACCACGCCCAGTCCAAAACGACGATCGTCCTACCGCGCTCCCGCCAAAGCCCCGCCCTTCTTCCGCGAACGCATCAAAAGCACCACCACCAAACTCACCACCGCCACCGCTATCGTCACTTCCAGCGTCACTTTGCCGTGCGCTAGCACCACATCAAAAATCCTCCGCCCGTAAGTCGCTCCCAAATACGCCAGGATGGTGTATCGCGCAATTCTCCCCAAAGTCATCGCCGCCAAAAACTTCTTCGTCGAATACTGCAGCGCTCCCGCCGCAATCACAAACGGCACCATCGGCATTGGCGGCGGCAACAACGCCGGCAGCGCGATCGCTCCAAATCCATACTTCTCAAATGTCTCGACCACCCTCTTCGCATTCCGTGCCGACAACCGATCGTGAATCGCCTTATCCCCCTGCTTTCGCGCGATCCGATACGTCACATACGCCCCGACCACCGAACCAATGGTCGCCATCACCGCGTAATACGGCCAATAAGTTTTCTGGTGCGCCGCCAGCAAAATCGTCATCAAGTCCATGCTGCCCGGAAGTGGAATCACCGAGCTATCCAGCAACCCGAGCAAAATTAGCCCGGGCCCGCCCAAAGTCAGGAACCAGTGCCGCACCGCATGACCCTTGGTGTGCTGCACCGTAGCTTTGGCGACGATTTGTAAATCGAATTTCAAAAGGCTGCCCCGCTAGGCGGCCAGACTCGCGCGTCCGGCCCTCTGCATTCTTTGACGTTCACATCCTCATGCTGGTTCCCATTCTATGCTCGCCCCCATCCGGCGCAATCCCGTAAACCATTCAACCGATTGGCATACCCGCTCAGCACCACTTCGCACCCACTCCCTGCGCGTGGCGCGAAAAACGAAATCCAATGTGATAGCCTAACCCTCGGGGATATACGGATTGCCGCGCCAAAAGGCGCGAGTCCGCATCTAAGAATGTAAGCGTTTGCGGTCGTCGCCCGGGGCTACCCCGGGACCGCCCGCAAGCCGCCCGAAGTTGGGCTGAAAATTTCTAATCGCAAAGTGAATTATTAGAAACCAGCCTAACTCATAGAAAACAAATAACGGCGATACGTTCTAATCGCAACTTAATATCACCGCCGCGATTCGTTTATAACGCGGCAAACCCAAAATCCGGGCGATGGTTGCACCAAAATCGTCGCCGAACTGGTCTCACGCAGGGAGATTCGAACCGCAATGTCCACGACCTTAGTTGACATCAAGAACCGCAAGAAGGAAGTCGTCGACCGCGCCGTCATCCGCTTCTGCGGCGATTCCGGCGACGGCATGCAGATCACCGGCAGCCAGTTCACCAACACCGCCGCCATGTTCGGCAACGACCTCGCCACCTTCCCCGACTTCCCGGCTGAGATTCGCGCCCCCGCGGGCACCCTCCCCGGAGTCAGCGGCTTCCAGGTCCACTTCTCCTCCACCGACGTGTACACCCCCGGCGACGCCGTCGACGTCCTCATCGCCATGAACCCCGCCGCACTGAAAATGAATGTCGCGGACCTCAAGCCCAATGGAATTTTGATCGTCAACCTCGACAACTTCGAGGAAAACGATTTGCGCAAGGCGCAGGTTAAAGTCAGCCCGCTCGAAGATCATTCGCTCGACGCCTACCGTCTTTTCTCCGTCGAGCTGACCAAGCTCACCCGCAGCGCGCTGAAAGAACTCGGCCTCGATGCCAAGAGCATGGACCGCTGCAAAAACTTTTTTGCGCTGGGCATGTGCTACTGGCTCTACAACCGCTCGATGGACACCACGGTGCGCTGGCTCGCCGACAAATTTAAGAACAAGCCCGACCTGGTCAACGCCAATACGTTGGCCATGAAAGCCGGCTACAGCTATTGCGAGGCCACCGAAGCTTTCCAGATCAGCTACGAAATTCCGCCGGCCAAGCTCGAACCCGGCGTCTATCGCAACATCAGCGGCAACGCCGCGCTGGCGCTCGGCTTTGTGGCGGCCTCGCAGCAAGCCGGAGTGAAATTGTTCCTCGGCTCGTATCCGATCACTCCCGCGTCGGATATTTTGCACGAGCTTTCCATGTACAAGGATTTCGGCGTCACTACGTTTCAGGCTGAAGATGAAATCGCGGCCATCACTTCCGCGATCGGCGCGTCTTACGCCGGGGCACTCGGCATCACCACTACCTCCGGTCCGGGCATGGCGCTGAAAACCGAAGCGCTCGGCCTCGCTGTCGCCGTCGAATTGCCTTTGGTGGTTTGCGATATTCAGCGTGGCGGCCCTTCCACTGGTCTGCCCACCAAAACCGAACAGGCCGATTTGCTGCAAGCGCTCTTCGGGCGAAATTCCGAAGCGCCGGTTCCGGTTCTTGCGCCGGCTACACCGGGTGACTGCTTCTGGATCGCGCTCGAAGCCAGCCGCATCGCCATCAAGTACATGGTCCCGGTGATCATTCTTTCCGACGGCTACCTCGCCAATGGCGCTGAGCCTTGGAAGATTCCAACCGTCGAAGACTTGCCGAAAATCGAAGTGAAGTACGAAACCGAACCGGTCGGCTTTCAGCCCTACAAACGCAATCCGGATACCTTGGCCCGCCCTTGGGCCATTCCCGGCACGCCCGGCCTCGAGCACCGCATCGGCGGAATCGAAAAGCAGGATGTGACCGGCAACATCAACTACGAGCCGCTGAATCACGAGCACATGGTCCGCACTCGCGCCGAAAAGGTGGCTGGCATCGCCCAGGATATTCCGGAGATCGTTCCGGAAGGCGACGCTTCCGGCGACCTGCTGATCGTGGCTTGGGGTTCGACCAACGGCCCGATCACTGCCGCGATGAACGCGCAACGCGAAAAAGGCCGCAAGATCGGCCACGTTCACTTGCGCCACCTGAATCCGTTCCCGCGCAATCTGGGCGAAGTCATGAAGCGCTACAAAAAAATCCTGGTCCCCGAAATGAACATGGGCCAGCTGGTCATGATTCTGCGCGCCAAATATCTGGTCGACGCGCAGAGTTACGGAAAAATCCAGGGCAAGCCGTTCAAGCAGTCGGAAATCGAAGACAAGATCGACGAACTACTGGACTAATAAGATGCGATCCACTCACGCAGAACCGTCATCCCGAACCCCGCCCTTGGGTGAGGGATCTGCTTTTCGCGCTGTAACGGCTCCGAACGAGCGCGAAGAAAATCGCATTAACGAGGTTTTTTCGTCAGAGCACCACCTCATCCCGGCTTTAGCCGCTGAGGGCAGAATCAGGAGAAGCAAATGACCACGGCTGAATTGCCGATCTACACCAAAAAAGATTTTCAGACCGACCAGGAAATTCGCTGGTGCCCGGGCTGCGGCGACTACGCCATCCTCTCCGCGGTTCAGATGGTCTTCGCCGATCTGCGCATACCCAAGGAAAAACTGGTCTTCATCTCCGGCATCGGCTGCTCCAGCCGCTTCCCGTATTACATGAATGTCTTCGGCTTTCACACCATTCACGGCCGCGCTCCGGCGGTCGCTACTGGCGTCAAGCTAGTTCGCCCCGATCTCGACGTCTGGGTCGCCACCGGTGACGGCGATTCCCTTTCCATCGGCGGCAATCACACCATTCACATGCTGCGCCGCAACGTCGGCCTGAAAATTTTGATGTTCAACAATAAAATCTACGGTCTCACCAAAGGCCAGTATTCACCGACTTCCGAAGTCGGCAAGAAAGCGAAGTCCACTCCATTCGGCTCGGTGGATCGCCCGTTCAATCCCTTGTCGCTTGCCATCGGTTCTGAAGCGACTTTCGTCGCTCGCTCCGTCGACGTTTTCCAGGCCCATCTGCGCGAAACCTTGAAGAAAGCCGCCGCCCACAAGGGCTCGGCTTACGTCGAAATTCTGCAGAACTGCAACATCTTCAACGACGGCGCCTGGGACACCATCACCGAACGCGACGCGCGCAGCGAGCATGTCGTCCAGCTCGAGCATGGCAGGCCGCTCATCTTCGGCAAGAATCGCGACAAAGGCATCCGCCTGGTCGGCCTCGACCTCGAAGTCGTCACCCTCGGCACTGAATTCACGGAAAAGGATCTGCTCGTCCACGACGAGAACAACGAAAATCCGGTCTATGCCTTTGCGTTAACCCGCATGGATACCATGCCCGGCTTCCCGACGCCCATCGGCGTCTTCCGCTCCATCGCCGGCACGCCAGCCTACGAAAACTTGGTCAACCAGCAGATCGAAGAAGTTCAAAAGAAAAAAGGCAAAGGCGATCTCGCCAAGCTCCTGCAAGCCGGCGACACCTGGGTCCTGAAAGCCTAAAAAATATCTGTCGTCCTCGACTCCGAAACAATGAGCGACGCGCCCAACTGCGAAGTAACCGGCAAGCGCAAATATCCAAGCGAGCGTGAAGCCCTAGACACCGCAAAGCACCAGCTCACCATGCCGAACGCCCCCAAAACCCTCCGCGCCTACCTCTGCACCTGGTGCGAAAATTGGCACCTCACGAAAAACGCAGGAAAAAATAAATAATTGTCGAAGTTCGTTTTGAGGACTTTTGAAGGTCTAGCGAGCGGGGGGAGAAGCAACTGCCTAAGGAATCACGGGTGGCGCGGTGTTTTTGGCAACGGCGGTTTGCGACGCGCCAACCGGCGGCATTTGCGCCATGGCTACATCGCGCATCGCGACGAAATCGTTCCAATCGCGCTTCGAGACTGGATCGGACGGCGGAAGCGGCAGGCGTTCGAAGTTCAGGAAGTCTTTCCCGCGCTGGATGCGGAAATCCAGATGAGGGCCGGTCGCAAGACCGGTCATCCCGACCAGCCCAATACGTTCGCCCTGCTCCACCCGCTGGCCGCTATGCACCAACACGCGCGAGAGATGCATGTAGTACGTGGTGTAACCGTTGGTGTGCTGAATCTCGATCAGGTTCCCCGCCCCGCCCTTGGGCCCCGCAAAGATCACCCGTCCATCGCCGATGGTCTGCACCGGAGTGCCGGATGGCGCCGCGTAATCGATACCCAGATGCGGGCGGTACTGTTTGAGAATGGGATGAAAGCGGTTCTGGCTGAAGTGAGACGTAATCACCGCCGCGAATTTCAGTGGTGAGTGCAGGAAAGCCTTCTTCATGGATTTCCCGTCAGGCGTGTAATACGCCGGGACGCCAGACGGATCGTGAAACAAAACCGCGCGATACGGATGCGATCCGTTCACATATTCCGCCGCGAGAATCCGGCCGTAAGAAGACATCTCGCCATTCGAAAGCATCTTTTTTTCGACCACTACACGAAAAGTGTCGCCCGGGCGCGGGTCGGTGTAGAAATCGAGGTCCCAGCCGAAAATTTCGGCAAGCCGCATGGCCAGTTCCGGTTTTTCGCCGGCGTCGATGACGCCCTCGAACAGCGAGCCGCGAATTTCTCCGGAGACGCCTTTCATCTCGGTTTCGGACGGGATGGTTTGAATCTCGGAGTGAAAATCGTTGCCTTTCGGCGAGATCAGCAGCACCCGGTCGGCGTCGATCCGGTATTTCACCGCGCGCAATTCGCCCATCACCGAACGCCCAATGGATACGCTGTTTCCCGCGCGCAAATGGCGAAGATCGAACACGGATTGGGCGGAGGCGGTCAGACGCGCGGCGTTGGCGGAAGTAATGCCCAAATCCTGCAGCACAGCGTTGAAAGGATGCCGCGGCGGAACGATCTTCTCGCTGAAGATAATAATGTCGTTTTGAATCTGGCGGGCCGCTTCGCCCGCGCTTCCGGTCTGCAGGGCGATCTGCTGCTCGGCGGCCTCGCGCATCCGGTACGAGCCGAAAATACACACGACCCCCACGATCAGGAGCACTACCCAAACCGCGATTCTAAGTTTGTCTTTCATTCGCCTCGGTCGATGATTGCCGAAAAAGAATAACGCAGGGCGCGGGACAGTGCGAAGCAAAAATCGACGGTTTGAGTTCGCGAAGTAAACCGAGAGTTACTGGGCGGCGTGGGTTGAGGCGGCGTCGCGCTGGCGGCGCGCAGACTCCGCGAAGTAATTGCGATCGCGCAGGCCGTGGTAGATGCGGCCGGCGATTTCCGAAGCGTGCGGCCCGCTGGTGGCGCGGCCTCCACCACGAATCAAAACGACCAGAACGATTTTGGGATGGGCTTCGTCGGCGTAAGAGACGAACCAACCGAGGCGGCCGCCCTGCGTTTCGTCGTTGCAGGTGCCGGTTTTGCCGAGGGCCTGCTCATCGGGATCGTAGCTTTGCTTGGCCGTGCCGTACATCACGGCGGCGAGCATGCCTTCGCGCAAATCGGGAAGCAGCGGCGCGATATCCAATTCCTGGCGAACGCGGGGCTGAAATTCAGCGCGGCTCTGTTCGGTGCGCGGGTACTGCAAATAATATTGGGTGCCACCATTCGCGAGCGTCGCGACCAAAGACGCGAGCTGCAACGGAGTGAGGCGGATGCCTTCACCGAAACTCGACATGCGCGCGACACCGCCGTACGCGGGCGGAGCCGCCGGCAGAGTGCCGGGCTGCTCTTCGGCAATGTTGTATCCGGCTTTCTGGCCGAGCCCGAGCAGGTGCGCGTATTTGTGGACGCGCGGGAATCCGAGGCGCGTGCCGACTTCTTCAAAGTAGGTGTTGTTGGAGTGCGCCATCGCTTCGGTAAGGTCCATGTAGCGGCGATGACCGACCTTCATCATGGTGTCGCGGGTGATCACGCCTTCCTGCAAACCGGCCAGGGCGATCACGGGCTTGATGGTGGAGCAGGGTTCGAAGCCGGCGGAGAACGCCATCTTCTGGTTGACGATGGTGAGAATGCGGCCAGTGGTGGGATCCATGGCCAGAACGGATCCATTGGCGTGGCCCAGCGCATTGACCGCGATCTGCCGAATCAGCGGATCGTCGTAGGACGCGTCATCATCTTTCGTGGGATCGCCGTACGCGCTGACGCCGCTGGCGCGCTTGTGATGCGTGTGCGTGGTTGTTTTCGCGGCGGGGCGAGCGGAATTCGCCGGCGTCGCGCCAGAGGCCATCGCGAACGCGCCTGCGAACAATAGACAAAACACCGGTACTGCCTGTTTGAAGGCTGGGCTACCCATTACGGTCCGTATCGGCCAGAAAATCCCCCACTTCAGCCGATGAACTTTCAGTTTAAGGAAACATTGCGCAGGGACGCAACTGGAAACGCGAACAGTTTTCCTGAACGGCATGGCTGGACCAAAGGACAGGCGGGATTTCGGGCGGAGAAAAAAAAGTGCGCGGCGAAAAAATCCGCCGCGCACCGGGTAATTCGATCGACCGGCTAGCGGCTGGTCCGGCTTTGCGAGGCCGCGGCTGCGGCGGCTTTCGGAGGCTGAACCGGTTGCTTGCCGGCTTCCGCGGTCGCGATCTTTTGCGCTTCCGGTGAAGGCTTGCCGTTGCTGACTTCGCCGTTAGGAAGATGATTCGGGAGGGCGAGCTGCTTGCGCAGTTCAAACTCGAGCTTGCCGCGGATGTCGGTGTGTTCCTTCAAGAAGAGACGCGCGTTGTCGCGGCCCTGACCGAGGCGGTCGGCCTTGTAGGAAATCCAGGTGCCGGATTTCTCGAGCAAGCCGCTGGTCACGCCGAGATCGAGCAGGTCGCCTTCACGGGAAATGCCTTCGCCGTAAATAATGTCGAATTCGGCTTCGCGGAACGGCGCCGCGACCTTGTTCTTCACGATTTTGGCGCGCGTGCGGGAGCCGATGACGCGGTCGCCCTCTTTGATCGACTGAATGCGGCGAATATCGACGCGGATCGAGGAATAGAATTTCAGCGCGCGGCCGCCGGTGGTGGTTTCCGGATTGCCGAACATCACGCCGATCTTTTCGCGGATCTGGTTGATGAAGATCAGGCAGGTCTTCGATTTCGAAACGATGGCGGTGAGTTTGCGCAGCGCCTGCGACATCAGCCGAGCTTGCAGACCCATCTGGGCGTCGCCCATATCGCCTTCGAGTTCGGCGCGCGGAACGAGGGCGGCGACCGAGTCGACCACGATGATGTCGACGGCGTTCGAGCGAATCAGCGCTTCGGCAATTTCGAGCGCCTGTTCGCCATTGTCCGGCTGCGAGACGAGCATGTTGTCGACGTCGACGCCGAGCTTGCGGGCGTAGACCGGATCGAGCGCGTGTTCGGCGTCGATGAAAGCGGCCTGGCCGCCGAGCTTTTGGGCTTCGGCGATGACGTGCAGGGTGAGGGTAGTCTTACCGCCGGACTCCGGGCCGTAGACTTCGATGACGCGCCCGCGCGGGAAGCCGCCAACGCCCAGAGCCGAATCAATCGAAATGGAACCGGTCGGGATGACGCTGACGGGGACCAGAACGTCCTTGTTCCCCAAGCGCATGATCGAGCCCTTGCCCCACTGCTTTTCAATCTGGGATATCGCTAAATCCAAATTTTTTGTTTTTTCGTCGTTCACGTGTGGCACCTCAAAGGAGTGTTGCGATTTAGCTGCCTGGGGGAGGCGGGGTGAGTCTACCACCGAGCGCCAACTCCCGGCACGGCCATTTCGATGGGGCATCGTAGCACAAGGCGAACAAAAAGCAAAAGGTATTTTAGGGCCATTTTTGCTTCAATTTCGCTCCCAAAGCCTCCGTCGGCTATTGATTCACCGGGTTGGTGTGTTGGATCGAGCCATAAATCGCGCCAATGAAATCACGGCCGCCGGAAAACTTCTTGGGGGCGAACCAAGGGGCCCAGTCTGACGACAACCCCTCCGCTTCTATTTCTTTCCTGGACTTCCCTGCTGCGATTTCCTGCCGCACGTGTTCAATCTGCGCATTTAAGATCGGCAGATACATGGCCAGTTCGCGTTTGTTCGACGGCTGGGAGTGGCCGGTGACGATGACGGTCTGATCATTAATACGGGCGAGGACGGCCTCTAGCGATTGCGCGATTCCGAGCAGGTCGAGGCCCGCGGCCAGATCTTCACCCTTGGCGTTGTAGATGTCGCCGACGTCGACGACGTTTGCTTTGGCGAAATAGACGACGGAGTCGGTGTCGGTGTGGCCGTTGGCGTAGTGATCCATTTCGATGTCGTCGCCGTCGAAGTGAATCGTGAGCGAATCGCGGAAAGTGATGCGCGGCCAGGCGCGCTCGGGATACGGACCGATGGGCGTCTTGGACCAAAACGGCGTCTGCGCGGTCATCATCCGCGTGCGGACATTTTCGTGAGCTACGATGATCGCGTCGGGTCCGTAGATTTCGTTGCCGCCGACGTGATCGTAGTGCCAGTGGGTATTCAGCAGGAATCGCACGGGGCGCTTCCCCGTGCCGTCGAGCGCCTTCTGCACGATGGGATTCGCGACCGCTTCCGGGTGATCGACCAGCAAGTAGCCTTCGGAGCCGGAGAGAACCAGGATGTTGTTCAGGTCTTGCGGCGTTTTGATCTGGATCAGCGCCATGTTGTCGCGCAGCGGCAGGACCTTCGTTTCGGCTTTGGTGTAGTCGGTGGCGCCCATTTGCAGGGCGGACGTTGGGACGCAGGTGGCGGCGAGCAGAAGCGCCGCGGCGACCGGAACGCGATAGGAAATTTTCATGATGAGTCCTGAGCGAGAGTGCGAGTCTGGTCGCTTAGACGCGACGATACTCGGGGCGTGAGCGAAACGTCGTCGCGATATTTTCATCGCTTAATACTTGTAGAAGCCGCGACCGGATTTGCGGCCGAGCCAGCCGGCGGCTACGTATTTGCGGAGGAGGGGGCAGGCGCGGTATTTGGGATCGCCGAAGCCGGTTTGCAGGACTTCGAGGATATTGACGCAGACATCGAGGCCAATGAAGTCGGCCAGCTCGAGGGGGCCCATGGGATGGTTCATACCCATTTTCATTACGGCGTCGACAGCCTCGGGAGTGGCGACGCCTTCCATCACGGCGAAGGCAGCTTCGTTGATGAGCGGCATGAGGACGCGATTGGAGACGAATCCGGGCGCGTCGTTGACGGCTACCGGATTTTTTTCGAGTTTTTCGCAGAGTGCGGTGGTGATTTGAAACGTTTCGTCGCTGGTGGCCAGGCCGCGAATGACTTCGACGAGAGTCATGACCGGGACGGGATTCATGAAGTGCATGCCGATGAAACGGTCGGGACGCGAGGTTTTCCCGGCGAGCTCGGTGATCGAGATCGACGAGGTGTTGCTGGCGAGGATGGCGTGCGGTTTCAGGACCGCGTCGACTTCGCGCAGGAGGCGGACTTTGAGTTCGAGTTGTTCGGGGACGGCTTCGACTACGAAATCGGCGGCGGCTAGTGCGGCGGGATCGATGGTGGTGGTGATGCGGCCGAGGACGGCGGGTTTATCGGCTTCGGCGAGTTTGCCTTTTTTAACTTCGCGGTCGAGGTTCTTGCCGATGGTTTCGAGGCCGCGGTCGAGGTATTTCTGCTCAACGTCGCGCAGGATGACGCGATAGCCGGAGCGCGCGAAGACGTGGGCGATACCGTTGCCCATGGTGCCGGCGCCGAGAACCGCGACGGTCTTGATTGCGTCGATCGACATTAAGCCTCCGCTTACGAAATCTGAAAACCTATCGAGCTATTCCTTATCGGCATCGGCAATCTGCTGGATGATTTCTTGGGCGCGCGCGGCGGACGACGGCATGACGCGGATGCGAAAATCGCCAGGCGCCTCGGTGGTGGCGCAGCCGATGCCGACTTCGGCGAGGCAATTTACCAGACTCTCTCCGGCGCTGGCGTCGGCTCCGGTCCAGACTTCGGCGGTGGCATCGTCGGGATGAAATTCTTCGGGGTCAAAACCGGAATCATCGTCGCGATCTGCTTCGGCGTTCGCGTCGGCGTCATCTTCGCTGGGCTCGGATGAGCTGGCGGGCGAGGCGTTGTCGCCTTCGTCGTCATCATCATCGTCCAAATCGGTTCCGGCCGCGGCGGATTTTTCCAGCGCAGCGCGCGCGGCGTCGTGGTCGCGTCCGTGAATCAGGATGCCAAATACACTTTGGGCGAAGCCGGGCAACATCCCGACTTCGCTCACGCGCTCGTGATACTCGATTTGCGCGCGGTCGAGGGCCCGGACGATTTCGCCGCGAATGCGCTGGTCGGTTCCGGTCCAAAGCAGTTCGGCAACATTCGATTCTGGCGGCCGCGGGGCGTTGGTGGGGCGGGCGTCGAGCTGGTCGACGAGGTCGACGTGGCAATCCGAGCAGCGGGCGAAGCCGGGGCGATATTCCGCTTTGCATTCAGGACAGAACATGGCGGCGGGTTAGAAACGCTCGACGGCGAGGGCTACGGCGTTGCCGCCGCCGAGGCAGAGGGCGGCGATGCCGCGTTTTAGATTGCGGCGCTGCAATTCGTAGAGCAGGGTGATGAGCACGCGGGCTCCGGAGGCGCCGATGGGATGGCCGAGGGCGACCGCGCCGCCGTTCACGTTTACTTTTTCGGGATTGAGTTTCAACTCGCGGGTGACGGCGATGGCAGCGACCGCAAAGGCTTCGTTGAGTTCGTAGAGGTCGACGTCCTTATCGCGATCCCAGCCGGTTTTCTTGAGCAGAATTTCGACCGCGTCGACCGGGGCCATCATTACCCATTTCGGTTCGACGCCGCTGACGGCCTGGGCGACGATGCGAGCCATGGGTTGTTGGCCGAGGCGCGCGGCATTTTTTTCGCTGGTGACAATGGTCAGGGCGGCGCCGTCGTTGGTGCCGGGCGCGTTGCCGGCGGTCACCGTGCCGTCTTTCTTGAAGGCGGGCTTGAGCTTCGCCAGCGCTTCCAGGGAAGTGTCTTCGCGGGGCGATTCGTCGGTCTTAATGATGACCGGATCGCCTTTTTTCTGCGGAATCGCGACCGGGACAATTTGTTCGCCGAAGAAGCAGGACTTGATGGCGCGGACGGCTTTCTGGTGGCTCTCAAACGCGAAGCGGTCCTGCTCCTCACGCGAGATTTTAAATTTTTCGGCGACGTTTTCGCCGGTGACTCCCATGTGGTAGTTCTCGTACACGTCCCAGAGGCCATCGTTGATCATCGAATCGATCATTTCCTGATTGCCCTGGCGAAAACCGGTGCGCGCGCCTTTGAGGAGATAGGGGCAGTTGGACATGGATTCCATGCCGCCAGCGACGACGACTTCCGATTCTCCGAGCTGGACGGCTTGGGCGGCGAGGGCGACGGCTTTCAGGCCGGAGCCGCACACTTTGTTGATGGTCATAGCAGCGACGCGCGGATTCAAACCGCCACGGAGGGCGGCTTGGCGCGCGGGATTCTGGCCCAGGCCAGCCTGGACCACGTTGCCGAGGATCGCTTCGTCGACGATAGCGGGATCGATTCCGGCGCGGCGGACCACTTCGGTGACGACTTTCGCGCCGAGTTCGGTGGCGGTGAGGGGCGCGAGGCCGCCCATGAATTTTCCGATGGGGGTGCGGACGGCGCTGAGGATTACGGGGTTTTCCACTTTGGCGGCTCCAACTTTCGGGTGAGGTTCAGAATTTCGTAACAATTATAGGCGTGGGCGGGCGGGGCGGTCAATTTTGGCGAGGGGCTAGCGGGCACGGCAGACACGGAGAGGGCTAACTGCTCGCGACGGTTGGGCGCGGGGGAGCGGGTCGGCCAGTTGATACACGTATCAACTGGAAGCGGGTGGGACCATAAAAATTGTCGATTAGAAATCACGTCCGGTGTTTGTTTTGTTGGAGTTGAGTGCGGTTTCTAATCGCGCGAGATTGACCAAAAATTGTCGATTAGAAACGGGGGCGGTTACGATTCGGGTGGTTGGGGTGAAAAGGTTACAAAAAAAACTCCGATTAGAAGGCATGCCGGGCCTTTGTTTTGATGGAGTTGCGGCGATTTCTAATCGCGGGCTTGCCGATTAAAAATTGGGACGGGGTGGGATGGGTGGATGGCATTGATCCCCTTGGCCGGCACGAGCGCCGGACTTTATTTACACGAAAGCGATGCATGATAACACGTTGTGGTGTTGATGGGGAAGTACACACGGGAGTGGATGGGCGACATCGAAGAGAGAGCCGAAATCGCCTCGGGTCCTTTACCGAAGCAGCGCGGTGCCGGCCAGTTCGGGCGGCGATAGCGGCAGACGAATTCGAAAGGTGGTGCCTTCTCCCACTTCGGTTTCGTAGGTTAGCGTTCCGCCGTGTTTATCGACCACGACCGCATGAGCCAGCGCCAGCCCCTGGCCGGTGCCTTTCCCGACCTCTTTGGTGGTAAAGAATGGATCGAATATGTTGCCGCGAACTTCCTCCGGTATGCCGGAACCGGAATCGGCAATGGAGATTTCGACCCAGTCGCCATCGGCGCGCGTAGCGACGCGAATCTTTCCTTTTGCACCGGTGTCTTTCACCACGTCCCCGATGGCATGCGCCGCATTGACCAGCAGATTGAGGAAAACCTGATTGAGATCTCCGACCTGGCACATCACCGGAGGAATCTCGCCGAGTTCCACTTCGATATCGGCCACATATTTGAGTTCATTGCGCACGACAATCAGGGTGCTCTCAATGGCGCGGTTGATGTCTCCGGGGGATTTTTCGTTGCTGCGATCGACGTGCGAGAACTCTTTCATTCCGCGGACGATGTCCACCACGCGGCCGAGGCCTTCCAACATCTGCTCAATCGCGCGTGGAATCTCTTCCCTTAGAAAGGGCCAGTCGGTTTCCCCCTTGATCGCGGACACCTCGGCTGACAACGTCGGGTTAACCCTGCCCTCTCCCGCAGCCAGCAGCAGTTCTTCGTACTTTTCGATCAGCTTCATTTCATCCTGAAAAGCGGTTACCAGGAAACGCGCGTTGTCTCCGACGAATTGAATCGGCGTATTGATTTCGTGGGCGATACCCGCGGCGAGCCGCCCTACGGCGGCGAGCTTCTGGCCGTGGCGCAATTCCACCTCACGGCGCTTGCGGTCGGTGGTATCCAGGAAGGTCACGACTGCGCCTACGACTCGTCCGTTACGGCGAATTTGGCGCGAACTGTACTCGGCCGGAAAACTCACGCCATCCTTGCGCCAAAAGGTCTCTTCGATGATCTGGACCTCCCGGTCGTGGTGCAGGCTGCCCAGCACCGGACAATCGGCCTCGGGATACTTCGAGCCATCCGCGCGGGTGTGGTGAATCAATTCATGGATGTTCCGGCCCAGAAGCTCCGCCGAATCGCGGTAGCCCAGTAGGTGCAGCGCGGCCGGATTGCAGAACGTGCAATGACCTTCGGAATTTATGCCGTACATGGCACTAGAAGTAGAATCCAGCAGCAGCTTGACCAGTTCACCACGCTCCGCTAGTTCCGCTGTGCGGCGAGCCACCCGATCTTCCAGTTGCAGCTGAGCGGTTCGCAGGGCTTCTTCGGTGCGCTTGAAGTCGGTGGTGTCCTCGGTCAGTCCGGCAGTCTGCTTCAGCTGACCGGTTTCGTCGAACAACGGAAAGGTGCGTTCCCACAGCCAACGCACGCCGCCTTCTGGCGCGCCGATCCGGAATTGCACGTCGGTCGTTGTGCCGCCGGACTGTTTCGTAGCCGCATTCTCCGCCAGGGCCCGGTCTTCGAGATCGACGAGTTCCAGAGTGGCTTTCGGGCCCGCCCGCAGCACCTCCCGCGAGCGGCCCCAGATTTTTTCAAAGGCGCCGCTGACGTAGTCATAAGCGCCAGAGTCCGTGTCCCGAACCCAGAAAACCTGTTCGATATTCTCCGCAATGAGTGCCACCTGCTCCTGGCTTTTCTGCAACTCTCTGAGCATGCCGTTGATGGCCTGGCCCAGGCCGCTCAGCTCATCCCGGCCGCTGACCTGGACGCGTTCGGCAACGGCCTTTCGTTCGCCGATGCTGCTGACTTCACGGCTGAGCCAGGCCAGGCGCGAAAGCACGAGTTTCTGCATGAAGAACAGGATTACCAGGGAGAAAATTACCGCACCACAAATCACGGTGGCGAAGAGATAACGCTGGCTCAACTCTCCCCGATCATGAATCGGACGCGGGGTCTCGACCTTCATCAGCAGCGTGGGCACGTGGAAAATGTCCGAAATCATGGTATATCCGGCAATTCTCTGGGAGGACAGAGGCTGGATGGCGACGTCCACATCCTCACGGTCGAGCGCCCGGCGCGCCTGCAAGAAGTCGGGTGGCAGCGCAGTCGAATCGCTGGCCTCAAACGTTACATCCGTGCGGGTCAGGGTGGCCAGCCGGTCGATTTCCGCGTCGTCGAATTTTCGAGCGAGAAAGAAAACTCCGCGCGAATGGCCGGTGCGCCGGGACGTCAAGATGGGACGGGTCGAAACGATGTAAGGGCCATCGGGAAATTCCACCATGCCATCCTGTGGCATCAGCGCAATGGCCGCAGGCTGCAGGGCCTGCTGCGAAAACATTTGTTCCAGAAATTGGGCAGGGATTACGGAGTCGTGGTGTTGGTCGCGATCATACGCGCGGGCGAACAAGGTTTTTCCGTGGGTATCCCGGATGACTACCAGGCTAAAACCGAGTTGTTCCATTTCGCTATCTTGAAATTCCGACGCGATATTCACCGTATGTGGATTCTGCAGGAAATCGCACATGTGATCCCAATAGGCATAGTCGCCGGCGCTGGCCGCTAGGTTCCGGAAATCCAGATCCATCCCGGAAAGTGCGAACCCCACGTCCCGCTTCATTTGCTCGTTTTCAAGATCCCGGAAACTGGAGAGCACGATGGCCTGTGACGCCCAATAGGCCGCGGCGGCGCCCACCGCCAGGGTCACGGCAAAAACCAGCAGCATTCTTTGGCGAAGCTTCATCGATGGTCATTACCCCAAACCGCACTTATGAGTATGTATTCGACCCAACCGAGCCGAACATTAGGCACGGTTCAGGCTCTTGCTGGTCGGAATCGGGCGTTCCGATCCTTGTGCATCCGCAGATCCAACTCACTGCGCCCGAGGTTCTAACCGGAACCTCGCGACCGGCCTTTAGCTTCGCCTTAGATTCGCCTATAGGAAATCTGGTAACATGGCGACATTCAACTGATGACTTCCAAAGACAACGCGGCGATTGGTTCGAGTTTTAACGCGCCCCAGCAGCGGGCGATCGAGCATGGGGATGGTCCTTTGCTGGTGGTGGCGGGAGCAGGGACGGGAAAGACGCGGGTGATCATCGAGCGGATCCGGAATTTGCTGGAATTGAATCCGGAGCTGGGCGGCGAAAATATTCTGGGGCTGACGTTTACGGACAAGGCCGCGGCGCAGATGAAGTGGCGGGTGCTGAAAGCGGTGGGCGAGCGCGGCGAAGGCGTGGTGCTGAACACGTTCCATGCGTTTTGTCTGGAGCAGGTGCTGCGGGCGGTCAATCCGGAGGTGCAGGCGCTGGACGACATCGACCACAAGATTTTGCTGCGGAGGAATATCGCGAAGTTGGATTTGAAACATTTTCGGCGGCTGCAATATCCCGGCGAATTCATCAGCGATTTCGTGGCGTTTTTTTCGCGGTGCCAGGATGAATTGGTGACGCCGGACGATTACGAGTGGTACGTGAAGGGTTTGCGCGCGAAACATGAGGCGGCGAAAAAATCTTTGGAGGCCGACGCGCTCGGGATCGCGGAAGAGGAGATCGCGCGGCAGGAAGAGTTGTCGCGGGTGTATCGGGTGAGCGAGCAGCTTCTGCGGGAACGCAATTTGCTGACGTTCGGCGCGCAACTGATGCATACGGTGAATCTGCTGCGCAGCGATGATGCGCTGCGCGCGCAGATCCAGGAAAAATACCGCTACATTCTGGTGGATGAATTTCAGGATACGAATATCGCGCAGCTGGAATTGCTGTGGCTGCTGGCCGGCGAGCGGCGAAACATCGTGGCGGTGGGCGACGACGACCAGGCAATTTACAGGTTCCGCGGCGCGTCGTTCGGGAGCTTCACGATTTTCCTGAAACGATTTTGCGGAGTGAGCGACGCGAAGCTGGGTCCGGCGGCGAAGAAGTTTCTGGTTTCGCTTTCGCAGAATTACCGGTCGACGCAGCGGATTTTGCGGGTGGCCGGCGAAGTGATTCAGCACAACGAAAAATCGCCGCTGCTGCCGCCGAAGGCGCTGACGACCGAAAATGCCGAGGGTTCGAAAGTCCGGGTGGTCGAATTCGCGACGCCGGAGGAAGAAGCCCAGTGGGTGACTTCCGAATTGATCCGGCTGCACGATGCCGGAACGCACTGGCGGAATTTCGCGGTGCTGTACCGCAAGCATAACCACCGGACGCAGCTGCTGGATGCGCTGCGGCGGCGGGAAATTCCGTTCGTGATCCGGAAGTTTTCGATTCTGACCAGCACGATGGTGCGGGATTTGTTTGCGTGGCTGAGGTTGATCGTGGTTCCCGGCGACAACGTGGCCTGTGCGCGGGTGATTGCCGCGCCGTATTGGGGCCTCGAGCCGAAGGACCTGGTGCGGCTGGCGGAGCGCGCGGAGAAAAATCACCGGCGGCCGCTGGGCGACGAATTGGAAACGGCGCAGAACGAAGCGCCTTTCGATCGCGAAGGCGTGAAGTTGAAGGAGCTGGTGGCGCTGCTGGGCGCGCTACGGTTGAGTGCGCGAAAAAAACCGGCGACGGAGATTGTGGACGAGTTGATTGCCGGGCTGCGGCTGGCGCCGTTGCCTTCGGATCAGGACCGCTATTACCTGGACCGGTTTGTGAATTTCGTGAAGGAGTGGGAGCGGAAGAGCGAAGAGAAGCAGCTGCGGCACTTCATCGAGTATTTGGCTTATTTCTACGAAGCGGGCGGGGATATTTGCCTGGACGAGGAAATTTCCGAAGACGCGGTGCAGTTGATGACGGTGCATGCGGCCAAAGGCTTGGAATTCCAGAATGTTTTCATTCTGCGGCTTTCGAAGAGCGACTTCCCTTCCGGGGCGCGCAAGGTGGAATTCGAATTCCCTCCGGAAATGATGAAGGAAGAGCAGCCGACGGGAGATTTCCAGATTCAGGAAGAACGGCGGCTATTTTATGTGGCGTTGACGCGGGCGCGGCAGCAACTGACGCTCTCAACGCTGGTGAACAAGCGGAAGAAGCCGTCGCCGTTTCTCGATGATTTTCTGATGAACGCTAAGATCAAGACTTTCGACGTGGCTCAGTCCGAACCCAGGGTCATCGTACCGCCCGTGGCGGAGACGACGGGTCCGGAAGCGGATTCGCAGGATCCATATCAATTATTTCCGCCGGGGAGCGAGCCGACGCGGGCGTATTCGCGCGTGGCTTTGTGGGCCAAAGCGTTTCATCCGCCGCGGCCGGAGCCGCTGCAACTGAGTTCATCGGCGATCGATTGTTACGACCGCTGCCCAATGCGCTACATGTTCCAGTATGTGTGGAGCGTGCGCGGCGGGCCGCACGCGATGGCGACCTTTGGCAACGTGATGCACCGGACGATCAAGGAATTGGTGAGCCAGGTGAGCGAGCGGAAGAAGGTTCCGTTCGAAGAAGTGCTGACGATTTACAATCGCGAGTGGTCGGGGGTCGGGTACATCGACAAATATCACGAAGAGGAATACCGCAAGGCGGGGCGGGAGCTACTGGAGGCGTTTCACCGGACGTACAGCGCGGCTCCGGCGGAGGTGATTTATCAGGAGAAGGCGTTCGAGCTGGTGCTCGAAGACGATGTGGTGGTGACGGGGCGCATGGATCAAGTGAACCGCATCGACGGAAATGCGGTCGAGATTATCGATTACAAAACCGGGAAGCCGAAAGACGCGAAATCGTCGGCGAAGGATTTGCAGCTGGGCGTGTATGCGTTGGCGGCGCAGGAAGTGTTGGATTTGGATCCGACGCGGCTGGTTTTCTATAACCTGGTGACGAATGAGGGTGTGGCGTCGACGCGGGATGCCAAGGCGCTGAAGGAAACGAAAGAGAAAATCGCGGAAGTGGCGGATCTGATTCGGGCGAAAGACTTCACGCCGAAGCCGGGATTTGGGTGCAATTTCTGCGACTACAGGCCGCTATGCCCGGCGCACGAGCAATTGGTTTCGATTCGTTCGGCGGCCAGCCGAGGCTGAACTGCTTTACAACTTCTAGTGCAATCCGCTTTGGTAGTAACCCTGCCGCGCGGTCACGTCGAGTTCGGGGCGGCGCACACGGACTTCAATGCTGTGAAAATCAGCACCCTTTTGAACGTCTTGCGGAGTGAAGGTCAGGGTGTACTGGTTGCGGGCTTGTTCGGTGACCTTCGCGTAGAGATTCTCGAGGCCGCGGTCTTTTCCCGCGTAGAACGTGTCGCCGCCGGTGGTCTGGGCGTATTTTTCGAGGCGCGTGCTTTCATGTTGCAGAAAGGCGTGGCCGACGGAGATGGAATAGACCGAAACGTCGGCGTTGAGCAGCAGCTGCAGGGTCTGGTCGAGGGTGTGGGAGTTGCTGCGCGAATTGTTGCCGTCGGAGATGAGGAAAATAATCTTGCGACGGTCGCGGCCGCGAGCTTTGAGCATTTCGCCGGCGGCGTAGACGGCGTCGTCGAGATCTTTGGTTTCGGTTTCCTGGCGGACGCCGAGCTGAGTGGGCAAACCGTTTTCGGCGGAACGGCCGTTGACGGTGGGTCCGGCAGTGAGCGGGCCGCCGACCGGCGCGCCGGGATATCGTGACTGCAGCTCGAGGCGCTTCAACTTGGTAAAGAGCTCGTCGTTGTTAAAGGAAAAATCGGCGACCGTATTGGGGAACTGATCGTAGGTGACCAGCGCGACTTCATCGGTGGGGCCGAAGCCGCCGGAAATGGCGACCAGACTTTTCTGGACCTGGTCGGCGGATTTGATGGAAAGATTATTGTCGATGAGCACGACGGCGGAAAGCGGAAAGGGGTCGGAAGTAAAAAAGACGATTTGCTGTTCGACGTTGTCGCAGTAGACGCGGAATTCGTCGCGACGGAGGTCGCCGACGAGGACACCGTCGCGATTTTTCACGGTGACCGGAACGATGACCGCGTTGGTGGTGACGACCGGCCCTCTTCTTTGGGGCGGATTGGCTTTTTGCTGTTGCTGTTGCTGCGGCTGCGATTGGCCGGTTTGGGGCTGCGGCGTTTGAGTTGGCGGCGGGTTGAGGTTGGGCGCGGCGGGCGCGGTTTGTCCGGGCTGTACGGGCGGCTTGGTTCCCTGCTGGGTGTTATCGGCCGGAGCCGGCTGTTGCGCGGCTGCGGGCAGCGAAAAAAGTAATACAATGCCGAGGGCGAGAAGGGTTCGAGTCATCAAAGTTGGTGGTTTCCTGAGTGTAAGGACGGATTGAACGCGGGCGACGTTGCAGGCAGTTTCGCCGGGACCATCATTCCGCACGCCGATCTGGTCCTGCATAGAAAGTGCCGCTCCAATCACGTTGAGATTTAGGGACGAACATCCGGCGGTGCTTCGGCTGCATCGTATCAAACGCAATCCACAAACGCACCCAACCTTAGGGAGATTATACAATGCGGCTGAGCAGCATCGCGGCGGGCGTTTTCACCCTGGCTTTGACCGGATACGTGGCGGCGACCACGGTCCCGATGGCCAAAGGCGCCGCGTCTCCCGTTCCCACTGGAAAACCTACCCCTTCCCTGCGCCGGCCGATTGATGAACCCCAACCGGGCTCGCAACAAAATACGCAACAAGGCACGCAACAGGGCACGCAACAGGGCGACCAGAGCCAGCAGCAAGGGCCCCCGCTGGTGGCCAAGACCAACGTGGTCAGCGTATTTGTCACGGTTCGCGATAAGCACCACGGGATTATTTCCGACCTGACGAAGGAAGACTTCAAGGTATTCGAGGACGGAACGGAGCAAAAAGTTGCCTTCTTCGCGAAGGAAGTGAACATGCCAATCACGCTGGGCCTCTTGATCGACACCAGCGCGAGCATGGACCGCATGATCAACGCGGAGCAGGACGCGGCTTCGCGGTTCTTGCGGGAAGTGATGCGGCCGAAAGACGAAGCCATGGTGATGACCTTCGATTTCGACGTCGACCTGCTGTCCGACTTTACCCAGGATACTTCGGCGCTCTCGAGCGCGATCCGGCGGGCGCGGGTGAATTCGGTGGGCGGGGGCGGCGTGGTGACGCCGGGGACGATTCCGCAGGGCGCGGTGGGCGGCACCGACCTGTACGATGCGATTTATCTGGCGTGCCACGACCAGCTGGCGACCGAAGCGGGGCGCAAGGGCGTGATTATTCTGACGGACGCAGAGGATACGGGGAGCAAGCTGCGGCTGCAGGATGCAGTGGAGTCGGCGCAGCGGGCCGACGCGGTAATTCATATTTTGCTGATCGCGGATCGCGAAGCCACCTCCGGCGTGGGCGGCGGCGTGGCGCGCAAAATGACCGAAGAAACCGGCGGACGGGTGATCGACGTACACAACGAACAGTCGCTGGAAAAAGCGTTCGACGAAATCTCGCAGGAACTGCGTTCGCAGTACGTGCTGGGATATTACCCGACGAACATCAAAGCGGACGGCACGTTCCGGAAGCTGCGGGTGGATGTGATGAAACCGGACATGAAGATTCTGGCGCGGAAAGGATATTACGCGCCGTACCGATAAACACAATTCCCCCGAAACGATTCGTTTTTTCGAGACCAGCAAACGCGTCCCGCTACTTCCCCGGCTGCAGGGATGAAGTGGGGGCGGTCGCGTAATAACCCTTCCTGGTGCGCACGACCAAGCCTTTGCGATCCGTCTGTACGTCAATTTTGCGGTACTGGCCGGAAGCCTGCGGGTTGGTGGGCGAGTAGGCGATGAAATATTGGCTGCGGAGTTCATCGCCGATGTCGACGAAGGATTGGGCGAGGTCGTCGATTTTATACGGATAAAAAACCCGGCCGCCGCTTTGATCCGCGAACTGCTCGAGAACTTTGTCCCCGCCTTCGACGTGAAGCTTGTGAGGTTTTTGGCCTTCGATGGAGAGCCAATCGGTATTGGTGCTGATGCAGTAGATGACCGCTTCGGCGCGAATGGTGGCGTCGACGGATTCGCTGAGCGCGTGGTCGCTGAGGTTGTCATTGCCGTCGCTGATGACGACCAGGATGCGGCGAACCTCCGGATTCGCGCCTTTGGAGACCGGGGCGCCGATTAATTTGGCGGCGGCCAGATAGATGGCGTCGTTCAGCGCAGTGCCGCCGCCAGCGCGCTGTTTGCGGATGGCATCGGTGAGCTGGGCGAGGTCTCCGGTGTAATCCTGAATCACTTCCGGCTCGTTATCGAAGGTCATGACGAAGGCCTGGTCTTTATTGCGGCGCAGGACGTGCTGGAGGAAATCGAGAGCGGCATCTTTTTCGAACTCGAGGCGGGGCCGGATGCTATTGGAGGTATCCAGCAGAATGCCGATGCGCAGGGGCAAGTCGGTTTCGCGGCCGAAGTAACGAATGTCCTGCGGGGTGCCGTCTTCGAGGACTTTGAAATCGGCTTGATCGAGATCAGTAACAAAGTCGCGGTGACGATCCATGACGGTGGCGACCAAGTGCACGAGACCGGTGGTGGAAGTGATGGACGGAACTTTTTGCTGCGGCGATGAATCGGGCCGCGGGGAGTTTTGGGGCGGGGCGGATTGTTCCGCACCAGCGGGCGGCGGCGGATTGGGCGGAGCTTGTTGGGCGTAGGCGCCGGCGGAGATGAGCAGGCCGAGACAAGCCATCGCGAAAATTTTAGTGACGAAGTTAGGTCGCAATTTCATACCAATTCCTTCAAGGCGGCATCGAGCGTGGAAGAGTTTACCTTCACTGCGCGGGCCAGGATGTGAATGTAGTCGATGAGTTGGGCAGGCAACGGCGCGCGAAACTCCATACGTTTCCCCGATTGGGGATGTGCCAATGCGATGCGCGCGGAGTGCAGGAAGTTGCGTTCGAGCGGCGGCAGAAGATCCTTGCCGACGCGTTCCTGACGCGGCGCGCCGTAGAGCGTATCGCCGACCACCGGAAAAGCCAGCGCGGAGAAATGGACTCGAATCTGGTGAGTGCGGCCGGTGTGGAGGTTGGCGTCGATCAGGGAATATTGATCGAGGCGGAGGCGGAGGCGCCAGTCGGTGCGGGCTTCGCGGCCGGAGGCGCGGCGGGCGGTCATGCGGGAGCGGCGATTTAGGTCGCGCGCTACGGGCAATTCGATTCGGCCTTTGTCACCTTTGATCGCTCCGTGGAGCAGGGCGATATAGGTTTTTTCGACGCGGCGCTCACGGAATTCTTCGACTAGTTTCGCGTGAGCATCATCGTTACGGGCGACGAGCATCACGCCGGAGGTGTCTTTATCGAGGCGATGAACTATGCCGGGGCGGATTACTCCGCCGACTTTCGAGAGGCCGTCGGCGCGGTAGCGATGCAGGAGCGCGGCGACGAGGGTGCCGCGGACTTCTCCGGCGCCGGGATGGACGATCATGCCGGATGGCTTGTTGAGGACTACGAGGTCTTCGTCTTCGTAGAGGATATCGAGGGGAATATTTTCGGGTTCGACGCCGGGCAGCTCTGGGGCGGGGATGTCGATGTTTACAGATTCTCCGGCTTCGAGGCGATGGGAGGGTTTTTTGGCGATGCCGCCGACCTGGACGCGGCCTTCATCGATCAGAGTTTGGACGTGGGTGCGGCTGATTTCGGGAATTTGGAGGGCGATGAAGCGGTCGAGGCGCTGACCGCTTTCGTCTTCGCTGACGACGAACTCGCGGGGACCGGGAGTGACCGCTGCTGCGGTAGGCTCGCCGGACGCGGCCTCGGCTGCGGAAGATTCGAGAGCATCTTCGTCCGCGTCAGGGTCGAGTTCGAATGGCTCGTCGAGGTCGGGATTATTTTGCATTTTAGAAAGTCGAGATCAGCGGGCGTCCGCGGTCATGGTGACGGGACGCATGGGTGACGAGCCGTGCAGGCCGCGCCACCACAGGAACGAGCCGATTAGGATCATGACGATGCTGGTGATTTGCATCAGCGAGACTTGATCGTGAAACATCATGGTGCGGCCGGGATCGCCGCGGAAGAATTCGAGAATGCCGCGTTCGATGCCATACAGAATCATGTACGTGCCTATGATCTGGCCGTGGAATTTCTGACGCTTGCCGAGCCAGACGAGAAAAAGAAAATTCAGAAATTCGAGAGCGGCTTCGTAAAGCTGGGTGGGATGCAGGTGGACGCCGAGCGGCGTGCCGGCCAGTTGAGCGGCGACGGGATTGGTGAATTTCACGCCCCAGGCTACATCGGTGGGCTTGCCAAAGCAGCAGCCGGCCATGAAGCAGCCGAGGCGGCCGAGCGAGTGGCCGAGCGGAAGAGCGGCGGCACAAATATCGAGCGTGGGCAGCAGCGGCATTTTCTGAAAATGAGTGTAGAGAATCACGGTGGCGATGGCGCCGACTACGCCGCCGTAAAAGGTGCCACCGGATTGGAACATGGCGATGCTGAACATTTCGCGCGGATTGGCAGCATAATAATCCCAGGCGGTGAAGATGAGCCAGATCTTGGCGACGACCAGCGCGGCGAGGACCATGTAAATGCCCATGCTCCAGAGCTTGTCGGGGCTGACGCCAACGCGCGGAGCGATCTGGCGCCCGTACCAGAGGCTGAGCAGGACGCCGGAGGCGACCAGAACTCCGTAGCTGAAGATTGGAATGCCGCCGAGTTGGAAAAGTATGGGATGCATTTTCTAGGCGCGCGCCTGGGTGGTCTCGCGGCCATCGCGGAAGAGTTCGAGGACGACCAGGGCGGCTCCGATGACGATGGCGGAATCGGCGATGTTGAAGGTGTACCAGTGGTAGCCGCGGAAATAAAAATCGATAAAGTCGGTGACGCGGTGGCGGAGGAAACGGTCGAGAACATTTCCGGTGGCGCCGCCGAGAATCAGCGCGATACCGCACTGGCCCAGGTGGCCTCCGGCGCGATTGGTGGCGAGGAGCCAGATCAGCATGGCGATGACCAGAACCGAGAATCCGATGAGGATCAGCGGCTTCCAGGAACTTTCGGAATCGGCGAAAAGGCCGAAGGCGACGCCGGGATTAGTCGTGTGCAGCACATTCAGGAAACCGGGAATGATGACGCGCTGGGAGCCGGGCATGACGAATTTATCCACGGCGAATTTGCTGAGCTGATCGGCGGCGAGAGCTGCGACGGCAAGCGCGAGCAACAGCGGACGCCGGGATGTCGCGCCGGCGGGCATCAGGATTTGGCGCTCCCGGCCACGAGCGTGCCGTCCCGCTCCAGTTCATTCAGGGCGGCGAGGCAGCGTTCACAGACAGTCGGGTAGTCGGAGCTTTCGCCGACGTGGGTGGAATAGTTCCAGCAGCGTTCGCATTTGGTGCCGAGGGCGCGATCGATCTTAATTTGCAATCCATCGATCGCCGCTGAAGGAGTCGCGCCTTCGATTTTTCCTTCGACGACTTCAACCTGCGAAACGATAAAGAGTCCGGGAAGAACCGCGGCATTTTTTTGCAGCACGGTGAGCAAAGTGCCGGCGGCGCCGAGCGTGACTCTTGCTTCGAGGGCGCTGGAGATGGTTTTGGCGGCGCGTAACGGTTCGAGCGCTTTGAGAACTTCTTCGCGGACCACCAGCAGGCGATCCCAATTTCTCGCGGCTTCGGCGCTCAGCGTGTCGAACTGTTCGGCCGAGGGAAATTCGGCCATGTGCACGCTGGCGGTTTGCGAGGCGGCGCCGGGCATGAATTTCCAGACTTCTTCACCGGTGAACACTAGGGTGGGAGCGATTAAACGGACCAACGCACTGGCGATGCGATAGACGGCGGTTTGCGCGGAACGACGCGCGACGTTGCGGGCGGCCGAGGTGTACAGGCGATCTTTCAGCACGTCGAAATAAAATGCGCTGAGGTCCACCGTGCAGAAATCGTGCAGCGCGTGGTAGACGCGGTGGAATTCGTAATTGAGATACCACTCGCGGCATTGCTTCACGAGGGCGCCGGTGCGGCGGAGCATGTAGGCGTCCAGGTCCAGCAGGTTCGCGTCGGCCACGGAATCGCGCGCGGGATCGAAATCGTAAAGATTGCCGAGCGCAAAGCGGAAGGTGTTGCGGATTTTGCGATAGGCCTCGGCGAGCTGGGTCATCATCGCTTCGGAGAGGCGGACATCCGAGGTGTAATCCTGCGAGCAAACCCAGACGCGGAGGAGATCCGCGCCCCATTTCTTGGTGATTTCGTTCGGCTCCATGACGTTGCCGAGCGATTTGGACATGGGCTGGCCTTTTTCATCGAGGGTCCAGCCGTGGGTTACAACCTCGCGGTACGGCGCGTGGCCTTTGACACCCATGGCGACGAGCAGCGAGCTGTGGAACCAGCCGCGATATTGGTCCGGGCCTTCCATGTAGACATCGGCGGGCCAGGTTTTATCTTTTTCGCTGAGGACGGCGAGGTTCGACGAGCCGGAATCGAACCAGACATCGAGGACATCTTTTTCTTTCTTCCACTTTGCCGCACCGCAAGAGGCGCACTTGGTGCCGGGAGGAAGCAGTTCTTCGGCCGCGTGAGTGAACCAGGCGTCGGCGCCTTCTTTTTCGAAGAGGGGCAGGACGTGGCGGAGCGCGTTGTAGTCCGTAAGAATTTTTCCGCAGCTTTCGCAATTGAAAATGATCAGCGGGACGCCCCAGAACCGCTGGCGCGAGATGCACCAGTCGGGACGGTCGGCGATCATGTTGTGGATGCGTTCCTGGCCCCAAGAAGGAATCCATTTCACTTTTTTGATTTCCGCGAGAGCTTTGCCGCGGAGGTCGTCGTGATCGAGCTCGACGAACCATTGTTCGGTGGCGCGGAAGATGACGGGATTGTGGCACCGCCAGCAATGCGGATAGCTGTGAGTGATTTTGCGTTCGCCGACGAGCATGCCGCGGCTGCGCACGAGGTCGATGATCAGCGGATTGGCTTCGAAGACGGTTTTGCCTTTGTATTCCGGCAAGCCTTCGACGAAACGGCCTTCGTCATCCTGCGGAGCGTAGGCTTCGAGATTATATTTTTGGCCGGTGCGGAAGTCGTCGACACCGTGGCCGGGAGCGGTGTGCACGATGCCGCTGCCCTGATCGAGAGTGACGTAATCGGCGAGAACACCTGGGACGGTGTAATCAAGGAACGGGTGACGAAACTGTACGCCTTCGAATTCTTTTCCCTTCCAGCCGCCTTCGGTGCCGGTGACTTCGAGTTTTAATTCTTCGGCGAGAACGTGGACGCGATCTTTGGCGAGCAGAAGTTTCCCGGCGCTGGTGTTGGCGATCACGTATTCGAAATCGGAATCAAGAGCCAGCGCGCGGTTGGCGGGCAGCGTCCAGGGAGTGGTGGTCCAGATCAGGGCGTTCACGTCCGGGCCGATGCCGAGGGCTTTGGTTTTTTCGCTGGCGACGAATGGAAATTTCACCCAGATCGACGGGCTGGTGTGGTTTTCGTATTCGACTTCGGCTTCCGCTAGCGCGGTACGGTCGAAAATGCACCAATACACGGGCTTGAGGCCGCGGTAGATGTAGCCCTTCTCTAGAAAATCGATGAAGGCGCCGGCGACGCAGGCTTCGTAGCTGGGATCCATGGTGAGGTAGGGCTTTTCCCACTGGCCGAAGACGCCGAGGCGTTTGAAGTCGCGGCGATGGGCGTCGACGTAACGCGTGGCATAGGCGCGGCACAGGGCGCGGAATTCCGCGGCGCTGACTTTGTCGGTCTTGCCGCCGAGTTCTTTTTCAACTTTGGTTTCGATGGGCAAGCCGTGGCAATCCCATCCGGGAATGTAAGGTGAACGGAAGCCGGACATGGTCTTGGATTTGACGATCATGTCTTTGACGATTTTGTTCAGGCCGGTGCCCAGATGGATTTCGCCGGTGGGATAGGGAGGGCCGTCATGCAGGACAAACAGCGGCGCGTTGGCGCGAGATTCGAGGATGCGCTGATACAGGCCCATTTGCTCCCAGGCGGCGAGCTGTTCGGGCTCGCGCTCGGGCAGCTTGGCCTTCATGGGAAAATCCGTTTTGGGGAGATTCAGCGTACTTTTTAAGTCGACGTTTTTGGCCATCTGGTGGATTCGGGTCGCCCTTTTTTTCGCGCTAACGCGATGCCGCGCGATGATATTCGGCAGGCTGGCGAGCGCGGCGACAGCGCACACGGATACGTGGGATGCGTGTCGCGCCGGTCAAATCTCGCGGAAGCCCTACAATCCATATGTTACAATGGTTTTTAAAAGGTGTCAGCCGCGGTGGGGGGCCAGACATCCTTTTTCCCAGCAAAGCGTCTAAGGTCTGTAGGGGTGCAAGCGCGGTTCCACTAAGATTCCATGCCTGAACTCAATCCACACATCCAGGATACGGCGCCGTCGGGGCCGGAAAACACGCTCAGAATAGGGCGCTTGCCGTCACCGGTACGCGATTCCGAGCTGAAGAGCTTCTTCTCCAACCTGAAAGAGTTCCTGACGGAACGGCCAGTCAAGATCAAGGGCGCGAAGTCCGACGTCTTTAAGCAGCCCGAATTCGGCGAAAGCCTGAACGACAATTTTAAGGAATTTTTCAAGCCGGCGCCGCGCGGTCCGGTGAATTCGGACCTGCTGGTGGATTGGAAGCCGGGCCTGGGCGGGTTCTGGCAGAACATCAAAGATACGATTTCGCCGCCGAAGCTGGCTCCGCTGCGGACGACCAGCAAGCCGATCGCGGTTCCGGAAATCTGGTCGAAAAATACACAATTTACGCGAGTGCAGGCGATGTCCGTCGCGGTGCACGTTTTGATTCTGGTGCTGATTCTGGTGCCGCTGCTGCCGCGCTTGCTGAATCCGCCGACGACCAAGGCGAACACAAAAGTGGAAGTGATGCCGATCTCGCCGTACCTGCCGAAGATGCCGGCGGGCGCGAAAAAGGCGGGTGGTGGCGGTGGTGGCGGAGCGCATGACATTCAGCCGGCGAGCGTGGGCAAGCTGGCGAAATTCTCGATGACGCAGTTTACGCCGCCGAAGGTGAATCCGAATATTCACCCGAAGCTGGCAATGACGCCGACCGTGCTGGGGCCACCTGAAATTAAGCTGCCCAGCCCGAACATGAATACCTGGGGCGACCCGTTGGCCAAAGTGCTGAACGATTCGAACGGCACGGGCGGCGGAAACGGAATTGGATCGGGTCAGGGCACGGGCGTCGGCAGTGGAAGCGGCGGCGGCGTGGGACCGGGCGAAGGCGGCGGGACGGGCGGCGGCGTGTTCAACGCGGGAACCGGCGGATACGGGTATCCAACCTGCCTGTACTGCCCCACGGCACAATATTCCGATGAAGCGATTAAGGCGAAATACCAGGGAATGGTTTTGTTGAGCGTGGTGGTGACGCCGGATGGTAAAGCCACCGACATCCATGTGGTGAAAGGCCTGGGGCTCGGCCTGGATGAAAAAGCAATCGAAGCGGTACGCACCTGGCACTTCCGCGCGGCGATGGGCCCGAATCAAAAACCGGCGCCGGTCCGGCTGACGGTGGAAGTGGTATTCCGCCTGTTCTAGTTTTTTCCCTTTCTTCCCTGCTTGAAAAATTTGGGTTAACTCTCACGCACGGGTCGCGGTGCCCCGGCGCATGCGCGGGAACGCATCTGTTACGATGACCGCGATGAAAACCTCTCTCATTTTTATTTTTCTTTGCAGCCTGGTGATCATTTGCACTTCATTCGCAACGGCTCAAACCCCCGGCACGCAGACCGGGTCGATTCAATTTACGGCGCGGATCACGCCGGCGGGCGGCGTGGATGAGCCGGTGAGGTCCTTTCCCTTCTATCTGCTGCGCAAAAGCTACGCGGACATCGAAAAAGAAGCAGCGGCTACGATGCCGGCGTCGGACATGAATGCGTTCATCGCCACGCTGGACGTTTCGCCGGAGCTGAAGGCCTGGATGAAGACCAACCAGTGCGTGAACCTGTCCGGCGAGGAATTCCAAAAAAAGCTAAAAATCGACGACGTGATCAAGGTGCCGGAGTTTTTTTCGGCGTACGTCGAGCGCATGACCACCGACGCGAGCGTGAACTTCCCGAATCCGAAGTACAAGCCGGCGGACAAAGTAAAAGACCCGGAGAAATACGAAGAGGCGAAGAAGACTTATCTGGACGCGGTCCGCGTATTTTCCGCCAAAAACCCAAAATCGTTGGATGACATGGGACTGGTGCTTGAAGACGTGAACCCCGGCCACAAGTGGGATATGTACCGGTCCAAGGATCAAACGGATCTCGACCAGCACACCACCGAACTGGCCGAGGGGAGTTATCTGGCGGCGCGGACCAGCACCGACGTGGACGGCGGCGGCTCCATCCGCGGCGTGCTACCCGGAACCTATTGGATCAGTTCGCTGAATATTCCGGCGGAGTCGGGCGCGACCCACGAAATCTGGGACGTCCCGGTGACGGTGGTGGCAGGAAAAACCTCGTACGCGACTCTTTCGAATATTAACGCCGTGCATCATCGACGCGCGAACCCGTAAGGAATTTCGGCAGGCCGTGGCGGATCCCCGTCAAATCACGCAATGGATTGAAGGACTAGCCGCGGCAGATACGCGCGCGCGGGCCGAGGCCGGGCTGCGGGTGTATCTGGAGGGCGTGAATCAATTTCTGCCGCTGCTGCATGCGTGGGTGGACGACCTGGAGTTTCGGGAGATGACGCTGCCCTTGAGCCGATTGGCGGAAGAGCAGGGGAAGAACGGGCCATCGACGGTGGTGGTGGGAGTGGCGGTGCCGCCGGAGTTATTTGAAACGATTTGGACAGCGAATGGTTCTCCGCACCGGGCAGACGTGCCGCCGGATCAGGACGCGCTGGAATTCGAATTGGAAATGGACGATGCAGTGAAGCTGGACGTGCTGACTTCGCGGGAGCCGGCGGGCGAAGGGGCGATCGCGCGGTATCTGAAAAAATTCGGGGTCGGAATTCAACAAGTTGAGTTGTACGTGCGAGACGTCGATCGCGCGACTGGCTTGCTGCGAGAGAAATTCGGGCTGGCGGCGATTTATCCGGCGACGCGGGCGGGCGCGGACGGTACGCGGGTCAATTTCTTCCTGGCGACCACGCCCGATTCCAAAAAGCTGCTGGTGGAGCTGGTCGAAGCACAGCGTTAACAATCGGTTTTACCAACCGTGTTACAATGCGCGTTCGTAATTCCTGCAGTTTGCATTCACTTCGTTCCCTTCTTTCCCGGAGATATTCGATGCCCTTCGTAAACGAAGTCGAGGAAGCACAGGCCGACCCGAATCTGCGGCAGATGTATTCGAAAATCGAGCAGAGCCTGGGATTCCTGCCGCATTATTTCAAGACGCTGGGCGCCAAGCCGGAAGTGATTCAGGCGCAGCTGGCCATGAATGACGCGATCATGAACGATGGCGCGCTGACTTTGGTGGTGAAGGAACAGATTGGGCTGGTGGTGAGCGGGATCAATTCGTCGGCGTATTGCATCATGTTTCACATGGAGCTGCTGCGGCGGTTCGGCGTGGAGAAAACGCTGGCGCGGAAACTTTCGTCGGATTATGAAAATGCGGCGGTGGAAGAGAAGGTGAAGGTGCTGTTCCGTTTCGCGGACAAGTTGACGCGGCATCCGGATGACATTGAGGAAAGCGACACGGAAAAAGTGAAGGCGGCCGGCTGGTCCGATGATGTGGTGCGGGAAACAGTGCTGACGGTCGCGTACTTCAATTACATCAATCGCGTGTCGCTGGGACTGGGGTTGGTCGGAGACCTTTAAACTGCGCCGGAATCCGGCCCGGCCGGGTCATTCCCCGCTTTGCTGAATTAGTTTTGCGACCAGGGCGGTCCAGCCGGTCTGATGGCTGGCGCCGAGGCCGTAGCCGTTGTCGCCATCGAAATATTCATAAAATAGAATCAGGTCTTTCCAGAACGGATCGTTCTGGAAGAGTTCAATGTCGCCATAGACGGCGCGGCGGCCGTTGGTCTGCAAAAATAAGTGCGCCAAGCGCTGCGAGATTTCCTTGGCGGCATCCCACAACGAAAGCTGCTGGCCAGAACCGACCGGACATTCCACTTTAAAACCGTCGCCGTAGTAGTAGTTCACGCGCTGCATCGATTCAATCAGCAGGAAATTCAGCGGAAACCAGATCGGCCCGCGCCAGTTGGAATTCCCGCCAAAAAGATTGCCGGTCGATTCAGCCGGCTCGTAATCGACCATCTGCGGGTGGCCATCGACATTGAGAATGAACGGATTATCCTTGTGAAATTTGGAAAGGGCGCGGACGCCATTCGGCGCCAGAAATTCTTTTTCGTCCAGGACGTATTTGTAAATGCGTTCGAGTTTTTTGCGATTGGCAATGGTCAGCAGGACGCGCGGCTTCCCTTCTGAATTCAGCTGGCTCACGTCGACGTGTTCGCTGACGTCGGGATTGTGGGCCAGGAACCAATCCATGCGTTTGCAAAAAGCGGGAACGCGGGCCAGATCTTCCGGCTCGAAGGTCTCGATGGCGAAGAGCGGAATCAGCCCGACCATCGAGCGGACCTTCATGGGAACAACCGTTTTTTCGCCGAGGTGCAGGACATCGTAGTAAAAACCGTCTTGGTCGTCCCAGAGGCCGACGCCATCGCCGCCCATATCGTTCATGGCTTGGGCGATGTAAACGAAGTGTTCGAAGAATTTGCTGGCGATGTCTTCGTAGCTCGGATCTTCGCGCGCGAGTTCCATGGCCATGGCCAGCATGTCCAGGCAGAACATGGCCATCCAACTGGTGCCGTCGGACTGCTCGATGAAATTTCCCGGGCCCAGGGGACTGGAACGATCGAAGACGCCGATGTTGTCGAGGCCGAGGAAGCCGCCTTCGAAAACATTCTTGCCTTCGGGATCTTTGCGGTTGACCCACCAGGTGAAATTCATCAGTAGCTTCAGAAAAACGCGCTCGAGAAAAACGCGGTCTTCCTTGCCCTGGACGCGGCCGGCGATTTTGTAGACGCGCCAAACGGCCCAGGCCTGCACCGGCGGATTCACGTCGGAAAAATTCCATTCGTAGGCGGGGATCTGGCCGCTGGGACTCATGTACCACTCGCGATGGAAGAGCACGAGAAGTTCTTTGGCGTATTCGGGATCGATCAGCGCGAGCGTGACGCAATGGAAAGCGAGATCCCAGGAGGCGTACCAGGGATATTCCCATTTGTCGGGCATGGAAATGACGTCGGAATTGTAGAGATGGGTCCACTCATGATTGCGGCCGGCGAAGCGGCTGGGATCGGGTTTGGGCTGGGTGGAATCACCGGCGAGCCAGCGGCGGACGTCGTAGTGATAGCTCTGTTTGCACCAGAGCAGGCCGGCGAAAGCCTGGCGCTGCACGTTGCGGGCGTCCTCGCTGAGTTTGGGATCGATGCGCTTGGCGTAGAATTCGTCGGCTTCTTTTTTGCGGAGATCGAAAACCTGTTCGAAAGCGGCGCCGAAGAGTTGCTGCAGATTTTTGTTGGGGTCGGTCAGATTCTGATTAGTCAAGCGCAGGCGAATGGTCCAGCTCTGGCCGGGAGCAATGGTCGAAGTGAAATGGGCGGCGGATTTAGTGCCGGCCAGATCTGGATTTACCGCGCCGGTTTCTCCGTTGACGACGCAGCGGTGAAAGGCGTCTTTGACGAAGGGCGTGTTGCTCTTGGAGTTGTACAGCCGCTCCATGTTGGTTTCGTTTTCGGTGAAGAGGACTTCGGGCGCGCCTTCGATCAGCAGCCAGCGTTTTCCGTAATGAAATTCAGTGATTTCAAAAAGCTCGGTGTTCGGCGTGAGGGTGCTGAGCCGCGCGACCTGCGGCCGGTCGTATTCATCGCCCCAATCCCAACGATTGCGAAACCAGAGCGTCGGCAGTAAATGCAGAGGCGCGGGTTGGGGGCCGCGGTTGAACGCCGTGATTTTGATCAGGATATCTTCGGATTCGGCTTTGGCGTATTCGACGAAAACGTCGAAGTAGCGATTCTCGTTAAAAATTCCAGTGTCGATCAGTTCGTATTCGGGGTCCTGGCGGCCGCGTTTTCCGTTTTCTTCGACCAGATGGTCGTAGGGAAATTCGCCGTGCGGATATTTGTATAAATACTTCAGGTACGAGCTGGTCGGCGTGGCGTCGAGATAGTAGTAATACTCTTTGACGTCTTCGCCGTGATTCCCCTCCCGATTGGTGAGGCCGAAGAGGCGCTCCTTGAGTATCGGATCTTTTTCGTTCCACATCGCGAGCGCAAAACAGATGTGCTGGTGGCGATCGCAGAAGCCGGCGATGCCGTCTTCGCCCCAACGATAGGTGCGAGAGCGCGAGTGATCGTGGGTGAAATAATTCCAGGCGTCACCGTTGGCGCTGTAGTCTTCGCGGACGGTGCCCCACTGGCGTTCGGAAAGGTAGGGGCCCCAGCGCTTCCAATGGACTTCGCGTTCGCTGCTGGCTTGGAGGCGTTGCGCTTCGGCGGTCAGGTTGGGCGTGGGCATGAGTCTTCTTGACTATACATCGAGCTTCGCGAGTTTAAGATTGCAGAAACGGGTGAGTCGGCCTGGATGCAACCCCTGCGCTTCGCTGCGAATCCATTTTGTTTTTGCGTTTTCTCTTCGCACTAGCGTAGTGCTCCATTAGTTCTGTATTGTCGGAAGCTCAATTTACTTCGCTGTGGCTCAGGCGACGAAGGGCGATTTCGATTTCTAACTCCGCGACTTACAAGCTGGCTATGCAAGAACCCCTCCGGCGCGCTGGATCCGCTCGTTTGGCATTGATGTGGATCGCGCTCGCGGCTACCGCGGTGATTGCGCCGATGCTTTTTTTGGGGCAAGCGTCGGGCCACGATTTCCAATTCCATCTGGCTTCCTGGCTCGACGTGGCCGGACAGTGGCGCGAGGGAATTCTCTTTCCCCGGTGGGCGGAATGGGCCAACTGGGGCTTCGGCGAGCCGCGGTTTATTTTTTATCCGCCCGCATCTTGGATGCTTGGCGCGGGATTGGGTTCCATTTTGCCGTGGAAGATGGTGCCGGGCGCGTTCATCTGGCTGGTGCTGATGCTGGCCGGATATTCGATGTGGCGATTCGCGAGCGTTTATCTGCCGCGCGGGGCCGCCAGCGACGCGGCGGTATTCTACGCGGTGAATCCTTACAATCTGGTGAATGTTTATTACCGCAGCGATTTTGCGGAATTGCTGGCTTTGGCGATTTTTCCGTTTGTTGTTGCCGGGACGATCGAAGTGCTGCGCGAAGGCTGGCGCAGCTTGCCTAAATTGGCGGTGCCGGTCGCACTGATCTGGCTATCGAACGCGCCGGCAGCGGTGCTGGCGACCTATTCGGTCGCGTTGATTATTCTGGTGGGTTTCGTGCGCGGGCGAAAATTGGCGCCGGTGGTGGCGGCCGGTTCGGCGATGGCGTGCGGCTTCGGGCTTGCGGCTTTTTATATTTTGCCGGCTGCGTGGGAGCAGCGTTGGGTACAAATCGGCGAGATTCTGACGGACTTGCTGCGCCCTGGGCAAAATTTCCTGTACACGCACGCCGATAATCCTGAGTTTCTTTTTTTCAACTGGAAGGTATCGACAATCGCGGCCGCAATTATTTTGGCTGCGGGAATTTCTGCCGTGGTGGTGGCGCGGCGGCGACGGGAGTTGGATGAAGTGTGGTGGTACTTGCTGGCGTTGGGCTTGGCGGCGACTTTGATGATGTTTCCGGTGAGCGGCTTCGCGTGGCGGCTGTTGCCCAAGCTGCAATTCGTGCAGTTTCCGTGGAGGTGGCTAGGGCCCTTGGATTTTGTTCTCGCGTTTTTTCTGGCGGCCGCATTTCAAAACGCGAGGCGCCGGTGGATGTGCTGGACGGCTTGCTTCGTGCTGCTGGCTGGGCTGGGAACTGCAATTGGAACCGATGCGTGGTGGGACAGCGAGGATATTCCGGTGCTGATGGCGGGCATTCACTCCGGACACGGCTACGAGGGAACGGACGAATATCAGCCGTTGGGATCGAGCCGCTACGATCTGCCGGGAGCGAGCGCGGATGGCGATAGCGATACGGCGCCACCGGCACCGCGCGTGGCTACTCAAGCTGGTGAGGATCGCAATGCGATGGCGGCGAACGGGACGAAATTTCAGATCGATCGCTGGAAGGCGAATTCCAAAGTATTTTCGACGATGGGCGCGGAGCCGGTGGTGGCCGCGTTGGAACTTCTGAATTATCCGGCGTGGGAAGCGACGATCGACGGATCGCCCGCGACGATTTCGGCGGTGCCGGAAACCGGCCAGATGCTGGTGGAGGTTCCGGCCGGCGCGCATCGCGTGGTGGTGCGATTCAGGCGGACCTGGGACCGGCTGCTCGGTGGAATTATTTCCGGCTTGTTTCTGCTGGCTATGGCGGTGGCGGGGTTTGCGACGAAACCAGCAGCAACCGCATCAAATTAGTTTTAGGTCAATTCGCTCTGAGTTTCGTTCGCGTTCCCGCTTCGTCAGCTTCATACCAGATTCGCGGTATCCCGTTCCACGCAAAGTGGGCGGCTTCTCTGGTTATAATTGAGATTCGCGGTGTCCCCGGAATTCCCATGACCAAGCAGCAAAAACCCGAACCTATTTTGACGGATGGCGACGAGTCTCTCCGGTCGTTTCATCCGGCGGTGCGCGATTGGTTCGAGGCAGTGTTCGCCGAACCGACCAAACCGCAGCGGATGGGATGGCCGGCGATTGCGCGCGGAGATTCGACGCTCATTCTGGCTCCGACTGGAACCGGAAAAACGCTGGCGGCGTTTTTGTGGTGCATCAACCGGCTGATGTTCCAGACGCCGGCGGGCGACGATCACAAATGCCGCGTCCTTTATCTATCGCCGATCAAGGCGCTGGCGGTCGACGTCGAGCGGAACTTGCGCGCGCCGCTGATCGGAATCCGGCAATCGGCGCAGCGGCTGAAGGCGGATTATTTCGAACCTTCGATTTCGATTCGTACCGGAGACACGCCGCCGGCGGAACGGGCGCGGTTTATGCGGCATCCTTCGGACATTTTGATCACTACGCCCGAATCTTTGTATCTGCTGCTGACTTCGAATGCGCGGGATGCGCTGCGCACGATTGAGACCGTGGTGCTGGACGAAATTCACGCGCTGGTTCCAACCAAGCGCGGATCGCACTTGGCGCTTTCGCTGGAGCGGCTGGAGCAATTGTGCGGCCGGCGACTGCAACGCATCGGCTTGTCGGCGACGCAGAGACCGCTGCAAGAGGTGGCGCATTTTCTGGGTGGCGTGGATGTTGCGAAGCAGCCGGCCGCCGGTAGCGCGGGCGACGGCGAATCCGCCGAGAAGCTGATCCTGGATCTTGATGCTCCGTCGAGCGCGCCGGCATTTCGCAATGTGGCGATTGTCGACGCGAGCGAGCCGAAGCGGTTGGATCTCCGAGTCGAGGTGCCGGTCGAAGACATGGCGCACCTCGACAAGATCGAAGCGATTCCGAGCGGGCCGGCGTCGCAGGGACCTTCGCGGCCCTCGATTTGGAGCGCGATTCATCCGCAGCTTTTGGAGCTGGTGAAGTCGCATCGTTCGACGCTGATTTTTGTGAATAGCCGGCGGCTGGCGGAACGAATTTCGGGCGCAGTGAACGAACTGGCCGGAGAAGTTTTGGTCCGTGCGCATCACGGCAGCGTGGCGGTCGCGCAACGCAAAGAAATCGAAGACAAGCTGAAGCTGGGCACGCTGCGCGGGTTGGTGGCGACGTCGTCGCTGGAATTGGGAATTGATATGGGCGCGATCGATCTGGTGGTGCAGATCGAATCGCCATCGTCGGTGGCGAGCGGGATGCAGCGGGTGGGGCGCGCGAGCCATCGCGTGGGCGCGGTGAGCAAGGCGCTGATTTTCCCAAAGTATCGCGCGGATCTGGTGGCCTGCGCGGCGATTACGCGGGCGATGTACGACGGCGAGGTCGAATCGGTGCGCTACCCGCGGAATCCGCTGGATGTGCTGGCGCAGCAAATCGTGGCGATCGTGGCGATGGACCCGTGGGACGCGACGAAACTATTCGACGTGGTGCGCAGTGCCGCGCCGTATGCCGCGTTGACGCGGCCGGTTTTCGAGAGCGTGCTCGATCTGCTTTCCGGGCGCTACCCTTCCGACGAATTCACCGAGCTGCGGCCGCGATTGACGTGGGATCGGGTTGGCAATCAATTGACCAGCCGACAGGGAGCGCGGCGGGTGGCGGTGGTGAACGGCGGCACGATTCCGGACCGCGGCTTGTACGGAGTTTTTCTGGCGGGCGCGACGCGAGGCGCGCGCGTGGGCGAACTGGACGAAGAAATGGTTTTCGAGAGCCGCACCGGTGACACGATTATTTTGGGCGCCAGTACCTGGCGGATCGAAAATATCTCCCACGATCGGGTGCTGGTTTCGCCGGCGCCGGGTGAGCCGGGGAAAATGCCCTTCTGGCGGGGCGATACGGCGGGACGGCCGGCGGAATTCGGCGAAAAGATCGGCAAAATGACGCGAGAGCTGGTGAGCTTGCCGCGGCCGGTGGCGTTTACGAAGCTGGTCGAGCAGCACAGCCTGGACGCGAACGCCGCCGAGAATCTGTTGAGTTATCTGGAAGACCAGAAACTCGCGACGGAGAAAATTCCGAGCGACGAAGATATCGTTATCGAGATTTGCCGCGACGAACTGGGCGACCGGCGGATTTGCGTGCTGACTCCTTTCGGCAGCCGGGTGCATGCGCCGTGGAGTATCGCGGTGACGGCGAAGCTGCGGGCGGAGCATGGGTGGGAAGTGGAATCGATGTGGTCGGACGATGGATTTGTGATCCGTCTGCCGGAGAACGAAGAACCGATCGATTCGAGTCTGCTGATTCCTGCGCCGGCAGAATTTCGCGATCTGGTAATCCGGCAGTTAGGGTCGACCTCCTTATTTGCCGCGAAGTTCCGGGAAGCGGCAGCGCGAGCTTTGTTGTTGCCGCGGCGCCGGGCCGGCGTACGAACTCCGCTGTGGCAACAGCGTAAGCGCGCAGCGGACTTGCTGGCGGTCGCGTCGCGTTATTCGGCGTTTCCGATTTTGCTGGAGGCGTATCGCGAGTGCATTCGCGATGTTTTCGATCTGCCGGTGGCCGCGAGTATTCTGACGAAGATCCAACAGGGAGCGATTCGGGTGAAGATGGTGGAATCGCGGACGCCGTCGCCATTTGCCTCTTCTTTGCTTTTTTCGTATGTAGCGAATTACATTTACGACGGCGACGCACCGCTGGCCGAACGCCGGGCGCAGGCGCTATCCATTGACCAGTCACAACTGGAAGAACTTTTCGGCGACGCGGATTTGCGTGAGCTGCTGGATGCAGCGGCGCTCGACGAAGTCGAAGCGAAGTTGCAGTCGCTCGAGCCGGACTATCAGGCGCGGCACGCGGACGGCGTGCATGACCTGCTGCTGAAATTGGGCGATCTTTCCGAAGACGAGCTGCGCGCGCGTTGTGTGAATCAGGAAATCGCAGGATTGGTGAGTGAATTGGTCGATGCGCGGCGCGCGGTGCGCGTGCGCATCGCTGGTGCGTATCGATTTATTCCGGTGGAGTACGCGGCGCGCTATCGTGACGCGCTGGGTACGCCGCTGCCGCCGGGCTTGGCGGATGTTTTTCTCGAGCATTCGGGCGAGCCGCTACTGGAAATTGTGCGGCGGTATGCGCGCACGCATGGGCCGTTTGTTGCCGACGAACTCGCGGGGCGATACGGGTTGGAGCCTGCGGTGGTCGAGCCCTTGCTGCGCGGCTTGCACGCGCAAGGAAAATTGCTGGAAGGCGAATTCCGCCCGAACGGGCGGCATCGCGAGTGGTGCGATCCGGAGGTGCTGCAGCAGATCCGACGCAAGAGTTTGGCGCGATTGCGGCGGGAGATCGAGCCGGTCGAGCAGACGACGTTCGCGCGATTTGCTACGCGGTGGCAAGGCGTGACCGTTCCGCGGCGCGGCCTCGACGCGCTGCTCGATACGGTGGAAGCGATGCAAGGCGTCGCGGTTTTGGCGTCGGAACTGGAACGTGAAATTCTGCCGCTGCGCATCAGCGATTATCGGCCCGGAGATCTCGATCAGCTGATGGCAGCAGGGGAAATTGTTTGGGTGGGCGTGGAACCACTCGGCGAGCGAGATGGCCGCGTGGCTTTGTACCTTACGGAGTCATTGCCGTTGCTTTTGCCTCCGCGTGAACTGCAGCCGGCGAGTGCTGAGCCGTCGGAACGCGCAAAACAGATTCTGGATTTCCTGGCGACGCACGGCGCGTCGTTTTTTACGGCGATTCACGCGGCCTGCGGTGGAGGCTTCCCCGGAGAATCGCTCGACGCGCTTTGGGAACTGGTCTGGTCGGGACAAATTACCAACGATACTTTTCAGCCGTTGCGGAATCTGGCCCGGCCTAACGAGAAAAATCGCAACCGTCCGGTTTTCGCGGATGATCGTCCGGGCTCGCCTGAATTCCTGCGGCGTTTGCGGTCGCGCGGGGCGGGCGGCGGAAACGCGCAAGGGCGCTGGTCGCTGGTGCAGCAGCGGATTGCTACTCCGCTGACGCCGACGCAGTGGAGCGCCAATATTTCGCGCCAGATGCTGGTACACAACGGGATCGTCTCGCGGGAGACGGCGCTCGCGGAAGATATTGCGGGCGGTTACAACACGGTGTATCCGGCGCTGAGACTCATGGAAGAAAGCGGCTGGACGCGCCGCGGCATGTTCGTCGCGGGATTGGGCGCGGCACAATTTGCCATGCCCGCCGCCGTGGATATGCTGCGCAGCTTGCGGATGGAACCGGATGTGCCGGAGACGATTTACATGGCGGCGACCGACCCGGCGAATCCTTATGGCGCGATTTTGCCGTGGCCGCGAATCGAGGATGAAGAAACGAATCTGCCGGTGCATCACGCGATGGCGCGAGCTGCGGGAGCCGGCGTGATTCTGGTGAACGGATGCCTGGCCGCGTTCTTGCGACGGCGGAATCCGGCCCTGCGCGTGTTTTTGCCGGAAAGCGAACCGGAACGCAGCGTTTTGGCACGTGAGGTGGCGAAAAAATTGGCACAGCTGGCGATCCGGCGGCACAGCCGCAATTCGGGATTGCTGATTGGGACGATCAACGACCAACCCGCGCGCGAGCATTTCCTGGCTCGATTTTTGGAAGACGCAGGATTCGTCAGCACCGTGCTGGGATTTCAGATGCGCCGGGTGCATACGATTAGTGACGCGGTGCCAGCGGTTGATTCGGTGGAACTGCCGGAAGACGACGAAGACGAACCGGAAATTTCGGAGAGTGCCTGAACGTGCCGGAAGGCGACACAATTTATCGCGCGGCACGCACAATGCATCGGGCGTTTGCGGGCCAGGTGGTGACGAAATTCGAATCGGTCTTGCCGAAGCTTACGCGGGTCGATTTCGATTCAGGCGTCGTGGGCCGGACGGTCGAAAAAGCGGAAGCGAACGGAAAATGGATGCTGATCCATTTTTCGGGCGATTTGATTTTGCTGAGCCACATGTTGATGAGCGGGAGTTGGCACATTTACCGGCATGGTGAAGCGTGGCAGCGGCGCGCGATCGATATGCGCATCCGATTCGAGACGGACGCGTTTGTGGCGGTTGGCTTCAATGTGCCGGTCGCTGAGTTCCACACGGCGTTGAGCCTGGCGCGGAGGCCGGGATTCAACCGGCTGGGGCCTTCGCTGCTGGCGGCGGAGTTTGACGAAGCAGCCGCTGCGGTGCGCTTGCGGTTGCACCCGGAAATGGAAATTGGAGTGGCGTTGCTGACGCAGTCGCTGCTGGCGGGAATTGGGAACGTCTACAAATCGGAAGTTTGTTTTGCCTGCGGCGTCAATCCGTTCCGGTTGGCGGCAACTTTGAATGAGGGCGAAATTGCGTCGCTGGTCTCGACGGCGCGCAAATTTTTGCAGGCGAATGTGTCGGAGAGTTCAGGCGACCAGATCGTGACGTATCACGGTATGCGCCGCACGACGGGGCGTTCCGATCCAAACGAACGTTTGTGGGTGTATCACCGGCGCGGCGAACCGTGCCGGAAGTGTGGCGGCGCGATCGAATCGCGGAAGCAAGGGATCGATGCGCGCACGACTTTCTGGTGTCCCGCGTGCCAGCCCATGCCGGCGCCGAAGGCGCGAGCGTCCAAAGCCGGCGGATAATTTTTCTAGACGAATTCAGCTTCAGTGGAAATCGTGTGAGGTGGTTTCCGCGCGCGTGATGGAAAGCGGGATAACCTTCTCGACTTTGACCGAAATGACGTTGTCCTGATTCTGCAGTTTCCCTTCGACGATCAGAAACGGTTGATGCACTACCACGACGTGATATTCCTCGAATATCGGCGGCGTGATGATGGCGTTGGCGATTCCGGTTTCGTCTTCGATGCTGAGGAACACAAAACCTTTGGCGGTTCCGGGGCGCTGGCGGCAGATCACGGCGCCGGCGATGCGCACGTGACGTCCGCCGGGAACGTGGCGCAATTCGGCGGCGGTTAATACGCCCAGTCGTTTCATTTCCTGGCGATGGTAGCCCATGGGATGCGGGCCGACGGTCAGGCCGGTGCCCTTGAAATCTGCTACCAAGCGTTCTTCCTGGGACATACGCGGCAAAGGCGAGCGTGCGTCGGATACCGAAACACTTTCCGCATCCGGATGCTCGCCTTCTGGTGGGGCGAAACTGCCGGCGCGTTCGAGCAACGGCCCGGGATTTTTGGCCAGCCGCTCGATCTGCCACAAAGCGTCGCGGCGATGAACGCCTCGCTGGCCATCGATGAAATTCAGGGCGCCGATTTGGGCCAGCGCGGTCAATTCCACTTTGCGGAGCCACGGCACGCGCAGCTTCAGGTCCTCTATAGAATTGAAGGGACGCAGGGTGCGTTCGCGCACAATCTGGCGGCCGACTTCTTCGCGCAGCCCACGCGCATAACGCAGGCCGAGGCGCAGGCGAAAATCCTTTTCGCGGTTTTTTTTTCCAGCGTGCAGGGCCAATCGGAGCAGGTCACATCGATGGGCCCGAACTTCAATCCGTGGCGCTGGGCGTCTTTCACCAGAGTGGCGGGCTGGTAAAAACCCATCGGTTGATTATTCAGCATGGCCGCGGTAAAGGCCGGCAGGTAGTGGCATTTCAAAAACGCACTGGAAAAGGCGATGAGGGCGAAACTCGCCGCGTGCGATTCGGGAAATCCGTACAGCGCGAAAGAAGTGATCGATTGAATGATGGTGTCCTGGGTCGCGCCGGTGATTCCGTTTTGGTCCATGCCGGCGCGCAGCTGAACTTCGACTTCTTTCATGCGTTTCTCGGAGCGTTTGAAACCAAAGGCGCGGCGCAGCTCTTCGGCCTGGCCGCCGGTAAATCCGGCGGCGATCATCGCTATGCGCAGAAGCTGCTCCTGAAAAAGCGGAACGCCCAGGGTGCGTTCCAAAACCGGTTCGAGCGAAGGATGCAGGCAGGTGGGCGCTTCGCGGCCCTGGCGACGTTTTAAATAAGGATTCACCATTTTGCCGACGATAGGGCCGGGGCGGATGATCGCGACTTGGACAACGATGTCGTAAAACTTCACGGGCAGAAGGCGCGGGAGGCAGGCCATCTGCGCGCGGCTTTCGATCTGGAACATCCCGACGGTGTCGGCTTTTTGCAGCGTTTTGTAAACGGTTGGGTCGTCCATGGGCAATTTGCCGAGATCGATCGTTTCGCCGTAGTCGTCCTGAATAATTTTTAGGGAATCTTCCAGCACGGCCATCATGCCCAGGCCGAGCAAATCGATTTTCACGATGCCCATGTCGGCGCAGTCTTCTTTATCCCACTGCACGACGACGCGGCCGGGCATGGTGGCGGGTTCGAGCGGGACGACCGAATCGAGTTGACCCTGGCAAACGACCATGCCGCCGGAATGCTGGCCCAGATGTCGCGGCAAATCCTGCAGCTTCACGCACAACTCTAGAAATTTGCGGATTTGGGGATGCTGGAGATCGAGGCCGGCATCGCGAAAATGATTGGTCATGGTGTCGTTTTCGCTTTTGTATTCCCAGGCGCTGACGAGAGCGGTGAGGCGATTCAATGTTTCAGCATCGAAGGAAAGGGCTTTGCCGATTTCGCGCGCGGCGGATTTTCCGCGGTAGGTGATGACGTTGGCGGTCATGGCCGCGCCAAATTTTCCGTAGCGCTCGTAAACATATTGAATGGCGCGTTCGCGCTGGTCGCCGCTGGGCAGGTCGAGATCGATGTCGGGCCATTCGCCGCGCTCATCAGACAGAAACCGCTCGAAGAGCAGCTTCATTTCAACGGCGTCGACGGCGGTGATTCCGAGGGCGTAGCAAACCGCGCTGTTCGCGGCGGAGCCGCGGCCCTGCACCAGAATTCCGCGTTCTTTGCAGAAGCGAACGATGTCCCAGACGATCAGAAAATAGCCCTCGAGTTTGAGTTTTTCGATCAGGGCCAGCTCGCGTTCGATCTGCAGCCGGGCCTTTTCGTGGTGCGCGCCATAGCGGTTAAGCATTCCCTCGTTGGTGCGGTCGCGCAGAAAAGCCATGGCCGATTTGCCGTCGGGGACGGGATAGCGCGGGAATTCGTAACCGAGCGCGCTTAAATCAAATTGCAATCGCGAGGAAAGGATTTGGGTATTGGCGATGGCTTCCGGAATATCCGCGAACAAACGCGCCATTTCCTGCGGAGATTTCAGATGACGTTCGGAATTTCGGGTCAGGAGGCGGCCAGCGGTGGCCAGGGTGTGGTGGTTGCGGATGCAGGTGAAAACATCGAGGGCTTCGCGCTGGTCGGGAGTGGCGTGGGAGACACCATTGGTCGCGAGCAGCGGCAGTTGCAGGCTCTTCGCAATTTCGATGGTCGCTTGATTGCGCAATTCTTCGTCGCGGGAAAAATGGCGCTGCAATTCTACGTACACCTGGTTGCGGCCAAATACTTCGGTCAATTGCTGCACATAATTTCGGGCGTTTTGGATTCCTCCGTGAGCCAGCGCATAGGCCAGCGGGCCTTCGTCGCCGCCGGTCATACATATGAGACCTTTCGCGTGTTCGCCGATTTCGTCGATCGAAACCGAGCCTTCGTTTTTTTTGGAGCGCATTTTCATGCGCGTGATCAGGCGGCAGAGGTTTTGATAGCCCTGGCGGGATTCGACGAGCAGCGGAAGACGCCAGCCTTCGGGCGTGGTTAGCTCCGCGCCGGTGTGAGCGCGCATCGAAAGTTTTTTCATGGCCAGATAAAACCGCGGGGCGCCGTAGACACCATCGCGATCGATCACCGCCATCGCCGACATGCCATGCTCGCGGCAGCCTAGCGCCAGATCTTCGGGCAGGGACGAGCCCTCCAGAAAACTGAATGCCGAGCGCGCGTGAAGTTCGGTGTACATCAGTCGTACATCCCGCGCACGAACCAGCTTTTGGTGATGGAGTCGAAATAGACGCAATACATTCCGCTGGGCGCGGGCGGGGCGACTTGCGGGTGGGCTGAAACAATTCCGGGGCGCGCGATCGAACCGTCGTTGTTACGATGCCGTACGGAGGTGGGCGAGCCCAAGCGCACTTCGATATCCCATTCGTCATGGAGCCAGGCATCTTCGCGCCACCAATCGCCGGAGGTGCGCCACGGGCCCGAAACGGTGGTGACCTGGCCGTAGACGCCGCGAAAAAATATGCGGTTGGGGCGTTCGTCGCGCATTTCGATTCTGGCCGGCAGGCGCGGACGAAAAACCCGAAAGCCGGTGGAAGAACGACGAGCCGGTGGGGCGCTTTCCGGCGCGTCATTTGAAATATCGGCGCTGGGCTT
>DASWVE010000121.1:0-10269 GCA_036401315.1 Candidatus Acidiferrales bacterium
TCATCTAGGCTTCGCTCCGGCATCTGGCCGGCCCGGCTTGCATCGCAAGCCGGGCCGTATCGTTCCACAAGAAACCAATCGAGGTTAAATCATTGGCAGAAAAGCGGGTTTTGGTCGGGATGATTCCAGAAGTGGTGGTGATCGATCCGGGCGATCAGGTTGAATGGATTTCGAATGCGGGCAACCTGAAGGTCGAATTCGACGCCAAGCGCTCGCCCTTCGGCTCCAACGTCTTCCAGGCGCCCCCGGGCGTCCGGCTGGTCAGTGGGCCCACGAAGCCCGGCCTAAATCCAGGCTCTTACCGCTACCGCATGTCGTTGAATGATGTGGTTTTGGCGCAGGGTGAAGTTCTGATTCGAGGTAACGAGCAATAACGCCGTAGTCCTTAGTCGCCGGCCACGGCAGTAAACGCGCGTTCCTGAGATACGGAATCCGCCAGCACGCGGCGCACGGGCGCCAGCATCGAAGCCGCCACCGGCTTTTCCGTTCCCACCGTGATTTCGGCGAACTTCCGCGGAAATTCGCGGCGGCGATCCAGCCATAGTCCGAATTCCTGCAGTAAATCGCCCGCCATATTCGGGTCGTCGGTGCGTTCGATGCCCCAAAACCGCAGCCGCTCCTCATTCTTCTGGAGCATCTGCAACGACTGTTCCAGCTTCTTCATCGCCGCATTGAACGACGAAGCCAGGAAATACACGGCCAGCGACCAGCTGCCCTGGCCGAAAGTGACCCGCACCCGGATGTTGTATTTGCCGTTCTGGTTCTTTTCCATTGCGCAAGAATACGAATTAGAAGCTATGGTTCGGTTCGACACGGTCTGTTTTAACCTTCCGTTATTCCGAAAATCGCCAAAATCCACCGATCCGGTGGTTGGCGCAGCCACGTTCCGCGTCCTCGAGAATTCGACGAGCTTGTTGCCTTTCGCCTTCTTCGCTGGCATGGGACTGCTCCTCATTGATTAGTGCCAATTTTGAAGACAAGCCTGGGAAGTAACGGCTCGAAGTCGTACCCCGCTGGCTTACGGGGCAGGTACTGCGGAAGAAATAGTCTAGCGAACGGGGAGGTGCAGGGCAAGATGAGACTTGGAAATTATAAAGCTATTCTATTCAGCTACTTACAGAGTATTCCGGCCGCCGAGACGCTTCAAAGCGTCGGCGTTCATGGTGAGCTTGCCTTCCTTCTTCAGCCGGTCTTCGAGGGCGGTTTTGAAGGCATCGTACGCCGCATTTTGCTTGGCCTGCAGCAATTGTTGCTTGATCTGGTCGGCTTGAAGGATGAATGCCGCCTGAATCACCGGCTCGTGACCCACGATCCGGTACACCAGCCAGTTTCCGGCGACCTGTTTCGCGGCGCTGACCTGCCCGACCGGCATGGTAAACGCGTTTTCGACCAAAGTGCCGGCGCCAACTTCGGGAATCGAGCCAGTACGCGAGAATGAATCGGAAGTTTTGGTGGTCAGGTTCAGCGCTTTCGCCGCTTTATCAAATGCTTCGCCGCCCTGGGCCGTTTTGGCCAGCTCTTCGGCCTTGGTTCGCGCCAGATCCAGCGATTTTTCCTGTTGGTAATCGGCGAGGACGCGGTCGTGAACCTCCGCGAGCGTTCCCTGGTGCGCCGCCGTTACGTCCTTAGGCGTAATGATCGCAAATCCCTGGGCCGTTTGAATCGGCTGGCTCAATTCGCCGGGACGCAGCTGAAAGAGGGAACTACGCAGTTCCGCGGAGTTGCCGAAGGCACTGACCGGGTCGGTCTGGCTCGCGGCCGGCGATTCGCCTACCTGCAAGTTGAATTTCTTGGCCAGATCGTCGAGCGACTGGTGGTTCGACTGCCGCACCGCCGCCGCCATCAGGTCGGAGGTCTTATTGGCTTCCGCCACCACCTGCTCTTCCATCACCACCGGCACGATGGTGTTGCGGACTTCATCGAATGTCTTGGTGTGCGCGCTTTCGCGGTCGATGATCTTAATGATGTGAAAACCATATTGCGTCTTCACCAGATCGGAAATTGAGCCCTTGGGCTGCGTGAACGCCGCCTTCTCGAATTCCGGTACGGTCTGGCCTTCGATAATCCAGCCCAGATCTCCGCCCTTGGGCTTGGTTCCATCGTCTTCGGAATACTTCTTGGCCAGGTCTTCGAAATTCGCGCCGGATTTGGCCTGCTTCAGCACTGCTTCGGCCTTCAGGCGAATTTCCGCGATTTCCGCATCGGTCTTGCCGATGGTCTTCAGCAAAATGTGTTCGACATGCGCGCGGTTCGGGACTTTGTAGTCGTCAATGTGCGCATTGTAATAGGCGTGCAGCGCCGCATCGCTGACCTGCGCCTGGCCCTTAATGCGGTTCAAATCCAGCAGCGCGTAGCGCGCTGAACGCTTCTCCGGCACCTGATACTGCCCGGCATGCTTGGTGTAAAAAGCCGTCAATTCCGCGTCGGTCGGCTGAATCGTGGAAGCCAGGTCGGCCGGTTTGATCAGCGCGTATTCGATCTGCACCTTTTCGTTGCGCCGCACGAATTCACGCTGCATTTCTTCGGGGCTTACGGTGATCGCGTCAGTCACCAGCTGGTGAAATTTTTCCTGCAGCATCTGATCCCGCAGATATTCCTCAAACTGCGGAACCGGCATGCCGATCTTGGTTTCGACTTCGGTGGTGTACTTGTCCTTGAGCCAAACGTCGCCATTCCAGGCGGTGGGCAGGATCTGCTTAATGCGTTCGGAGAGCTCGTCGTTGGTGACCTGCAGGCCCAGGCGCTGCGCTTCCACTTCCAGCGCTTGCTTGAAAACCATCTGATCCAGAACCTGCTTGGCGTAGAAACCGCGCAGCGCCTCGGGAACCGATTGTCCGCGCGTGGCCAGGCTCAGCTGCTGCTGCACTTCCGGAACCGTGATTTCTTTGCCGCCGACCGTGGCGAGGGAGTCAGCCGCGGCGGTGAAGCTCGAGTTGGCCAGGCCAGGAATCAAGTAGGTGAGCATGCTCAGGCAAATGATGCCGAGCAAAACGCCCATCGTGATCTTCACCCACCGATTTCCTTCTTTATCTCGCTGCTGAATGCTTTTCAACATGGCTGTCTGTAGCTCCCGGCTCTGGCAAAGCACACAATTATACGGGAATGCACCGGAATACCCAATTAGATTCAGTATTGGGACCGCGGGTTGCGCCCGCGAAATCTCGCGTCAGCCGCCGTACTTCCAGGGCGAGTCCGCGACCGTCAGCGGGTTAACTTCCTTGCGGGTTTCGGCGTTGACCACTTCCAGCAGCACGATCGCGTGATCGCCGTGCTGGTCTATCACTTCGCGAACTTCGCATTCGAGGTAGGCGAACGCGCTATCGAGCACCGGCGCGGATGTCTTGCTTCCATTCGTGTAGGGCTCGCCGTTCAGCAGGCCGCCCGTGTCTTTCGCGGCAGCGAAAAAAGTCTGCGCCAGCGCGGCTTGCTGCTTATCAAGAATGTGCAGAACCGCCTGCCGGCTTTCGACCACGCACTCCAGCAACGTTCCATCTTTTCGTAAAGCGGCCGTAAGCAGCGGCGGCTTAAACGAAGCCTGGGAAACCCAGGTGACCGTCGCCGCGCCAATCTTGCCGGCGCCGCGCGAGGTCATCACGTAGATGCCGTTCGCCAGCAACCGCAGCGTTTTTTGCTTGGTCTTGGGATCCATGGAGAAAGGCATTCTACTGTGGACGGCCGCCCGAGCGCATCGGCCGAGTCGTCGTCCGCCCAGCGGCCACCTGGTTACGCCTTCGGCGGAGGCGGCTGATAGCCGAAGATCGCTTTCAGCTCCAGAAATTCTTCGAGGCCCGCTTCGCCCCATTCACGCCCGTTTCCGGATTGCTTGTAGCCGCCGAAGCAGCCATCGAACGCGACGCGCGCGCCATTGATATGCACATTGCCGGCGCGAATGCGCTTGGCCACGCGCCGCGCGTGGTCCATGTCGCCGGACGTAACGTAGCCGGAAAGTCCATAGGGCGTGTCGTTGGCGATCGCGATCGCCTGCTCTTCATCGTCGTAGGGAATGATGCACAGCACCGGACCGAAAATTTCTTCGCGCGCGATGGTCATGTCATTGCGCACGTCCGCAAAAACCGTGGGCTTCACGAAGTAACCTTTGTTCACTCCATCGGGCTTGCCCAGCCCGCCGGTCACCAGCGTCGCACCTTCTTCGATTCCCTTATTGATCAGCCGCTCGACCTTCGCGAATTGCGCTTTGCCGGAAAGCGGGCCCATGTGCGTCGCTTCAGACAAAGGATCGCCGACCTTCGTCGCTTCCGCAGCTTGTTTTGCCGCTGCAATCGCCGCCGGCATTTTGGCCTTCGGCACCAGCATGCGCGTCGGCGCGTCGCAGGATTGGCCGGTGTTACGGAAACAACTCTGCACGGCCTGTTTCACCGATTTTTCAAGGTCCGCGTCATCCAAAATAATATTTGCCGACTTGCCGCCCAATTCTTGCGTCACCCGTTTCACGCTGGGAGCCGCGGCGGTAGCCACCGCCACTCCCGCGCGCGCCGAGCCCGTAAACGAAACCATGTCGATATCCGGATGCGAAGCCATCGCCGCGCCGACTGTGGGTCCATCGCCGTTGACCAGATTGAAAACGCCCGCCAGAACTTTGGCTTCATCCAGAATCTGCGCGAATAAATACGCGGAAAGCGGTGCAAGCTCGCTCGGCTTGAGCACCATCGTGCATCCCGCCGCCAGCGCCGGAGCCACTTTGCAGGCGATCTGGTTCATTGGCCAATTCCACGGAGTAATCAACCCGCAGACCCCGACGGCTTCCTTGCGCATCATGGTGCCGCCCTGCATCGTTTCGAATTTGAAATGCCCCAGCACCCGCGCTGCCTCGGCAAAGTGTGCGAGCCCCGCCGGAGCCTGCGCCGCGCGCGCCAGCGAAAGCGGCGCACCCATTTCCAGCGCGATGGCCTCCGCCATTTCTTCCATGCGCCGCTGGTAGATCGCAATGATCCGCTGCAGTAGCGCCAGCCTCTCCTCGACCGGCGTTTCCGAGAATTTCGGAAACGCGCGTTTGGCCGCGGCCACCGCCAGATTTAAATCGGCCACGCCGCCCAGCGAAATCGTGGCGATCGTTTCTTCCGTGGCCGGATTGGTCACGTCGAAATCGCGGGCCTGCGCCGGCGCCACCCACTTCCCATCGATATAAAATTGCCGGCAATCCTTCATGAATTCCTCCGAAAATTTCCCGAACGCGGACGCAGCTGCACGCCGCACAGGCTCGAACGCGTCAGTTGGAATTGTACGTTAGTTTTTCTGTGGCGCGGATTCGCCCAGAATCTTCCGAATTTCACCGGCTTCGCTGAAATTCGGGCTGATCTGCAGGGTGTACTCGAGCTGCTTCTTGGCCATCTCGAAATTATTCGCTTTCTGATAAGCCAGCCCGAGATGGTAGTGGTACGTCGGATTCTGCGCGTTTTCTTTGATCGCTTCCTGGAAGAGATCGATCGCCGACCCGTACACGCCCTGCTTGTAGAACGCCCAGCCCAGCGTATCCGCCGAATTCGGCGAATCCGGCATCCCTTTGCGCCCGATTTGCGCCAGCGATGACGCCACGCTCAGGTCGCCGCCATGTTCCAGCATCAAATACGAAAGATTGTTTGCCGCCAGCGCGTAGTTTGGTTGAATCGCCAACGCCTTCTGGTAAAGGTCTTCGGCTTCCTGCCACTGGTTCCGCGTTTCCAGCAAGCTGCCCAGCGCCACGTAAACCCTCACGTCGCGGGGATTCGATTGAATCGCCCGATGGTAGGCCTCGATCGCCTGATCCACCGACCCGCGCGAAATCTGGGTGCTGGCCAGCATCAGGAACGCGTTCATGTTGTTCTGGTCCAGCTCGGTGGCTTTCTGGAACGCCGCCTCCGCTTTCGCCGAATCCTGGTTGCGCATCTCCACCTGACCGAGCAACACGTACAGTTGAGCTGACGGCGCTTTCGCAATTTGATCTTCCAGCAACTTCGCCGCCTTCGGCGCATCCTTTTTCTGCAGTGCGATATTCACCAGGCCGGTGGTTGCGTCGAGGTCGGACGGATTGCGCTTCAGCGCCTCGCCATAAAGCTGTTCCGCCTCATCGAGTTTCTTCTGGCTGAAGCGCAGGTCGCCCAGCCGCGCATAACCCGCTGGACTCTGCGGAGCTGCGGCGATGGCACGTTTCAAATCCGCTTCCGCGCCGGGCAAATCTTTTTTCAGGTACAGGCCCTGCGCGTGAATGATGTAGCCCTCGGGAGAGCCGGGCTGCAAAATCATCAGCCGTCCGCCAGTTTCTTCCAGCAGCGCTTCGTCGTTGCGTCGCGCGCCCAGCGAGGCTAGCGCCCGCAGCGGTTCGGTCATGTTCGGTTGCAGCTTCGACGCCTGCCGCCACTCCGCCTCGGCTTGGCCCACATTTTGATTCGCGGCATAAGCCACGCCCAGGTGATAGTGCGCGGCTGCGTTGTCCGGGGAATTCTTGACCACCGGCTCCAACAAATGCACCGCGTCAGACGCTTTGCCTTCGCGCAGCAGGATTTGGCTGCTGAGCAGTAGGCTCCCCACATCGGATGGGTTGGCCTTCAGCGCGCTATCCACCACCTTAGCCGCTTGGTCGGTCTTGCCTTGCTGCAGCAACAGCTCCGCGTACATGCGCGAAACGATCGGATCTTTCGGGTGCGCTGCGTTCAGGGAATCCAATTCCGCCAGCGCCTTGTCCCAGTCCTTTTGCCCCAGGTAATAATCTGCGAGCATGCGGTACGCATTCGGATTGTCTTTTAGCGCGGCCTTCGCCTCCTGCAGGGTTTTCTCCGCGTTGTCCTTCTGGCCTTCGTTCAGATACAAAGCCGCCAGCGTCGCGCGCGGGTAAGGATTCGCGGCGTCCAATTGGATCGCGCCTCGAAACTGCGCTTCGGCGTCCGGCCAACGCTTCTGCCGTTGATAAAAACTGCCCAGCGCCAGCCGCGCCGGCAGCGATTTCTCGTCCAGCGAAACGGCCTTCTGGTAGCTCTGTTCCGCCGCCGTGGTATTTTTCGCTTTCTCCTGAATGATCGCCAGATTCAGCAGCGAACCCGAACGCGTCGGATCCATCTGCACCGCTTGCTGCGCTTCGGTCAGACCCTTGTTCAGATCGCCCTGCGAAGCGTCCGCGCTCGAAAGAATCGACTGCGCAGCGGCATTTTGCGGATCGGCTTTCAGCACCACTTCGGCGCGGTCGCGCGCATCCGACAATCTCCCCGCCGCCAAAAATAAATTTGCCAGATCGATTTGAGCCTTGAGATTTTCCGGGCTCAGCGCCACGGTGCGCGACAATTCTTGGAAGGCGTGCGGCCAGTCGGCTTGTTTCAAATAGGTCTGGGCCAGTTGGTAATGCGCGTCGGAGTATTTCGGATCGTTTTGAATCGCGTTTTGAAATTCGATCGCCGCTTCGGGGTACTTGCCTTGCTGGAAGTACGCTTCGCCCTTGTCGAAGTGTTTCTTCTTCAGAATCTGAGGATCGCGCGTACAGCCGGAAAATAAAATGGCGGCGGCTAGGGTGACGGGCAGCCACGATCCTCTAAAAAAGCGCATAAGCTCCTCGCGAAAGCGAACGATTGCTTCGAGTCAAAGTCAATTAAATGCTACACCTTCACGCTACGGCAATCTACTCCGGTACAGCGCCCCGGTGTCAAACCTCGCAACCCGGCCATCAACTGTTCGTGAAACAAAAGCGAAGCAAAATCCGCTCGAAATCTCCCCGTGTAACCGTGCCTTACAATCAATGCGAGAACCTCATATAATATTGATTATAATAGCCTTATCTCTAAATCAAGCTGAAGATCGCTAAATCACCATTAATCAACGTCGATTTTCCGGGTACTTCAGCACAAAGGGAAAGTATTTTGCCCATTCGTGGAAGATGAGAGGGATTTCCAAAAGTGTACTAGGCCCCTACCGTACAAACGAGATTTGGAGATGCTGAAAATAAAGGCTTTAGCTCGGTACTCCCGCAGAGCACCCGTGGCATGTCCCTTGCAGTCCTACTCAAATTGTCTGGGAGTACTATCGCCCCACCCCGGAGCATCGCGAAATATAGATTCAGGCCAGGATACTGACCGAATGATGATCAACGGACTTGAGAGCGTGATGGTACGGGAAGAGCGCAGTTTCGTTGGGGGCATCTGCCCCGCCATGCAAACTCTAGAGAGTGTGCTAAGCGAAATTGCGCCTACCAACATCCCCGTCCTGTTTGTCGGCGAAAGCGGAACCGGAAAAGCCACCTTTGCGCAGCGTCTGCACGGCTTGTCGTCCCGCTCCGACCAGCGCCTGGTCAATATCGCCTGCGCGGCGATGAATCCGTCACTGCTGACCGCCGAACTTGAGCTCAACGGCAACGGCACCGCGCCTTTCCACGATCAGACCGGTCCCATCGGCTCGGTCTTCTTCGAAGAAATCAGCGAACTGGACGCCGCTTGTCAGCGGAACCTGCTCTACGCGCTGCCTGGCGACGGAGCGTTTCGACGCGGGTCGCTTTCCGCGCGGGTAATCGCCGCTACCAGCCGCAATCTCGATGAAGAAATGCGCGCCAACCGCTTCCGCAGCGAACTTTACTACCGCATCAACGGCGTCTGTCTCCGCCTGCCGGCCCTGCGCGACCGCCGCGAAGACATTCCCATCCTCGTCGAATTCTTTTTGACCAAGCACTCCGCGCTACTCTCGCGCCCGCGGCCTTCTCTCAGCGCGCGCACCATGCGCCTGCTCCTCGATCATTCCTGGCCCGGAAATATTCGCGAACTCGAAAACGTGATCCGTAAAATCGTGGCGCTGGGCGATGAACAGTTGGCCGTCTCGGAACTCATGACCGCGGCGCCCGTCGAGCGCCCGGTCGAGATTTCCGAACCGCGCGCTTACTCCCTGAAACAAGCCGCGCGCGCCGCATCCCGCGAAGCCGAACGCGAACTGATCCTAAAAGCGCTCGAACACACCCGGTGGAATCGCAAACGAGCCGCCCAGGAACTCCAGATCAGCTACAAGTCCCTGCTCTACAAATTGAAACAGATCGGCGTGCAGGATTCCGAGACTGGACCGCGAGGCTAAGGGAACATGCGTAACCGAAATTCGATCTGGATGCTCTTGGGACTTCTCACTCTCGCGATTCCCGCCGGAGCGCAACAAGACTCCACCCCTAAACAGCCCAGCCAGCCCGCTGCGCCGGCCATGGCTGACGCGCAAAAGAAGACCGCGACGGCCGACCCGAACTACGTGATCGGCGGGCAAGACGTGTTGGACATCAGTGTCTGGAAAGAGCCGGAAGTGTCCCGCGTGGTGCCGGTTCGCCCCGACGGAAAAATTTCGCTGCCGCTTCTGAACGACGTGCAAGCCTCGGGCTTGACTCCCGACGCCTTGGCCCAGCAGATCACCGAGAGCCTGAAAAAATATGTGACCAATCCGCAGGTCACCGTGATCGTCACCACCATCAATAGCCAGCGCGTCTATCTCTTAGGCGAAGTCAGCCGGCCCGGCGCGTTCCCCATGATTCCGGGCATGAGCGTGCTGCAGGCCATTTCCAGCGGCGGCGGTTTCACCCAGTACGCGCGCACCGGCAAAATTTATGTGCTGCGCAACGAAAGCGGCAAGCAGGTGAAATACCCGTTCAACTACAAAGAAGTAATCAACGGCAAGAAACCGGAGCAGGACATTCCCCTGAAAGCCGGCGACACCATCGTAGTCCCCTAGGAGCAGGTCGAATTCATGAGTAACAGGTTTTACATCCTGATGCTTTTGTTCTGCGCCGCCGCGCTGCTGGCCATTCCTGCGCGCGCGCAGCAACAGCCTCAGGATCAAGAACCACAGGGGCAGACCTCGGCTCCGGATCCGAACGCCACGTCGGAAAATCCGGCGCAGCCGATTCCGGCGATTCGCTCGCCTTTAGCCGGTATTAACGGCACCGACGACGACCAGCAAAACCCTCAGACCATCAAACCGGATACGACTCCGCTGGCCGGCGTCGAACCCATCAATTCCGGCCGACCGGCGCTCGACCACAATTTCATTCAGCCCCAGTTCAAGATTTTCTCGATCGCCGATTCCGACGAATTGAGCGGCTCCGGAAATAATAGTAGCTGGGGAGATTTCACTTCGTTCCTCGGCGGAATCGACCTGCACGATGCCTCGGGAATTTCCAATCTCACTTTGAGTTATCTGGGCGGCGGCACCGTCGCTATCGGCGGCAATGCCGGCAGCTCGACGATCCACCAGCTGAACGTCGAGGAAGATCTGAACTGGCGCCGGATGAAGCTTTCATTTATCGACCAGTTCGCCTTTCTGCCC
>DASWVE010000122.1:0-28152 GCA_036401315.1 Candidatus Acidiferrales bacterium
TACGGCCGCATCGACCTCACCACCAAGAACGGCCAAAAAGAAAAAGCTCTCCAATATTTCGCCGATCCGAACGTAAAAAATATTCTCGATTGGCCCGTCACCCGCCGCGAAGATATGGACGGCATTAAACTTTTCATCGCCGATATCGGCTGGGTCATGGTCCGCGCCTCGGGCACTGAAAATATGTTGCGCATTTATTCCGAGACCAGCCGGCCGGAAACCACCCGCCGCGCGCTGGAAGCCATCGCCAACCTCGTCCAGAAAATGTAAGTTCGCGGCGCGCTGCCGAAACCCGCGCCATCAGGAGGGAAAAACGAGATCATGGAAACCGTAAACCTGAAAGAAAAGCTCTCCCGCGTCTCGGACTACTGGAATCCCCGCATCGTGGGTGAAATCAACGATTCCTACGTAAAGATCGTCAAGCTCAAGGACGAATTCGTTTGGCATCATCACGATCACGAAGACGAAATGTTTCTGGTCGTCGCCGGAACCCTGCGCATGCGCTTCCGCCATGGCGACCAGATCATCCAGCCCGGCGAATTCATCATCGTCCCCAAAGGCGTCGAACACCTGCCCGTCGCCGATAGCGAAGAAGTTCATATGGTCCTGATCGAACCCAAAACAACTCTCAACACCGGCAACGTGACCAACGACCGGACGCGCCCCGAATTGGAGCGCATTTGAACTCCCCAACGCCACCCGCCAGCGGAGCCCACTCATGAAGCGTCGTCTCTACACTCTCGATGTTTTCACTACCAAGCAATACGCCGGCAATCCGCTCGCAGTCGTCACCGACGGCGACGGCCTCACCACCAAAAAAATGCAGGCCATCGCCCGCGAAATGAACTTGTCCGAAACCGTTTTCATCCAGCGCCCCACCAACAACCGCGCCCTCGCGCGCCTGCGCATCTTCACCACTACCCAGGAACTTCCCCTAGCCGGGCATCCCGTCATCGGCACCTGGTTTCTACTCGCCGAACTCGGCGTCGTCCCCGCTTCCGAAGGCCGCGTCCACATTCTCCAGCAGACCGGCGCCGGAATTCTTCCGGTCGAATTCACTTTTCATAATGGCCTCCCCGTGCGCGTCACCATGACCCAAAAACCCGCGCGTTTTTCCCGCGCCCCCTTCAGTCGCGCCGCTCTCGCCGCCACTCTCGGCCTCAAGCCCAGCGATCTCGTCCCCTCGCTCCCCATCGAATTCGTTTCCACCGGCATTCCGAATTTAATGGTCCCCATCACCCGCCGTGCGGTCCTCGCCAAAATTCAAATGAACATGCGCGCGCTTGCTCAGCTCATCGCGCCGCATGGCACCATGGCCTACTGCTTCACCCTCGAAGGCCGCGGCCGCGTTCGGTCCCGCGGCATGCTCCCCTGGGGAATCATGGAAGATCCCGCCACCGGCTCCGCCGCCGGCTCCCTCGGCGCCTACTTGGTCCATCACCACCAGCTCAAGCCCGGCGAAAATCTCCATGTGGCCCAAGGCGTAGAAATGGGCCGCCCCAGCGAAATTCACGTCGAAGTAACCGCCGAAAAAGACAAACTCACCCCCAAAGTCAGCGGCTCCGCCGTCCGCATCTTCGAAGGCGAGATCGACGCCTAATTTGTAGTTGTCGTGGGAAATACTGCTGTGGATTTATCTCGAGGAAGACTCAAGCTGAAGAAAGTGGCGTCAAAACGAGAGAGCAACAGTTAGGCCAAAACTTTTCACTTCACCCAAAAAAAAGAAAACTGTCATCCCGAACCCGTTTCTGGTGAGGGATCTGCTTTTTACGATCCGCCGAGGAAGCTGCGTCCGCGCCCCAAACCAGCGCCGTAGGCGCGGCAAAGTCTAGCCCAGCCCGGAAGGACTTGGGAGAATCAAAAAAGCAACCCGAGCGCCGTAGGTGCGACACTCCGTTCCGGTGCCACCGAAACCCCACCGCCCAGCAACTCCCGCCTAATTCTCCATACTCTTATACGCCGCGTCCAAAATCCCATTCAGAAACCCCGGCGCATCCGCCGACGAAAACTTCTTCGCCAATTCCAACGCCTCGTCCATCACCACCTTCGGCGGTGCCGTCCCAAACTTCAATTCATAAATCGCCAAACGCAAAATGCTCCGGTCCACCGCCGCCAGCCGGTCCAATTTCCAATTCTCCGCCAGCTTTTCGATCACCTTGTCGCTGGCTTCCGCATGCGCGATCGCGCCCTCAAACAACTGGTCCGCAAACTGCTGCGTCGTATCCGAAGCGCTGGCCTGTTTCCAGAAATTTTCTTCCACCTGCGCCGGCTTCCGCCGCGTCATGTCCCACTCAAACAGCATTTGCAGCGCGAATTCGCGCGACTTCCTGCGTAAAGTCGCCAAATTACCCGCGCCTCGACTTGCGTTTCGCACTGCTGCCGGCCGCAGGCTGTGCCGCAGTTTTTCCACCCAGTTTGCGCATCAACTGCGCCATCTCAATCGCGCCCAGCCCCGCCTCGTATCCTTTATTCCCGCTCTTCAATCCCGCCCGGTCGATGGCCTGCTCCAGGGTGTCGCAGGTCAACACGCAAAAAATCAGCGGCACGCCCGTGTCGAGCTGCGCCAGCTGCACGCCCCGCGCCGTCTCCGAAACCACCACATCGTAATGCGAAGTTTCCCCGCGCAAAATGCAACCGATGCAAATAATCGCGTCGAATTTCCCTCCCGTCGCCATTTTCTTCGCCGCCAACGGAAGCTCGAATGACCCCGGCACCTGCACCACTTCAATCTGTTTTTCTTCCGCGCCGCCGCGCTCCAAAGCGCTCAGCGCCCCCGCGAGCAATCGGTCAGTAATGAACGCGTTGAATTGGCTCACCACCACGCCGATGCGCAGTCCCGCCGCGCTCAAGCCACCGGTAGTTTTCATCGGTTTAAACTTTTCCGTAGTCATCGCTCAACGCCCTTCGAACCTTGCCGGCCGCTTCTCCACAAACGCGCCCGTGCCTTCCCGCATATCCTGCGTCGCGCAACACAAGCCAAACAACGTCGCCTCCAGGTACAATCCCTCCTCCTGCGGCATTTCCATCCCGCGCTCCACCGCTTCCATCGCGTACTGCACCGCAATCGGCGCGTTCGCTATAATTTTCTTGGCGATCACTTCCGCGGTCGGCAGCAAATCTCCCGGCTCGACTACCCGATTCACCAATCCAATCCGCAGCGCTTCTTCCGCCGAAATCATCTCGCCTGTCAAAATCAATTCGTGCGCCAGTCCTTTGCCCACCAGTCGCGGCAATCGTTGCGACCCGCCATAGCCCGGAATAATTCCCAGCTTCACTTCCGGCTGCCCCAGCCGCGCCTTGCTACTGGCGATCCGCATGGTGCACGCCAACGCCATCTCGCATCCGCCGCCCAGCGCAAATCCATTGATCGCTGCGATCGAAGGCTTGCCCATCGTTTCCAGGCGATGAATGATCGCCTGCCCGGCCAGCGTGTATTCGCGCCCACCCACCGGACTCTGCTGCGCCAGCTCGGTAATGTCCGCGCCGGCGATGAACGCCTTCTCGCCCGCGCCGGTCAAAATCAAAACCCGCACCGCCGAATCCGATCGCACCACGTTCAGAATCTCGCCCAGCTCTTCCATCGTCTTGCGGTTCAAAGCGTTCAACACGTTCGGCCGGTTGAACGTAATTCGCGCAATCTGGTCCTTCACATCCAGCAACAAATTTTCGTAAGCCATGTTTTTCCTGTCTGAAATTGTGTTGCAGGATTTTACCATCGGAACCGCGCGCCACGACGCCTCGTTTCGCGCCCTTCTTCCTGGCCTACGATCGAAACGAAAACGCGTCGGAATAGCAATCCTGCCGAGGAAGGGCGGCACTTTAGTGCCGTCAAAAAGCCAGCTACAACGCGGGGCTTCAGCCCCTGAAGCCAAGCGAGCTAGCCCGTATTGTGCAGCCCAGCAGCGATCCCGTTGATCGTCGCACCCAGCACGTAATCCCGCTCATCCGTCTGCCCGCTCGTCCGTTTTCGCCGCAACAACTCCACCTGAATCAAACTCATCGGGTCCACATAAGGATTCCGCAAACGGATCGATTGCGACAGCACAGCATTCCCTTCCAGCAGGCTTTCTTGCCCCGTAATCTCCAGTAGAATCCGTCGCGTTCGCTCGAATTCCTCGGCCAACACTCCAAACACTTTCTCCCGTAGCGCCGCGTCCTCCACCAATTCCCGCGCATACAGATGAGCGATCTGCATGTCCGCTTTAGCCATCGCAATCTCCACGTTGCGCACCAGATCGGAGAACAAAGTGAACGACTTCATCATTTCCCGCAGCCGCGCCTTGTTCTCCGCGCTCTTCGCTGCAAATTTCTCCAGCGCGTAGCCCACTCCAAACCACGCCGGCACCGCATGCCGGCTCTGCATCCATCCAAACACCCACGGAATCGCCCGCAGGTCGGCCAGGTCGTGGCTCTGCGACCGGCGCGCCGGCCGCGAACCCATCCGCGCATGCACCAGTTCGTTCACCGGGGTCGCCACCTCAAAATAATCCAGAACTTCACGGTTTTCCGCGATACTCTTCCGGTAAAACGCAAACGCCTCCCCCGAAAGCTCGTCCATCGTCGCGTCCCACTTCTGATCGTCAATCGGCTTTCGCCCGCTCGGCCGCGTCAACGCCTCCAGCGACGCCGCCACCATCAATTCCAAATTCCACTCCGCCAGCACCGGATCCGAATATTTCCAGTTCAATACTTCGCCCTGCTCGGTAATTCGTATCTCCCCCGAAAAATCTCCCACCGGTTGCGCCAGAATCGCCCTATGTGTCGGTCCGCCGCCACGCCCCACCGTTCCGCCGCGTCCGTGAAAGAGGCGCAGCTTCACCCCGCACTCCCTCGCCGCCTGATGCAGCTCGCGATGCGCTTTCTGCAATTCCCAGGTGCTGGTAATCATTCCTCCGTCTTTGTTCGAATCCGAATAACCCAGCATCACTTCCTGCTCGCGGTTCCACGAATCCAGCAGCGCCCCATATTCCGGCGAAGTCCAGACTTTCCGCATAACCTTCGCCGCCTCGCGCAGCGATTCGATCGATTCAAATAGCGGCACCGGCATAATCCCCGGATCGTCCGCCGACCCCGCCACCTGCACCCCGCAGATCTTGGCCAGCGCCAGCCAATCGAAAAGGTGCCGCTCCGATTCCGTCCCGCTGATCACGTAATACCGCAGCGCTTCCGGTGGATACAATTTCTTCAGCTTCGCTGCCATACGGAAAGTTTCGATCACGTCGCGCGCGCGTTCCGATTTCACCAACAGCCCGCTATTCTTCTTCGCGCCTTCCGCCGCCACAATCTCCTCGAGCGCCTCCGCATGCACCTTGGCGTGCTGCCGCAGATCGAGCGTGTGCAAATGAAATCCAAACGTCCGCACGATGCGCGCCAAAGGATCGACCAGCAATTCCGCCAGCCGCGCGCCGCCATTCTCCGCCAGGCTCGCCCGCACCAGTTCCAGATCCCGTTCCAGCTCCGCCGGAGCCTGGTAAGCCCGCGAATTCCGCGATTCATCCCGGCTGTACCGCAGCCGGATCTTCACGAAATCCAGAAACCGCCGCGTCAATTCCGTCTCCGAAATCCATTTTCCCAGCGACGCTTCGTCGCCCATCATCGTTTCGTACGCCGCCAGAGCGCCGCGCAGCTCCTCCGAACACGCCGCCTGACGGAGCGAAGAACTCAGTTCCTCGATCAACCGCGCCATTTCCAGCAAATAAAAATCGAGCACCACCCGCCGCGCCATTTCCAGCGCCTCTGCCGTCGCTTGCGGAGTCACCCGCGGATTCCCGTCGCGATCTCCTCCAATCCACGACCCGAATCGAATCACTTCGCCAATCTCGTCGTTCGCTAGCTGTTTCCCGTACACCGCCTCAAACGAATCCGCAAACTCCGCATCCACTTTCGGAATCGTCTCGAACAAAGTCATCGGATAATAATCCAGCCCCATCCGCACTTCGTCGATCACTCCCGGGCGCTTCATGCGCACTTCATCCGTCTGCCACAGCAATGTAATTTCCGCCAAAATCAGCTCTTCCAGCTCCGCCGCATCCGCCTCCGGCAAAGGCAACCGGTCTAGATCCTCCAGATGTTTCGCGATCCGCCGCCGCGTCATCAAGACCGTGCGCCGCGCCACCTCCGTCGGGTGCGCCGTGAACACCGGCACAATTTTCACCCGCTGCAGAGCCGCCAGCGCGTCCTCGGCCGAAATCCCCGCCGCGCGCATGCGCAACAAAGTCCCGCGAAACGATCCCGCCGGCGGAGCCTGCTCCCCATGCAGCTTCGCCGCCCGCCGCCGCCGCTTGCGGTGATTCGTCTCCGCCAGATTGGTCAGCTCGAAATAAATCGCGAATGCCTTCGTCACCCGATGCGCCTCTTCCAATTCCATTTTCGCGATAATCGCCTGCGCCTCGGCCATCAATTTGTTTTCGCCGTCCGCCTCCGTCCCCAATTCGCGCTGCTGGATCAACAGCCGCCGCAACTGCTCCACGCTCTCCAAAAGTTTCTCGCCGCCTTGCTCCACCAAAACGCGCCCCAGCAAAACGCCTAGAGAACGCACGTCCCGCCGCAGCGGCGCTTCTTTTTCCGGATCGCTCGTTCCAGCCGTCAGCTCCGCCAGCCGTTTCGCCTGGTCGCTCGCCATCCACAAGGGTTCCATGCCACTCATAATGAAGGCGCACCGCAGCACCCGCAAGCGGAAGCTCCATCCACATTCAGTTGGGGAGTAATTCAGACTTTCTATAAGGAGGGAAATACACGGCGCCGCTTTCGAAGCCGGCGCCGAAAAAACGTACAAATTTTACGGATCTAGCCTTTCCACGATCACCGCAATCCCCTGCCCGCCGCCGATGCAAGCGCTAGCCACGCCATAACGCAAATCTCTTCGCCGCAATTCGTACAACAGCGTCAACACCAGCCGCGTCCCAGTCGCAGCCAACGGATGCCCCAGCGCAATCGCGCCGCCATTCACATTCGTCTTGTCCCGATTCAATCCCAAAACTTTTTCCACCGCCAAATATTGCGCCGCGAACGCTTCATTAACCTCAATCAAATCCACCTGTTCCAGTTTCAATCCCGCCACCGCCAGCGCCTTCTGAATCGCCGGCACCGGACCAATTCCCATAATCTTCGGCGGCACTCCCGCTGTCGCGTACCCCACGATTCGCCCCAGCGGTTTCAACCCGCGCTCCCCCGCGATTTTTGCATGCGTCATCACCACCGCCGCCGCGCCATCCACAATTCCGCTCGCGTTTCCCGCGGTAACAATTCCGTCTTTGCGAAACGCCGGCTTTAATCCCTCCAGAGTTTCCAGCGTCGTCTCCGGCCGCCGGTGATCGTCCTCCGTCACCATGATCGTCTTCTTGCCCTTCTTCACTTCCACCGGGGCAATTTCCGCCTTCAAATAACACGAACGAAACGCCGCATCCGCCGCCTGCTGGCTGCGCAGCGCGTATTCATCCGAAGCGCGACGCGTAATTCCCTGCTCGCTCGCCAGATTTTCCGCCGTTTCCGACATGCTGAATCCGCAGTAGGTGTCATACAGCCCGGACATCAGCGAATCCTCCAGCTTCCCTTCGCCCAAACGGAATCCCGTCCGCGCCCCGCGAATCACGTGCGGGCACTGCGACATATTTTCCGTCCCGCCCGCCAGCACCATCTTCGATTCGCCCAGCAAAATTCGCTGCGCCGCCTGCGTGATCGATTCCATCCCCGACCCGCACAGTCGGTTCACCGTCACCGCCGGAGTTTCAATCGGCAATCCCGCCTTCAATCCCACGTGCCGCGCCCCGTACAAAGCGTCCGCGCTGGTCTGCATCACGTTTCCGAAAATCACGTGATCGAATTCTTCCGCCGCAATTCCTGCGCGCCGGATCGCTTCCTTCCCCGCCACCGCCCCCAGCTCCAGCGCGTTCGTATCGTCGAACGCGCCCATGTATCGAATCATCGGCGTGCGCGCGCCTTCCAGAATCACCGCATCCGTAGTAAACATTTTCCCTCTCTTCGGATTTACCGCAGGAATTTAGAATTGCAGCACAACGAAAAACCGTCAGCGCGTCATAAAATATCCGCGCAGCGCAACCGCCTCAACGAAACAGTCCTGAGTTCAAGAAGCCGTGCACCCTATTTTCGCACGTTCGGAGTCGGCGACCAAACCAGCGCCGTAGGCGCGACAGAAGTTAGCCCAGCCCGTAAGGGCTGGGAAAAATCCCGAGAAAAGCGTCGAGCGCCGTAGGTGCGACACAGTCTTAGCGCAATCGCCGAAAAACCAAATTCAAATCCTACGGCGTCAACAACGCCACCAAAGTATCCCCGCCTCGATGCCGCGCCTCTTCCAATCCCGTTTCCGCCCGGTTGATCCACTCCGTCACCCGATCTTCCGTCTCGTCCCCAGGACGCGTCGAAGCCTCCGCCACCACCGCGCTGATCGTCAATTCCGGCGTGCCCCACGTTGGTCGAACCGTCGCCGCCGCTTGCCTCAACTTATCCGCCAGGGTAAGCGCGCTGTCGATTCCCGTATCCGGCAAAATAAATACCAGCGACCACGCCGTATATTTCACCGCAATATCCGTCTGCCGCACCGACGAAGAAAGCGCCCGCGCCAGTTGTTCAATATATTTATCCACCGAACTGTCGCCGTGTTGCCGCAGCAATTCTCCGCCGCGATCCACATGCAGCACGATCAGCGAGATCGGCGTGTTCTGCGCCCGCGCCCGGTTCGATTCCACCAGCAGACAATCGATGTACGCGCCGCGGCTCAAAAGTCCCGTCTTCTCGTCCGCCACCGCCAGCGACCGCACCAGCGATCGCAGCCGCGTGTGATTCACCGACAGCACCAGCTGATCTCCCACCGCCTGCAAAAAGAAACTCTCGTTCGCCTTCCATTTCCGCGCCTTCGAATCTCCGATCAGCAGCGCGCCCGACTGCGCCTGCGTCTCCTTGTCGGTCAGCATCACGCCCAGCGCGGATTCCAATCCGACCTCGCGCAGACTTGCCATGCTCGAAGCGTGCAATTCGAATCCGCCCAGCGAATCCGGCGTCACTTGCGAAATCAATCCCACCACGTCCGTAATTTTTCCCGCGCCCACCGTCGGAATTCCCGGTGAAGAATATTCCGAAGTGAGTTGCATTCCGTCGCCCGCCGCTCCCACCGCGATCAGGCAGCGCGTAGCCATCAAATGTTTTCCCACGCCCGAAGCCGTCGTCGACAGCACTTCCCGCGGCGTAGCCTGCCGGTACATCAGCCGGTTGATCTCCGCGATCGCCGCCAAATCCCGATGCGTCTCCGCCGGCGAAGGCACCACCGCCGCGGGCATTTCCGCCACTTCAGTTCTCGGCTGCGGCGCCTGTGCTCGCGGCGCGGTCTCCGTCGCCGCCGGCGTTGCCGCCGGCGTCGTCACCTTGCGCGGTATTCCCTTCGGCCACCAGTTCGCGCGTTCGTACAATGCGCGCAGCCGCTCGTTCTTTTCTTCCTCGCCCGGAAAAAGTTCCGCGATTCGTTCCAGCCGCTCCACCGCTTTGCTCTGCAGCGAATACTGCAAAAATATCTCCACCTGCACGATCAAATCTTCCAGCGCCTGCTGCGCTCGCACCTCTTCTGGCACCGCCGTGGGGTTCGTCCCCGGGTCGCGCCCCGCTCCGGTAAATCCATCCGTGCGCGTCGAAAACGATGCCGCCTTCGCCGCCCGCGCCATAATATTTTGTAGGAACGCCGGATCCGCCTTCCCGTCCAGCTTCGCGATCCGCTCCTGGTTCCGGTAATCGTAAGGATCGATATCCACCAGCCGGTCCAGCGATTCGCACGCTTGTCTCAGTTGTCCCGCCACCAGATACAAATCGAACAAGCGCACCAGCGCGTCGAAATATTTCGTTTCGCGATTCAGTTCTTCATACAGCTTCGAAACCACTTCCGCCAAAGGCAGCGAATCCGGATACGTTGTCGCCAGCCGGTCCACCTGCGTCGCGAATTCGTTCTCCTTCCGCAGCGACCGCATCGTTTCTTTGGTCTGGATCATCAACGCCGCGGCTTTCGGATCTTCCTTGATCCGGATGTACGCCGCTGCCAGCTCGAAATACTTGGTGAAGTTTTCCGGTTTCTGTTTGTAATACGCGTCGAACATCTCCTTGGCCAAGTCGAGACGCCCGGTGCGCAGCAACGCTTCCCCATATAGCGCCTGAAACGAATAATCCGTTTCCGTCGGCGCCATCGGTTCCAGCAATCGCGCCGCGCTTTCCGCGTCGCCTTTGCGCAGCTTGGCTTCGGCAAACAACAACGTCGCGACTTTATCTTGCGGAGAGAGTTGGTAGGCGCGCCCGAAACATTCCACCGCCGCATCGAGCGCGTTCGAAGCCAGCATCAATTGCCCCGCACGTAGAAAACTGCGCGTGGCCAGGTCCGTCACCCGCATCGATTCCGCCGCTTCGCCCAGGGTCACGTGCCGCTGCGGATTTTCCGGGTCCAGCACTGCGATGCTTTCGTAGCACGCCAGCGCTTCGATCCCGCGGTGCTCTTCGTGATACAGCCCCGCCGCCATCGAAAATTGCTCGATCGCTTCCGAAGCGCGGTTCTGCTTCTGCAGCAATGTTCCGTAACGCATCAGGCGATCGGGAGGTTGGGGATACGGACGAAGGAACCGCACGAATATTGCCGACGCTTTCGCGCCGTCGCCGCCTTCCACCAGGCGGTCGAACTGAATTCCATAATATTGCGCGGCCAGGGCCGGCTCGCTCAGCCGCGTGTAAATATCTGCCAGGGCCTGCAGCGCCTCGCTATTCGCCGGCGCTTCTTCCAATACAGCTTGATACTCCGTCACCGCTTCGCGGAGTTTGTTTTTCTCCAGGCTTTTGCGCGCCCGGTCGAGATGTTTGTTGATGTCCTGAGCCATGGGGTGCGTCGAAAAGTATGCGTCGAAAAGTATGCGCCGAAAAAAGTGTGCTGGTAACCGCCGCGTATGTCGCTCGCGCTAGCGCATCGCGCCGATCGGGGTCGTACGGGCTCGCTGGGGAAGTCCGGCCGTGAATTCGCCGCGCGTCCAGGCACGGCTCCCGATTCTTTTCGCGGCGTTGAATATCCACTATATACCCGCCCGCAACGCCCGCTCAAAAATCAAGTCGCCATGGTTCTCAAGATGTACGGAGCAGGTCCCAAAGGAAGGTTGTTCTGAGGATTCGCCTAAGCTCCCGCCGCCGTCCGACCGCGCGCCTCATTCGGCAACGATTTCACCGTCGATCGGATCGTCCGCAAGGACAACCCGCTCCTAACCAATCCCAGGAATCCCAAAAATATGAACGGAATGGTCAGCGCCAAAAACGCGAAAATCGAAAAACTCGTCGCCGTCGTCTTCTCCACTTGAAAAACGCTCAATCCCAACACGCAAAAAAACTGGTACGACCCCACGTTCGCTGGAGCATTCGGCAGCGAAACTCCCAGATTGATCACCAGCAGCACCACAATCGCCGCCAAGAACGGCAATTTCAACCCGTAGGCCATCATCATCGCCCACAATCCCAAAACCTGGCAGAACGGCAGACCCAAAGAAGCTAAAACCGCCGGATAAAAACTCACGGCAGTCCCCATCGAATGCAATCCCAAAAGCGCTCGCATCAAAGGATTCGGCAGCCTCCGCGGCCCCTGCCCAAAATCCGGATCCTGCGCCAGCTTGACTTCCAGGTAATAAATCACGATCACCACAATGGCCAGCAGCACCAGCGTCACAATGCCCAGCGTGTCCGCCACTTTGCGGAACCGGTTTGGCAACGGCACCAGCAACGAAACCACGCCCAGCGAAGCCGTAGCGATTACCAGGTCCACCAGCCTTTCCACGCCTACCGACCCAAAAACTTTCCCCAACGTGATGTCTTCGGAATTCGAAAGCAAATAACTCCGCAGCAATTCCCCCGGCCGCAGCGGAAAAATCAGATTCGCGAACAATCCTGCGTAAACCGCCCGAACTGCGTGCGAGAGTTTCACTTTACCGAACGGATGCAGCAGCCATTTCCAGCGCAGCGCCTGCACGCCGTAGCTCAGGACATCGAACGCCATGCCCACCAAAACCCATTTCCAATCCACGTGCGCTAGCTCGCGCATGGCCTGGACGATGTGGAAATCGTGCAGCACCCAACCCAGCGCCAGCACCGCCAGCACGTACCCCACAATCCGTAAAATTTGCGATTTTCTTTCCGGCACCACGCTCGCCGCAACCGCTCTCCGGCTGCTCGGCGTCTCTAGTGGAACTGTCCGAGGATCAGGTTTGGAAATATTGTCCAAGAATTCGTTTCCTGTAGGTACCTGTGGGTAAATGTGCCGCCACTTCGCTTAAATTCCGCCTAACCACCCGCAAACCGGGTACAGCCTACGACATCCCCCCTCCCCGTTCAATAAATGACTACCAGTATCCGCCTCCAAGTTACCAACCACTGCAAGGCCCACCGGCTCAGTATTTCTACGAATTTAAATCCTTCGGAAATTCTGTTAGCGCGAGTCGGGGCACTTTTCAAGCCCCTCGGGAGAACTCCATGACGACGTTACGCCGGCGAAGCAACCAACCCCTCGCGTCGAATCACGTAATTTCGGCCGTCCCGAAATTTCTAATCGCAAAATGGATTATTAGAAACGTACCTAACCCCCGCCGAATCAACAAAAGTACCTGTTCTAATCGCAACTTAATTTCGACTAAGCATGTTGGTGCGATCACCATCCTCCGCTCACTTTTGCCTCCGTCTTCCCGTTTCCAATTTCGATTTTCCGCCGTTATGTGGCAAACTCGGAAGTTTGAAACGCGTGCTCGGCGCGCGCAAACGGGCCTTCTTTCCGCCCGCCGCAGCCGCCGCGCAGCCCAAACATAAATCATGGATCCCCAGTACATCCGCAATTTCTGCATCATTGCGCACATCGACCACGGCAAGTCGACCCTGGCCGACCGCCTGCTCGAGCTCACCGGCGCACTTTCCCAGCGCGAGATGCAGTCCCAGGTCCTCGACTCCATGGACCTCGAGCGCGAACGTGGCATCACCATCAAAGCAAAAAGCATTCGCCTCCATTACAAAGCGAAAGACGGCCACGAGTACCGCCTGAACCTGATCGACACTCCCGGCCACGTCGATTTTTCCTACGAAGTTTCGCGCGCGCTTTCCGCCTGCGAAGGCGCCCTGCTCGTGGTCGACGCCAGCCAGGGCGTGGAAGCCCAGACTGTCGCCAACGCTTTCCTCGCCTCCAAACACAATCTCGAAATTATTCCGGTCATTAACAAGATCGACCTGCCCGCCGCCCGCATCGATTTCGCCAAAGAACAAATCGAAAGCGTCCTGGCTATTCCCGCCGACGACGCCTTGCCCATCAGCGCCAAATCCGGTCTCGGCGTCGAAGACGTTCTCGAAGCTATCGTGCGCCTGGTCCCGCCGCCCAAAGGCTCCGCCGATTCTCCGCTGCGTGCCTTGATTTTCGATTCCTGGTTTGATTCTTACCGCGGCGCCGTGGTTCTCGCCCGAGTGATGGAAGGCCGCATCACGCCCGGCATGAAAATCCGGCTTTCTTCCAACAACGAAACCTACGAAGTGGAAACGCTCGGTGTGCTCACTCCGAAACCGATGGCCCTGCAGGAACTCGCCGCCGGCGACGTCGGCTTCATCGTCGCCAACATCAAACGCGTGGCCGATGCCCGCGTCGGTGACACCATCGTCCAGGACGGCCAACCCGCGCCGCCGCTCGAAGGCTTCGAAGCCATCAAGCCCATGGTTTTCGCCGGCCTATTCCCGGTGAACGCCAGCGATTACGAAATGCTCCGCGACGCGCTCGGCAAACTACAGCTCAATGACGCGGCGTTTTTCTACGAGCCGGAAAATTCCGTCGCGTTGGGTTTCGGTTTTCGCTGCGGCTTTCTCGGCCTGCTGCACATGGAAATCGTGCAGGAACGTCTCGAGCGCGAATTCAATATCGGCCTGATCACCACCGCGCCCAGCGTCGCCTTCAAAATCACCACGGTCACCGGCGACATCATCGAAGTCGACAATCCCACCAAATTTCCGCCGCCCAGCTCGATCGAGAAAATCGAAGAGCCGATCCTAACCGCCATGATCATTACTTCGGAAGAAAGCGTCGGCGGCGTGTTGCAGCTCTGCGAAGAAAAACGCGGGGTGCAGAAGAAATTCGAATATCTTTCGCCCACGCGCATCATGCTCACCTACGAGCTGCCGCTGAACGAAATCGTTCTCGATTTTTACGACCGCCTGAAGAGCGTCTCGCGCGGCTACGCTTCTCTCGATTACCACTTGTCCGGCTATCGCGATTCGGATTTGGTGAAACTCGACGTACTCGTAGGCGGCGAACCGGTCGACGCGCTCACCGTTATCTGCCATCGTGACCAATCCTATGAGCGCGGCCACGATCTGGTGGGCCGCCTGCGCAAATTGATCCCGCGCCAGATGTTCGAAATTCCTATTCAGGCCGCCATCGGCAGTCGCATCATTTCCCGCGAAACCATCAGCGCCATCCGCAAAAACGTAATCGCGAAATGCTACGGCGGAGACATCAGCCGCAAACGCAAACTCCTCGAAAAGCAAAAAGAAGGCAAAAAGCGCATGAAACGCGTAGGCCGCGTAGACATCCCCCAGGAAGCCTTCCTCGCCGTCCTGAAAGTAGCCGGCGGCTCCGTCGACGACGAAGACTGAAACAAATGAGATGGCTGAGAGGTTTTCTGATCAGCTTCCGAGCTGGTGCGGAGAATCTATTTCTCAGTGTTTTTGTTCAGGACTTTTGCGGCGAGCTCGCCGTGGGCGAGGCGCATGGAGATTTCGTCGCCAATGGCGACTTGATCAGCGGAGCGCAAAACTTTCCCCGCCGCGTCGTAAGCGATCGAGTATCCGCGTTCGAGAATTTTGAAGGGGCTGCGCTCATCGAGCTGCATCATCGCCGATTCGAGGCGGCGCCGTTTGGCCACCAGCACGCGTTCGGCGCGGACCTGCAAATCGGTGGCGTCACGTTCCCAGGTGCGGCGCAACGCCGCAACACGTGCCCGCAAATCCAGCGCCGCGAATTGCATCTGCGCCAGATTCAGCGCGCGATGCTTGCGCGTCACGACTCGGTCGAGCCCGGTACGCAGGTTGCCGCGCTGCTGGTCGATGTGCCGGCGCAAGACCGCCGCCCGGCCGCGCAAATCAAACGACGCGATGTGCGCGTTCGCTTCGGTCACGCGCTGACGGGCCATGGCCAGCCGCAGCCGCAATCCGATCGTCAGCGAATTCGAATAGTCGTCGAGCAATTGACGTCGCCCGCGCAGCAGAAAGTCCAGTTGCCGGAATCCGCGGTGCGTCTGCAAGTCGCGGACATGGTGCTTCCATTGCGACAGATGAAAGCGCATCTGCTGCGAGATACGCCGAGCGTGCTCCGCGATGTGCCGCTCGAATTCGTCGCGCGAGCGCACCACGATCTCGGCCGCCGCCGAAGGAGTGGGCGCACGCACGTCCGAAACGAAATCCGAGATGGTGAAATCGGTCTCGTGCCCGATTCCCGTAATGACCGGAATCACCGATTCGAAAATCGCTCGCGCCACCGTTTCTTCGTTGAAGGTCCACAAGTCCTCGAGCGAGCCGCCGCCGCGCGCGAGGATCAGCACATCGATCGTTTTCACCAGGTTGAAATAACGCAGCGCCTGGACCACTTCCACCGCCGAGCCCGCGCCCTGCACCTTCACCGGAAACAACGTGATATGCGCGTTGGGAAAGCGCCTTTTCAAGACGCGCAAAATGTCGCGGATCGCCGCACCCGTCGGCGACGTGATTACTCCGATGCAGCGCGGCAGCACCGGCAGCGGCTTCTTTTTCGCCGCGTCGAACAATCCTTCTTCCAGCAGGCGCTTTTTCAGCTGCTCGAACGCCAGTTGCAGCGCGCCGACCCCCACCGGATCGATATTGGTGACGTAAATCTGATACTCGCCGCGCGCGTCGTAGACACTGAGCGAGCCGCGCACCGTGATGTGCAAACCGTCTTCCGGTTTGCATTTGATCCCGCGCATCTGGTCGCGGAAACATACGCAGCGAATCTGCGAGCGGGCATCTTTCAACGTGAAGTAGTAATGGCCGGATTGCGCGGCGCGGCAGTTCGAAACTTCGCCTTCTACGGAAATGTCCGGCAGGTTGCCTTCGAGCAGCTCGCGGATGCGGGTGGTCAGCTCGCTGACCTTCCAGGTCCGGCGCTCGGGCATCAGATTGAACAGCGAAGCTTGGTTCATCGAAAGTTTACCGGCGGAAGTGATTCACAATCCACATCACCAGCGTCAGCGCGGCGCTCAGCAAAATGCAGGTCACGATCGGAAAATAAAAACTGGAGTTTTGCGCCTGATACGAAATGTCTCCCGGCAAACGCCCCAGACGAAACGGCAGCCGGCCGCGCGCTAGCAACAACGCGCCCGCCGCGGCCAACACCAGGCCGCCCACCAGAAGAAACTTCCCAAGTTCGCGCGTGGAGTCCATTTCGATGGGGTTCTGGGGACATTCTACCTGAAGTCGACGGAACTTACGGCCTAGCGGCCTGGATCGCAGCGAAACGCTCGCCCCAAAATAAAACCCCGCCGCCGGGACTCCCGGCGGCGGGGCTTCAGTCTTTACGCGAGTTCCGCGCCGGAAAAAAAGTAGCCAATTTCGATTGCCGCCGTCTCGGCAGCGTCCGAGCCGTGCGTGCAATTGTACTGAATGCTCTCGCCGAGTTCCTTGCGGATGGTGCCGGGCTCAGCTTTGGCCGGATCGGTCGCGCCCATGGTGTCGCGCCATCGGGCGATGGCGTTTTCGCCTTCGAGCACCATGACTACGGCTTTGCCGGCGCTCATGAACGCGGTCAGCTCGCCGAAAAACGGACGTTCGCGGTGCACGGCGTAAAATCCTTCGGCCTGCTTCTTGCCGAGGCGCAGCGATTTGATGGCCACGATCTGAAACTTGGCCGCGTGAATCCGGGCGATGATGTCGGCGGTCAGGCCGCGGCCCACCGCGTCCGGCTTGATAATTGCGAGAGTTCTTTCCACTGCCATGTGCGTGATCTCCTGGGAAAATAAAATGGGTTGGCGACCGTTCGTCGCGCGTTACTTCTTTTTCTTCGCTGCTTTTTTCGCCGGTTTCTTCGATTTCGCCGCCGAAGCTTTCTTCCCGGCAGATTTGGTTTTGGATTTCGAGGCATGCAGCGCCTTGGCCAGCGTGCTGCCGATGTCCGCCGGGCTCTGCACCGTGAGAATGCCCGCCGCGCGCATCGCTTTATATTTTTCCGCGGCGGTGCCCTGCCCTCCGCTGATGATCGCGCCGGCATGGCCCATGCGGCGGCCCGGAGGCGCGGTCTGGCCGCAGATGAAACCGACCACCGGTTTTTTGACGTGCTTCTTGATGTACTCCGCGGCCGTTTCTTCCGCGTTGCCGCCGATCTCACCGATCATGACGATGGCGTGCGTGCCGGGATCTTCGTTGAACATATGAATCGCGTCCAGAAACGTCGTTCCGATGATCGGATCGCCGCCGATCCCGATGCAGGTGGATTGCCCGATGCCGAGATGGGTCAGCTGGTCGACCGCTTCGTAGGTCAGGGTGCCGCTGCGGCTGACCACGCCGACATTGCCTTGCTTGTGAATCGAAGCGGGCATGATGCCGATTTTGCATTTGCCCGGCGAAATAATTCCGGGGCAGTTCGGCCCGATCAGACGCGATTTGGAATTTTTCAGCGCCGCGTTGACGCGCACCATGTCCAGTGTGGGAACGCCTTCGGTGATGCAGATGACCAAAGGCAATTGCGCGTTCATCGCTTCGAGAATGGCATCGGCGGCAAACGGCGGCGGAACGAAAATGACCGAAGCGTTCGCGCGCGTCTTCTTTACCGCTTCAGCCACGGTGTTGAACACCGGAACGCCGAGATGCTCGCTGCCACCTTTTCCCGGCGTAACCCCGGCGACGACTTTCGTGCCGTAGTCCAGCATTTGCTGCGCGTGGAAGCTGCCTTCGCGTCCGGTGATGCCCTGCACGATCAGGCGGGTGTTCTGGTCGACAAGAACGCTCACTGCGCACCTCCGGCCAACGCGACGGCCTTTTGCGCGCCGTCCTTCATGCCTTCGGCGACGGTGAAATTCAGTCCGGAATTCTTGAGGATTTCTTTACCCTGCTTCACGTTGGTTCCTTCCATGCGGACCACGACCGGAATTTTGAATTTCAATTCTTTCGCGGCGTTCACGACGCCGCTGGCCAGCACGTCGCAACGCAAGATGCCGCCGAAAATATTCACGAAGACGGCTTTGACGTTGGGATCGCTCAACAAAATCTTGAAGGCGTTCTTCACCTGATCTTCGGAAGCGCCGCCGCCCACGTCTAGAAAATTCGCGGGGCTCCCACCGCTGAGCTTGATGATGTCCATGGTGGCCATGGCCAGGCCCGCGCCGTTGACCATGCAGGCGATGTCGCCATCGAGCTTGATGTAATTGAGTTTGAATTTAGAAGCCTCGACTTCGAGCGGCGTTTCCTCGTCGAGGTCGCGGAGGTCCTTGAATTCCGGATGACGGTAGAGCGCGTTGTCATCGAAGGTGACTTTAGCGTCGAGCGCGAACATTTTCCCGTCGCCGGTCACCACGCAGGGATTGATCTCGATCATCGAGGCATCGGTTTCGACGAAGGCGCGATACAGCGACTGGAAAAACGGAACCGCTGCGCTGACTTGTTCCGCGGTGAGGCCGAGGCCGAAAGCGAGTTTGCGGGCTTGAAAAGCCTGGAAGCCGACGGTCGGGTCGATGACTTCCTTCAGGATCGCTTCGGGATTATCTTTGGCGACTTCTTCGATTTCCATTCCGCCGGCGGCGCTGGCCATGAAAATCGGCGCGCCAGCTTCGCGGTCGACCAGCACGCCGACGTAAAGTTCGCGCTTGATGTCCAGGCCTTCTTCGATCAGCAAGCGGCGCACGACGCGCCCCTCTTGGCCGGTCTGGGGTGTAACCAGCGTCATTCCGAGAATATTTTCGGCGTGGGTGGAAGCTTCGTCGGCGGACCGTGCAAGTTTGACGCCACCGGCTTTACCGCGGCCTCCGGCGTGAATCTGCGCTTTCACCACCACGACGTGCGTGCCCAGGCGTTGCGCGGCAGCGCGGGCTTCATCTTTTTTCACCACCGTTTCGCCGCGCGGGACCGGCACGCCGAACTTGGCGAGGATCGCTTTGGCCTGGTATTCGTGAATCTTCATGCTGGCTCCATCGGCTTCCGGAGGGTCGCCTTGAACAGTGCTAGAATTTTTGCAGGTAATTGAAGCGGTACAGTTTAACCGGAAGGCGGAAGGCGGGCAAGGGAGCGGAATTGAGCGCTGCGGCGGACGATTTTACGGTGCAAAACGCGACGGAGAAAATCGCGGCGGGCGCGAGTTTGTCTCGGGACGAGGCGGAGTCGGTGATGGAGGCGATTCTTTCGGGCGCCTCGAACACCGCGGAAATCGCGGGGTTGCTGACGGCGCTGCGCACGAAAGGCGAGAGCGTCGAAGAAATTGTGGGCTTCGCCACCGCGATGCGTCGGCACGCGACTGCGATTTTTCCCGCTGGGCACAGAATTCTGGATGAGCCGCTGATCGATACCTGCGGAACCGGCGGTGATGCGCGCGGGACATTTAATATTTCGACGGTGGTGGCGTTCGTGGTGGCGGGCGCGGGCGTGCGGGTAGCGAAGCACGGGAATCGTTCGACAGGCGGGCGCTCGGGCTCGGCGGACGTGCTGGAGCGGGTGGGAGTGACGATCGATCTGCCGCCAGCGCAAATCGCGCAGGCAATCGAGGAAATTGGAATCGGATTCTTGTTTGCGCCGGCGATGCATACGGCGACGCGGCACGCTACCGCGGCGCGGCAACAATTGAAAGTACGCACTGTATTCAATTTGCTTGGCCCGCTGACGAACCCAGCGAACGCATCGTCGCAAATCGTGGGAGTGTACGATGCCGGGCTGACCGAAGTGGTGGCCAGGGCTCTGGGTGGGCTGGGAGTGAGCCGCGCGTTTGTCGTGCATGGCGCGGACGGCTTGGATGAAATTTCGCTGAGCGGCGAGACTTTTGTTTCCGAGCTACGCGATGGAGCGGTGCGGAACTTTACGGTGACGCCGGAAGATTTTGGATTGAAGCGCGCGCCGCTGGAAGCGATTCGCGGCGGCGACGCCAAGGAAAATGCCGGAATCATGCACAAGGTTTTGGGGCGTTCACTGCTGTACCGCGAACACGGGCCGCAGCGGGACATTGTGCTGGCGAATTCGGCGGCGGCTCTGGTCGCGGCGGGAAGCGCCGCGGATTTTCTGGATGGAATGCGAATCGCGGCGGAATCGATCGATTCGGGAGCGGCGCGGGAAAAACTGGAAATGCTGGTGGCGTTCGGCTCAGCGTCCGTTTGAAGGGTCGGGCGAGGTTGCGGAGTCGAGGTCCAGGTAGATTTCGCGATTTCGTTTAGCATCGCCGGGGATTTGGTCCGGTGGGTAACAATTGTTGTCGCGAGCGTAGGTGGCCCGGCAGCTCTTGGTGAACTCGCTGCGGCGCGGGGACTGCGCGAATTGCCAAACCGCCGCAAATGGAACGCCGCTGCCCGTGGGTGACGGCGCAGTTCCCGGATAAGCGCAGCCCGGCGACGGCGGGCATAGGTCGTTGTAAACGAAGTAGGTAATGTGGCGGCCTGCTTCGTGTTCGCGAATGTCTGCGGCAGTGGCGATCGAGCTGTTCCCTTCCTTAACTGCAATTCCCGAGCAGTACACTCCAGCGGAAAATCCTTCGGCGTTGATGGCGTCGGCCCAGGCCAGAACGTAGGCCATCTGTTCGGGCAGCAGGCGGCCGCCTTCTTCTTGATCGAGAAAAATTATTGAGCCGACGGGAAAGCCTTCGCGCCGCGCTGCGGCACCGGCGGATTTTGCGTCGGTGCCGCCGAGGGCGTGCGCGTTCAATTCAGATTTCAGTTCGCGATCGAGGCGGCCGTTAAAGAGGATCAGGAAACCGAAACCATTCTCGAGGAAGCGGGCGCGGGTTCCGGTCCAGTTGTTGGTTTTCACGCCAGGCGGAAGATTTAGCCAGTAACCGACGAAAGAAAAAGCAGAGCGCAAGCGCGATAGGGCGGAATCGCCGGGATATTCGTTAACGTCGAAGCCGAGGTAAGTGCGAGGCGCTTTGTCCTGTGCCCATGCTGGGCCGAGGACTAGGGACAAAAACGAGATCACGACTAACGCTGCTGCGGTTGAGGGTCGGAAGTGGAACTCGGTGGCCATAAATTCTCGAGGCGCTGAATTTAGAGATTCAGAAAATTTTTCAGCAAGTCGAAGCCGGAGGTCGTGAGGACCGATTCCGGGTGGAACTGCACGCCTTCGACACGGAACTTGCGGTGCCGGAGACCCATAATGACGCCGTCGTCGGTTTCGGCGGAAATTTCGAGCTCGGCCGGAAGCGATTCGCGCTCGACGATCAGCGAATGGTACCGGGTTGCGGTGAACGGCTTCGGCAGATTCTCGAAGACGCCGCGGCCATCGTGTTCGATTTCGCTGGTCTTGCCGTGCATGAGTTTTTTGGCGCGAACGACGCGGCCGCCGAAGGCGGCGCCGATGGCTTGATGGCCGAGGCAAACGCCGAGAATCGGAATTTCTCCGGCGAAACGCTGAATCAGCGGGATGCTGATGCCGGCTTCCTGCGGAGTGCAAGGGCCGGGAGAAATAAGGATACGTTCGGGGCGGAGCGCGGCGATTTCGTCGAGCGTGATCTGGTCGTTGCGGCGGACTTCAAGCTGCTGACCCATCTGGCCCAGGTACTGGGCCAGGTTGTAGGTGAAGGAATCGTAGTTATCGAGCAACAGAATCATGACTTTTTTCCGGCGTGATGCGCGATTTCGAGGGCCGAGACGATGGCGCGGGCCTTGTTGACGGTTTCCTGATATTCGCGCTCGGGAACGGAGTCGGCCACGACTCCGCCGCCGGCTTGAATGTAGGCGCGGCCGTTTTTCGCGACCAGCGTGCGCAGCGCGATGCACGAATCGAGGTTGCCGGAAAAATCGAGATAGAGGATCGCTCCGGCGTAGATGCCGCGACGGGTGGGCTCGAGTTCGTCAATGATCTGCATAGCGCGAATTTTGGGCGCGCCGGAAACGGTGCCGGCCGGAAAACAGGCCATGAGCGCGTCGAAACAGTCGAGTCCCGCGCGCAATTTTCCGGAGAGGCTGGAAACGAGATGCATCACGTGCGAGTAGCGCTCGACGAACATCAGGCGTTCGACGGTGACGGAGCCATATTCGCAGACGCGCCCGAGGTCGTTGCGGCCCAGGTCGACGAGCATGATGTGCTCGGCGCGTTCTTTGGGATCGGCGAGGAGGGTCTGCTCGAAGGCATCGTCCTCAGATTCGGAGCGGCCACGCGGAACGGTTCCGGCGATGGGGCGGTAGGAGACTTTGCCGTTTTGGACTTTGACCAGCATTTCGGGAGAGCTTCCGACGACGGAGACGTCGTCGAGCTTCAGAAAATAAAGATACGGCGAAGGATTGACGACGCGCAGGGCGCGATAAATTTCGAAAGGATCGGATTTGGTTTCGGCCGAGAAGCGCTGGCTGGGAACGACTTGAAAAATGTCTCCAGCGCGAATGTAGGATTTCGCTTTGCGGACGGCGGCGAGATATTGCGGGCGGGCGAAATTGGATTTAACGCGCAACGGCTTTTGTTTTTTCGGCGCCCGCGTTTTGGGCAACGGGCCTTCGAGTTTGCGGCGGGTGCGATGAATCTCGCGGGCAGCGGCATCGTATTTCTGGCGCAGCGTGCCGGAGCCTCCGGTAAAGACATTCTGAATGACCCAGACGCGATGGCGCACGTGGTCGAAGGCGACCAGACCGCGGTAGAACATCATCACGCAATCGTCGAGGCCGAGTTCATCCTTGGCGGTGGCGGGAATATTTTCGATCAGGCGAACCATGTCGTAGGCGAAGTAGCCGATGCCACCGCCGATGAGCGGGGGCAAGCCGGGAACGCGAACCGGACGATAACGCGTGGCGAGCTGGCGCAAGACCTCGATGGGATTTTGGGTGGAGCGCTGGGTGCGGCCGTTCGATTCGATCGCGCAATCGTGGCCGCGAGCGCGGAAGACTTCCTCGGGATTGGCGCCGGTGAAAGTGTAGCGGGCAATATTTTCGCCGCCTTCGACGCTTTCGAGCAGGAAGGAATATTTCGATTGGTGGGCGATGCGCAGGTGCGCGCCAACCGGAGTGAGCAGGTCGGCAGTGAACGTGTCGTAGACCGGGACGAGGTTGCCTTCGCGGGCGAGCCGGGAAAAAGTTTTGAAATCGGGCTGAATCATCGCGAATACCGGCTGGCGGAGCGTGCGCTGGAGCGCTGCTGAGATTTCTCGGCATGCGCGAGCGCGCGAAGAACCGCAGCGCGCATGGGCTTCAGCGGCGCGCGCTGGCCCATCCAGATTTCGAACTGTGCGGTGCCCTGGGCGATAAACATGTCGAGGCCTGAGACAATTTCGATGCCCCGGCGGGCGGCAAGTTTCATGAGTTTGGTCAAGCGCGGGCGGTAGATCAGGTCGAAAAGCAGCCGGCAATTGAGTTCGCGCGCCTCGAGCGGCGATTCATTGACGTGCGGAAACATTCCGACCGGGGTGGTATTGACAATGCCGTCGAAGAATTCGGCGCGCAGCTTCGCGCGCGGGATAGTTTGACCGCTGACGGCGCGCGCCAATTCGCGGGCCTGGCCAGGGCGGCGGGCGCAGATGCAGACGACGGATCCGGCGCGGGCCAAGGCAAAAGCTACAGCGCGCGCGGAACCTCCGGCGCCGAAAATCAGGACGCGGCTGCCGCGCAGCGGAATTTTGCGTTCGAGAGCGCGGAGGACGCCGATGTAGTCGGTGTTGTAGCCATAAAGTTTTCCGCCGCCGCGAACGACCACAGTGTTGACCGCGCCAATTTCGAGCGCGACGGGATCGCAACCATCGAGGTGACGCAGAATGGCTTGCTTGTGCGGGATGGTGACCGCCAAACCGGAAATCTTAAAATCGGAAATTCTGGCAACGAAATCGCGGAGGTCGGGAACCAGGAACGGAAGAAATACCGCATTTATTTTCGCGGCCTGAAATCCGGCATTGTGCAGATTCGGTGAGAGGGAGTGTCCGATGGGATCGCCGATCACGCCGTAGATTTCAGTTTTGGCGTCGAAGCGATCGGCGCGGTACAGATCTTTCAAGACTTGCAGCGACGTTTGGCCGGGAGCAGTCGCGGCGGCGACCGGCGCGTAGGCGAAACCGTGGCGCCCGCGCAGCGCGAGAATGCGGGTCGGGACGCTGAGTTCGCCCATGGGTATGGCGATGACGTTGGAATGGGCGCGAGCGAGCGAAAGTAGTTTCGAAGCTTGCGCGTAGGAATCGCAGCGGGCGGCGATTTTGACGGCGTCGGCACCGGATTTGGAGAGGCGGGCGACTACGTCCGCGTAGTCCGAAGGACTGCGGCGGAAATAATGGATGGAGGCGATGCGGTGGGCGTCGCCAAGCATGACTTCGAGCAATTCCGGCGGGCAGGCGGAAATGGTTTCGATATCGAGGTCGGACCAGGCGCATCCGGCGCGGACCGCTTCGGCGAGGTGCAGCAACTGCTTGGCGACGGTGCCGCGATAGAGGCCGCCAGCCGGACGGCGACGGCAAGTGGCGATGAGCGTGGCGCGGATTTTTTTTGCGCCGCGCAGGCGGACAAGGAAACGAGAGATTTCGGCGTCGTCACGAAGCCAGTCGAGACGCAGTTCGACGGTGCGAGTTTGCGCCAAGGCTTGCTGGAATTGGCGCCACATCGCGCGAGAGTCGGGCGCGGCGACGACGGCGCAGATTTTGTCTGGGCCAAGCATGGAAGCTGGTAATGCTATCTCTTTTTGGAAGGCGCGTCAGGCGAAAGGTGGGGAGCGGACGGGGCGATGCGAGATTCGCGCGATTCGTGATAGTTTGCAGGCGAATCGCGGGCCGTAACGTTGCTCAGGGGGGACCAAGATGATGGACGAAAAGCGGAGTTCGACGGGAGTCGGCCGAAGAGAATTTCTAGGAGGCACGCTGGCTGCAGCGGGAATTGGCGCAGCCGCGGGAATGGGAATCGAGATGGCATCTCCAGCGGAAACTTACGCTCAGAGTAGCCTGACGCCGGACGAGGCTCTGAAGCAGCTGATGGCGGGCAATGAACGATTCGCGGCGAACAAGCTGACGTCGATCGAACACGATCTGGTGGTGCTAAAAGACCGCAACGTGGACAAGCAGGAGCCGTTTGCGGCGGTGCTGGCCTGCGCCGATTCGCGGGTGCCGGTGGAACTGGTGTTCGACCAAACGATCGGGCAGATTTTCGTAGCGCGCCTGGCCGGCAATTTCGTTACGCCGGAAATCATCGCGAGCCTGGAATACGGAGTGGCGGTGTTGGGAGTTGAGGTTCTGTTGGTGCTGGGCCACTCCAGCTGCGGCGCGTTGAAGGCGGCGATGAAAGCGGATGCAGTTCCGGGGCAAATCAGCGGACTGTACCCTTATCTGCGTCCAGCGGTGGAGCAATCGGGCGGAGACGTGAACGTGGCGATCAGTGCGAACGCTAAAATTCAGGCGGGACTGCTGAGAACCTCTTCACCCGTGATTCGCGGGGCGATCAAGGCCGGAAAGTTGCGAGTGGAATCCGGAGTTTACGATCTGGCCAGCGGGAAGGTCACGCTAAATTGAAGAGATCCCGCATTCCCGGGATGCTCGATGTGATTCACGTCGAGGACCCGGCGGAAATCATCGAAGTTAACCGCGACGCCCGGATCGATCGCCGGTTCGATTTGGATTGGCCGTTTCTAAATTGGCTGATCGTCAAGCGGGCTCTCGGCGTCCTTTCGGTTTCCGGCGAGCTTTTCCCGACCGTGGTGCCGCGCGAATCGGCGAGCCGGGCCGCGGCGCAAACGCAACTGGGGCAGTTTCTGGACGCGCGCGTGGAGGCCATCCGGCAAGGTCCCGAAGAACTGGAACGCCTGGCTTCGTGGGTGCGCGGTGAACCGGCTGGCGCGGAAATCGGACTCGCGGTGCAGCAACTCGTCGGGCAGTTGTTTTCTCCGGCTTTCACGGCCACTCCAGAAAGTTGGGAAGCCGCGAAGATCCTGGTCACGGCTCCGCGTTCACCAAATGTGTTGAGGACCATGTGGTGGTTCATCTCCGGGAAACTGCCGCGCGCCAAGCGGCTGCTGACGGCGATGGTGAATGGGGACTTATCCGGATTGAATGGAATCGGGATCGCCGCGCACAACATCGTGAATAGTTTGATGCAGATGAAAACTCTGTATGCCGACCCAGTGGTGAGGCAATCGCTTTCCGCTGAAGAGGCGATGCGCCAAAGCCTAAGGGCTCCGGTGAGCCTACTCCGGCAGCCAACCACGGACGGCGAGATACGGGGATGCCCGTTCTCCAGAGCATCCTTATTTATCCTGGAAATCGGTCAGGCTAGCAAAATGGCGGGCGGTGAATCGCTGGTATTCATGGACGATAGCTGGAGCGGATGTCCGGCAGCGCATTGGGTGCCAGCGATGCTGGAAGGGGTTTGGAGTCGCGCCGTTTCGCCTGCCTGAACCTGCCGATTCAGTTCCTTCGCGGAACCCCCACGTAAATCAATTCCGAATTGGCCTTTTCTCCCGCCAGTCTAAGGCTCAGAGACTCAGAGGCGAACCCAGGGGAGAAACCTGTCCTAAAGGACAGGCCAGGCGGTGTTTGCAGGCGCGGTACCCAATGTGTAAAGCCGGGGGAACCATTATCTTGACGGGTTCCAGTACGCCTATTACAGTCGGCTTATCGGCTACTGCTACGGGGTGCGCTTGTCTTCACAGCGCAGCGATTTCAAAGGAGCGAGCATCATGCGTGGGAAACTTGTCCTAGCCAGTCTGATTTTGAGCGTTTCGGGGGTGGCGGCCTCGGCGCAGCAGAACGCGTCAACGCCCATTGCGAAAGACCTCTATTGCACCGGCACGATTACCAGCGAAGCGGTGCCCAAAGATTCGTACGTCATCACCGGCGAAGGCTCCAACTACAAAATTACGTTCACCGAAGGCGACTATGTATACCTGAACAAGGGCGCGAGCGCCGGAGTGAAGGTGGGTGACGAATTTTCGGTGATCCGCAAAGTGGTGGATCCGACCGAGGAAGACTGGAGCAAGTGGCAGTCGGAAATTATCCGCAAGCTGGGAACCTGGTGGGAAGACGAAGGGCGCGTGCGTGTGATCGTCGCGCAGCCGGAGACTTCCATCGCGCAGGTCGAAAATGTTTGCAACTGGGTACAGCGCGGCGACGTGATTCTGCCGTTCAAAGAGCGGCCGGCGCCTCCGCTGAAGCCGGCCTCGAGCTTTGACCGGTTTGCGCCAATGAGCGGAAAAGCGACGGCGATGGTCATGATTGGCAAGGCGTTCCAAGTGGAATTGGGAACGAACGACGTCTTTTTTGTGAATTTGGGCGCGGAACAGGGCGTGCGGGTTGGAGATTACTTCCGCATCTTCCGTTACACCGGAACGGAGCACGAAACGGCATACCAGACTCGGCGGTTCGCGTTTGACGCCGAGAAGCAAGATGACATCTACGGACGTATCTATGGTTTCGGCGCTTCCGACAAGAAGTGGAAGTGGGATAACACGCCGCGGGAAGTGGTAGGCGAAGGTGTGGTGTTGCGCACCGGACCGAATTCGGCGACGGTGTTAACCACGTTTTCGCTGCGCGAGTTCTTCGTTGGGGATTACGTAGAGCTGGAATAAGTCCGAACCGCTTTCGCAGTTAGAATTTCGAGCGCCCGGGTCTTCGATCCGGGCGTTTTTTTTGCGGTGGAAGCGGAACGATTAGCGGCTGAGCATGTCTTGAGGTTTTTCTTCCTGGCTGACCAGCATCACGGCGCGGCGGCGCTGCTGCACGCGGAAATTAATCTGGCTCCAGAACATGTGGAAGTAATGAGCGGCGGAAGCCACCGCGCTGATGACTACGAGCCATAGCAGAGTGGTTCCCAAGGGCTTCAGTGCCGGATGATTAGCGGTAAGAATCACGGCGCAGCCGGCGGCCACCTGCAGGATCATTTTAACCTTGCCGAGCGGCGAAGCCGGAATGATCAGACCCTCCACCGAGGCGATTTCCCGCAAGCCCATGACCATGAATTCGCGGCCGATGATGATGACCACCATCCAGGCTTGCATCAAACCCATTTCCACCAG
>DASWVE010000123.1:0-137218 GCA_036401315.1 Candidatus Acidiferrales bacterium
ATTGATCTCGGACTCAATGAAAGCCGAATTATGAAGGATACACAAGCGCCGTTGCCCTTGCCAGCCGGGAATATCCTTGTCGGTTGGCCTCGCGCATTGCGCCTGCGCGAAGTCAGGAGTAAATTTATCGAACGGCCCCGAATGAAATGAATTCTGGTCAAGAGGTGTTTCGATGGAACGTCGCGATTTTCTAAGCTACGCCGGCATGGTTTCGGCAAGCCTGGCGTTGCGAAGGGCGGACCGCTTGTTTCCGCAGAGTACAACGATGGATGGTTGGCGCACCTTCGACGTGACCACGCGCGTTGAAATCCTGAAACCTTCTGGCATTACGCGGATATGGATACCGGCCGCGCTGATCACCGAAACGCCGTTTCAAAAGACGGTCGCGAACACCTTCAACGCCGATGGCGGGACGGTGAAGCTGATTTCAAACGATCCCCAAGCAACGGGAATCGTGGCCGCCGAATTCCCGGCCGAGGCCAAGCCGGTTTTGGTAGTCAAGAGTCGGATCGCCACCAAGAACTACACTGTCGACCTCTCGGTGCCCGGTACCGCGGCCAAGGCGAAACCGGCGGACTTGGAATATTTCTTGCAGCCGACAAAACTGGTGCCGACTGACGGGATCGTGCAATCGACCGCGACCGAAATTACCAGTGGCGCAAAAAACGATGTGGAGAAAGCGCGCGCGATCTATGACTGGATCGTCGAAAATACTTTCCGAAATCCCAAGACGCGCGGCTGCGGCCTCGGTGACATCCGCTTCATGTTGGAAACCAAGGACCTCAGCGGCAAATGCGCCGACCTAAACGCGTTGTACGTGGGGCTGGCGCGCTCCGCCGGCCTGCCTGCTCGCGACGTGTACGGAATCCGCGTGGCCAAATCCGAGTTGGGATACAAAAGCCTTGGCCCCGTTACCGAAAACGTGACCAAGGCGCAGCATTGCCGCGCAGAGGTGTACCTGACCGGCTACGGCTGGGTGCCGGTCGATCCCGCGGACGTGCGCAAAGTTGTTCTCGAGGAGCCGCCCGGCAATCGTCCGCTGGACGACGACATGGTTAAACGCGCGCGCACCCGCCTGTTCGGATCTTGGGAAATGAACTGGATGGCCTACAACTTCTCGCACGACGTCACCCTGCCGGGATCGAGCGGCGCCCCCCTCGGTTTTTTCCTGTATCCGCAGGCCGAAACGGCCGGCAGCCGCTTGGACCCCCTCGATCCAGATAACTTCAAGTACGAGATCACCTCGAGGGAGACGAAAGCGTAAAGCTGCGTCAACCGCCATCGCGGCAGACCACTACACATTCGGCCTCGCGAGCTTTGGACGCGTTGAATCAACAGCTGGCGGTGAGGTTGGGAAGAGGTTTATGGGCCATCCTGAGGAGCAACTCAAGAACTGCTCGCCGAGTAACAGAATTCGTTTACGCCTTAGTCCCAAGCTTGATAGCCGAGTGACGAACGATTTAACTCCGCGCAGTGTTGTCGCCGGTGGGGCATGAATTCCCCTATCAACGCTGCGAAGCGCGCGAACCACATTGGCCTACACCCATGTCCATGGAGGAACCACCGAGAAGGCGATGGGCGAGGTGGCCGCATCCCTGAAGTTCGACGCAAATGGACGCGGAACGAGTGAGGCAATCCAGTATATTCAGTAGCTTGTGGACCTTCGGACGTGGGTTCGATTCCCCTGGCCCGCTCCATAAAATCGCAAAGTCCCGCTGTGACCTCGACCACGCAGACGTTCCTGGCGCCGCCTACGAGCTGCCGACCTCGCTCGATATTTGTCGCGGCCGGTACCGAACCAGCTTTGAGCACCCTGAGGCGCTCGCGCCAAATCAGCCGCTGCTTTTCCGGTTTGCGATACCCACGGTGAATCACGCATTTCTGCCGGGGCACCGGATCATTGTAGGTGCAGTCGTCGGCATTTCCGCTGTACGACTGGAACCCACAGACGTTTGTTCCCAATATCTTGGACGCGAAACTTGGCGAGGTGCGCGAAATCGAACGTTCGGGCGGCGTCCGGTAACGCCTTCGCCCCATTTTTTCTGCTACAGCCATACAAATTACCGAAGACCCTCCGTCCCGTAACGCGGATCCGGTAGCGTCCCCCGGCTTCTCTCTTCTTCTCTCTTCTGCTCTCTTGTTTGCGCGATTCTCTTGCTAACAAGCCGTTCGTTTTCGCGTCAGAACGCGCAAGCCGTCGCGTCCGCAGCTTGGCGCGCGTTCACGTTATGGAGGTCCGCTTGTCCTCTTTCGTTCAAGACCTACAGTTCGCATTTCGAATGCTGCTCAAGAACCGCAGCTTCACGATAGTCTCGATCCTCACTCTGGCCTTGGGAATCGGAGCCAACGTCGCAATTTTCAGCATCGTCTACGGCGTCCTGCTAAAGCCGCTGCCCTTCCCGCAGCCCGAGCAACTGGTACGCGTATTCGACGACCTGCGGGGCCCGAACGAGCAGGACGTCGGAATGTCCGCGCCCGAACTTTGGGAATTGCAGCTCCGCTCGGGTGTGTTCCGGGAAATTTCCGCGGTAGCTCCAAGCAATTCAGCCGTCGGCGGCGGAGATCGAACGGTCCGTGCCGAGAGCCTGGTCACCAGTCCCGACTACTTCACCCTGCTGGGCGCCAAACCGGAACTGGGCCGCGTGTACGCATCACCGGACGCCGCTCCGGGATTCATGGAGCAAGTGGTTATCAGCAACGGATTCTGGCGCAGCTATTACGGCTCGGACCCCAAGGTGATCGGCCGGAAAATGCGGCTCGACAGCGACCTCTACACCATTGTGGGCGTGATGCCCGCCGGCTTCCGGCATCCCGGGCCGACGCTGGATACGGACGTAGAAGTTTGGGTCGCTACCGGTTTCAATGGCAGCCCGTTTCCGGTTCCGCCAGTCAGGTCGCAGCGCATCATTCCTGCGGCGATCGCCCGGCTAAGTCCCGGGCTGACGGTAGCTCAGGCGCAAGCCCGTCTTGACGCGTACGTGGCGCAGCTCGCCCGCCAATATCCTACCGACTATCCAGCGTCTGCCGCGTGGAACCTCCGGCTGGTGCCGGTCAAAGAAGATCTGATCGGTCCGCAGCGCGCGGAATTGTTTTTAATTCTTGGAGCTGTGGGATTCGTGCTCCTGATTGCCTGCGTGAATATCGCGAACTTGCTCCTCGCGCGATCTTCTGGACGCCGGCGCGAAATTGCCATCCGCTTGACGATGGGCGCCAGCCGCGCGCGCCTGATGGCCCAGCTGCTGACGGAAAGCACGCTCCTCTCGCTGATCTCCGGTGTCGTCGCGCTGGTGACCGTTCTCTTTCTCAAGGATTTGATTCTGCGCCTGGCGCCCGCGGATATTCCGCGCCTGAATGAAGTTGAGATCAGCGCTGGGGTGCTCTGGTTCGCGCTGCTGGTGTCGGTCGTTGCCGGCGTGCTGTTTGGGCTCGCTCCGGCGCTGCAAGCGACGAATGCCGACCAGGTCCAAAACTTAAGGGAAGGAAGCCGCGGATCTGGACTTGGCAAGCGCCACACGCGTGCTTCGCGAATGCTGGTGGTCACCGAGGTAGCATTGTCCGTGATTTTGCTTGCCGGTGCGGGCGTGCTGCTGCGCAGCTTCTGGCGGGTGCTCGAGGTTCGTCTGGGATTCAACCCCGTTCATCTAACGACCGTGCAGCTCTGGATCCCCATCTCAAATAATCCGGCCAACGATCCCTACAGCGTAGAGGAAAAGCGCGCGGCGTTCTTGCTGGAAATTTCGCGGCGGGTGGCTGCATTACCTGGCGTGGAGCAATCCTCGCTTTCCGGAAACGATACGCTGCCGATGAATTCCGGCCGGAACGACTCGCCGTTCACGATTCAAGAGCGTCCGACCGCATCGGATCGCGGCCCCATTGCAGACATCGCGGTGATCGACACCGAATATTTTCGCACCATGGAAGTCCCGATAATTTCGGGACGGAATTTCGTCCCGCTGGACACCTACCAGGCTCAACCCGTCGCCGTGATTGACCAGTCGCTGGCGCGGCAATATTGGCCCAATCAGGATCCACTCGGGCAGGAAATTAAATTTGGCTTCGGGCGCGGGTTGCAGGGGCTGACGATTGTCGGCGTGGTCGGCGATATCAAGTCCGATGGCTTTGAGGCGCCCACCGTGCCACACATTTATGTTTCGCTGGGCCAGTTCGCACCGGTGAATGCGGTGATCTTTTTGAGGAGCCGCGGCGACGCCGGCCAACTGGGCGAAGCGGTCCGGAAAACCGTGGAATCGATTGATCCAAACGTTCCAGTGCACAGCATCAGCTCGATGGATCAGATCATCACGCGATCGGTCGCAGACCGGCGCTTCGCGCTTGAACTTCTCGGATTGTTTGCCGCGATGGCGTTGCTGCTTGCGGCGATCGGGATTTATGGCGTGATGTCCTACTCCTTCAGCCAGCGAACACACGAAGTCGGGATACGCGTCGCTCTCGGCGCGCAGCGATTGGATATTTTGCGGATGGCGCTGTTCGAGGGAATGCGCGTCGTGGCCATCGGCTTGGCGACCGGACTCATCGGAGCCGCCATCGCGACTCGAATTTTTCGATCCATGTTGTTCCAGGTCGCCCCGGCTGACCCCATGATTTTCCTTTCGGTCTCGGCCGTTCTGGCCGGCGTTGCGCTGCTGGCCTGCTACTTTCCAGCGCAGCGCGCCACGCGCGTGAACCCGCTAGTTGCACTGCGCGACGAATGAATCACCTTTACACCACCAAAAATTAGACGCGCCGCCACGACGCCTGGTTCAAGTTGCGAGTTCATGCTCGCGCGATCAGCCACTTCCGCGTACTCGTAAATTCCTTTATGAACCTCCGCCGATTTACGACACAATACGCCCCGCACTGAGCCCTGCCCGTCTAATGCGCTGAATTGAGGCCAACCATGAACCGGTTTTCGCTTGTCGTGCTAATCATGCTTTCCGCACTTGGCGTCGCCGTTGCTAGCTCGTCGCCCTCTCTGGCGCACCGCGCGCCTGCGTCGAATCAGACGGCACCCGCCACGCAGAGAACGCTCGTTATGACCGTCGACGATCTGCCCGGCGCGCTGCCCGGAAACGATTTTGCCGTTGGCGATCTGAAAGTCCTGCAGAAAATCAATCGTGGGATCCCCGCCACCCTGAAAGCGCACCACGCCTGGGCCGTCGGTTTCGTCAACGAACGCAAGCTGCAAGTCTTGGGTGAGCGCGACGCGCGCGCCGAATTGCTGCAGATGTGGCTCGATAACGGGCTCACCCTGGGCAATCACACCTACGAGCACACCAGCTTTAACGCGACTACTCTGCAGAAATTCGAGGACGAAACCATCCGCGGCGAAGTCGTCACCCGCGTCTTGATGAAGGCCGCCGGCCAGGACGAAAAATATTTCCGCCATCCTTATCTGAATACCGGCCCGAACGCGGAAGCCAAAGCCGCCTTCGAGCAATTTCTGAAAGACCGCAACTACGTCGTCGCCCCGGTCACCATCGATGACGGCGATTATGCTTTCAACGACGTGCTGGCCTACGCCCGCGAGAAGAAAGATAAGAAGCTCGAAGCCAAAGCCAAGCAGGCCTACTTGGATTACGTCGACAAAGTCTTCGACTATTTCGAAGGCCTCGCGTTATCCGATTTCAATCGTCCCATTCCACAGGTTTTCCTCGTCCACGATAACGAGATAAACCTCGAATGCCTCGACGCTTTGCTCACCAAACTGGAAAAACGCGGCTATAAATTTATTTCGCTCGATCAGGCCCTGGCTGATCCCGCCTATGCCACGCCCGACCTCTACATCGGCGAAGGTATGTCGTGGCTCGAAAAATGGAAGATTGCCCTCAACCTAAAGATGGAAAAGGACAAGGGCCCCGACCTGCCTGACTGGACCCAGAAGATTTTCGATGACATGCGGAAGGAACGGCAAAAGAACGAATATTAAGCGAGCGCAATCGATGGTCGAGTCTTAGGCGATCGCTTGGGGAACCGCTTGTTTCCAGCGGCCCTGAGCTTTCAAAATCAATTCCACCACTTCACGCGCCGTCCCCTGGCCGCCCGGAACCGTCGTGATGTAATGCGCGGCGCGTTTCACTTCTATCACAGCGTCCGCCACCGCTACCGCTAGACCCACGCGCTTCAAAATCGGCAGGTCGGGCAAATCGTCTCCGATGTACGCGACCTCTTCGTCGGTCACTCCGGCGCGCAATAATATTCCCTTGTACGATTCCAGTTTCTTCGGCTGCCCCTGCGCCACGAACTCCATGTTCAATTCCCGCGCGCGCCGCGCCGTCGCCGGCGAATCCCGTCCAGTGATCACGCCGGTGCGAATCCCCATAATCCCCGCCAGCTTGATCCCGGCCCCATCATGCGCGTTGAACATTTTCATTTCCGCCACGCTGCTGTCCGGAAATGTCTGCAGGCAAACGTAACCGGGCGTAATCGTCCCATCCACGTCCATCAACAAAACGCGAATCGGTTCTGCGCGCCGCAGAACCGTGGCCGGAAATTTAATTTCGCGAATCACCATGAAGAGGCTGTCCCTCGTTCCAGCAGACTAGAACAACTGCAGCGTCCACAAATCGTGAACGTGCACCACGCCTTCCAGCCTTCCCTGCTCGTCGACCACCAGCACCGACGTAATCTTTTTTTCTTCCATGTGACGCAGCGCGCTCGCCGCCAATTCCGTGCGCGGCAGCGTCACCGGATTTTTCGTCATGCAATCCGCCGCGGTAAGTTCCAGCACATTTTCCTTGCGCTGCTGCATCACTCGCCGCAAATCGCCGTCCGTAATAATCCCCAGCAGTTTTCCCGATGCTTCCGTCACCGCTGCGAGCCCCAGCCCTTTGCGGCTCATCTCGTAGATCACATCCGGCATTTTTGCCGAAGGCAGCACCCGCGGCGCATCGTTGCCGCCATGCATCAACGCCTCGACTCGCCGCAACTTTTTCCCCAGCCGCCCGCCCGGATGCAACGCCGCAAAGTCATCTTCCTTAAATCCACGCCGCTCCAGCAGAGAAATCGCCAGCGCATCTCCCATCGCCATCGCCGCCGCAGTGGAAGCGGTAGGCGCCAAATTCAAAGAGCACGCTTCTTCCTTCACCGCGATGTTCAACACAATCGTACTCGCGCTGCCCAAAGTCGACTTCGCATTCGCCGTCAACGTAATGAGTTTCACTCCCAGCCGTTTCACCGCCTCCACCAGTTCGATCAATTCTTCCGTCTCGCCGCTGGAAGAAATCGCCACCAGCACATCCTCGCCAGTCAACATCCCCAGATCGCCGTGCAACGCTTCCGACGCATGCAGAAACAACGAAGGAGTGCCGATACTCGCGAATGTCGCCGCCGTCTTCCGTCCAATCAGCCCCGACTTTCCCAGCCCGGTAACGACCACCCGCCCTTTGCACGCGTACAAGAGCTCAACCGCATCCTCGAAACTTTTATCCAGCCGCTCGATCAGTCCCGCAATCGCCTCAGACTCAATCCGCAGCACCCGCTTCGCCACCGACAAGCTCATCGAACGTCCCACTCGCGCGCCAACGCCGCTAAATGTTGAATCTTTTGCAGCAGCGGCTTGAACTGCCCAAGCGGCAGCGCGTTCGTCCCGTCGCTCAGCGCCTTCGCCGGATTGTCATGCACCTCTAGAAACATTCCGTCGATCCCCGCCGCAGCACCGGCTCGTGCCAGCGGCTCGATAAATTCCGGCTGGCCCCCGCTCGATTTCCCTTCGCCTCCCGGCAGTTGCACCGAGTGCGTCACGTCAAACACCACCGGATAGCCCAGCTTGCGCATGATCGGAAACGACCGCATATCAACCACCAGATTCTGATACCCAAACGACGCGCCACGCTCCGTCAAAATAATATTTTCATTTCCGGTGCTCGCAATTTTCTCGGCGGCGTTTCCGATTTCCCACGGCGAAAGAAATTGCCCCTTCTTCACGTTCACCGCGCGCCCAGTCCGGCCCGCCGCCAGCAACAAATCCGTCTGCCGACACAGGAACGCCGGAATTTGCAGAATGTCGCAGACTTCCGCCGCAGGCCCCACCTGCGCAATATCGTGCACATCCGAAAGAATCGGAAGTCCTGTCCGTTCCTTGATCCGGCTTAAGATTCGCAGGCCCTCTTCGATTTGTGGCCCGCGGAAAGATGTCCCCGAAGAGCGATTCGCCTTGTCGTACGACGCCTTAAAAACATACGGCACGCCCAATTCCGCGGTAATCGCGCCTAACTTTTCGGCCATCGACATCGCGTGCTCTTCGCTTTCGATCACGCACGGCCCGGCGATCAGGAACAGCGGCGCGCCGCCCCCAAACCGAATCTTGCCGATAGAAAATCCGTGTGATGTTGGCATGTGCGGGTAATTCAGCCTGCGCGAAGCAACAGACTATTCGGGTTCTGGTGAGTTTTCAACTTTGATTGTGAATCGGGTTGCACGTAACGGGGTGATGCCGACTCGCGGCCTCGCCATCAGTCCTTGGCAGGATCTGCCGTCGCCACTCGTGCTTCAGAAGAAATTCCCTGTCTCTTGTGCCGGTGCTCCGCGCTGGCTTTGATAAAAGCCGCAAACAGCGGGTGCGGCAACAGCGGCTTCGACTTGAATTCCGGATGGAACTGGCAACCCACGAACCACGGGTGGTCCGGCGCTTCCACAATCTCCACATACACGCCGTCCGGCGTGCGTCCGGTGATTCGGAATCCCGCTCGCGTCAGCGTCGGCTCGTATTCGCAGTTGAATTCGTACCGATGCCGGTGGCGCTCGGAAATTTCCAGCTGCCCATAAGCTTTCTGCGCGAAAGAACCCGGCTCCAGCTTGCAAGGCCAAGCCCCCAACCGCATCGTCCCACCCATCTCATCCACGCCCAGCAGTTCGCGCAATTTATAAATTACGCGATTGGGAGTCGAAGGATCGAATTCGGTGCTGTCCGCATGCTCCACACCCGAAACCTGCCGCGCATACTCAATCGTCGCGCACTGCATGCCCAAACAAATTCCAAAGAATGGAATCTTGCTCTGCCGCGCGTACGTAATCGCGTGAACCATCCCCGCAATTCCGCGTTTCCCAAATCCACCCGGTACCAAAATTCCATCCACATGACGCAGCCGCTGCTCCGCAGCCGCCAGTGAATCGATTTCTTCAGCTTCCACCCACTCGATCACCACGCGCTGCCGGTTCGCCAAGCCACCATGGCCCAGCGCTTCGCGCAAGCTCTTGTACGCGTCTTCGAGCTGCACGTACTTGCCAACTACGCCGATGCGCACTTCCCCCGCCGGATGTTCCAGCGTTTCCAGCATCGCCAGCCAACGACTCAAATCGCGCGGCGGCGCGTCCAGATGCAGTAACCGTAAAACCTGCTCATCCAGCCCTTCCGCCGCCAACGTCATCGGCACTTCGTAAATGTTGCTCACGTCCGGAGCCGAAATCACGCAGGACTGCGCCACGTTGCAGAACAAACCGATTTTCGCTTTCAACTCGGCTGGCAGTTGCCGGTCGCTGCGGCAAATCAGCACATCGGGCTGAATCCCGATGCTCAACATTTCTTTCACGCTATGCTGCGTCGGTTTGGTCTTCAGTTCGCCTGCCGTAGGGATAAAAGGCACCAACGTGAGGTGCACAAAAATCACATTTTCCGGCCCCAGCTCCAAACGCATTTGCCGGATCGCTTCTAAAAACGGCAGCGACTCGATGTCGCCCACCGTGCCGCCGATTTCGACGAAGACAATATCCACACCCTCGGCCACTTTCCGAAACGCCGACTTGATCTCGTCGGTTACGTGCGGAATCACCTGCACGGTCTTGCCTAGATAATCCCCGCGCCGCTCTTTGGTAATGATCGACTCGTAGAAACGCCCGGTCGTCCAGTTGTGATCGCGCGTCAAATGCGCGGACGTGAATCTTTCGTAATGACCGAGATCCAGATCGGTCTCTGCTCCATCATCGGTGACAAACACCTCACCGTGCTGGTAGGGCGACATCGTGCCAGGATCAACGTTCAGGTAGGGATCGCACTTCTGGAGGGTAACTTTGAGGCCCCGGCTTTCCAGCAGGCAGGCCATCGATGCGGCCGCCACGCCTTTTCCGAGAGAAGAAACCACGCCACCCGTCACGAACACATATTTGGGGGCGGTGCGCAAGTCGCTCGAAATCCTCCGGGCTCGACTAGGTACAAATCATTATGATGAGAAAAACTTCGACTGTCAAACTACGATTCGCGATTCGAAAAAATTCTTTCGCTTCGTCATCCAGCACGAAGAAGCTAGCGCGTCTCAATTCCCGGCGCGTTCTCGCAAAATCTTCTCCACCTTCTCAATGTCCGCCGGCACATCCACACTAACTGGATCGTATTCCGTCTCCACCACTCGCACGTGAAATCCATTCTCCAACCAGCGCAGCTGCTCCAGCTGCTCGATCCGCTCGAGCTCGCCCGGCGGCAGCGTCGGAAATTCCAGCAGCGTGTCGCGCCGGTAACCGTACAGCCCGATGTGCTTCCAATGGCTCGCCGCCACGCGCGAACCGGTGTCGCGCACCCACGGAATCGGCGCACGCGAAAAATACAACCCATTGCCGTCGAAATCCCGCACCACTTTCACTACGTTCGGATCCATGATGTCGTTCTTCTGTGTGATTAGAGAGCACGGCGTAGCCAGTTGAATGGTCTCGTCCTCCAGCATCGCCGCGGCCACCGCATCGATTGTTACCGGATCGATCAAAGGCTCATCGCCCTGCACGTTGATATAGATGTCCGCCGGAATATGCGCCGCGACCTCCGCCACCCGATCCGTACCGGTACGGTGGTCGGCTCGGGTTATCACTGCTTCCCCGCCCGCCGCTTCCACCGCTGTCTTGATTCGCTCGTCCTCGGTGGCGATCACCACCTTGGCGCCATGCGCGGCTTCCCGGGATCGCTCGAACACGTGCTGAATCATCGGCTTACCTAATATTGCGGCCAACGGTTTGCCTGGAAACCTCACCGACGCGTGCCGCGCCGGAATTACGATCAGCACCTTGAAATCTTCAGATTTCGCCATCGCGCCCTCAAACCTTTTCCCGCAAACGCGAATCTTATCACGACAGCCTTCGTGGCTTTCTATCGCCGCGCAAAGCGCGGCGTATCGCGCTTGCTTTGAAATCTTCGAGTGGTACAATCCTGTCAATATTTTCGAACCGCTGCCCGGAGCAGTTCGAAAATTGCAGCAGGGGTGGGGGTCATATGAATCTCCGTGCGCAGCGTCCGGAAATCTCAGGGGCTTGCGTGCGAACCTGCGCCCTTATCCTCTTCGTTTCTTCTGCCCTTTTTGTTCCGGTTTCTTTCGCGCAAAGCCCCACCGTCGGCCCCACCCACTCCGACAATTCCCAGCGCATTGAAAAAGGCAAGTCGCTCCACGCTGAAACTGATATTGCGCTGGTGACGGTCTCGGTTACCGATCCCTACGGACGGCTCGTTACCGGCCTCGAGCAGGATAATTTCCGCGTTTTTGAAAATAACGTCGAGCAGGAAATCGTCCGCTTTTCCAGTGAAGATGTGCCCATCTCCATCGGCGTGATCTTCGACATGAGCGGCAGCATGGCCGACAAAATCGAAAAATCCCGCATGGCCGCGGTTCAGTTTTTCAAAACCTCGAATCCTCAGGACGAATTCCTGCTCGTCAATTTCAACGACCGCGCCCAACTGATGAATTCCTTCACGCCCAGCGTCGAAGAGTTGCAGAGTCATCTGATGTTCACCGCCGCCAAAGGCGAAACCGCGCTTCTCGATGGAATTTACCTGGGACTCAGCGAGATGAAGGGAGCACACAACGCAAAGAAAGCGTTGCTCATCATATCGGACGGAGGCGATAATCACTCTCGTTACTCCGAAGAAGATATCCGGAAATACGCCAAGGAAGCCGACGTCCAGATTTATGCGATCGGCTTGTATGAAGCCGGCGGCGGCCCCACGGTCGAAGAAAAACTCGGTCCCGATTTACTCGCTGAATTGACCCTTTTGACCGGCGGCCGCACCTTCGTGGTAGGCAGCCTGAAAGATTTGCCGGACATCGCCACTAAAATCAGCATGGAGCTGCGCAATCAATATGTCGTCGGATACCGGCCGAGCGATCACACCCACGATGGAAAGTGGCGCAAGACGAAAATCAAACTTCGGCCCCCCAAGGGTCTTCCTCCCCTCACCGTCTATGCCAAAAACGGATATTACGCGCCGGGCCACTAATTTATTTTTGCGCCATCTTTTGCTGTTCTTTTTTGCCGCGGCGTTCGCGGCTTCCGGCGCCTCCGCCCAGATTCAATATCCCAATCCTCCGCCCCCTCCCCCCCCCGCCGGCAGTCCGGAGGCCGCGGCCCAGGCGCAACAGAGCAAGCACCTTACCTCCACCGTTGAACTCGTGGTTCTGCACGCCACGGTTCTCGATGGCAAGGGCCAGTTCGTGGCTGGTCTGAAGCAGGATAATTTCCGCGTCTTCGAGGACAAAGTCGAGCAGAAGATTTCCGTGTTCACCAGCGAGGACGTCCCGGTGACCATGGGCTTGGTCATTGACAACAGCGCCAGCATGAAAGACAAGCGCCCGCAGGTGAACGCGGCCGCCCTATCCTTCGTCCGCACCAGCAATTCCGCCGACGAAGTATTCGTCGTCAATTTCAACGACGAATACTATTTAGACCTCGACGAAGATTTCACCAGCAACCAGCAGGAACTTCACGAAGCTCTGGAAAAAATCGACACCCGCGGCAGCACCGCCCTGCGCGATGCGGTCGTCGCCTCGCTTGACCATCTGAAAAAAGGACACAAGGACAAGCGCGTGTTGCTGGTCATCACCGATGGCGACGACGATGCCAGCAGCAAGAGTTTCCCCTACACCCTGAAAGCCGCGGTCGATTCCAATGCCGTGATCTATGCCATCGGCGTTTTTAGCGACGACGACCGCAAGAACAACAAGAAAATGGTCCGCAAATCCAAAAAGGATCTCACCGATCTCGCCGAAGCCACCGGCGGCCTCGCCTTCTTTCCCGACCGCCTCGAAGATGTCGACCCGGTCTGCGTCCAGGTCGCCCGCGATATTCGCAACCAATACACCCTGGGCTACTACCCGACCAACACCGCCAACGACGGCACTTTCCGCGCCGTCAAAGTCGAACTCGACGCGCCCAAAGCCGGCGGCAAGCTCTCCCTCCGCACCCGCAGCGGCTACTACGCCCCCAAAGCCGCCCCGAAACAATAGGCTCCCTAGAACTGACGCTTCCAGCGTTTCAAGCGAACTCCGTCAGGTGTTTTTTGATTTCGTAAGCAAGCCCAGAAAGCTCGCTCCGTGCGGAATGCTTGTCCCAAAATTTTCCGCCACCGTCTGTCCCATATCCGCCAGCGTTTCGCGCGTTCCCAGATTCACGCCGTCCGCAGTTCCCGGGCTGTAGGCTACGATCGGCACATACTCGCGGGAATGATCGGTCGTGGGATTTACGGGGTCCGGATCGCACCCGTGATCTGCTGTCAGCAGCAGCAAATCGGTCGTCTTTAGCTCGGCCAGCAAGGGGCCAAGTAATTCATCGAATTCCTCCAGCGACCGTGCAAACCCCTCCACATCCTTGCGATGCCCGTACAACATGTCGAAGTCGACCAGATTCATGAAAATCAGCCCGCTGCTCCGCGACCTGAGCCCCTCTCTCAGCTTCGCCATGCCGTCCACATTGTTTTTTGTCGTGACGTAATCATCTACGCCGCGTCCATTGTAAATGTCGTGAATTTTTCCGATCCCGAAAACCGGCACTTTCTTCTCCGCCAGCACATCCAGCAGCATCGGCCGCGGCGGTTCCACCGCATAATCGTGACGCCGTTCGGTCCTCTTGAAATCGCCATTCGTGCCGCTGAAGGGGCGCGCGATCACCCGCCCCACCCGGTGTGGCCCGTCGAGCAATTTCCGCGCAATTTCGCACATGCGGTATAGCTCCGCGACCGGGATCACATCTTCATGCGCCGCAATTTGAAAAACGCTGTCGCCCGACGTGTACACAATCGGAAATCCAGTGCGCACATGCTCCGCGCCCAGCTCTTTCAGAATTTCCGTTCCAGACGCCGGCTTGTTCCCTATCGTCCGCCGCCCAATCTGATTGTCGAATTCCTGAATCAATTCCGGTGGAAACCCAGCCGGATAAACCGGAAACGCCTGGTCCAGCCAGATCCCGGCCATCTCCCAGTGCCCCGTCGTCGTATCTTTTCCCGGCGAACGCGTCGCGCCTTTTCCGTAAGAACCTAAGGCCTCCGCCGCCGGCGTCAAATATTCCAGCGGCCTGATATCCGCCAGCCCCAGCCGCACCAAGTTTGGAATATTCAACGGACGCGACCGCGCAATATGCCCCAGCGTGTCCCGCCCCACGTCTCCGTAGTCCGCCGCATCCGGCAGCTCGCCAATCCCCACGCTGTCCAACACGATCCAGATAATCCGGTTGAAATGTTTTGGTGTCTCGGACACAAAATCCCCCAGACGGACAAACGGCGCGCGCCGACCGGCCCGCGCGATTTCCGCCCGATTGTACCGCAACTCAATTTTTCAGCGCGGAACCCGATTTGCCCGGCGTTGACCTCAAGCGTATAATTTTTGGTTTAGGCGCATGCCGACGAAACCCACCGAGAACACCGCGCTCGACCCAAGGCCCGTCACGGCTCCCGCAAAGATTCTGCCGGGAGACATCGAGGAAATCCGCGTCCGCGGCGCGCGCGTCCACAATCTCAAGAACATCGACTTCGTCATCCCGCATAACGCGATCACCGTCGTCAGCGGCGTCTCCGGTTCCGGCAAATCCAGCCTCGCTTTCGACACCCTCTACGCCGAGGGCCAGCGCCGTTACATCGAGTCGCTCTCCGCCTACGCCCGCCAGTTCCTCGAACGCATCGAAAAGCCCGACGTCGACGAAATTACCGGAATCGCTCCGGCCATCGCCATCCGTCAGAAGAATTCCACCCGCAATCCGCGCTCGACCGTCGCCACCGCCACCGAAATCTACGATTATCTCCGCCTGCTCTTCGCCCGCATTGGCCGTACTTTCTGCCTGCGCTGCGGTGAAGAAGTTCGCAAAGACACGCTCGACGAAATTGCCGCGAAAGTCCTCGCGCTGCCGGAAAGCCGCCGCTTCTACGTCCTCTACGAATTGAAGCTGTCGCCCGATCCAGCGCCGTCCGACGCGACCAACGCCCCGCAAGCGCCCAAAGCTCGCAAACCGATTCGCCTCACCCAGGAAGCCGTCCGCGAATCCTTGATCAGCCTGCGCAAGCGCGGCTTCAACCGCCTTTACCAATCCGGTAGGGTCTTCGAATTCGCCACGCCCGAAGATCTACTCGACGTGAATTTCACCAAGCCGGTCTACGTTCTGGTCGACCGTCTCGCACTATCGCCCGAAGTCCGCTCCCGCCTCATGGATTCCATCGAAATTTGCTATCGCGAGGGCCGCGGCGAAGCCATCTTGGAATTTGTCCCGGACTCGCCGGACGAAAAGCCCGAACGCATGGTTTTCAACGAGCGCTTCGAATGCAAAGAATGCGGCTCGATCTATCAAGAGCCCGAACCGCGTCTCTTCTCTTTCAACAATCCCTACGGTGCCTGCCCGCGCTGCCAGGGTTTCGGCAACACCATCGATTTCGATCTCGATCGCGTGATTCCCGACAAAAGCAAATCCCTCGCCGACGGCGCCATTGAGCCCTGGACCAAGCCGCGCTATCGCCAGCTCGCCATGGAAATGCGCAAATTTGCGCGCACCAAAAATATTCCGGTCGACGTCGCCTATCGCGACCTCACTATCACTCAGCGCAACGCCATCCTCGACGGCGACAAGAAAGAAGGTTACGAAGGCGTCAAAGGTTTCTTCAACTGGCTCGAGCGCAAAAAATACAAACTGCACGTCCGCGTTTTTCTCAGCCGCTACCGCGGTTACGCCACCTGCCCCGACTGCAGCGGCACTCGCCTGCGTCCCGAAGCCCGTGCTGTAAAAGTCGCCGGCCGCTCCATCACCGAAGTCTGCCAAATGACCGTCAAAGAAGCGCGCCCCTTCTTCGACGGCCTGAAACTCACCGAACTCGAAGCCGCCATCGCCGAAAAAATCCTCGAAGAAATTCAGCAGCGCCTCCGTTTCCTCGATGAAGTCGGCCTCGATTACCTTTCTCTCGATCGCCTCACCTCCACGCTCTCCGGCGGCGAGACCCAACGCATCCAGCTCGCCACTTCGCTCAGCTCGCGCCTCGTGGGCGCGCTTTACGTTCTCGATGAGCCGTCCATCGGCCTGCATCCGCGCGATACCAATCGCCTCATCGAAATCCTGAAAGGTCTGCGCGATCTCGGCAACACCCTGCTCGTCGTCGAACACGATCCCGACACCATCATGGCCGCCGACTACGTCATGGATCTCGGCCCCGGCGCGGGCGAGCACGGCGGCAAATTAATTTTCTCCGGCACTCGCGACCAGATGCTGAAGGATCCCCATTCGCTCACCGGACGCTACCTCCGTGGCGAACTGAAAATCCTGGTTCCACCCCGCCGCCGCAAACCTCAGGGAAAATTCATCAAGATTTTCGGCGCCCACAGCCACAACATCAAGGGCCTCGATCTAATGATACCGCTAGGCCTGCTGGTCGCCGTCACCGGCGTCTCCGGCTCGGGAAAATCCACCCTGGTCTACGACGTCCTCTACAAAGCGCTGCAAGCCCGCCGCACCGGCGGCAACTGGCGCGAATTCTGCGATCGGCTCGAAGGCGACAACAACGTCACCGCCGTGGAGATGGTCGATCAATCGCCCATTGGCCGCACGCCACGCTCGAACCCGGCCACCTATCTCAAAGCCTTCGATTGCATCCGCGAAGTCTTCGCCTCCACGCCCGAGGCCAAAAAGCGCGGATTCACTCCCGGCCACTTTTCCTTCAATATTCCCGGCGGCCGCTGCGAAGCCTGCCAGGGCGATGGCACTGTCACCGTGGAAATGCGCTTCCTCGCTGACGTCGAACTGATCTGCGAGGAATGTCGCGGCACGCGCTATAAGAGCAGCGTCCTCGACGTTCACTACAAAGAAAAAAATATTCACGATGTCCTGCAGATGACCGTCCGCGAAGCTCTCAGCTTCTTCGCGCCCAATCCGAAAGTTACCGCCAAGCTGCGCGTTCTCGAAGAAGTTGGTCTCAGCTATCTGCGCCTCGGCCAGTCTGGCACCACTCTTTCCGGAGGCGAAGCGCAACGCCTGAAGCTCGCCGCGCATCTCACTCGCCAGGAAAACAATGGAATTCTCTATATCTTCGATGAGCCCACCACCGGCCTGCACTTCGACGATATTCAGAAGCTCCTGACCGCATTTCGCAAACTCATCGACGGCGGCGCCTCTGTGCTGATCATCGAACACAATTTGGACGTCATCAAATCCGCCGACTGGGTCATCGACATGGGTCCCGAAGGCGGCGCCGAAGGTGGCCGCGTAGTCGCCACCGGCACGCCGGAGCAGGTCGCCCGCAATTCCCAGTCCCACACCGGAAAATTCCTCGGCAAAATTCTTAATGGCCGGAACGGCTCCAACCACTCAGCCGTGCCGCCTCTGCCAAAGCCAGTACCGACTCCCGATACCTCGACGGTTGAATGAGCGCCATCGCTAAATCGATCGCCACCTCCACCGTCGTTGCAATTATTCTTTGCGTATCAGCTGCCGTTTCCGCGCAAACCACCAGCTCGACTCGCAAAAGAGTTCCCCAGGATCCAGCCGCCGTAGCCCTCAACAACACCCTCGCCGAAGCCCAGGCCGCCCTCGATAAAAAAGATTACGAGACGGCCGCGAAGGACTACCAGACCTATCTGGAACAAAAACCCAACGATGCCGCGGTCCATTTCCAGCTCGGCTATGCCTTAACTGCACTCCAGAAACTGGATGACGCCAAGCTTCAATACCAGAAAGCCATCGAGCTGAATCCCAAGATGTCCGAAGCCTACGTGAATCTCGGTCTCACCCTGCTCGATTCCGATCCGGCCGCAGCCATCGCGCCCCTTCAAAAAGCCGACGAGCTGAAACCGAACTTAGCGACCGTTAAATTCGCCTTAGGCGCCGCCTACGAGCGCAGCGGAAAAATTCCGGAAGCCATCGAGCAATACCAATCCGCCGAAAAACTCGACGCCGCAAATTTTGACACTCACTTCACCCTGGGTCGTCTGCTCCTCCGCGCCAATCGCCCGGTCGAAGCCGAAACGGAATTTCGCGCCGCGCTAGCGATTCAAAAAGAGTCCCTGCCCTCCCAGCTCGGCATCGCCCAAAGCCTGCTGGCGCAAAAGAAACCGGAAGCCGCAGCCGGCGCGTTCGCCGCCTACCTCGAAAAAGTTCCCGGCGATCGCGAAGCCCGCATCGACCAGGCTTCCCTGCTCTTTGACGCCGGGAAATACGACGAATCCCTCGCCGCCCTCGACCTCGCCGCGAACGGCGGCCCCGAATCCCTCCGCGCGCTGAAACTTCGCGCCTCCGATTACGGCCGCCAGAAGCAGTTCGCCGAAGCCGTCCCGGTCCTGCAGAAGGCCATCGCCCTCGCCCCGCACGATCCGAACCTTCCGGTTGAACTCGGCCACGCTTACCTCGAAAAAAAAGACTATCCCAACGCCGTGCAGGAACTGACCGTGGCTATGAAAGCCAATCCCACCTCCCTTGACGTGCTCAGCGATTTCGTCGCCGCCGAATATCTCAGTAAGAACTACGCCGCCGCGCTCACCCTCCTCGACATCCTCTCCAAGCACGAAGAGCTACCCTACGGAAGCTGGTTCATCCGCGCCACCTGTTACGATAAACTTGGCCAGGCCGCGCCCGCTCTCGACGCCTATCAGAAATTTTTGCAGCTGAACAAAGACGAAACGAGCGACATGTATTTCGAAGCGGCTGCTCGCTCCCGCACTCTCAAGCGAGAGTTGGAAAACAAAAAGAGGTAGCTGACCTTGCTCTGGTTCCGGCTAACCGGCGTCGCAGTTCTGGCCTCGATGATCGGCGGCATGGCCGTCACCGACGGCCGCCTCGCGGAACTTCGGGCGCGGTTTTCCAAGGAGCCCGATCCGGTGCATAGGGCCAAACTGCTCGGCCCGCTCGCCGACGCCGAGTTCCATGCGATTCAGGATTTCGTCGCGGCCGGAAACCCGAATGATGCGGCACCGCTAGCCAGTGAAGCCGCCGATGAAGCCGAGCAGACCTTGAAGGCCCTCGATGCTCGTGGTAAAGACCCCGAAAAACATCCCGAAGGATATAAACATCTAGAAATCTCCGTTCGCGGCTCGCTGCGCCGCATCGAGAACGTCATCGTCGAACTTTCCGCTGACGATCAGACTCCCTTCCTCACCGTCAGGAAACGTCTGGAAGACATCGAGCATCAACTCCTTCGTGACTTGTTTCCTCACCAGCCGGACGAAGGCCCTCCGCACCAACCCGGCTCGGCCCCCTCGCCGTCCGCACCGAGGAGCTAGGAGAGAAAATATGCCCCGGCGTCTATTCCTGACTGCTCTTTGCGCCCTGCTGATCTCGGCCATTACCGGCGTGCGCACCGCCGCCCAGGAGGAAAAAAAAGATTATTTGACCGAATCCGAGTCGGACAAGATTCGGGACGCCCAGTTTCCTCCCGATCGCATCCGCCTGTTCGTCTCCTTCGCCGACGATCGCCTCAGGAAATTTCAATATGAATTGGCCCGTACCACACCCGAAGGCCGTCGCGTCGAAATTCTGAACAGCTTGCTCAACGCCTACGCCGGCTGCATGGACGACGCCGCCGATCAGATTGCTCTCGCCCGCGAGAAGCAAATCGACATTCGCGGCCCTCTCAAAATAATGCAATCCAAAGGCCGGGAATTTCTCGAAACCCTCCAGAAACTAGACAAAGGCGGCCCGGAGTACGACACCTACAAAGAAACGCTGCAAGACGCCATCGAAGGCACCAAAGACGCCCTGACCGACGCCGATAACGCCGCCAAGGAATTGACTCCGGCGCCGGTGCGGAGAAAGCCTTCGTGACCAAACGGCGGGTGAAAAAGCAGGTCCCCGGCGGCGACAAACTTTTCCAAAGAATCTACACGCGTTTAGGGTGCGAAGGGCGGCCGCCCGCTTTCGTCGTCGAGTTTCATCCCTACACGGATCTGACTCATACGATTCGCCTGCGCCAGGACACCGCCTACGTCCGCTTGTCCGATGCTCTCGACGACGCGCCTAATGCCGTGGTCGAAGCGGCCGCCGCGATTCTGCTCGGCAAGCTCTATCGCCGCAAACCGCCCAAGGACCTGTTGCACGCCTACCGCGAATTCTCGTACGCGGGCAGCACCCGTAGCCGCATGTTGGAGCTGCGCCAAAAACGCGCCCGTCGCACCGAGCACCGCCCCGCCGGCACGCATCACGACTTGGACGCCATGTTTGATTCGTTGAACGTGCGCTATTTTGAAAATGCCCTGGCCAAACCGACTTTGGGTTGGAGCAAACGTGCGTGGCGGGGATTGCTAGGCTGCTTCGATCCGGCCTTGCACCAGATCGTCATCAACAAACAACTCGACCGCGAAACGGTCCCGCATTTCGTGGTGGAATACGTCATGTACCACGAAATGCTGCACGTCAAACATCCCATGCGCTTCGAACGCTGCCGCCGGAAATCCCACTCCCCGGAATTCCGCCGCGAAGAAAAGAAGTACGCGGAGTACGCGCATGCGATGAAGTTCCTCGATCGCTTCCCGACTCGCTAGAAGATCCGCGACCGGTTACTTCTTACTGGATAGCTTTTCAATCTTCTCGCGGACTTTCTTGGCGTCCGGAGCGTTCGGTAGAATCTGCAGGTATTCCTTGTAGTAGCGCACCGCTTCCTGCTTGTCGCCCTTCTTTTCGTAGGTTTCCGCCAACAGCAAACGCGGCTTGGCGAAATTGGCCCGCAACTGCACGGCTTCCTCAAAACGAGCGATCGCCGCATCCAGATCGCCCTTGTCCAGATAGAATTTGCCGATGTCCACATCCTGCTGCGCGTGGAACGGATCCCACGCTGGATCGTCTTCCGGAGGCAGAACTCCCGGCTTCGCGCCTTTTGACTTTGCCTTCTCGTCGGCCGGCGCATCGGGGATCGGAGGTTTCTTCGATGAAGAATCCCCCGGCGAGTCCGGCAGCGGATCTTTCTTCGAAGACGATTCCTGTGCCGGATCCGTCGGCGGCGCGCCGGAAGACTGGCCGTTTTGCGGCTGCGGCGTCTGGCTCGGCTGATTTTGCGACTGGGCGAACATCGGGCGGACCCAAGCGGTCATCAGCACAGCGCCGAGAATAAAAGGCGCGCACCAGCGGCGGATCGCGCCCGAGTGCGTGCTGAAGTTCCTGCTACTGTTTGGTAGCGTCATTCGTAACCTGTCCATCTCTGGATGCGTTTAGATAGCGTTTGCTATGATTGAGTTGTACCTCAGGCGCTGCGCGCTCTCCGCCGCCCTGATTCATTATTGTAACTCTCCGTCATGGATCTCCGTGAAAAAGTCGCGCAACTTCCCACTGGCCCAGGGGTGTACCTGTTTCAGGATGTCACCGGGAAGACGCTCTACGTCGGCAAAGCGAATTCCCTGCGCAGCCGCGTGCGTTCTTACTTTCTCGAATCCAACTGGCAGAACGCCAAGACCGGCTCGCTCGTCCGCGAAGCCGTCGACGTCGATTACATCGTCGTCGACAACCAGAAAGAAGCGCTCGCGCTCGAAAACAATCTCATCAAGCGCTACAAGCCCAAATTCAACGTTCTCCTTCGCGACGATAAAACCTATCCCTACATTCGCTACACCGCTTTTGAGAAGCATCCGCGCATCTACGTCACCAGGCGATTGATCAAAGATGGCTCGCTCTACTTCGGGCCCTACTTCCCGGCGCGGCTCGCGTATCAAATGACTCATCTGATCCACAAACACTTCCTGGTCCCATCCTGCACTGTGGATCTCACTCGCAATCACGCCCGGCCGTGCCTGCAGTATTACATTCACCGCTGTCTCGGCCCTTGCGTCTCTGGCCTGGTCACCGACGAGCGCTACGCCGAAGCCGCCCGCGATGTCCGCCTTTTTCTCGAAGGGCGCCGCAGTGATCTCACCGAAAGCCTCGAAGTGCGCATGAAGGCTGCATCGGAGCAGGAGAGATTCGAGGAAGCCGCCGGCTATCGCGATCTGCTCCGCACCATCACCGAAATGGAGGAGCGCCAGAAAATCGCCGCCGCCGCGGGCGACGATACCGACGTTCTGGCCTGGTACGCCGAGCCACCACAGGTTGCAGTCAATTTGTTCCACATTCGCGGAGGTCGCGTCGTCGACCGCCGCGATTTTTACTGGGAGGATCTCGAAGAATTCGACGCCGCCGAGTTTCTGCCCTCGCTGCTCAAACAGCTTTATCTTGATGCCGAATATCTTCCGCGCTACATCCACACACCCTTCGGATTCGACGATTGCGAGCTCCTCGAAGAAGTCCTCACCGAAAAAGCCGGACATCGCGTCGAGATCTTGAATCCTCAACGTGGCCAGAAACACGCCTTCCTCGAATTAGTCGAGAAGAACGCCCAGCAATCCTTCATCACCCGCTTCCGCATTTCCAAGCCGAGCAAAGACGCCATCGTTGAAGCTCTTGAGTCCGCGCTGAGCTTGCCGGAGCCGCCGAAACGGATCGAGTGCTTCGATATTTCGCATATCCAAGGTTCGGACACCGTCGCGTCCATGGTGGTTTGGGAAGACGGCAAGATGAAGAAGTCCGACTACCGCAAGTTCATCATCCGCGGCGAAGCGATGCCCGAAGGCGGCGAAAAAGCCGCCGGAATTCTGCGCGACGATTTCGCCAGCATGCAGGAAGCGGTCGAACGTCGTTACCGTCGCCTGCAAGCCGAGGATAAGGCGCTGCCCAGCTTGATCCTGATCGATGGTGGACTCGGCCAGCTCCATGCTGCCGCGAAAGCGCTCGACCGGCTCGCCATCATCAATCAGCCGCTGGCCAGCATCGCCAAGAAGGAAGAAATTCTCTACGTGCTCGGCCGCGAAGATGAGCCGGTGATTCTCGACCACCACTCGCCGGTCCTACACCTGATCCAGCAGATCCGCGACGAAACCCACCGCTTCGCCGTCACCTTCCATCGCCAGCGCCGCGCGAAGACTCGCCTGCGGACTTCGCTGACCGATATCGCCGGGGTCGGCAATCGCACCGCGCAGAAACTGCTGCGCCGCTTCGGCAGCGTCACTCGCCTTAAGGAACTGAGCGTCGAAGATATCGCCGCGGAAGTGCCGCGCGCGCAGGCGCAGCGCGTTTACGACGCGTTGCATAACATCAAACCGACGCCGTCCGCCGATATTCCGGCGACGAATTTGTAACGTAAATCCTCGATTGCTTGCCTGGGTTGCAAATCGTATGCTACTGTGAATTTGAGAGGTGCTTCATGAGTGACAGCAACGGCGGATCGAAGGCCAGCATTTTTCTGGTGGGTTTGGGAATTGGTGCCCTTATAGGTGTTCTGTTCGCGCCGAGGTCTGGCGAAGATACCCGCGAATTCCTGGGTGAGAAGGCCGATGAGGGCCGCGACTACGCGCAACGCAAGGCGCGCGAGCTCCGCGAACGCGCGGAGGACCTGCTCGAACGCAGCAAAGAGATCATGGACCGGCAGAAGGATGCCTTGGCCGAAGCGGTGGAAGCCGGCAAGGACACCTACAAGCGCGAATCCCGAGCCTCGTAGGCGACCAGCAGTTTGCGGCGCAGGTTGTAGCTCGGGAGCTTAGTTCAGGAGCTTTATGTCCGGTTGGGTCGAAGCGTTCATCGTGATTGCGGCGGTTGCGATCGTCATCCAGATGGCGGTAATGGTCGGGATGATGCTGTCGCTGAAGAAGTCCCTCGAGCATTTCACCCGCGTCTCGACCGACCTGCAAGCCCGCATCGATCCGATCCTGACTCGCGTCAACCGCATCCTCGAAGACTCCGAAGGCCGCATTTCCAGTGTGATGAATGACACCGCGGAGATTACTCGCCTTGCTCGTTCGCAGGCCCAGAAAGTCGACCGCATCTTCACCGACACCATCGAGCGCCTGCAGATTCAAGTGATCCGCGCCGACCAGATTCTTACCGGCGCGATGGAAGTCGTCGACGAAGCCGGAACCAAATTCCGCAACACTTTGTGGGGGCCGATTCGCCAGGCTTCCGCGGTGATGAAAGGAATTAAGGTTGGTTTGGATATGCTGCGCCGGCAACAAGCAGGCGTGGTCGAATCGGAAGTAGCCTCGCAAGATGAAGAACTTTTCATCTGACGCTTTCCTCGAATCTCATTCCTAGTTTTTCAATTTCCAATTTAATTTTATGTTTGGGCGCTTCGCGTTGATGTTCGTCTAACGGATCCAACCGCCGCCGAGGACTTGGTCGCCGGAGTAGAAGACGGCGGCCTGGCCGGGGGTGATGGCGCGCTGCGGTTCGTGGAAGGTGACGCGAGCGGTGCTGGCGTCGAGGGCCACGACTTCGGCTGCGGCGGGTTCGTGGCGGTTGCGAATGCGCACCTCGGCTTGAACCGGGCCGTCGGGCATGACGTACGGAATCCAATTCACGTCGCGGACGTCGCAGGTGGTCGAACGAAGTTCGCGATCTTCGCCGACGACCAGGCGATTTTGGGCGCGGTCGAGCGAAACGACGTACATCGGATGGGCCGTGGAAATTCCCAAGCCCTTGCGCTGGCCGACGGTGTACTGATGCAAGCCGGAGTGGCGGCCGAGAACTTCGCCGGTGGTGGTGACGATGTCGCCGGGTTCCTGCGGTAGCGCGCTACCCTGCTCCTTCAAATATCCTTCAATGAACTTCACGTAATTTCCGGTGGGCACGAAGCAGATTTCCTGGCTCTCGGGCTTGTCGGCGACTGGAACCTGGAGTTCGCGCGCGATGTCGCGCACCTCGTTCTTGGAGAGTTCGCCCAGCGGGAAGTCGGTGCGGGCCAGCTGCTCCTGGGTGAGCCCGAAGAGAAAATAGGTCTGGTCTTTGGATTCGTCGACAGCGCGCAGCAATTCATAGCGGCCAGTCTCGGCATTGTGGCGCACCCGCGCATAATGGCCGGTGGCGATGCGCTCGGCCCCAATCTGGCGCGCGGTCACGAGCAGCTGATCGAACTTCACATGGTTATTGCACATGGTGCACGGAATCGGCGTGCGGCCTTCGAGGTAGTCCTTCACGAACGGCTTGATGACGTTCTTCTCGAATTCGCGCTCGAAATTTACGACGTAGAACGGAATATTCAGGTGCTCGGCCACGCGACGCGCGTCGTAGACGTCGTCGTGCGAACAGCAGCGATGCTGCGCCGGCCCGCCGATATTTTGCAGTTCGGGCAGGCGGCGCTGATTCCAGAGTTGCATGGTCAGGCCCACGATGGCCTGGTTGCGGTGATGAAGGATCGCCGCGACGGTCGAGCTGTCCACACCCCCGCTCATGGCCACCGCGACCGTGTTGGCGGTCGCGACCGGCTGGGCAGAACTACGCGTCTCGAATTGGGTCAGCGTCGACATTTTTAGTGTGTATCTATCTTATCGTGGATGCTCCCACACTCAGAGGAGAAAGCGCGCGCAAACGCTCCACCACCGGCGGAATGATACGAATCGCTTCGTCCATTTCGCGATCGGTCGTTGGCCGGCCCAGGCTGAAACGCAAACTGGAACGGGCCTGATCGGACGAAAGGCCAATCGCGGTGAGCACGTGCGACGGTTCGACGGCGCCGGAAGAACACGCCGCTCCCGACGAGCACATCACGCCTTGCAGGTCGAGCGCGATGACCAGCGCTTCCCCGCCCGCCGCTTCGAACGAAAGATTGGAAGTATTCGGCACGCGGTCGCGCGCGTTGCCGTTGACCTTCACTCCCGGAAGCCGGATTAGCGCATTTTCCAGCCGGTCACGCAGGGCCGCGATGCGCACGGCATCGGAATTCAAATTTTCCATGGCCAGCTCGGCGGCTTTGCCGAGTCCGACGATACCCGCGACATTCTCCGTGCCGGGGCGGCGGTCGCGTTCATGGTGTCCACCGTAGAAAAGCGGGCCAAGTTCGGTGCCGGTGCGCACGTAGAGCGCGCCGACGCCCTTCGGCGCGTAGAGTTTGTGTCCGGAAATCGAAAGCAGATCAACGCCGAGACGTTCGACGTCGATGCGCATCTTCCCCGCGGCTTGGACGGCGTCGCAATGGAAGTAGACATCTTCTTCCGCCGCGATCTCGCCGATTTCGGCGATGGGCTGAATGGTGCCCAGCTCGTTGTTGGCTAGCATCACGCTGACCAACACGGTTTCGGGCCGGATGGCTTCGCGAATATCCTCGGGATCGACGATTCCTTCTTTCGACACCGGGACGTAGGTCACGTCAACGCCCTGCTTTTCAAGAGCCTGGGCAGTATTCAAGACGGCGTGATGCTCGATGGCGGTGGTCACGACGTGCTTACGGGGCTGGTCGCAGGGATTGACGATGCCGAAGATGGCGAGGTTGTCGGACTCGGTGCCGCCACAGGTGAAGACGATCTCGGAGGACTTGGCGCCGAGGAGGGTGGCGACGGACTGGCGGGCGGCGTCGACCGCAGCGCGGGCACGTTGGCCGGCGGAGTGGATCGAGTTGGCGTTGCCGTAGTTCTCGGCGAGGAACGGCAGCATGGCGGCGAGGACCGCTGCGTCGATGGGAGTAGTCGAATTGTAGTCGAGGTAGATGGGCATGGTTTTTGCCGGGTTTAGTCAGGATAGCGGCCTCGGATATAGGGGTCAAGGAGGCGATTTTGGGGGTCGACCTTGGCGGAAAAGTCGAAACGTTTTCTTGCCTCCGCTGACGTTACGTTGCGATTAGAACAGGTGCGGGTGTTGATTCTGCGAGAGTTAAGTGTGTTTCTAATAATCCATTTTGCGATTAGAAATTTGGGACGCAGGGCCGCCGGCTGAGCCGGAAGCTTGGTTGCTGCATTCCGAAGGAGCTTCGCCGCGGATCGTCTGGGCGGCATGGGCGGCGGGTCAAAAGCGGCGGCAGAGCCGCCGCACTCCAAAATGGGCTGGGCAACGCGGGCTCCGACGGACGCTTCGCGACTAGCCAGGGCGCGGGCGACGCGCTCCGCGACGGACCTTCGACCGAGGCTTGGCCGTTTCGATTCGGGCGCGGCAGCACGGATGAGATCCTTCGTCGCAAAGGCGCTCCTCAGGATGACGCGGAGAAGCTGCGGTGTTTGGCGGCGAAGCTCGATGGTTTGAGCGGGTGCGAATATTTTGGGCACATTCCACGGTAGCACGGCGGTGGCGGAGTGTCGGTCCACGCGGCGTGTTCGGCGCGGCCTTTATTCCTCGACAACCGCTCCGGCGGGGAAACGGCTGCGTAACTGGGAAGCACGCGGTTGCGGAGGTTGCCTTGACACGTTGTGGGGCGGCGGTTAGCGTCGAATTAGCGGTGGGCGGCTATTTCTTTCACACGCGGCGCGTGAAACCCATCAGGAGAAAACCTTGGCGCGGCCAATCATCACATTGACGACGGACTACGGCACTGGGGATCACCTGGTGGGCGTAATGAAGGGCGTGATTCTGAGCATCAATCCGGACGTGAACATCGTGGACATCACCCATCACGTGCTGCCGCACGACATTCTCGATGGGGCGGTGACCGTCGCGCAGGAATATTCCTATTTTCCGCCGAAGACGATTCATTTGGTCGTCGTCGATCCTGGAGTGGGAACGCCGCGGCGGCCGATTCTGGTGGCTAGCGATCAGCATTATTTTATCGCGCCGGATAATGGCGTGCTTTCGGGGGTTTACGATCAGACCGAAGCGCTGTATGTGTGGAACATTACGTCGGAGCACTATTTTCGGAATCCGGTGAGCAGCACGTTTCACGGGCGGGATATTTTCGCTCCAGTGGCGGCCTGGCTTTCGAAATCGTGGCAGACGGCGGCGTTTGGCGAGCCGATTGAGGATTTCGTGCGGTTCAGCATTCCGAAACCGAAGGTGGATGGGAATGCATTTAAGGGGATTGTGCTGAAGGTGGATGCATTTGGAAATTTGATGACGAATTTGAAGATTGCGGATTTTCCGGCGTTGGTGGTGCCGGATGCGAAGTTTACGATTCGGGCGGGAAAGGCGGAGATCAAGAAGATACTGCCGACGTTTGCGTCGGGCGCGGCGGGAGAACCGTTTGCGATTGTAGGGTCGAGCGGGTATTTGGAATTGAGCGTGAATAAGAGTAATGCTTCGCGAGCGTTGGGGATTGGGCGCGGGGCGGAAGTGGTGGTGCAGGTCGAGTCGTAGGTCGAGTCGTTCCCTCCTTTTCCTTCAGCAAGCCAAAAGCAAACTCAACGGCTGCCCGGCTGAAGCCGGCCGCTACAGGTGCGGTCGCTCGGGGCTGGGCGAGAAGTTCGAATCGAAGAGAGGTCCTTCGTCGCGAAGCGCGCTCCTCTGGATGACGGCCAAATACGGTTGAGTGTTGGTGTCAGATTCGGCGGCAGAGCAGGATCGTTGATCGAATCGTTAGCGGGTTAGCGAGGCGATGATCAGGTGGGAGCGCATGCGCGGGTCTAGCCAGTCGCGGAGGGCGTCGCCTAGAAGGTTGAAAGCCAGGACGGCGGTCATTACGGCGAGGGCGGGGAAAATTACCAGGTGCGGGGCGTCGAAGAGGTGGCCGCGAGCGTCGTTGAGCATGGCTCCCCAGCTGGGCATGGGGGCGAGGACACCGACGCCGAGGAAGCTTAGCGTGGATTCGGCCAGGATGGCTCCGGCCATGGCGATGGTCGCTTGGACCAGGACTGGCTGCAAAATATTTGGAAGCAAGTGACGGATTAGAATTCGGGCGTGCGTGGCGCCCAGCGATCTGGCGGCCAGCACGTATTCCATTTCCTTGGCTTGCAGAATTTGCGCGCGGGCTAGCCGCGCGTATCCCGCCCATCCAGTTACCACCAATGCCAAAATTACTTTGCTGATGCCGGGGCCTAAGAAGGCGGCGAAGGCGATGGCCAGCAAGATTCCCGGAAACGACAGGAACGCGTTGATCAGCACAATGTTGATCAGGCGATCGAACCAGCCTCCGAAGTAGCCGGCGACCGCGCCGATGGCGAGGCCGATGATTCCGGCTCCGAAGACGACCGAAACGCTGACCAGCATGGAGACGCGCGTGCCGAAAATGATGCGCGAGAGAATATCGCGGCCGAGTTCGTCGGTGCCCATCCAATGCTGGGCGGTGGGCGAGATGAGGCGCGCGGGAAGATCCTGCGCGGTGGGACTGTAGGGAGCGATCCAGGGCGCGGCAACGGCGACGAAAAGCAAAAATAAAGAGAGAGCGAAGCCGATGCGCCCGGGGCCGCTGCGGCGCAGAAATTCGGCGGTTGCTGAAAATGCGCGGTTCATCGGCGGCGCCTTGTTTGGGGTCTCATTCGAGGCGCACCCGCGGGTCGACGACGGCGTAGATGAAGTCCGTAAGCAGATTTACGAAAACGTAGGAGACGGCGATCAGCAGGATGCAGCCTTGCAGCAGCGGATAATCGCGCGCGCCGATGGCTTGGACGGCCAGGCGGCCGATGCCGGGCCAGGAAAAAATGGATTCGGTGACGATGGTCCCGGCAAGCAGCGTGCCGAACTGCAGGCCGAGAATGGTGAGGATGGGAATCAGCGCGTTGCGAAAAGCGTGACGAAATAAAACGGCAGATTCGGGAAGGCCTTTGGCGCGAGCAGTGCGGACGTAATCGGCGGAGAGCTCTTCGATCACCGAGGTGCGCACCATGCGGGTGAGAATGGCGGCGAGCGCGGCACCGAGGGTGAACGCGGGGAGAACTAAATGTGTGAGGCCGCCGCGTCCGGAGACCGGGAGCCAGCCGAGGATGACGGAGAAAACGAGAATCAGAATCGGGCCGAGAGCGAAATTGGGAATCGAAAGTCCGAAGAGAGTGAGGACGCCGACGACGTGGTCGGTGCGTTCGCCGCGACGATGGGCGGCGAGGATTCCGGCGGGGATGGCGATGAGGGCGCAGATCAGCAGCGCGACGATGGAGAGTTCCAGCGTGGCGGGATAGTGCGACGCGACCACTTGCAGGACCGGCTGCTGAAAGCGAAACGATTCGCCGAGATTGCCGTGGAGGACTCCGGCGAGGTAGCGGCCATACTGGGTGAGCAAAGGCAAATCGAGGCCCAGCGCGTGGCGAAGTTGGGTCAGGTCTTCGACGCGGGCGCCTTCGCCGAGCATTTGCGCGACCGGATCACCGGGCACGATGTGCGCGAGCATGAAAACCATAGTGACGATGAGCCACAGCGCGGGAATGGCGTAAAGCAGGCGCTGACCGAGATAGCGGGCGAGAGCCATGGTTAACGAGGCGCCTTCGCGGGTTTCGACGCAGGCTTGGCCAGGGCTGCGGCAGAATCCGATTTGGATGGCTTGCTGGCCGCGGCTGATTCTCGCGCGATTTCTTTCGCGGTTCCCTGCTCGGGTTGTGCGGCCGTTTCGTTTGCGGCGGTTTCCGCGAGAGGATGCGGGAGAGGTTTCATCTTCACGCGCGAGACGCGGCGATGATCCATTTCCATTACGGTGAAGCGGAAACCATCGGCTTCAAAACTTTCGCCTCCGCGCGGGATGAAACCAAGGCGGTTGAGCACGAAACCGCCGATGGTTTCGTAAGACGGATCTTCGGGGACCACGAGGTTGTAGCGCGCTTCGAGTTCGCGAATTTTTATGGCGGCGTCGAAGATCATGCCGCCATCCGGAAGATTGAGCGGGCGTTCGACGACGTCGAATTCATCGTGAATTTCGCCGACCATTTGCTCGAGGATATCTTCGAGCGTGGCCAGGCCGAGGATGCTGCCGAATTCGTCGACGACCATGGCGAGTCCGGTGCGGCGGGCGCGGAATTCGAGCAGGAGCTGGCCGACCGGCTTGGATTCGGGGACGATCAAAACATCGCGCAGAACATTGCGCAGACGAAAATCCGGTTGGGGCTGGCCCTCTTCGGCGCGGCGGGCGCGTTCGAGGAGTACCCAGATCATGTCTTTGATGTGGACGAAGCCGAGAATTTGATCGAGCGAAGTTTCGTAGACCGGAATGCGCGAACGCTGGGTGGTGGCGAACATGGTCATGGTGTCGTCGAGGGTGGCGCTGGCGGCGAGGGCGTGAACGTCGGGGCGCGGGACCATCACTTCGCGGACTTGCACCTGGCCGAGTTCCATCGCGGCCTGGATGAATTTGACTTCGGTGGCGGGCAGCAGGCCGCGGTCGCGGGCTTGCTGGACCATGACTTGCAATTCTTCGGTGGAGCGCACCAGGGTGTGGCTGTGCGGCGCGACGACTCCTAGGGCGAGGACGATTTTTTCGGCAAAGTTGTCGAGGAGGTCGATGGCCCAGCGGAAAGTATTTAGAAACCACTGAAAAGGCCGGGCGATTAAGAGCGCGACGCGTTCGGCGCGGGCGAGGCTGAGACTTTTGGGGACAAGCTCGCCGAGGACGACTTGAAGAATGGTGAGCAGGCCGAAGGCGATGATGAGCGCGATAGTGTGCGCGGCGATGGCGGCCCAGGGGCTGGGGATGGCGAGGAGCAGCGGGCTGAGGATGCCGGCGAGGGTGACTTCTCCTAGATAGCCTAGGGAAAGGCTGGCTAGCGTGATGCCGACCTGGACTCCGGAGACGACCTGGGAGAGATCGCTGAGGAGGTGTTCGACAATCTTGGCCCGGGCGTCGCCTTTTTCGACGAGTTGGCGGACGCGGGACTGGCGGACGGCGACGAGCGAAAATTCGGCGGCGGAGAAAAAGGCGTTGATGCAGACCAGGGCCAGGACGGCGAAAAGCTGCAGGGCGATCATGGCGCAGAACCCGGCAGACCGCTGGCGTGCGCCGCGCCGGGACGGCAGCGAACGAAGCGCGAGCGTTGGAGATGAAATGAGAGGGCGACGGGGGCGGCCATCTCGGCGATTTTAGCAAGAGGCGCGAGGCAAATGGGGAAAACAAGGCGCGGTGTTGAGCAACTCGCGGGGCGAGCGTGCCATTGCCCCGATAATCGCGTCGCGATAGAATCCGGTTCAACGCTACACTGGTGGGAGATTCTACGCGCGCATGTCGCGCACATCGAGGAATTATGAGTCCGGTACCAACGAAACCGGGGGCCGCTGCGGCGGTTGAGCCGGCAAGGAAAGGCGATTTCGAAAAATCGCTGGCGCGGCTGGAAGAAGTCGTGAAGCGTTTGGAAAGCGCGGACCTTTCGCTCGACGAGGCGATGAAGCTTTTCGAGGAAGGCGTGAAGCTTTCGCGCGAATGCCAGAAGCAACTGGAAGAGGCCGAAGGGCGGGTCGAGATTTTGCTAAAGAAGGCCGACGGGAAAATCGCGGCGGAACCGTTTGAGGCCAACGACGACGCATCTTAATTTTTTAGTTTTTGCAGCGCATACCTCAGAAATCTCCGACCTGGGCGGGTCGCTTTGAATCGATGAAAACTCCGGAATTCTTCGAAAAAGATCGCGCGGAGGTGGAAACGGTTTTGCAGCGGCTGCTGCCCGCGGAATTGACGCTGCCGGTTTCGATTCACAAGGCGATGCGCTACAGCGTGTTTGCGGGCGGAAAACGCATCCGGCCAATTTTGTGCCTGGAAGCTGCGCGAATGTTTTCGGAAACGGCGGAAGGCGCGTTAGAGGTGGGCTGCGCGCTGGAATTCATTCATACGTATTCGCTGATTCACGATGATCTGCCGGCGCTCGATAACGACGATTTGCGGCGGGGGAAACCGACCAACCATAAAGTATTCGGCGAGGCGGCGGCGATTCTGGCCGGTGACGCGTTGCTGACGCTGGCGTTTCAGACGCTGGCCATGGCTCCGGTGGAGCCGCACCGGCGTCTGGCGCTGCTGGCGATGATTGCGGAAGCCGCGGGTACCGACCGCGGCATGATCGGCGGGCAGGTGGCGGACCTGGAAGCCGAGGGCAAACCTGGCGACAAAGGCATGCTGGAATATATTCATCGAGCGAAGACCGGCGCGTTGATTCGCGCGTCGATTGTGGCGGGCGCGATTGCGGGCGGCGCCGAACGCAGCGACCTGACGCGGCTGATGAGTTTTGGCGAAAATATTGGCTGGGCGTTTCAGGTGGTGGACGACATTCTGGATGTGGAGGAATCGTCGGAGGCGCTGGGCAAGACCGCGGGCAAGGATCAGGCGCAGAAGAAGGCGACTTATCCGGCGCTGCATGGGCTGGAAGTCTCGCGCGACATTGCGGCGGATTTGGAAAATAAGGCGCTGAGGGAACTGGAGCATTTTGGCGCGCGCGGCGAGAGACTGAAGGAACTGGCGCAATTTCTGGTGGCGCGTAGGGCGTGATGCGTTGGTCGTTGTTGTTTGAATCCTGCTAGATTTTCTTCCCCTATTAAAATGGCCACGCAGAAACATCGCGAACCCCCGAAGTCGGAAAATTCCTTAAAGAAAACCAAGACGGGAAAAATCAGGCTGGACGTGCTGATCGCAGAACGGGGCCTCGCTCCTTCGCGGGAGCGTGCGCAGGCGATGCTGCTTGCGGGAAATATTCTGGTCAACGGGCAGAAGGCGACGAAGCCGGGGACGCAGGTGTCGTCGGACGCGCAGGTAGAAATGATCGGCGAGGCGCAGAAGTATGTTGGGCGCGGCGGGTTGAAGCTGGAAGGCGCGCTCGAGGATTTTGGGGCGTCACCAGCGGGAAAAATCTGCATGGATGTGGGCAGCTCGACCGGCGGGTTCACTGATTGCATGCTGCAGAATGGCGCGAAGATGGTTTTCGCCGTGGATGTGTCGATCGATCAGCTGGATTGGAAGATCCGGCAGCATGCGCTGGTGGTGAAAGTCGAGCGCAACGCGCGGTATCTGAAGCCGGAAGATCTGATGACCGTGGATGGGCTGATGCGGCCGGAATTTGTGACGATCGACGTTTCGTTTATTTCGGTGACGAAGGTTTTGCCGGCGGTGGTGGCTGCGGCGGCACCTGTCGCGGAGTTTCTGATACTGATCAAGCCGCAGTTCGAGCTGGAACGCGGTGAAATTGGCAAGGGCGGGATTGTTAAAGATGCCGCGCTGCATCAGAAGGCCATCGAACGCGTTGAGGCTGGCGCGCGCGGGGTTGGTTTGGAACTGCTAGGCGTAAAACCGAGCCGCTTGCCGGGAACGGAAGGCAACCTGGAGTTTTTTCTCCACGCCCGCGGGCGAGTGTAGAGTAAAATTCGGCACTCACATGATTCGTTCTGCTGGGATTATCTGCAAACCTGTTGCGGAGATGGTGGCGGCGGTGGTGCCGCCGCTACGGGAGTGGCTGCGCGGGCGGAAGATTGAAACTTTCGTCGATTCGCGGACGGCGACGACCGTGGATGGGGACGGGGCGTCGTGTTCGCGGGAAGAAATGGCCGGTAAGGTGGACTTGCTGATCGTGCTTGGCGGGGACGGGACTTTGCTGGCCGCGGCGCGGGCGCTGCATGGGCATGCTGTTCCGATTTTGGCGGTAAACCTCGGCGGGCTTGGATTCCTGACCAGCGTGACGCTGGACGAGTTATATCCCGTGCTGGAAAGCGTGCTGGACGGGAAGCATCGAACTACCGAGCGCATGATGCTCGACGCGGAAATCGTCCACGCGAACAAGACTTCCGAAACACAGTGCGCTTTGAACGATGCGGTGGCGAACAAGGCGGCTTTGGCACGCATGCTGGATTTTGACGTAGCGGTGGACGGCAATCACGTGGGGCGCTACCGCGCCGACGGATTGATCGTGGCGACGCCGACGGGTTCGACGGCGTATTCGCTGGCGGCGGGCGGGCCGATTATCCACCCTAACCTCGACGCATTCGTGATCACTCCGATCTGCCCGCACATGCTTACGAATCGGCCGCTGGTCATTCCCGATACTTCGCGGGTGGAACTCGATTTCGCCGAGGGCGACGAGCCGGCTTTCTTGACCCTGGACGGCCAAATCGGGTTTCAACTGGAACCCAAAGATCGCGTGGTGATCACGAAATCAAAGGCGAAGGTGAAATTCGTAAGCGCGCCGCGATTAACGTATTACGAAATACTGCGAAGCAAATTGCGCTGGGGAGAACGGTAGCCCGCATTCGCTGTTCCCAATTTTCCGAGGAGAACCACGATGAAAGCAAAGTTTCTGTTCGGCGCGGTGGCGCTGCTGTGCATAGGTTCGTTTTCGTCCGGCGTGAAAGCGCAGGCGAATGAAAGCGCGGCTCCGGCCACGGCGCCGGCGCCGCACGCCGCAAACCAAGAGGCCACTCCCCTGCCGCGCATGACGCCGGCTTCGTATCCGATTCAAGAGGGCTATATCGATTCGCGAGGCGTGCTGATTTATTACAAGACCATCGGGCGCGGAGCGCCGCTGGTGATCGTGCATGGCGGGCCGGGAGCCTCGCACGATTATTTCTTGCCCTACCTGCTGCCGCTGGCGCGGCACAACCGGTTAATTTTTATCGACGAGCGCGGATCGGGAAGATCGCAGAAGCTGGAAGACCCGGCCGGATACACGGTCGAGAACATGGTGGAAGACGTCGAGGCGGTGCGGCAGGGACTGGTGCTGGGGAAAATCAGTTTGCTGGGACATTCCTACGGCGGGGTTTTGGCGCAGGCTTATGCCTTGAAATATCAGAACAACCTGACGCATTTGATTTTGTGCAGCACGTTTCCGAGCAACGCGCAGCTGAATCAGGTGTTCGTGAAGATGAAGGAAAAGATGACGCCCGAATTGCGCGGACGCATCGACGCCATGGAAAAAGCAGGCCTTTTCGGGCATGGCGCGGATTACGAAAAGAACCGCTATACAAACGACTACATGATTGCGGCCTGGGGCGAGGGCTACTTTCCTTATTTGTACCACAACCATCCGGATCCGAATTTCGATCCGATCGCGATGGGGGTGCAGTCCTGGGATTTGTACCGGGAGATGTGGGGCTCGGACGGCGAATTCGTAATCGATGGGAATTTGAAGTCAGTGGAGTATGTGGACCGGTTGCCGGGGATTCAGGTGCCGACTTTGATTTTGGTCGGGGATCATGACGAGTGTGATCCGGCGTTGTCGCAGGAGATGCACGAGAAGATTGCGGGATCGGAGATGGTGATTTTGCCGAAGAGCGGGCATATGACGTTTGTGGATCAGAACGGATTGTTTAATACTTCGGTGATTGATTTTCTGCATCCGAATTTGCAGAAGAGGCCGGCGGTGGTAAAGGCGGGAGAGTAGCGGCGAGTTGGGTTGGGCGATGCCGAAGCGATCGAAGAGAGGTCCTTGGTCGCTGCGCTCCTCTGGATGACGGCCGAGGGCGGTTTGGGCGATGACGTTCTGCTCGGCGGCAGAGCCGGATCGATCCAGATTCGCTGGCTGAGGGCCGGGTGCTCGACGTGATGGCCTGCGCGACTCTGGACTGGATGAGATTCTTCGCTTCGCTCAGAATGACGACGGTTGGGTGGTGGGCCAGCGAACTGCGGCGGCGCTTCGCGCTGGAGTGTTTAACAGTGAGCCATCTTTAAACGCGCTCAGCAACGCCATGGCTTACTTAACTTTTAGGACTACCAGGGTGCGGTCGTCGAAGGGGTGGGCGCCGCCGGTGAAGGCGTCGACTTCTTCGAGGATGTGGTCGGCGATGGCGTCGACCGATGACGCGTGATGAGTGGTGATGATTTGCGCTAGGCGCTCGTGGCCGAAAAATTCCAGGGCGGGATTCTGGGAGTCGCCGATACCGTCGGAATGAAAGACGACCACGTCGCCTTCGTCGAGAATGTAGCTGCGCTGATCGTAGGTTGAATCCTCCAACATCCCCAGCGGGAACCCCTCCAGCATGATGCGTTCGCAGCGGCCGCCGTGGTAGAGGAACGGCTGTTCCTGGCCGGCGTTGGCTACGCGGAGCTTTTTTCGGCCGCGATGCCAAGTGGCGAAGCAGAGCGTCATGAAGCGGCCTTCGATGCGGCGTTCGCCGAGAAAACCATTGATGGCGCGCAACATTTCGGCGGGCCGGTGTTTTTGCGGGCCCAGGCTGCGCAGCGTGCCGATAGCTACGGCGCCATAAAGCGCGGCGGCGCTCCCCTTCCCGCTGACATCGCCGACGGCGATGGCCAATTCCTGCGGGCCATAGCGAAGAAAATCGTAGAGGTCGCCGCTGAGCTCGCGCGAAGAGACAACGCGGGCGGCGATATCCAAGCCAAATTCCGGACCGGGAAGGCGCGGCAGCAGTGCGCCCTGAATACGGCGGGCGGCGCTGAGGTCGCGCTCCATGCGAGCTTCATCGCTGGCCACTTTTTCGTAGAGGCGCGCGTTTTCGATGGAGACCGCCAAGTGCGCGGCGAGGATCGAGAGCGCCTGGACATGATCCGGAGTGAAATAGTTGAGCTGGGGGCTCTCGAGATCCATGACTCCGACGACGCGGTCTTTGCTGAGCATGGGCACGGCAAGCTCGGAGCGCGTTTCGGGATTGATGCGCAGATAGCGCGGGTCGAGGGTTACGTCAGGAACGACGACCGTGCGTTTCAAGGACGCCGCGGCGCCGACGATGCCTTCGTGCGCCGGCACGGCATGTTTTTCCTGGACGCGCTGGCCGAACTTCACAGTGACGCGGTGGCGGAAAGTTTTGCTGGCGTCGTCGTAGAGCAGAATGCTGAAAATCTGGTAGTCGATCAGGCGCTTGGTAAGTTCGGCGGCGCGACGCAAGACTTCTTCCACTGATAACGTGGAGTTGGCTTCGCGAGCGACTTCGTTCAGCAGCAGAAGAGTTTCGGCCTGATTGCGTTCGTGTTCGAAGAGGTTGGCGTTTTCGATGGCGGTGCCGATGCGGGAGGCGATCAGCATCATGATATTTTGCTGGTCGCGGGTGAAATAATCGGGCTGCTTGCTTTCGATATCGAGGACACCGATGACGCGGCCGCGAACGATGAGCGGAACGGCGAGTTCGGAGCGAACGTCTTCGACGGCGCTCAAGTAGCGCGAGTCGGCATGGACGTCGCCGACGCGGACGGGCTGGCCAGTGGCGGCCGCGGCGCCGATGATTCCTTCGCCGATGGGGATGCGCCAGTGCTCGACGACTTCGGGGCGATGACCGATGGCGAAACGAAAATACATCTGCTTGGTGCCCTCTTCGGGGAGCAGTACCGCGAAAATTTCGTAGTCGATGAGGCGCTTGATGAGCGCGGCGGTGTTGGGCAGAACTTCGTCGAGGTTCAGCGAGGAATTAATTTCCTGGCCAATTTCGGCCAGGATGGAAAGAGTCTCCGCTGGAAGGTCAAAAGCCGTATTGAGTTTCGCTGAATCCATCGAATCGGGTGACGCTCCCGGCCCCCGCCGGGACGCTTCGGCAAATCACTTCGGCGCAAATTGCTTTCCAACATTATAACAGGCGCGCTGGTGCGGCTGGCGCTACGGAGCGGGGAAATTTTTAGGTTAGTAATTGCCGCTCGACGGCGCAGGATTCGAACTTGCCATGGAATTCCCCGCTCGCGCCTGTTCGACGATTTTCACGCCGGCGCTGGCGCCGATGCGGGTGGCTCCGGCTTCGACCATTTTGTACAGATCTTCGAGGGTGCGGACGCCGCCGGCGGCTTTGACGCCGGTGCCGGGGCCGACCGTTTCGCGCAGCAGGCGCACGTCGTCGGGCGTGGCGCCGGCGGTGCTGAAACCCGTCGAGGTTTTGACAAAGTCGGCGCCGGCATTTTTGGCGGCGAGCGTCGCGCGGATTTTTTCGTCGCGATTGAGCAGGCAGGTTTCGATGATGACTTTGCAGATGGCACGGCCGGCGTGGCTGGCGTCGACCACGCCGCGGATATCGGCTTCGACCACCGCGAGCTGGCCGGATTTCAGCGCTCCGATATTGATGACCATATCGATTTCCTGCGCGCCGTGGTGAATGGCTCGTTCGGTTTCGAAGGCTTTTACTTCAGGCAGCGTCGCGCCCAGCGGAAATCCCACGGTGGCGCAGACGCGAACGTCGCTGCCGCGCAGGGCCGCGGCGGCCTGAGCCACGTTCCAGGGATTCACGCAGACCGAGGCGAAATTATATTGGAGCGCTTCGTCGCAGACTTTCTGGACTTCGTCGCGCGAGGCGTCGGCTTTCAGAATCGTGTGGTCGATGAGGCGCGCGATTTGCTCGGGCGTAAGAGTCATTCTTTTTCCGGTGGCAGCGTGAGGATGCAAACGTCTTTCAGGTTGCGATAGCGTTCGGCGTAGTCGAGGCCGTAGCCGACTACGAAATCGTTGGGAATGGTGAAGCCGACGTAATCGCCTTTGACGTCTTTGATGCGGCGCGAGGGTTTATCGAGCAGCGCGGCGATTTTCAGAGTTTTCGGTTTGCGTTGCTGTAGGACGCGGAGCAGGTAGGTGAGGGTCACGCCGGTGTCGAGAATATCTTCGACCACGACGACGTTCAGGCCCTCGATGCTACTGTCTAAATCTTTCAGGACGCGCACCTGGCCGGAGGTTTTATTGCCTTTGCCGTAGCTGGAGACGGCGATGAAATCGATGGAAGTATCGAGATTAATTTCGCGGGCGAGGTCGGCGAGAAAGATGCAGGCGCCTTTGAGGACACCGACGAGATGAACGCGCTCGCCTTTGAAGTCTTTGGTGATGGCGTGGGCGACTTCGACGACGCGTTTTTGGATGCGCGCGCGGCGAATCAAAACTTTCAGTTTGTCCTGACCTACTACGACTGGCATCGGGGTTCGCGCTCCGTGAGTTTGAGCGCGTAACTTTATCGCAGGGAAAAGGAGATGACAAGCGGACGGGGCGTCGTCGCACAGGGCATTTCGATAGACGCGGCCGATTTTTCTAGCGCAGGTAGCCCCAGGTGTGGAGGCGGTCGCTGTCTTCGACCCAGCGGTCGCCGATGTCGGTGCGGTAGTACATGTTGGGGATCAGCACGTTTTTGATGCGGGAGTACACCTGGGCCTGAGCCTGCTTCATGGTCTGGCCGAGACCGATCACGATAAGGATTACGCCGGAGGTGCCGGCGATGAGCCACTGGCCGTTAACGATTTTTACGTCTTCGATGCGCATTTCGTCGACGGGGGGCTTCTTGAAAACGATGACGGCGTTCTTCGAGAAAGAATCGAAGGTCTCGTCATCGTCAAAAGGAAACGGCGGGACCACGATACGGACGCCGATCTGAAATCCGCTGCGGACTTTTAACTTCGGGTCGAGGCCGCTGGCAAGGTCCCAGAAAAATTGGCCGATGGGGGTGATCATCCCGGCCTGCTGGATGCTGATGGTGGGATAACCGAAGCGCGAAGTGAATTCCAGCGGGTAAATGCCGTGATGATTCACGATGCAGTTCAGGTCCATATAGCCGATGTAGCCTTCCTCGGCGAGTTTCGGTTCCATTTTCAGCAGCGTTTCGTCGAAGAGGTGGTTAGGCTCGCTCCAGAACATGGTGGTGCCCATTTCTCCGGTGGGCGGCCCGTTTTCGCCGGGGAACAATTTTTTGTGTTCGAAATTGATGTTGATGGGATGGACGAATTTGGTGCCATTGAAGAAGGCGCCGACGGCGACTTCGACGCCGGTGACGCGGCGCTGCAGCTGGAAAACTTTAATTTCGTCGGAGAGCGCCTTTTTGTAGGCCTCCAACATGTAGATAACGTCCTGGCCGTCGTCTTCTTCGCCGACGAACAGGCGGCGCTTGTTATTTTGCGCTTCGCCGCTGGGCTTGATGACGTAACGCGCGGGATTTTCGCGCACGTGCTCGATGGCTTCGTCGAAGGATTCGAATTCGCGGTACGGAATGATGCCGACGCCGGCTTTCTTCAGTTCTTCCTGGCCGAAGGAACGGTCGTCTTCGAGGCGGTCGGAATAGGCGGTGCCGCCGATGACCTTTTTGCCTTGGGCGCGAAGCGCGGCGGCTCTTTCACCCTGGCCCAGGGTGTCGTCGAAAATTAGAATGTCGGCCCACTCGGCATCTTTTTCCCAGTCTTTGGATTTGGCGACGAAACCGTCGGCGATATCGCGCTCTTTCTTGTCGGCAATGTAATAGCGGACTTCGTGGCCTTCTTTAGAGACTTGCCAGGCGATGTCGCTGATCAAACCGCTCAGGGAAACAAACAGAAAATTTCGCTTTTCCATCCACGGGCCTCTTTTTCAGATTCACGGCAAACGACACGGACGATTGCGTTTAGCAGATTACGAGAGTAATCGCCGTTTGTTACAACAACGTAAACGAGGATAACGCAGAAAATTCGCGGTGGAATGGAAAAAATCCGCAGAGAAACGCGCGAGTAACCGCCGCGAAACCAACCGGCCTTTGGACTCTAATGCTCCTTCCGGTTGCAACCGATGATTCTTAGTGGAGAGCTCCATGCCACTGCTGGAAAGGCCTGAAATTCTGCGCTCGATTCTGGAGAGTATGCACACCGGCATGTATTTCGTGGGCCGGGACCAGCGCATTCAATTCTGGAATGAGGGCGCGGAGCGCATCACGGGCTATTTGCGGCAGGACGTGGTGGGACATTTTTGCCGGGATTTTTTCCCGCCGCAGGACAACGAAGAAGTAACGGGATATTGCGAGATCGGCGGCGCGCTGGCGGAGGTGCTGCGCGACGGGAAGCCCACGTGTTCGGATGTTTCGATCCGGCATCGGGCCGGGCATCAGGTTTTGTTGCGGGTGTGGGCCGCGCCCATTCGCGATGGCGACGGAACGATTGTCGGAGCCGCGGAGGGATTCGAAGAAGATCGCTGGTCGCTCGATTCGGACCGGCGGCATTACAAGCTGGAAGAATATGGGTGCATGGACGAGACGCAGGGAGTGCTGAGTTCAGGTTATCTGCGAACGATCGCACAGCAACAATTGATGACGTTTGCGGAGCATCGGCTACCGTTCAGCTTGGCGGGAGTGCGGGTGAGCCGGCTGCCGGAGTTACGCGGGCAATACGGGCCGGCGGCGATTCGGGAAATCCTGCAAGTAGCGGCGCAGACGATCATCACCAGCCTGCGGCCGACGGATTCGCTGGGGCGGCTCAACGACGATACATTTTTGGCCGTTCTGCCGGAGTGCAATGCGCTGGACGCGGAACGGCTGGGGATGCGGCTGCAGACCATCGCGAACAACATGCGGGTGAAATGGTGGGGCGATAATTTTCCGGTGGCGGCCACGATTGCGATCGCTACGGTGGAGCGCGACGACACGGTCGAGGCGCTGATCCGACGGGCGGAAAGCCGGCTGGCGGAGAAATCGCGAGCGAGCGGATTGCAGCCTACGAAGTAACGCAGAGAAACGGACGTAGACGCAGACTTCGACACAGACTTCGATACAGACTTCGATACAGACTACGGGGAGCCAAGCGGGATGTTCACGATTATCGGCATCGTGGTGGTATTCGGCGCGGTGGTGGCCGGCTACCTAATGGAAAAAGGAAACCTGAAAGTCTTGATGCAGCCGGCCGAGCTGATCATCATCGGCGGCGCCGCGATCGGGACGGTTTTAATTGCGAATCCGCTGCACATTTTGAAAAAGATGGTGGGCGGGCTGGGTAGCGCTTTTGGCAGCACGAAATACAGCAAGGCGAAATATCTGGAAACGATGAAGATGATGTTCGAGCTGTTCACGCGCGCGCGGCGGGATGGTTTGATGGCGCTCGAAACGGACAGCGACAATCCGGAGCAGAGCGCGATATTTTCGAAGTATCCGAAATTCCTAAAGGATCATCACGCGCTGGCGTTCGTCTGCGATTCGGTGCGCATGGCGTCGAGCGGCGGCATTGAGCCTTTCGACGCGGACCAGATGATCGAGAACGATATGGACGTGCACCACCATCAGGCGACATTGCCGATCGCGGCACTTTCGACCATGGCCGATTCCCTGCCGGGGTTGGGCATCGTGGCCGCGGTGCTGGGCGTAGTGATCACCATGGGAGCGCTGGGCGGGCCGCCAGAAGAAATCGGGCACAAGGTGGCGTCAGCGCTGGTGGGAACCTTCCTGGGAATTTTGCTGTGCTACGGGTTGGTGGGTCCGGTGGCGGCAAATATGGCGAAGGCCGTCGACGACGAACACTCCTACTATCAGGTGCTGCGCGTGATGATCGTTGCGTTCATGAAGGGGACCGCGCCAACCATGGCAGTGGAAATCGGGCGGCGTGCGATTCCGGGGCATGTGCGGCCGAGCTTTCAGGACGCGGAGAAATTCATAAAAGACAAAGGCGACGCGCCGGTGGCGGCTTAGCGCCATTTCACCCGCGAATCCATGACTGTCAAGCCAACGATTATCATTATCAAGAAAAAAGGTGGCCACGGCGGCCACCATGGAGGGGCGTGGAAGGTCGCCTACGCCGATTTCGTTACCGCGATGATGGCGCTGTTTATCGTGTTGTGGCTGCTGAACAGCAGCAAGCAGGTGCAGGACGCGGTCGGCGGCTATTTTAAGGATCCTACCGGCACGTCGAAGAAGGTCGGCAGCGACATGGTCGGGCAGGGCGAGAATTTCGTGCTGTCCAAAGACAACATGCAGGCCTTAAAGGAGCAGCTGCAAAAGGCGATTCGCGAAGTGCCGAATTTCGACAAGCTGCGGAATCATATCGACATGACGGTGACCAACGAAGGATTGCGCATCGAGCTACTGGAATCCGCCAAGGGCACGTTTTTCGACATCGGCAGTCCGGAACTGAATTCCGACGGACAAGAGCTGGTGATCAAGTTGGCGCAGGAGTTGGGAAAACTTCCGAACAAGCTGGCGATCGAAGGGCATACGGATTCGAAGCCGTATTCCGGCAAGGGGCATTACAGCAATTGGGAATTATCCGCGGACCGCGCGAATTCAGCGCGCCGCCTGATGCAGGTGAACGGAATTGGCGGCGATCAGGTGACGCAGGTGCGTGGATTTGCAGACCAGCGGTTGCGCAAGCCCGACGCGCCGCTCGATCCGATCAATCGGCGGGTGTCGCTGATCGTTCAGTATTTGGTGCATGCGCCCGGCGACGATGACGCGCCGGCAAAAGCAGAAGGCGCCGACGGTAAAGAAAAGCCGGCGGAGACGAAGCCGGCGGCTACCACGCCGGCGGCTACCACGCTTCCACCCGAATCTCCCGCGAAGTAATCTGGTGCTCGCAGCTTCGGTGCTGCGACGTTCCGCACTTCACGCTGTCCATCCCACATTTGATGCGATAGTTTGTACGCGGAGATTCGCCTGATGGCCGATGCACATCTGCCGGAACCGTGGCTGCGCGGGACGCTCGGGGAAATTCCCGCGGTGCAGCGCGCGGTGCTGCACGCTTTGGACCTAGCCAAGGTCGATTTGCGCCACTGGTGTGGTGCGCTCACCGATGAAGAATTGAATGCAGGCTTCGAGGGAATTGCGCCGGTCGCGTTTCACTTGCGGCATATCGCCCGGAGCATCGATCGCTTGTTGACCTACGCTGAAGGACGAGCGCTGGACGCGACTCAGATTGCGGCGCTGAAGAGTGAGCAAGAAGCGGGCGCGACTCGAGACGAAGTATTTGGCGAGATCGAGGCAAGCTTCGCAGCGGCGGCGCGGCGGATCAGGGCCATCGATCCGAGTACTCTGGCTGAACCGCGAGTCGTTGGTGGAAAGAAATTGCCGACTAGCGTGGGGGGCCTGCTGGTTCATGTGGCCGACCATACGCAAAGGCACGTGGGCCAAGCGGTGACTACCGCGAAATTCGTCCGCGTGCTGCGCAAATCGTGAAAGCGGGCTATTTCCCGCCCGCTTTCTGGGCGGCGGCTTTGGCCGTGACTTCGTCCGGCAGCTGGGTGTAGTCCGGGAAATTTCCGAACAGTTTTTCTCCGGCCGCGCCTTGAGTGACGGCTTCGACCAGATAGCGCCCGCCGACGAAGCAGCCTTTCCATGATTGTCCGATGCCGCCAAAGACTTCTTCGCGGTCACCGCGTGAGCGGATCGTGTTCCAGCCAACTTTGAAGCCGCGCAGTTCCGAAATTACTTTTTTCGCGGTGTCGGCTTCGTCGCAGGCGAACGAAGAGACCAGGCTGCCATTCGACAAATTCATTTCGGAGACTACTTCTTCGAGGTGATCGACCACCACGATGGTGTCGATGGGGCCGAAAGGCTCGCTGTGATAGAGCTTGGTGTTGCGCGGAATATTCAGCAGCGCAGCCGGAGGAAGGTAGGCTGAAATATCCTGGTTCGGAAGAACTTTGTTTTTGGCGATGGTGCCTTCGAAGACGCTGACCGCGCCCTTGCCCAGGGCCTCGGTGTACTGCACGCGGAGTTCTTCGACTTTCTTACTGTTGATCAGCGGGCCGAAATCGAGCACCGGAAGCGGGTCCGATTCTTTTTCGACCATCACCGGGTTGCCGTAGTGCAAATTCTGCAGCACGCCGAGGTACATCTGCAGGAATTGCGGAAACAGTTCGCGCTGGACGACGAATCGGACGTAGGCGGTGCAGCGCTGTTTGCCGTAATCGAATCCCTTGCGCAGTTGCGCGGCGAGCGCGGGCCAATCCGAATACTGCCAGACGCCGTAAGCGTTCACGCCTTCCATTTCGAGCATATAGCGCTTGCGGTCGTCGTAGAGGCTGGAAGCGATTACGCCGCCGTTGGTTTTGCCGCCGACGAAAGCCAGGCAATCGACGTGTTCGTTGCGGACCAGCGCTTCACTGAGCTGCCCACCCGAACCACTGACCAGCGACAACGGTAGCCCGCAGCGGCGCGCGATCGCGTGCGCGAGCGTGAGCGCGTAGAGGCCGCCATCGGTGGGCGTTTTGGAAATGATCGAATTCCCCGCCAACGCTTGCACCAGGACGGCGTGCATCAGCACCGACATCGGATAATTCCAGGAGGCAATATTGGAAATCAGGCCGATGGGCGCGCGGGTGCCGAGCAGACGATCGATATTTTCGACGTACCATTCGACGCCGCTAATGCAGCGGTCGATATCGGTGAGGGCCTGGGCGTAGGGCTTGCCGATTTCCCAGATCAGCAGCAGGGCGATCAGTTCGCGTTCTTTACGCAGGCCTTCGAGGCAATCGGTGACGCGCTGCTTGCGCTGGTCGAGGCTTACTTTCGACCATTCCTCGGATTCGGATTTGGCGAAACGAACCGCGCGGAGGGCCGTTTCGAGATCAATCATGGGAATGCGGCCGAGGCTGCGGCCATCGACCGAGGAGGTATAGTGGCGGCCGAAACCGGGATCCTTCCATTCGCCTTCCATCAAGTTTAAGACGCGGCCGTCGGAGGCGAAGGCCTCGGGCGCGGCGGCGTTCAGGCGGCGGGTTAGGTTGTCCCACTCGGCGACGGCGGCGATCACGGACATGCGGTTTCCTCTTTTTTACGAAAAGCAGAATTGCGAATTCTATAACGAATTCGCCGGATGAATTTCTTATACCGACATTTCGGGCTGCAAAAAGTGAAAGGGGCGCGCTCGATGAGCCGCCCCTTCTTTAATTCCCCACCGCCCCGGTCTCGGTCGTTGCGTTAGTGGGCCGCTCCGGCAACATGCGCGTGAGCTTCATGGCCGTTGGTTGCGGGCGCCTTTTTATCGTGAAACTGGGCCGTTTCGGTGGAACCGGCCAGCGCGGTGGTGGATGACGTGCCGCCGGTGATGACCTGCTGGACGCTATCGAAGTAGCCGGTGCCGACGAAGCGCTGGTGCTTGACCGCTTCGTAGCCGGATTCTTTCTCGCTGGCGAATTCGCGATCCTGCAGACCGCAATAGGCGGTCATGCCCTGCGCTTTGTAGTTCCGCGCCAGCTCGTACATCGAATGGTTCAGCGCGTGGAAGCCGGCCAGGGTGATGAACTGGAATTTGTAGCCCATGGCGCCGAGTTCCTGCTGGAATTTGGCGATAGTGGCGTCGTCGAGATTTTTTCGCCAGTTGAAGGAAGGCGAGCAGTTGTAGGCCAGCATTTTGCCCGGGAATTTCGCGTGGATGGCGTCGGCGAACTCGCGGGCTTCGGCGAGTGAAGGCTTGGACGTTTCGCACCAGAGCAAATCGGCGTAGGGCGCGTAGGACAGGCCGCGGGCGATGGCGGATTGCAAGCCGCCGCGAATGTGGAAGAAGCCTTCGGCGGTGCGCTGGCCGGTGATGAATCCCTGATCGCGGGGATCGATGTCGGTGGTCAGCAGGTTCGCGCTGTCGGCGTCGGTGCGGGCGATGATTAGCGTGGGCACGCCCATCACATCAGCGGCGAGGCGGGCGGCGACGAGTTTCTGAATGGCTTCGACGGTGGGAACCAGAACTTTTCCGCCGAGATGGCCGCATTTTTTGGCGGATGACAATTGATCTTCGAAATGGACGCCAGAAGCGCCGGCTTCAATCATGGCTTTCATTAATTCAAAGGCGTTGAGGTTGCCGCCAAAACCGGCTTCGGCGTCGGCGACGATCGGCGCGAACCAATACGTATCGTTCTTCCCACCGTTTTGGCCTTCAGCGTGATGAATTTGATCAGCGCGGGTCAGGCTCTGATTGATCTTGCGCACCACGTTGGGCACGCTGTCGGCGGGATAGAGGCTCTGGTCGGGATACATTTGCCCGGCATTGTTGGCGTCGGCGGCGACTTGCCAGCCGCTGAGGTAGATGGCCTGCAGGCCCGCGCCGACCTGCTGGACGGCTTGGTTGCCAGTGAGCGCGCCAAGGGCGGCGACGTAGGGTTCGGTGTGCAGCAGATTCCAGAGGCGTTCGGCGCCGAGGCGCGCGAGAGTGTGTTCGACGTGGATCGAGCCGCGGAGCTGGTCGACGTCTTTCTGGGTGTAGGGGCGGGTGATGCCGTTCCAGCGTGGTTCGGCGGCCCAGGCGTGATCGAGGGATTTATGATTGCCGTTTTGATGATTGCCGCTCGTGGTCATGCGTTTTCCTCTTTAAATGTCGAAGCGTTGGGCCGCCAGCGCAAGCGAGTGTGCGTGGAGAACCGCAATCAGTCAAACTGATTGGCGTTATCGGCTTGATAGATTATTGTTATCGGGACGCCTAGTACGTTTGGGTGGCGCGGACGTTGCAGGAACGCGGTTTAGGGCGTCGCGTTCGGCGGGCTGGCGGTACCCGCTGGTTGGCCCGAGGGCGAAACCATGGAAATCGACCAAATCGAGACATTTTTGGCGGTGGGAACCTACGGCGGATTCCATCGCGCGGCGGCGGCGCTGCGCATCAGCCAGCCGGCGGTGAGCGCGCGGATTCGCGCGTTGGAAGATTCGCTCGGCGTGAAATTGTTTACGCGAGTAAAAGGAACGCTCTCGGTGTCCCCTGCTGGAAAAGCTTTGCGGCCGCACGCCGAACAATTGCTGCGCGACGTGGCCAAGGCGCGGCAGGCGGTGCACGAATTGCAGCCATCGACCGGCGGGACGTTGAGCATCGCGGCGGCGCTTTCGGTGTGCACTTATTTTCTGCCGGACGTGATGATGGACTACCAGGCCGCGCATCCGAAGGTGATGGTGAGCCTGCGGTCGGGGACTTCGGCGCAGGTTTTGAAAATGGTGCTGGATGGCGAGGCGGAGATTGGCGTGGCGCGTTCGTTGAACCATCCGGAAGTGGAAACGATGACGCTGCGCGACGACCCCTTGATTCTGGTCGGGCATCCGAAACATCCGGCGACCCGGCGACGACTGGTGCGACTGGATCAGGTGGAGACGATGCCGCTGATTTTCTTCGACCGCGGCTCGAGCGACTGGACTTTGACCCAAAGCCTGTTCCGGCGCGCGGGACAACTGCCGAACACAGTGCTGGAAGTGGAAACGATCGAAGCGGCCAAGCGGATGGTGGAGCGCAAGCTGGGGCTGAGTTTTCTGCCGCAGATCGCGGTGGTTCACGAACTGCGGAAGGGCAAGCTGGCGGCGATGCAAATCATCGACGCTGAGCCGCTGCAACGCAACCTGGATGTGATTTATCCGCGGCGGCGCGCATTGACGCGCGAAGCGCAGAAGCTGCTGCAATTGTTGCAGACGGCGGCGACGGCGGATGCCGGAACGAAAAAGCGGGGACGGAAAACGTAGCGGCCGCTCAGGGCCTTCGTGGCTCGCGCGGAAGAATGGCGTCGGGGATAAAGGCCCGGCTAAAGCCGGCCGCTACAGATGGACGTCGCTTACGTCAAATATCGGTTGCGAAATCGAAGAACAACCTGGCGCTGCGCTCAGAATGTTTGCACGCCGCTTTTACTTACATACCAGCAGGCGCGGTAGCCCGCGTGGGGAAAGAGGCTGTGCACACAGGTTTCGGTCTGGGGTTGATCGGTGAAAATTTCCATACGCCCGCCTTTGGTGCCGGTGCCGTAAAACGAAGTGATGGTGCCGTAGGCCAGCGTCTGGTTCGGATTCGCCATCTTCCGCCGCAGCATTCCGTAGTCCACCAGGTAGACCAGAAGCAGCAAACCAACGAGCGTCAGCGCAATGCGCGTGGATGGAGCGAGGCGTCGAGAATTTATTTCTTCTCGAGACATGGCATCAGGATCAACAGATCGGCCGGATTCACTTCGTGGGTGTCGGTGATGTCGTAGACGCCGACGTTGCGCCACTTGTTGGAACCTTCGGACGGTTCGCTGAAATGAAAGATGGCGTCGTTGTACTGAATCTTGCGCTCGGTGGCGATGGCGATGGGCTTGTCGCTGACCGGCTTGCCGCAGCGTTCGATCAGGTCGTCGGGACTGATGGCCGTGACCACGTGAGCGACGCGCGCCCTTTCACCAACGGCGATCTTCGCGGACACTTTGGCAAAAATCCCCAAACAGATTTGGGCGGCGAGGGCTCCCAAGAATACACCAACTGCGATTTTCCAGATGGACATGAACTCCTCCAGGGCGGAGAGAGTAGTACCGGAGGCGTGGCAGGTCAAGCAAACGAAGGCGAAGCGCCAAGGAAAATCCAGGAGCTATTGGACGTTGCTGCGGTGACGGTGGACAGGTCCGTTGTTATTGGGGAAAGCAAGGCGCATGGCCGGATCACCGAAATAATTCCAGGTGCGGCGCACGTCGGGATCGAGAATCCCGGATTTCGCGGTGAGGATGGCCTTGCCGATCGTCTGCGAAGGATTGGTGGCCAGCTGATTCAGCAGGGCCTGATCCATCGTGGCCTGGGGCGGAGCCGTGGTGAATCCGGAGGAAGCCCAGACGCCAACCGCACCGCCGTTCGGAGCGAAGAGTAGCGCCGAAGAGAGACTTTCTTCGTAGACGTCGTGAAAGAAACCGTTCAGGCAATCCATGATCAGGAAGACGGGGAGGCGGTTGCCGTTGGTCAGCGCCGCAGCGGACGTGTTATCGAGCAAGTCGGAGAAGGACCACTGCTGTTCGGAGCCGTGTCCGGTGTAGTTGACGAGCAGCGCGCCGGAGTTAATCGCGGCGATGATTTGCTGCGAAGCCGTGGCGGGATCGAGGCCGTCAGCGAGAATTTTGGTGGCGGTCAACGACGTCGGCAGAACCAGGCTGGCCGAATTCGCCTCGGTCGTGAAATCGACGCCTACGTTCTGGTCAGCGACGACCAGAGCCTGTTCGGTCCAGGGCCCATTGGCCGCGCCGCTTTCGTAGTTGACGATTTTCGAAATTACCAGGGTGGCATCGGCCGGGGTACGCGCCGGAATTCGGCCGGTGGGGATGGTGCCAAATCCGGTTTCGTTGAAGTCGGTAAACCAATCGTCGGAAGCGGTTTTGAAGGCCGCCGTTTCGATCAAGCGCGTGGGAACAAAATCAAAATCGCCGAAGCCGAGATAATTGTTCGGGTCGAAGGAAGCGTCGCCGAGCAGGAGAATCGACTGCGGCTTCTCCAGCGTGGCCGTAGCAGCGTGCTGCAGATAAGAGCGCAAGGCGAAGGGGCTGCGTTCGCCGTAATTGTAGGCGTCGTAAAGCTCGTCAGTGGTGACGACCACTGATCGGCGGTTCTGCGATTTGCGCAGGTCGACCAGGGGCGCGAGTGTCGACTGGAAATCGGGATGGGTGATGATGAGGATCGGCGCGCTAGCGCGAGTTTGCAGCAGATCGCTCGCTGGATGGAAAGCCAAGCCCGAGGGCGCGGCAATTTGATCTGCCGAAAAAGCCAGCAAAGTGTGCGGCGTAGCAGAAGAAGCTCCGGGCACGACGATACTAATCGCCGAGCCGGAATTTCCCGTGGTGACCGGGCCGGACAATTGTTCGATGGCCAACGGATTGGTGATGTCGAAAATCTGAATCTGCGAATTGGAGAATCCGCTGAACTGCACGCGCGAGCCGCCAGCGGCCGAAGCGCGGAGCCAATTGGAATCCGCGACGAAAGTGTGCGGGAAATGCAGGGTGATGGATTGCACCAAACTGAGGTCGTTCTCGCCGTCGAGCGCGGCGAGCGTGACGGTGTTCGTTCCGTTAGTTAACAAAGCGGAAGGAACGCTAAAGGTGTTGGTGAGGTTGGCCTGACCGCTGAAGGACATCACGCCCAGCGACGAACCATTCAGCTCTACGCTGACGCTGTGCGGCTGGCCTTCGGTCGCGCCCTGGAGCGTGACGTCGAGTTCGGCCGGAATCGATGAATTCAGATCGAGATTTGAAATGGCCAGCGCTTGATCGACCGGCTCGGAATTGACGACCGCGCCAAAGAAATTGTCGTTGTTGATGCCGTTCAGCAAGGCGGCGAAGTACGTGGTGCGCTGTTCCAGGGTCACGGCGTCGGAGAAACTGGAAAGGTTGGGAGTTTCGGTGCCATTGCTGACCACGCCGATTCTCTTCCCTTCCCGCGAGCCATTGACCAGCCAGTAGACACGCGTATTGGAAAAAGGCGTGTCAATGCCGGTACCGTAGAAGGCGATCGAATCTGCGGGGCCGAGGCTACCGGTCTGCTTGCTAATGATCTGCAGAGGCTGCTGCACGCCTTCGGCGTAGAGCTCCAACAGGCGCGGCGGCCCGGCGGTAAATCCGGCAGCGGCCAATTGCGCGCCAGAAATCGAATACCAACCTTCGGCTTGAATCGAAATTTTTGCAGCGGGTTTTTCGTCGAGGAACTCGGACGAAACTTCCGGCGCGGTATTGGAGACGTTTACCGGCACGCCTGCATGGACTCCGGCCACGGGGCCAGCGGGCAGGCGGTGGTTGATCTGGCTGAGCAGCATGGCCGGCACAATCGAAAGGGACTGCGGCGCGGTCGACTCCGGAGAGACTGGTCCATGCGGCACACGCGTGCCGTTTAGATCTACATCTTCCAAAGTGTACGAGGACTGCGCGGTGCCCTGCGGATCGATCCAGCGATAGGTTCGCGCCGCGTGTTGCGGCTGGCCGCCGCGGAGAAATAGTGCGCCGCCGGCGATCAGCGAAGGATCGACCTGGTGGCGGCCTTGCGCGTCTTCGCGATAAATATGGAAACCGAGGTTGCGCATTTCTTCGCGCGTGCTCCATTCGAGCACGACTCCGCCGCCGGAAAGATTCTGGGCGCGGAAGGAAGAGAGCTGCACGGCTGTGGGCGCGGCGATGGTCGTCACCGTCGTGGAGAAATTGTTTGCCGCGTTCGGATCGCTGGTGGTGGAGGACACGGTCGCGGTATTGGTCGCGAGCGTCGCCGAGCTGAACATGGCCGCGCTGGCATTGATGGTGACGATCACCAGACCACCGACGGGCACAGTGCCGATGTTGCAGGTGACGGTTCCAGCCGACTGCGAGCAGGTCCCTTGCGTCGTTGAAACCGAAGTAAACGTAACCTGGGTGGGCAATGGGTCGGAAACGGCGACGCCCTTGGCGACACCGGGACCATTGTTGGAAATCTGCAAAGTGTAAGTGAGGTTGGTGCCTTGATCGACCGGATTGGGTGCCGCGGTCTTCACAATCGCCACGTCGGACTGCGTTGGCGAACCGACGATGGTAGATGACGTCGACGTGTTATTCGCGGTGTTGATGTCGTTGGTGGTCGGCGCAATATTGGAGGTGTTGGTGATCACGGTTCCCGAAGCTGTTCCGGGATTCACTTTCACGACAAGCGGAAATTGGACCGTCGTGCCAGAAGCCTGGGCCGTCCCGAGGCAAATTCCAAGCAGTCCGACGCAGCAACTGATATTTCCGGTGCCGCCGACCGCGGGCTCGGTATTGCAGATCCAACCATTCGGAATGGTCAAAGAGACGAAAGTCGTATTCGCTGGAATCGTGTCGGTAAAGACGAGATTGCTGGCAGAGTTTGGCCCGGCGTTCGTGACGGTCTGAGCAAAGGTAATGTTGTTGCCTGCGGTCACCGGGTTCGGCGTCGCGGAACTGGTATCGATCAGGTCGAATTGTCCGGTGCCGGCAACTTTGACGGAGGCCGTGGAGCTATTCGTATTCGGATTGGAATCGGTGGTCGTCGATGAAGTGCTGGCCGTATTCGAGATGGTTGAACCGGACGTGGCTCCGGCGGCGACCGTGACCTTCAAGGTAAAGGTGGTGGTGGCGTTGGCCGCGAAGGAGGCCAGGGTGCACTGTACCGTGGTGGTCGGCGTGTTGCAGGTCCACGTGGTTCCAGTTTGGGTGAGGCTGGCAAAGGTCGTGTTGGCCGGGATCGGATCGCTCAGGGTTACGTTAGCCGCGGCAGCTGGTCCATTGTTCTTGACCACGATGCTATAGGTAACCGTGCCACCGGCCTGCACCGTGGTTGGCGAGGCGGTCTTGGTGACCATAATGTTGGCCGTGGTGGCGGCTGCGACGGTGGTCTGGGTGCTGGCGGTGTTGTTCGCCAAGTTCGGATCGGGCGTTCCGGAAGTAATGTTGTCGGTGTCGACGATTTGCGTTCCGGAAGTCGCAGTCGAATTTGCCGTCACGTTGACCGTAAACGTGGAGGTCGCTGCCTTGGCGATGTCGGGGTTCGTGCAGGTGATATTTCCCGTTCCACCGACGGCGGGGGTCGTGCAGGTCCAGCCGGTGGGAACCACGATCGAACTAAAGGTCGTATTCGCGGGGACTGCTTCACTGAAAACCGCGTTGACGGCGTCCAGAGGGCCGTTGTTGGTGACGGTTTGAGTGTAAGCGATCGCTCCACCAGGTTGGACCACGGTGGGCGATGCGGAATTCGTAACCGCCAAATCGGCGCTCGCGCATTCGGCGCCGGGTTGGGCGCCGGGGGTTTCGCTGATGACGTGACTGCTGTTGACGACTCCGATTTGTCCCGGCGTGGCGCCGTAGGCATCGTTCGCCGTCGTGGAATCTCCGTTACTTCCACCTGTGGCGCTTGATGATGCAGCGGGCGCGGAAGATAGATAAATCACGCCGCCGCCACCACCGCCGCCAGGTCCGTGACGATTGCCGGGAAACGGCGTGCTGGGAGCATTCGTGAGCCAGGTGTCGCCGCCTTTGCCGCCGTTGGCTTGTACCGTCAAACCGGAGAGCGAACCACTTCCGACGAACACTTCGATCGAGCCACCCGCTCCGCCTGCGCCGCCGCCATCGTTTAGAACGTCTGGCGCAACCAGGCCATTCGCAGTAATCGAGCCCGTTCCGGTGATCGAACCCGAGTGGACGATTATGATCCCGCCGCCCTGCGAGCCGCTGCTGAAAAGGCCGGTGCCGTTGCCGTTCACTCCGCTGGAAGCGATGTAGTAGGTCCCGTCGTTGGTGGTTCCCGCGCCACCACCGCCGCCCAGAACCAGCGCGCTGGTCGAAGCCGGAAAGGCCGAGCCGCCGAAACCGCCGACGACGCCCGCGCTCTGCCAGCCGAAGCCTCCGTTTCCGCCCGCACCGCCGTTGCCGCCGGCGCCCCCACCTGAATTCTGATCATTGGCGGAGGGATGCGCGTCCGTGGCACCGCCGCCCGCGTTTCCTGGCGCGCCGCGCGAGAAACTGCCGTTCGGCAAACCTTCGACAACGGTCTGCGCAGTGCTGGTAGCCGATGCAGCGGTGGAGTAACCCGGCGCTGGCGCGACGTAGTGCGGCGTACCGGCGATGCCTTCGCCTTTGGAGGCGTCCGCGGCATTGGTGCTGAGTGTTACATAGTCGGTCGAGGCCCCGGTACCACCGGTGAGCTTCATGCCGCCGCCGGCGCGGAACCCCGCGCCATCAAGCGAAACCGTACCGCCCAGCGTGAGTTGCGAGGAAACGTCGATCGCAAGGACGCCACCAGTCGCTCCATTCCAGGAAAGGGCGCCAAGTCCCGAGCCCAAGGTCGCGGAGGAATACTGCGGAACACGAATCACCTGGAATGTAGCCTGACCCTGGGTACTCGAATCCACGGTATTGGTATATGTGTTCAGCAGGCCTTTGGTGGGGCCCGCACCTTGAAAGTTTAACGTTCCGCCGCCCGTCGCGACCGCGTTGGTGGCGACGACAAATTCGAACTGGCCGGAACTATTGAGGGACGTCGATCCGGTCCCGGGATCGCCAGCGACTCCGTCGCCATATGAACTGGTGTTCGTAGAATTGATTGCAGCCGCCTGCATCTGAATGATCAGCAGCAAATCACCGACGGCAATCGTAGTCTGCGCGCCGCCTGTTGCCGCAGCACCCAGATTCACCGAGGTCGCGCCAGCAGCGGCACTGGTGACGCCGGCGCCCGGCGGGTAATACGCGTTAACGATCCCGGTAAGCGTGCCACCGGCTCCGTCATTGCCCGGGGTGGCGCAGACGAGCGGTTGTACAACAGTGATCGCGGTGGCGGAATTGTTGCTGGAAACGGAATCGGTGGGCGCGGAAGCAGAAATCTGCGCGGTATTTGTAAGCGTCGACGCGTTTACCGGGGCGGTGACGGTGATCGTAATCGTATCGGTCGCACCTACAGCCAGAACGCCGAGGTTACAGCTAACCGTCGCTGTTCCGGTGCAGGTGACGCCGGCCGGAACCGCTGACGAAGAAACGAAAGCGGTCGTGGCGGGAATTGTATCGGTTAGCGTGGCGCTGGTGGTGGCCGCGGCGCCGAGATTCTGCACCTGAATCGTGTAAACCAGGGTGCTCGAAACGAAAACCGGCGTAGGTGCAGCGGAAATCGAAACCGCCAGATCGGCGTTGTTCGCAGGTTCGACCAGAACCGAGGTGGTGGTCGCGTTATTCGACGGCGTGGGATCGGAGGTTGTCGACGTCGCATCCGCGGTATTCAGGATGGTGGTGCCGGCGGCAACGCCCGCCGCGACATTCACGACGTACGAGAAATTCGCGACTGCGCCGTTGGCGAAGGAGGCGGTGTCCGTGCAAGTCACCGAACCCGTGCCCATGGCGGCGGGAGAAGCGACGGTCCAACCCGTAGGGCAAGTAATCGAATTGAAAGTCGTGTTCGGCGGCGTCTGCTGGTACAGGACGGCATTACTCACGGCGTTCGGGCCGTTGTTGGTGATCGTTTCGGTGTAGGTGATGGTGCCGCCCGGAGACACTACCGACGGCGCCGCCGATTGAGTCATCGACAGATCCGCAGATTGCGCAGCGGCAGGCGCCGGCACAATCAATACGCAGATGCCCGCGACAATTCCGAAGAACCCCGCTGAAGTGGACTTACGGACCCGAAGTGAAACGGCCGTGCGAATGCGGTGCGCGACGCTCCGCGCGGCCGCACCCCAGAAACTGATATGAGTACCGTGTTCCACGATAGTTTTGTTCCCGTCTTGCTCGGAAGAAGCAACGCGGCCCAGAATTTCGTGGTGCGCGACAGTCTGGTTCGACCAGCCGGCGTCGCCACGCGTTTCGAACTGGGCATGGTTCTCGATGACGTTCACGACTCGATGCGCCTTGAATTCATCGGCTACGTTGGTCAATACGATATTTCCGCGGCGGACTTGCGACGACTCAACCGGAACCACGGTTAGAAGTTCTCCGTTGGCGAGATTCGGACTCATGCTTTGGCCTTCGGCGCGAAAACGCACGGGAGTTCCGTTACCCAGGAAATGCTGGGCCAGCGCCCCGAAGAGGCGTGAATCACGCCGCGTGAATTTTTCCGAATGTTGCACGGAGCAAAACCTCCACGGCGGTGAAATTCGGCACGAACGAAAACTCGAAACAGGGTACCTGCATGGTGATCCGGCTGAAAAACTCGAGAATGAATGCCACCGCATCGGAAGAATGGTGTGGAACGAAACTGCGCGCGTAGAGTTCGGCCGAGGCTTCGGTCCGGGATAAGGGCCGCAGCGAATTGCTCGGCGCCTGGGCCAACACAAAAATTCCGTCGAGCGGCCAGCGGTCGGCTTCGGCAATGCCGGCGTCGCCGTGCCAGGGCGTGCCGTACATCCAGACCCGGCCGTTTTCGCGGCGCAAAATAATGCGGTCGTCACTCAGGACGCGCGCGCCCTTGATTTTGGACCAGAGCCGCGACGACGTGCTTTTCCCGGCCCCGGAGTGGCCGGTCAGGAGCAAGCCACGGCCATCGGGTGCGATAACGCCACAACCGTGAACTTCGACGCCTTCGCCCTGCGACAGACGGTGAATCCACAGCAGTTCGTCGAGCGGATACTCGAGCGGGTTGACGACGTCATTCGCTGAAAAATATTCACGGGCCAGCTCGATGCGCCCGGACTTGAAATCGGGAGCGACGACGGCCTGCTTGTAAGGATATTGGCCGACGGTGGCGGAGGTGAGTTGAAAGCAGAAGCCTTCGGCGTTGCGGTAGAGCTTCCACAGGCCCTCGGAATCGAAGATCAATTCACCAGGATGCGCAGTGAAGCGATCGCTGAAACGCGCTTCGAGTTCGATGTCGCAAACTTTTTGGTGGATCAGGAAAGCCGCGAGCTCGTCGTCGGCCGCCAGCAGCGGCCCGTTCGCGGAGGAGGTGATGCCCAACGAAATTCCACCGATTCGCGCGGCGATCCGCGAGTCCGAAGCGGCGAAACGCAATTCTTCGGGTTGGGTGAGTGTATGCATGCGTATCTCGTCAGGACCCAAAAGAGCTGCAACCGCCTACGGCCACACCACAGCCGGAGGCTGCGGGCCCGGCCGAGGTCGGAATCTTGCAATGGCCCAGGACCGCTTCATCCGGGCGCAGGCTAACCCGGATAATTTTCGGTGCCTCGTAGGGCTTCGCGATTGCTTCCGCGTTTTTATTCGGCTCGGTCATTGGCGCGACTCAATTTTCATGCGTGGACTCCGCAGGAACCGCAGCCGGTGCCGCATCCGGAAGATTGCTGCAGGATCGGCAGCGCCGCGCTGGATGGCATCGGGAGCCACGAACCAACATTCACTTCGCCATTTAGAATTCGATCGGCAGAACGTTTTAGTTTCGGGTACGACGCGCCACCGGAGCAGCATTCACATTCGCCGTGGGCCGGAACTTCGACTCCCAGCGCCATGGCGCGCAGGTGAGCTACTTCGCACAAGAACTCCACGGGCGATTCGGCATCGCCATTTTCCAGTTCGGCGGTGGCGGCACACATACCGCACAACGAATGGATGCGGCAAGAATCGCATTTGGTCTGGCGGGTTCTTTTCTTCCCGCGCACGCTACCCAGAAATTCGTCCCAGCCCGCGCCGAAATTTCCGGAGCGCCAGTCATAGCTTTCCTGATGCGAAAGTACGCAAATGCTGATTTGGCCGTAGGGATCGATGGCGCAGGAAGTCACGCCCCCGCCACAGCTGTACACGTTTTCCGGGTTAAAGGTATTGGCCGGCAGCGCCAGATCGCGATCGACCAGATCTTTGTAGTCGCGGCGGCGGCGCGGCTCGTGAAAGTCCAAGGCGACGGCGTCTTCCGGAGTCAGGCGCACGGCGATCGGGCTTTGCGAACAATCGGTGCGCGGGTTCACCAGCGGATCGAATTTAAAATCGACGCCAAAATCTTCCTGGGCCATGCGCTGCATTTCGTAGACTTCGTGGCGATTGACCGTGGTCGGAACTGTTTTGAGTTTCAGCGGCAATTTGCGGTCGAGCAGCATCCGGATTCCGCGCATGCAGCGGTCGTAGGAACCGGGGATCTGGGTGAGCGCGTCATACGTTTCGCGCGTGGCACCGTAGAGCGTGATTTCAATGGCAAAAGGCCGATACTCGGCGAGATAGTTCGCGATGCGCTCGGTCACCATGGTGCCGTTGGTGAACAGCGTGATCAGGAAGCCTTTCGATTTGGCGTACGCATAAATATCCAGAAAATCCGCGCGGGCGAAAATTTCGCCGCCGGTGAAGAGAATCCAGAAAGTTCCGGCCGCCGCGATTTCATCCAGCAGGCGCTTGTATTCATCGAGCGAAAGCTCGCGATTCTTGGCGGATTTATCCGCCATCGGAAGATTGTTGTAGCAATGCTGGCATTCGAGCGGGCAGCGGTGCGTCAGCTCGATGGAAACTTCCATCGGTGTACGCTTGCCCGACGAGCGTTCATGCACAGCAAGACTGAACGCGCCGTATGTGGTTTCGCTTATTCCCAAGTGTCCAGCCGCCTAAACTGGCCTGCTAATTCTTCGCCGGCCCGCTGCCTAAGCGGGTTCGACGAGTCCTTCCTTCGATAATTCTTCCAGGAACGCCTGCGCGTCGAAGGTTGCCTGTTCCGTAGAAAGACCGTATTGCTGCTGGAGATGGGAGATCAAACCCGCGGGATCGAGACCCTTCTCGATCAGCGACCAGAGCGTGGTCCCTGTTTCGTTGAAGGTATAGATGGAATCCAAATCGGCCGCACCACGGCGAATCGGGACCACAATCGCTTCATCCGCCACCACTCGAGAGACTACGTTCGAGCTACGGCGTACGCGTCCCAATACACCTTCTCCCAAGAAAGCCATATACGTCCTAAGGGTATGATCCGGGTGCCTAAAATAGAGCCGAATCGCCTGCTGTTAACTTAGTAGGCATGGCGGGGCGGCTCAATCGGTTTCTGTCAGGTATGGTGCCTAAATGCTAACGGCTGGGCGGAGTAGTGCTGATTTGGATAACTGAAAATGAGCTTTCCCCGCCGGGTTGGGGGCACTTTTGGCGGGTGGGCGTGCGGTTATGCCGGTTTCGCCTGGAGGAACTCGCGGCATTTTATCAACTCGTTAAGCGACATATTGCCGCCGCACATGACGAGCACGACGTGATCCCGGCGCGTGAAACGCTGCCGCATGCGTTCGGCGGCTGCGAGGGTGCAGGACGCAGCTAGCTCGGTAACGATTTTTTCGCGGTCGAGCAGATACTCGAGTTCGGCAAAGGCTTCGCGATCCGACACGACGGTAACTGACTCCAGGAGCTGCCGCGTCGCAACCAGCGTGCGGTCGCAGACCGACGGCGCTCCTAAAGTCTTCGCCAGGGATGTCATCTTTTCAATTTCCACCACGCGGCCGGATTGCCAGGCGCGCGACATCACGTCCGCGCCTTCGGTCTCGACGCCCCATACGCGGAGGTTCGGCTTTTGCGATTTCGCCGCGGTCGCCAGGCCGCTGGCCAAGCCTCCGCCGCCGATACTGACGAAAACGTCGGTGGTCTGCGGCAGGTCTTCCATAATTTCGAGGCCGACAGTTCCCTGCCCCGCGATTATCGCAGGATCGTCGTAAGGATGGACCAGGGTCCAGCCCTCGGCTTCGTACGCCGGAGCGCGATCGAAGGCGTCGACCATGTTGCGGGTCAGCACGACGTCCGCGCCGTAGCGCCGTGCAGAATCGAGGAAATTCTGCGGCGTGTATTCGGGCATCAGTAGCAGAGATTTCAGGCCGAGCGTCTGGGCGGCGTAGGCGACGGCTTGTCCGTGGTTTCCGCCACTGACGGCCAGCACTCCGCGCGACAAACCTGACTCACTTTGTTGAACGGCGAGAATTTTGTTGAAGGCTCCGCGAACCTTGAAGGCGCCGGTCTTCTGGAACAATTCGAGTTTGAGATAGAAGTTCGAACCAAAGCGGTCGCTAAGGCTTTCGCTGCGGACGAGCGGCGTGCGGCGAATGAACGGTGCGATCCGCGCCTGGGCCGACAAAATGTCGGCGAGCGTGACGGCCGACGCAAAATCCGGCGCTGTCGCGCGTAGCGAATCGTTTGAGACCAGTAAACCGTCTGCCGTCGTCGTTTCCATGATGCTCCTGGCGTTTCCGTTTTCTTGTGGCGTCCTGCAGCTGTTGCGTTGAGCTTCTTACACGGCCCACAGATACTGGTCGGGGTCATAATGCACGCCTTGATCGTCGAGGAATCCCGCGGCGATCGGGTCAGCGCTATTCGCCAGCGCGGCTTCCGACGAATTGGCGCGTACCGTTACGAACGAGGCCGTCTTGAGCGCGACCGCGGAATAACGAGTGTGCGGTGGCACCGAAAGCATTTGGCTCGCTCGCAGGGTGACTTCTTCGTCGCGCACCTGTACGCGCAGCGCACCGTGCAGCACCAGAATCACCTGTTCGGTCTGCTGCGAACGCGCTTCGGTCTGGGCGCCTTCGAGCAGTTCGACCATGGCCACGTTCAGATTTTCGGCGTCGAGCGATTTCTTCCACTGCGAGGTGGTTACTTCTTCCGCTTGGATGTGATTCCAGTCCCAAAACTTCATCTCAGGCCTCCGTAGCGCAAAATTGCACCGCTAAAAACGAAGAGGCCGTTATCCCTTGCGGGGGATAACGGCCTCTTGGCATTTGAACTTTTGTTTCGCCGGCCGCTATCCGCTCCCCGTTGGCATAATAATTTGAATAATAATGCTGATAATAAGGATGGACGGCAGCGCGGAGTGGACGGACAAACCTTTCGCCAACGCGCCCAAACTGCACGCGTTCAACGACGTGTTCCGAAGATGGATCGTTCTCTTCACGATTACAGGAATAACACTCCTCTCTGCTACGGGCCAATAAAAACTACTTATGGTTGCCTAATCCGCATCCTTATCGGTAGTCCGACGCCCGCGGATTTAGACCACGGACTGTTGCGCGGCGCGCGCGATTTCTGGTTCTTGGGCCACCACCGCTTTTACTGCGGCGCGGTGAACGCCGTCGAAACGCGAAAGGAACGGCGCCCAGGTATCCTCCAGCGCGCAGGGCAGCTTGACCGGCTCGAGGCGAACCAGCGGAAGCGATGACGGGCTGCGCAAGAATCGCTTGGCCATCGGACTGCCCGTCAGGCGGAGATGTTCGCCGAGCAGCATGCGCAACCATTCGTCTTCCTGCTCGCCGATTTCGGCGATGCGCACGAATTCGTCGTTGAAGGTGTGTTCGGCGACGGCGTCTTCGAGCATGTAGGCGAGTCCGCCGGTCATGCCTGAGCCGAAATTGCGTCCGGCTTGGCCCAGAACCATCACGACGCCCGCAGTCATGTACTCGCAACCGTGCTGGCCCAAGCCTTCGACTACCGCGAATGCGCCGCTATTGCGCACCGCGAATCTTTCACCGGCGCGGCCAGCGATGTACAGCTCGCCGCTGGTGGCGCCGTAGAGCACAGTGTTTCCGGCGAGCACGTCACCGCGTTGCGAAGCCGCCGTTCCGGCGGTGACGGCGATCGTTCCGCCGCTCAGCCCTTTGCCGACGTAATCGTTGGCTTCGCCGGACAAACGGAAATGCACGCCCTTAACCAGGAACGCGCCGAAACTTTGACCCGCCGAACCGCGAAAATCGAAACGCGCGGTGCGCGCGCCGAGTCCGGCGAAATCCGTGCCGCGCAGAATGTGGCCGCTCAGGTGCGCGCCGATGCTGCGATCCGAATTGCAAATCGTGAAAGAATGCTGGCTCAGCGCGTTCGGCTTGGCCAGGCGATCCGTGGCTTTCTCCAATTTGTAATGCAGGTCCACGCCAACTTTCGGGCGCCGAGATTCGGCGCTCGAAGCGTGCGAGTCTTTTCTGGTGCGATTCTGCGACCAGTGCAGCAGCGTGCCCAGCGAACGCGCGGCGCTTTCGTTTTTGGGACGCAGATTGCTGATGCAGCCGACGATATCGCTGAGCGAACCGGCGCCGAGCGTAGCCAAAATCTCGCGGACTTCGCCGGCCACTCCGCGCATGTAGGCCATGATCATTTCGGGCTTGCCGGTAAAACGCGCGCGAAGTTTTTCGTCCTGGGTGGCAATGCCAACCGGGCACGTATTCAGATGGCACTGACGCGCCATGATGCAGCCCACGGCGAGCAGCGCGGCGGTGCCAAACCCGAATTCATCCGCGCCGAGCAGCGCGGCCACAACTACGTCGCGGCCAAATTTGAATCCGCCATCGACGCGCAAGCGCACGCGATCACGGAAACCGGCGCGGAGCAAAACCGTATCGGCGTCACGCAGGCCAATCTCCCACGGCAAGCCGGTATTTTTTATGGAAGTGAGCGGCGAAGCTCCGGTGCCGCCGTCGAATCCGGCAATGGTGATCACGTCGGCGCCGGCTTTAGCCACGCCCGCCGCGATAATGCCCACGCCTGCGCCAGAAACGAGTTTCACCCCAATTCGTGCGCGGGGATTAATCGCGCGCAAGTCGTAAATCAGCTGCGCCAGATCTTCGATGCTGTAGATGTCGTGGTGCGGCGGCGGAGAAATCAGCGACATGCCCGGAACCGCATGGCGCAGGCGCGCGATGTAGGAATTCACTTTCATGGCCGGAAGCTGGCCGCCTTCGCCCGGCTTCGACCCTTGAGCCATCTTGATTTCGATTTCTTCGGCGCGGACCAGATATTCAGCCGTGACGCCAAAACGCGCTGACGCGATTTGTTTTACTTTGTTCGCAGCTTCGGGCGCCGATCGGTAGATGTCCGGATCTTCGCCGCCCTCACCCGTGTTGCTGCGCGCGCCGATGCGATTCATGCCAATCGCGATCGCACGATGCGTCTCGGGTCCGAGCGCGCCGAGCGACATGGCCTGCGCACAGAAACGGCTCATGATCGCGGCTTCGGATTCGACGCGTCCCAGCGAGATGGCGTGGCCGGGAACGATTTCAAGCTGATCGCGGACCGCGACGGCTTCGCGGGTTTTCGCGAGTTCCGCGAAGTTCGCGTAATTTTCCGGCGTTGCGGATTTGATGTAGCGATGCATCCGCCGCACCAGTTCCGGCGAATTCGAGTGGCGCTCGCCGGCATGACGGAAGCGGTAGAGTCCGGCATCGTGCAGCGTGGCGGTTTCGGTGGCAAACGCGCGGGTGTGCGCGGCGAGGCTGTCTTCGAGGAGTTGATCGAGGGTTTTGCCGCCGAGCTTCGCGGCAGCATCTTCGAAAAATTCTTCGCAGATTTCCTTATCCAGTCCAATTGTTTCGAAGAGGTGGCTGTTGCGATAACTTGCGACCGTCGAGATTCCCATGCGCGCCAAAACTTTGCGGAAACCGGCTTCGACGGCGGTGCGGTAGTTGGCAGCGCCATCGGGTTCGGCGGCTGCGGCGAGTTCCATCGCGAGATAGGGATAGACGGCGCTGGCACCGACGGCGATCAGTAGCGCGAGGTGATGCGTTTCGATGACCTGGCCAGATTCCACAACAATTGGAATGCGATGGCCGCCCGCGCGAACCACTTCCTTCCAGGCGGTTGCAACCGCGAGCATCACCGGAACCGCGGCGCGTTTTTCGGTGGCGTCGCGATCGGTGAGTAGAATCATCGCGGGCTCGGTGATCATCGCTTCAGCGATGTCATCGCGAATGCGTTCGAGCGCGGCCTGCGCGCCTTGCACCCCGTCAGCGGCGTAAAAAGTTAAATCGACGATCAGCACCGGACGCAACAGCAGATTTTCGAGCACGGCGGTCTGGCCCGCATCGAGGATCGGCGAATCGATGACCAGTTCCCGGCCGAGGCAAACATCGAGCGACATGACGTGCGCCTCGCGCAGCGGATCGATCGGCGGGTTCGTGACTTGGGCGAAACGCTGCTTGCAGTAATCCCACAGCGCGCGCTTGGAACTCGAAAGATACGCCGGCGGCGCATCGTCGCCCATGCTCCAGATGGCTTCCTTGGCGTCGTGCGCTAGCGGCTGGAACAGCAGCCGGAATTGATCGTCGGTCCAACCCATGGCGGCCGCCATTTTTTCGGCGGGAATTGCGGAGGTGTGCGCCGTCGTAAGTTCACTCGTGACTCGCGCTACATTGCGGCAGGTCCGCCACGGAGCCGAAGGGTCGCCGCCGAGATGATCGGCCAGTTCACCGGCGCCGCGGAAAATGGAACCGTCCGCGGAATCCAGCAGCAGAATTTCGCCGGGACCGAGGCGTCCGCGTTCGATTACTTTTTTACCGCGCAGATCGGTCAGACCCACTTCGGAGCCGCACACCAGCAGGCCATCACTGGTCAACATGTAGCGCAGCGGCCGCAGACCGTTGCGATCGAGTTTCGCGCTGACCACGCGACCGTCGCTGAACACCAGCGCGGCCGGACCATCCCACGGTTCCTGATCGCGCGCGCAACGGCTGAGGAAGGAACGCAACTTTGCGGGCATGCGTTCATCCGATTCCCACGCCGGCGGCACCAATCGCAGCAGGGCTTCCGCCAGCGTGTATCCCTGACGCAACAAAAGTTCGACGGCGTTATCGAGGCTGGCCGAATCGCTGACGTTTTCTTCCAGCGCCTGCAGGTCGCCCTCCGCTCCGAACTGCTCCCACAAATCGTGTTCGCGCGCGCGCATCCAGCGGCGGTTCGCGCTGATCGTATTGATTTCGCCGTTGTGCGCGCCGACGCGGAACGGCTGCGCCAATTGCCAGGAAGGACTGGTGTTGGTCGAATAGCGTTGATGAAAAATGGCGAAGGGCGCGGTGAATTCAGGATCGGCCAAGTCAGGGTAAAAAGCGCGGAGCTGCAGCGGAGTCAGCAGGCCCTTGTAAACGACGATCGCGGAGGAGAGCGAACAGAAGTAGATGCCCGTTTCGTCCTCGGCTTCGAGGCGTTTGCGCATCAGGAAAAGCTGGCGCTCGAGGTCGGCGTAGGGATCGTCGGAGGCGAAAAAGCACTGCTCGATCACCGGCAAGGTCGCCAAAGCGCCTGGTCCGAGCAGCGCGACATTAGTCGGCACCGCCCGCCAACCCAGACAGCGCAACTCGGCGGCCTTCGCCGCAGTTTCGATGGCCGTGCGCGATTTTTCGAGATTTTCCTGCGGCAGAAAAACCATGCCCATGCCGAATTCTTCGGGCAGCGCGATGCCGGAGGCAAGTAGGCTTTTGCGTATAAAGTCTTTGGGGATTGGGGTTAGTAAGCCGGCGCCGTCGCCGCTGGAGCCGTCCGAATCGACGCCACCGCGGTGGGAAAGCCGCGCCAGAGCCGTCAAGGCGCGCTCGACCACATCGCGCGTTCCAGTCTGGCCCACCTGCGCGATGAAGCCGACGCCGCAGGCATCATGGTCGATCAGCTCAGGGTTTTCCCGCTTAGGGCGACACACCCGCATGGTAGATAACTAAGGCAAGTAGGCGCGTAAGTACAATCCAGAAACTGGATGCATCGCATAAGCGATTCGTGCGCAGGCCTCGCTGGCACGAATGGGGTCGATAAATTTTATTTGTGAGGCTGGAGGGCCTGCTACTGCTACAGTTCGCGCATGTCGGCAGGTTTAGCGCCCAGCGTCAATCACGGTCTGTTCGAAGGCTACGAGCCGGGCGAATTCTATGATGAGATGTTTTCGCGCCCCGGCTGTCCGCGGCCGCACTATGCGAAGCTCTTCGAGAAGCTGGCCACGCTGGTGCCCAGCCAATTCGAAGAACGCCGCAAGCTCGCTGATCTTTCCTTCCTGCTGCAGGGCATTACATTCACGGTGTACAGCGATGGCCGCGGCACCGAGCGGCTTTTCCCTTTTGATTTGATTCCGCGCATCCTGCCGAATTCCGAATGGCAGCGGATCGATCGCGGTTTGAGCCAGCGGGTGATCGCGCTGAATTTGTTTCTGCGCGACGTCTACGGCAAGCAGTGCATTTTCAAAGACAAGAAAATTCCGCGCTCGCTGGTTTATTCTTCTTCGCATTTCCGCCGTGAAATGATCGGCATCGAAGTTCCGCACGGCATCTACACACATATTTGTGGAATCGATCTGGTGCGTGATTCGAAGACCGGTGACTTTTGCGTGCTGGAGGACAACGTCCGCACGCCCAGCGGCGTTTCGTACGTGCTGGAAAATCGCATGGTCATGATGCGCACGTTTCCCGACGCCTTCACTGCCTGCGACGTGCTGCCGGTGAATCATTACACCGCCGAACTTTTCAAGATTTTGCGTAGCCTTTCGCCGCGCGGCGAAGCGGAAGCCGAAATTGTTTTGCTCACACCTGGGATTTACAACAGCGCCTATTTCGAGCACAGCTTCCTGGCGCAGCAGATGGGCATCGAACTGGTGGAAGGCCGCGATCTGATCGTCGACGGCGGAATCGTGTACATGAAGACGATCTACGGCCTGAAGCGCGTCGACGTGATCTACCGGCGGGTCGACGACGAATTTCTGGATTCGCTTGCGTTCCGCGTCGATTCGTTTTTAGGCGTGCCGGGATTGATGGGCGCGTATCGCGCCGGGAACGTCGCGCTGGCCAACGCGGTGGGCAACGGAATTGCCGACGACAAATCGATCTACGCCTATGTTCCGGAATTTATTCGCTACTATCTGGGCGAAACGCCAATTCTGAATAGCGTCGAAACCTATCTCTGCTCGCGCGACGACGAAAAACAATACGTGCTCGAACATCTGGCGGAGCTGGTGGTGAAACCCGTCGGCGAATCCGGCGGCCACGGCATGTTGATCGGCCCCGCCGCCGATTCAAACCAGATCGAAGAATTCCGGCGGCGTATCCAGGCTGACGGCCGAAACTATATCGGCCAGCCGGTGATTCCGCTCTCGCGTGTTCCCTCCTACGATAGTTCTTCGCAATCCGTCGCCGGGCGCCACGTCGATCTGCGTCCTTATTGCTTGTACAACGGCGATACGGTGACGACTATTCCTGGTGGCCTCACGCGCGTAGCGCTGCAAAAAGGTTCATTGGTCGTGAATTCCTCGCAAGGCGGCGGCAGCAAGGACACCTGGATTCTTTGCGGAGAAGTTTAGAATGCTTTCGCGAATCGCCGAATCGCTCTTCTGGCTGGCGCGTTATATCGAACGTGCGCAGGGCACCGCGAGACTCCTCGACGTGAATTACCACATGATGCTGGAACAGTCGCAGCAGCCGTATCGCCTGCGCTGGGACCCGCTGATCGAAATGGCCGGCGAGCAGGTGCGCTTCCGCGAACTTTACAAAGAAGCAAATTCCGAGAATGTTTTTGAATTCCTGGCCTTCCGCAAAGACAATCCCAGTTCGATCGTCCAGTGCATCTCGAAGGCCCGCGAAAACGCGCGCGGCATTCGCGATCGCATCTCGCGCGAAATGTGGGAGGACATCAACGGATTATTCTTCGCGGTCAGCCGTTTCAACGCCGAAGAAGAAATCGCCGCCGGCCCGCATCGCTTCTGCGAAAAAATAAAGTTTGGTACGCACCGGTTTCACGGCGTCACCGACGCCACCCTGCCCCACGACGAAGGCTGGGAATTTCTGCGCATCGGCTGGTCGCTCGAAAGCGCGGAGATGACTGCCCGGCTGGTCGACGTGCAATATCACAACCTGCTCGACGCCCCGGCCATCGGCGGCTCGCCCGACAATCATCAATGGATGGCGGTGCTGCGTTCTGTCGGCGCGTTCGAGGCCTACCATCGCCAATACCATTCCGCGATCGAGCCGCAAAAAGTCGCGGAGATGATGATCCTGCATCCGCTGCATCCGCGCTCGATTCGCTTCAACGCCGCCGAAATTCAGAATGGGCTGCGCGCCGTTAGTCACACGGGCGCTGGCTCCTACGCCAACGAAGCCGAGCGCCTGACCGGAAAGGTTTTGGAGCGGCTGCGTTACGACAAGATCGATGAGATTTTTGAACAGGGGCTGCACTCGTATCTCAGCGATCTCTCCCGCATGTTCGGAGCAATTGGTGAAGATATTGCGCACGCCTACTTCTATTACGCGGTGGTGGCATGAACCGGTATCATCTCGTGCACACGACGCAGTTTCAGTACGATGGCCCTGTCTCCGAAAGTTACAACGAGGTCCGGCTCCGGCCCATCCAGGATGAAAAACAAAGTTGCCTTTCTTTCCGGCTTACCACCACGCCCGGCGCGCGCATCACGGCGCATCGCGACGGTTTCGACAATTGGGTTCACCATTTCAGCATTCTTCCCGAGCATCGCCAGCTGAAAGTTGAAACTGAATCGGTTGTGCTGGCGCATGACGTGGTTGAACTGCCGCCCGACCCGACTACGCTGCAGGAATTTCGAGCGATGCGCGATGAATTCGCCGAGGACAATTTCGATTTCGTCGCACCCAGCACTTACGTTCCGCATCTCGGCGAGCTGGCCGCCATCGCTGACGCCGCCGAAGCGCGCAGTGGAGGAACCGCCGAAGGTTTTGTCGATACTGCGTCGTCGCTGATTCACGATCAGTTCCGTTACGTGAAGGGAGCGACGCACGTGCATTCTTCGATCAAAGATTGCCTCGTGCTGAAAGCGGGTGTGTGCCAGGATTTTGCGCACTTGCTTCTCGGTGTCGCTCGTATGCGCGGATTGCCCGCGCGATACGTTTCCGGTTACCTCGTTCCGGGTTCGGCCGCATCGCCCAGCGCCACGCAGGAAGAAGTCATCGGCGGTCACGCGTCGCATGCCTGGGCTGAAGTTTGCTTGCCGGTGAACGGTTGGACCAGCTTCGATCCGACGCTGGGCGCGCCAGTAGGCTTGCGCCACGTTCGCGTGGCCTATGGCCGCGACTACGGCGATGTGGCTCCGGTGCGCGGCGTATATAAAGGACACGCGGGCCAGCGGCTTTCCGTGGATGTGCGCGTACGTCCCGCGCTCGATGACGAGGGACATGAACAGATGAGCAAGCTCACTTCCGCGCAGCCCGACGCGCCCGCCATCGTCGAACGCCCTCAGCAGCCGCATCAACAGTAGCGAAGCACCGCGAGCGGCGCTTCGCTTACGGCCCTATTTTAGTTTTCCTCGATACATCGCCATTCCCACCGCCGCGTCCATCCCTAGTTTCTCCAGTGCCCGCACTTCCCGCTGCGTGTGAATCCCTCCGGCGGCCGTGATCGGCAATTTCGTGATTTTGCGCAGCTCGCGGTAAAAATCGAGGCTCGTTCCCTGCATCGTTCCTTCGTGGTCCACGTAGGTGCAAAGAAATCCGCAGCAGTAGCGTTCGAGCTGTGGAATCACCTCGGCGGGCCGTAGTTGCAGACGCTGCTTCCAGCCGAGAATCACGATTCGGCCGTTTTGGCTATCGAGCGCGACGATGATTTTCTTTTTCCCCACCGCCGTGCTCAGCCGCTGCAGGAATTTCTGGTCAACTGCGCCATTCTTGAACGCGGCGCTTCCGATGATGATCTTTTCCGCGCCCCACCTCGCAACCTTTTTCGCGGAAGCGACCGTGCGAATCCCGCCCCCGACGCGAACCTGGTGCTTTGCCCGCCGGCACAATTCCTCGATCAGTTTCGCGTTCGACCCTCGGCCCATGGCCGCGTCCAGGTCGATGACATGCAAAATTGGGTAGGCCTTGAATCGATCGAGCAACCCGAACACGTCGTCGATGGTCAGCACGCGTTTCCGGCCGCGCACCAGTTGCACGGCACGACCGCCCTGTAAATCGATGCACGGAATAATCATGCGATCATTCCCTCGCGTACAAATCGAGACGCACCGGCACCCCGCGCTCGTGCAAGTAGCTTTTCAACTCCGAGATCGATTCCGTCGCGATGTGAAATATGGAAGCCGCCAGCGCCGCATCTGCGGCGCCTTTCGAAAACACCTCGTAGAAGTCGGCAAAAGTCTTCGCGCCGCCTGACGCGATGACCGGAACCGAGACGGCCGAAGCAATCGTGGCAGTCATTTCGCAATCAAAACCGCTCAGCGTGCCGTCGCGATCAATTGCCGTCAGCAGAATTTCGCCCGCCCCGCGTGCGACGCCACCGTGTGCCCACGCCAGAGCTTGCAATCCCGCCGACTCCCTGCCCCCACGAACAAAAACTTCCCACGAATCGCTGATCCGCTTCACATCCATGGAAAGCACCACGGCCTGCGAGCCGAATTGGCCGGCCAATTCGCTGATCAGCTCGGGACGGCGAACCGCCGCGGTGTTGATCGTGATTTTATCTGCGCCGGCCAGAAAAACATCGTGCGCCTCGCGCAAGGTGCGAATCCCTCCGCCAGCCGTCAGCGGAATGTTGGTCTGTTCTGCCACGCGCCGCACGGTTTCCAGAAATGTCGACCGACCCTCCACGGACGCCGAAATATCGAGCATCACGATTTCGTCCGCACCTTCCCGGTTGTAACGCGCGGCCAGCTCGGCCGGATCGCCCATATCACGCAGGCCCTTGAATTCGATTCCCTTGACCACGCGGCCGGCGTCCACGTCGAGACAAGGAATAATTCTCCGCGCCAAAGTCATCGCGTCGCGTCCAGAAAATTCCGCAAAACTCTCGAACCGGTGGCCCCGGATTTTTCGGGATGGAATTGCACGCCGAATAGGTTTTTGAATTCGATCACTGCCGCAAATGGAAAGCCGTGGTCGCACGCAGCCGCGGTGTATTCATTTACCGGCGCCGCAAAGGAATGTGCGAAATAAAAATGCGCATCGGCGGCCACGCCTCGCAGGAGCCTCCCAATCTTGACTGTTCGCACTTGATTCCAGCCGAGGTGCGGGGATTTCACCCGCTCTGGCAGCGATCGCACGTCGCCGTCCAAAAATCCGAGGCCAGCTTCGTTTGGAGCTTCGTGGCTCGAAACGAAAAAGGCCTGCAGACCCAGGCAAATTCCTAAGATGGGCACGGCGCGCGCATGTGCATCACGAATGACCGCTTCCAGTTTGCGCGCGCGTAAACCGGCCACGAATGCGGAAAAATGTCCGACGCCCGGCAGCACCAGAACTTGCGCGTTGGAAATTTGCCGCGCCTCGCTGGCGCGTTCGGTCGCCGCGCCCAGGACCGCAAGGGCGCGCTCGACCGAGGGCAAATTTCCCGCGCCGTAATCGACGATGGAGACTTTCACAGCAGTCCTTTGGTGCTAGGTAGCACGCGCCGGAGCTGCCGGTCTTTGGTGACCGCAAAACGCAGCGCACGCGCAAAAGCTTTGAACATGGCCTCGACCTGGTGGTGCGAAGACCGCCCATATAAATGACGCAGATGGACGTTCGCGCCGGCCGCCTGGGCGAAAGCCTGAAAAAAATCCTCAAGCAGCTCGGTTTGAAAGTCACCGACGCGCCGGGCCAGAGGTTTCCATTTGCAGACGAAAAAGGCGCGTCCGGAAAAATCGATCGCGGCCAGCGCCAGAGTCTCGTCCATTGGCATCAGAAAATATCCCGCGCGCAGGATTCCGCGCTTCGAATCCAGAGCCTTTCGCACAGCTTCGCCCAACGCCAGACCGCAGTCTTCAACCGTGTGGTGCTGGTCCACATCCAGATCGCCGCGCGCGGTAAGTTCGAGGTCAATGGCGCCGTGACGCGCGATTTGCTCCAGCATGTGATCGAAAAAACGAATTCCCGTCGCGATGCGTGCCTTCCCTTTCCCATCCAGATTCAGCCGAATCTGGATGTCCGTCTCTTTCGTCTTCCGGTGGATCGTGGTCTGTCTCATAGCGCCGCCTTGAGTTCCTTGAGCACTCGCCTCGTCTGCGAAACTGTTCCGACGGTGATGCGCAAGAATCCTCGCCCGCCAAAATCGCTGGACCGGTCGCGAATCAGAATTCCGTGCTGCGCCAGACGCGCCACGATCTTTTTGGCATTTTTTCCAGCGTCGAACAGGAAAAAGTTCGCCGCACTGGAGAAAGGACGGAATCCAAGATTCGCGAGGCCTCGCTCGAGCTCTGTTTTGCTTGCATTGAATTCACGGATGGTCTTGGCCAGGAAAGCCCGGTCACTCGTCGCCGCCTGCGCCGCCACTAGGGCCGCTGCGTTTACCGGGTAGGGCGATTGCGCCTTGCGCATCACGTTTGCTACCTCGCGGTGCGCAAAAATGCAGCCGATGCGCAACCCGGCGAGTCCCGCGGCTTTCGAAAATGTGCGCGTCACAATCAGGTTGCGATGACGTCGGACCCACGTTAGCACGGTGATTCCTGAATACTCGAAGTAGGCCTCGTCGACCACGAGCATTGTGTTCGTGGCCGCCGCCAGTAGTTTTCGCAATTGTGTTGGCAGAACTATCCCACCCGTGGGATTGTTCGGATTGGCCAGAAAAAATAGCTTTGGCCGCCTCTTCAGCTCCTGCAGTACTTTCGCCATGGGAAATCCCATTTCTTCGTCATAGCGCAGCGCCTTGATTCGCGCTCCGGCCAGCTCGGAATAAAAGCGGTACATAGCGAAGGTCGGTTCTACCAGCAAAACTGTGTCGTGATTCTCAACGAACGTGTTCGTGATTAAATGCAGCGCTTCGTCTGTGCCGTTGGTCAGTAGGAGCTGATCGGCTGACACGCGAAACATCGCCGCCAAGTTGCGGCGGACGGCTCCCTGCTCGGGATAAATCGAAATCGCTTCGGTACCGATTCGCGCCAAGGCGCGAAGCACACGCGGCGAGCACCCCCGCGTATTCTCGTTGAAATCGAGACGCAGCTTTCCGCTGCGCCCTTCGAGGGGGGGATGATAGGGCCGCATTCGCTCCACGGCTTTACGTATCGGAACGGACAGTTTCATCTTCGGACCTCGACCGAACGGCCGTGCGCGACCAATCCTTCTGCGGCCGCAAATTTCTCCGCTACCGGCACCAGCCTGCGCGCTGCCACTCGAGTGACTTCCTGCACCGTGATGCACTTCACGAAATCCGCCACCGAGAGTCCGCCCCGCGCGCGCGCAAGACCTCGCGTCGGCAGCACATGATTCGTTCCGCTGGCGTAATCACCGAAGGCTTGCGCGCTCCAATCGCCCAAGAAAATGCTGCCCGCAGCGTGAATGCGGCGAAGCATTTCCGCGCCGCCTGCCTCCACGGTCAAGTGTTCCGGCGCGAAACGGTTCACGAAGTCGATCGCCTCGGCCAAGCCAGGTGCGACCAAGATCGCGCCGTTCTTGCGGATTGATCGATGGGCCGCAGAATCCGCGGGTAGGCGGTTCAACTGGGCCGCGATTTCCTGCGCTACGGCCGTGGCGAATCGCGCTGAAGTAGTTACCAGCATCGAGATCGCCTCCGGGTCATGTTCAGCTTGCGCCAGCAGATCCGCGGCGATGAACCGCGGATTCCCGCGCGACGCCAGGAACAACGCCTCGGTCGGCCCAGCGAGCATGTCGATCGCACAATCCGCACTGATCAGCTGTTTTGCAGCCGTCACGTAACGATTCCCAGGGCCGAATATTTTGTCGACGCGCGGAATCATTCTCGTCCCATACGCGAGCGCGGCGATCGCCTGGGTTCCGCCCACGCGCAAAACTCGCCGCACGCCGAGCATCTCTGCCGCGGCAAGAAACGCAGCGCCCGGCCGCGGGCTGGCGACGATTATTTCTGGCACGCCCGCCACCTGCGCCGGAATCACCGTCATTAGCAGGGTCGAAACCAGCGAAAACCTTCCGCCTGGCGCGTAACAAGCGATCGATTCGATCGGCCGCACGATTTGCGATATCCGCACACCTGCTTCAACTTCGAAAGTCCATTCTTTGGGCTTCTGCCGTTCGGCGACGCGGCGAATGTTTCTCGCCGCGGCTTCGATCGCGGCCCGAAAAGCCGGTGTCACTTCGCTGCGTGCGTTCCGCATTTCTTTGGTCGAAACCCAAAGGTTCGGAGCACGCAGCTCCGTGCTGTCGAATCGATTCGACCAGGAAAGCACCGCCGCATCACCGCCCCGTCGCACATCCGCGACAATGCGTGCAGCCGCCCGCATCGCTCCGGCGTCGCCCGTACGCCGGGCCGCCAGAATTTTATTTTCGACCGTACGCGTGAGCTTCAGGAGTCGCATCAGTAGACGATTTTGTTGAGCGGATACTCAACAATCCCCTCGGCGCGCGCGACTTTCAGCTTGGGTATCAAGCCGCGCACCGCTTTTTCTTCGACAATGGTGTTGATCGCGACCCACTGCGGATCGCTCAGCTGCGAAATCGTCGGATTGCGCAGCGCCGGAAGCGCAGCGACCACGTTGGCAAGATCTTCGCGGCGGACATTCAACATCAAGCCCACGCGGTTGTAAGCCTCGATCGCGCCACGCAGCAGCAGCACCAGGCTCTCGATCTTTTGCCGCTTCCATTCGTCACGCCACGTCGCGCGGTTAGCGATGAACCACGGTGCGGATTCGAGCAGCGTATCCACCACGCGCAGATGATTGGCGCGCAGCGACGCGCCCGTCTCGGTCACCTCGACAATCGCATCGGCGAGTTGCGGAACTTTCACTTCGGTCGCGCCCCAGGAAAATTCCACGCGCGCGTTCACTCCGTGCCGCTCCAGATATTTTTCGGTCAGGCGCACCGCTTCGGTGGCGATTACTTTTCCTTCCAAGTCGGCGACGCTTTGAACCGCCGAATCCTCCGCCACGGCCAAAACCCAGCGCACGCGTCCCAAGCTCGTTTTCGAATACACCAGCTCGGCCACTTCTTCCACTTCGCTTTCCGTTTCGAGGATCCAGTCTTTTCCGGTGATACCGGCATCGAGCGCGCCGCTGCCGACGTATCGCGCCATTTCCTGCGCGCGCACCAGCATGCATTCGATTTCCGGATCGTCGATCGCCGGGTAATAACTTCGCGAGTTGACCGTCACCCGCCACCCCGCGCGCACGAACAATTCCACGGTCGAGTCCTGCAGGCTTCCTTTGGGGATTCCCAGCTTCAGCCGCGGCACTATTTTTTCTCCTTTTCGTAAAGCTGCTCGGGGGTCAGCATTCGTTCGGCAATCACCGTCGCTTCGCCGTCCGCGCCGAGGCTGCGAAAAAAACAGCTGCGGTACCCTTCGTGGCAGACCGCTTCACCAGCCAATTCCACCAGAACCAAAACCGCATCGAGATCGCAATCGACCCGCATTTCGCGGAGAATCAGCCGCTGCCCGCTGCTCTCGCCTTTGGTCCACAGTTTTTTCCGCGAACGGCTGTAGAAAGTAACGAATCCGGTTTGCGACGTTTTCTCCAGCGCTTCGCGGTTCATGAACCCGAGCATCAGCACGTCGCGGTTGGCCGCGTCCTGCACAATGGCCGGAATCAGTCCGTTTTCTTTTTCGAAATCGAGATCCATGGTTCCTCCGCGTATTTTCGGCCCGTAAAAACAAAAAGCCCGCTGGCGGGTTTAGCGCAAGCGGGCTGATGAGAGCAGCTATGTTTTGCTTAGCTAGTCACACCACCGCGAGCGCGGGTGGGTGTGATGATGATGGAGACGATTGAACTGCGCTCGCATTTGCATTAGCAACTCCAAATTAGGTGACCCAACTAGCTTTGTCAAGCGTCTTAAACGCTAAAAATCAGCCGCACCTGCGCGGCCGCGAAAATATTGACTATAGCTTCGCCGCACGACCGGCGCGTGACGTTTCAATATTGCCGCCGGCGCTCTAGCCACCATGGTTGGCATCGGAGCAGCCCTGAGCAATACGATCGGCGGCGTACTGATTCAACGCGCCGGTTACAACATCTCGTTCCTTAGTCTCGGTGGCGTCGCTCTTTGCGCATTCGCGCTGTTGTGGCTCGCTGTTCCGGAGACTCTGCACGATTCCGGGGCGGCGTCTGGCCCGCCGTCCGCCGCAAAAACTGAAAAAGCGTCCCAAAAAGTGGCACTCTCTTCCTAGCGCGCCGACTCATGGGACACCTTACAGCTCTGATCATCTGGTCCATCGCCTTCCTCGGCATTCTCGGCATGCTGGTCCGCCCGCGCGGCATCGCCGAAGCCTGGTGGGCCGGTGGCAGCGCGCTGCTCTTGGTCGTTACCGGTCTGTTCCCTCTGAAGCAGGCCGGCCTGGCCATCCGCGGAGGCCTCGATGTTTATTTATTTCTGGCTGGAATGATGATCCTGGCGGAGATTGCGCGGGAAGAAAAAGTGTTCGACTGGGTCGCCAGCATCGCCGCGCAGCACGCCGAAGGTTCGCCGCGCCGGCTGTTCGTTCTGATCTATGTCGCTGGAGCGATTATTACGGCTCTGCTTTCGAACGATGCCACCGCCGTGGTTCTCACTCCCGCGGTGCTCGCGATTGTGCGGCGGGTCAAAGCTCAGCCGAAACCCTACCTGCTAGCTTGCGCCCTCATCGCCAACGCGGCCAGCTTCGTTTTTCCAATCTCCAATCCCGCAAACCTGGTGATCTTTGGAGCCCGCATGCCGCCTCTTCTCGAGTGGCTGCGATTTTTCCTGTGGCCTTCGATCGTCTCCATCACTGTCACCTATTTTTGCTTGTGCTGGCTTTCGCGAAAAGAGCTCCATGGCGATATCGAAGGCGGCGCGCATCCGTTCGAACTTACACGCGAGGGCCAGTTGGCGCTCGCCGGACTCTTGATTTCTGCCGCGGCACTGATCTTCGCGTCAGCGCTCGGCTGGCCGCTCGGAGCTACGACCTGCGTCGCCGCGAGTTTTGTGTTGGTGTTGGTCACCTTGCGCGACCGCCGCGTACTCCCGAACGTCGTTCGAGGAGTTTCCTGGTCGATGCTGCCGCTGGTCGCAGGCCTGTTTGTCATTGTCGAGGCGCTGCAGAACGCCGGGGCGATGCGCCTCTTTCTAACGGCGTTAGCTCACCTGGCGGGAACCTCAGAGTTCGTCGGCAAATTCGCTGCGGGATTCGCGGTGGCCGTAATCTCGAATGGGATGAACAATCTGCCAATGGGTTTGATCGCGGGAAACGTCTTGCGATATTCAGGTCAAAACGGAATCGTGGCCCACGCCCTGCTGATCGGGGTCGATCTCGGCCCTAATCTTTCCGTGACCGGATCCTTGGCGACGATCCTCTGGCTGGTTGCGCTGCGGCGGGAACAGGTCGAGATCACGGCGTGGGAATTTTTGAAGACGGGAATCGTGGTGATGCCTCTGGCGCTCGCGGCCAGCCTGCTGGTTTTGCTGCGCTAAAATCGAACGAAGAATTTCGTAGAAACCGGAGGCGATTCATTTTTCGTCTACATTCCTTCCGTTCCGGTGAGTACAATCCGATTGGCCCGCGTTCCACAAATTCTGGCGGCCGGGGTGGAGAAAAGATGAAGACCTGGTTGCAGGTGACGAACCGCAGTATCGGCCGTTTGATTTTGCCGTTGGTCTTTCTCGCTGCGCTCGGCGCGTTCGCGGCGAATGTTCCAGCGCCTTTCGGCGAATGGACTCGCGCCTCCCAGACTCCGATTCTTTCGCCGCAAGGCGACGGCTTCGAATCCGCCGGCACCTTCAATCCCGCGGTGATCAGAAAAGACGGCGTGATCGTGATGTTGTATCGCGCCCAGGATCGTAAGGGCACTTCGTCGCTGGGCTACGCCACGAGCTCCGACGGCATTCATTTCGAGCGGCGCGCGACTCCAGTGATGACCGCGCAGGAGCCATACGAAAAAGGCGGTGGAGTCGAAGACCCGCGCTTGATCCAATTCGGCGACACCTATTACCTGACCTACACCGGATACAACAATGTCGACGGCACCGGCCCGCGACACCTCGACGCGCAGCTTTGCCTAGCGACTTCCAAGGATTTGATTCACTGGGACCGCCACGGCGTCATCTTGCCGGCTTATCAAGGACGCTGGAATACGAATTGGACAAAATCCGGCGCGATCGTTCCCGAGAAAATTCATGGAAAATACTGGATGTATTACCTGGCCGATGCGCGCGGGCCAAAACCGCAAACCGGCATCGCCACTTCCGAGGATTTATTGCATTGGACCGATGCGTCCGACCAGCCGGTGCAGCCGGCACGGCCGGGGAAATTCGATTCGCTGGTAGTCGAACCGGGGCCGGCGCCGGTCATCACCGACCAGGGAATTTTGCTTACTTATAACGGCGCGGACGACCATCAGGTCTACAAGACCGGCTGGGCGCTATTTGACAAGAGCGATCCGAGCAAGCTGATCGCGCGCGCCGACGCGCCGATGTTTGAGCCCACGCTGGAGTGGGAGAAAGTCGGCCAGGTTCCCAACGTGGTTTTCGTCGAAGGCTTGGTCCCCGACGGCAAACGCTGGCTCTACTATTATGGCGGCGCGGATAAATACATCGGCGTCGCCTCCGTCGCGGCGCCCCACTAAGGAAGCAAGGTCTCTTGGGAACCGCGAGATTGACCTAACATGCCTTTCAGGCTATATTCTCTTCATGGAATGGGAAGTTGAATTCACCAATGAATTTGATAGTTGATGGAACTCCCTGACTGCATCGGAACAGGTCGACGTCAACGCCAAGGTGATCTTGCTCCAGAACTTTGGCCCTGGCCTGCCCCGGCCGCATGCGGACGTAATTCACTCTTCTCGTCACCAGAATATGAAGGAACTGCGAATCCAGCACGCGGGCCAACCGTATCGGGTGCTTTTTGCTTTCGATCCACGCCGCTGCGCGATTTTGCTCCTCGGCGGCAACAAGACGGGGCACTCCCGATGGTACGAAGAATTCGTTCCAATTGCCGATTCGCTCTACGACCGTCATCTCCGGGCTGTGAAGGAAGGAAAGTAAAATGGCCAGAAACTTCAAGGAACTTCAGAAGGGAATGTCTCGGTCGGCCCGCGCCCGCAGCGCGAAAGCTGCGCGCAAAATGATCGCAGAGATGGGCCTTGCTCAACTGCGCGAGGCAATGGATCTCACGCAGGAGTCTCTGGCCGGAAACCTTCGAGTCAAGCAAGCTTCAATATCCAAAATGGAGCGCCGCTCGGACATGTACATCAGCACGCTCAGTAGGGTTATCGAGGCCATGGGCGGCGAGCTTCAAATCATCGCCAACATGCCCAGCGGAAGAGTCATCATTCGCCAGTTTGAAAAGATTCGTAAGCGCTAAGGCCGGCGACGCGCCGGACCCGGGCTTTTTAGCGCCGCGGAGATCTTCCGCCGCCGCTGGAACCGCGACCGGAGCCGCGTCCGGATGAGCCGCTGCCACCACTACGGCCCTGCTGTTCGAGCTGATCCCCGCGAGACCGCGATCCCGAATCATTGTTTAGCTGGTTCATCGTATCGGATGATCTCGAGCTTCCTGGCGCAGTGGAAGGCGTCTGATTTTCACGCCCCTGCGCGCGCGAGCCGGCTGCTCCACCAGAATTTGTAGACGGCGTTTGATTCTGCGCCTTGGGATTATTTTGATTTTGCGTGGCGCCGCTCAAATTCCCGGTCTGGTTTTGCCCCTTCTGATTCTGCGTAGCGCCGCTCAGATTCTGGTCCTGCGCTTTCTGGTTTTGCGTCGCGCCGCTTAGGTTTTGCGATTGTTTTTTGGTCTGCGCGGCGCCGGTGGATGGATCGACGGGAGTCCAACTGCCGTTATCCCATTTGCTCCAGTCGCCGTTCGAATCCTTCTTGTAGACGTTCCCGTCCGCTCCCGCGTACACATTATTATTGTTCGCGTCTTTGGCCACGAACGCGCTGTTGCCGTTCTTGCCAGTCACGCCCGCGCCTTCGCTGCCCTTCGAAGTCTGAAACGATCCGGCGGTTCCATTCGCGTTGGTGTAGTGCTGCGCTTCGGCCCAATTGTTTCCGTTGGTCACCACCGAGCTGCCCCACTGCGCGTATTCGTTGTGCCCTTGCGAAGTCGCCGCGTACGTTCCGGTCCACGGATTGTAGGCTTGGGCGTAGGTGTGACCGCCGTAGGCGTTCTGGGTCGTCACCGCGTGCCCGTACATTCCGGTCGTCGGGTTGTACCACGCCGCCGTTCCCACCGATCCATAAGGACCGTAGACCGCGCGGCCAACTCCATAGAATCCGGTGTAGGGGTTGTAAACCGCCGCAACGCCGTAGGTATAAGGATAGGGATAATAAATCGGGTAGTGCGGGCCGTAATAAATGTACGGCGGATAATACCAGCCGGTTCCATAGACCACCGTCGCACCCACCGCCATACCGAGAACAAAAACGCCGAGGTAGCCGCTCGAATAACTGGTCTCCACCGTGGTCGGCGTCGGGTTCGAAACGATCACATAGGTCACGTTGTAAACGGGCGAGCTTGGCGGAATAGTGTAAATGACCTGCGGCACCAAGTCCGCGGTTTTCCATGGCCCAAGAGGACTCTTCGCGACGAACCAGATGCCCTGATAGCACAAATAATAGGCGTCGCCGACGCGAATCACTTTGTCTGGTGTATTCACGGCATAAAACATCGTGGTGGTTTCAATCGCGACGAACTGCGGATCGCCCGAGTAAGAGACTTTCACCGCGGCTTCCGCTTCAGCGCGATTCACGATGGCGGTCGTCGGCACCTGAGAAAGCAGGACCGCGTCGCTCGCTTCCTGCGTTCCCGGGACGGAAACAATCGCGGCGGAATAGGAACGTCCCTGCGGAATTTTCGCGAAGTCCGTGGGCAGATTATTTCCCGCGTAGACCCAGGGCGCTTCGATATTTCCGGCGCGGAACCAGCGCCCGGAGACGAGCGCGTAGACTTGATTGTCCGGCTTGTGCTGAAACACGGTGCTATCGGTATTGGTCGCGACCGAAAGGCTGGTGCCCGGAACCGGCGCATAGACCGGAGATCCGCGGAACACGATCAACTCCGCAGGCCGATCGGTGAAGAAAACTTTCGGCGCCGTGTGCGCCGCGGCGGGCGGCGGAATCGCTTTCAGCACCTCTCCCCAATTTTGGTTGGCCGGCAGCTTCGACATATCCGCCGGCAACTTCATCGTCGCAGCCCAGGGACCAGTGAGTTCCTTCGCTTTCAACCAGGTGGTTCCGTTCAACAGGTAGTAATCGGACTTGTCGTAGAAAAGATCCCAGTTGGTGTTAACGACATACTGCAATTCCGTCCCCTGAACTGGGGCGAGCACCGGCTTGCCATTCACCAGCAGCACAATCGCCGGCGTGGTGCTGACCAGAATCTTTGGCACTTCGGGACTGACGGCGATCGATTGCACGGGAGGCGTATTGGCTTTCTGCAGGCTGGCAATCATCCGGTCGAGGCTAATGGTCAGCGTCATGGTTGGATACACCTGATGCATGCGCTGCTCCATCGCGGCTTCCTGGTCCGGCGGCAACGAAGGAAAACGCGAGCTCAGCACTTCAATGTTGCGAATGAAAACGGTTCGGGTGCTGACGTTGGCAATGGTGTCGGCCTTCCAGGAGACGACGCCAAGAATGGGTTTTTGTCCCGCCGGCGTGATCGAGATGGCGCTGTCCGCCACCAGCGTGCGGTAGTTTTGCCAGGTGCGCAGCTGCGGCTGGTAGACCACCACGTGGTTGCCGTCGCGATCAAAAACTCGCGGCCACGGCGGCGCAGTCGTCGCCGCAGCAGCAGCGGAACTGGCGCCGAAGGCCGCAGCCCGCAGCCGCGCCGTCGGAATTACGCCGACGATCAGGCACACCGATACCATCACGACCAGCAACGCCTTCAAGGTTTTCATCTCTGCCCCGTTTGAATTGGTGTCATTGACCCACGATGAGGGATCGGGCTGCCTGGCGGCAGCCGGCACTGCGAACGGGCGTCATCTTACCTCGATTTCGCCAATTCGCAATGCCTGGCCCGCAATCGCGCGCTTAGCGTGACGGAGAGACGTGTTTCTGGGTGTATGCGGTGGCCAGCGCGACTCTCGCCGAATTCGCCGTAGCCGTTAGCGGTCCCGCTTGCTTGGCCGCCGCGTCGGCGCTCGCCGTCACCACGTTCTGAAGCAGTGCGTAGAACTGGTTATCGTAGTGGTTGCTGCCAGTCGAACCCGGCCCGATTAGAATTCCGATGTCCGCGGCCAGAAATTCGTTGGAGATGATGTGATTGTTCTGGCCCTGGAACGACAAAGAAGCTTCGTCGCTTTGCGTAATGTTATTGGATAGCGCCACGTTGCCGTTCGACTGCAACACCACGCCATCGAGGGCCACCGTGTTCGAAATTTGGTTCGATTCGACATGGGTGTTGTCGCCGTTACTGAATACTCCAATGTTGTTATTCCCCACCCAGTTCGAAGCAATCACCACTCCGGTGGATTCGAAAATTAAAATGCCGGCAGCGTTCGTGTCACACTGCGCGGCGGAAACGCATGGCGCGTACAAGTGATTCGAAACCGTGTTGCCGGTGATTGTTCCGGCCGCGCCGAATCCGATCTGCACACCGTTCTGCGCTATCGCGTTGGTCGAACCGATGCCGGTGACCGTGTTGAACTCAATCTTCGCGCTCGATCCGGCTTCGTTCGCGGTGATTCCGTTCTTCTGATAATCGTCCACGCTGTTGCCGTTGATCGTGACTTGCGAGCTACTGCCCGGGCTGGTCACCACTTCGATCGCGTTGCCACTCTGGCAGCCGGCCAGCGTCGAATTCAGGCGAAAATGCCGGATGGCATTGTGGGCCAGAAATCCAGACGCATCCTGAAATAGCACGCCAACCAAACGCGGCGAGCACTCATTCAAGCCGTTGGCCGAGCCGTCGACTCGAAATCCGGTGACGTGTACTCCGGTGGCATTCTTCACCAGTATCGCGGCGGCAATGTTATCTCCACCGGCTCCGTTGGCATTCGCGACGACTCCCGCGGGAATCACAGTCACGCCATTGTCCGCCGTGAGTAGCACGGTCTTCTGGATGGTGAGCTGCTCCGCGTAAGTCCCGGCGCATACCCGAATCGTCTCGCCGGGGCTGGCAGCGTCGATCGCCGACTGAATCGTGGAAAATTCCGCGGTGGGACATTGAGCTCTGTCATCGTCGACCAGAAGGACGGGGCCGGACGGACCTTGCGCGCGCGCAACCGTGGCCGAAATCATCACCAAGAACCCTGCAAATAGGATGAATTTGATACTTTTCATGACGGAACCTCCGACGTAACAACCGGCCTACAATTTGTTCCAACCCTCCCGAATATTCAAATCAATTTCTGGGCGATAGCCTTTGTTCCTAACTGGCCCTTCGCCTGTACCAATACATTTCGTCTGATCTTCGACCCAACACTCCATCGTTCTCGTTCGCGCTCACCGCCTCCGTCGCCCAGAGTCATTGCCGCTGTACAATCCTTACTGTTCGGGACAAAATGTTGCATTCGCAGCCAGCATCCGTAGTTGGCGTTCGGGCGACGGCACCGCCATCGCTCGTCGGAGCCACAGATTTGTATTTTCGGCCCGCCACACTGAACGAAGCCCTTCAGACCCTTTCCGATCATTCCGTCCAGATCCTTTCCGGCGGTACCGATTTTTATCCATCGCTCGGCGACCGGCCCGTCACGAACCCGGTTCTCGACATTTCCGCGCTGCGCGAGCTGCGAGGGATTCATCATGACGCCGATTTCATTCGAATCGGCGGCCTGACGACCTGGACGGATGTGATCGCCGCACCCTTACCGCCGTGCTTCGACGCGCTGAAGGCCGCCGCCCGCGAAGTCGGCTCAATCCAAATTCAGAACCGCGGCACCGTCGCCGGGAATTTATGCAACGCTTCGCCGGCGGCGGACGGTGTTCCGCCGCTGCTGGCACTCGATGCGGAAGTGGAGCTGGTGTCGCGCGAAGGCAAACGACGTATGCCGCTCAGCGAGTTTCTGGTGGGCAACCGCAAAACCGAACGTCGCCATGGAGAAATCCTTACCAATATTTACGTGCCGCGCATGGCCTCGAATGCCACCTCTGTATTTTTGAAGCTCGGCGCGCGCCGCTATCTGGTGATTTCGATTTCGATGGTCGCCGCTGTCATCGCGACCGACCCGCAGGGCCGCGTTTCCGACGCGCGTATCGCCATCGGCTCTTGCTCGGCAACCGCGCGCCGTCTGCCGGAGATGGAACGCGCGTTAATCGGCGCTGACGCGCGCGCTGGTCTCGGCGAAATCGCAAACGCGTCAGACCTCGCCGCGCTATCGCCCATCGACGACATTCGCGCCACCGGTGCCTACCGCCGCGACGCCTCGCTCACCCTCGTTCGTCGTGCGGTTGAAGCCTGCGTGCAAGGATCAACGCATGGCTGAGACGCAAGCTCCGCCGCTCGTCATCCAAAACGCGATCGCGTTTTCGGTCAACGGCGCGCCCGTCTCGGTTTCCGCTCCGCTGTGGCTGCGGCTTTCGCGCGTGCTGCGCGACAACCTCGGGCTTACTGGCACCAAAGTCGGATGCGATGCTGGCGACTGCGGCGCGTGCACGGTTTTGCTCGATGGCGAATCGGTTTGCTCCTGCCTGGTGCCGCTGGCTCAAGTGGAAAATTGCGAAATCACTACGGTCGAAGGTCTTTCGTCTCGCCCTCCCGTTTTCGATAATCTCCAGAAGTCTTTCCTGGCGCATGGCGCGGCGCAGTGCGGGATCTGCACGCCGGGAATGTTGGTGGCCGGCACGGCGCTGCTCGAGCGCTGCGCAAATCCCACCGAAGCACAAGTTCTCGACGCACTCGGCGGCGTCTTGTGCCGCTGCACCGGCTATCGCAAAATTATCGACGCCGTTTTGGATGTTCAGCCCGGCCGCGCCGAACAGGCTTCGCCCGCCGCCGGCCACGCCGTCGGGCAACGTCTCATTCGTCTCGACGGGCAACAACGGGTCAGCGGCACTGAAATATTCGGCGCGGACGAAACTCCCGCCGGCACGCTCGCGATTCGCGCGATTCGCAGCACGCATCATCGCGCGCGCTTCACTATCGGTGACCTCGACGCATTTCTCGCCGTCCATCGTGAGATCGTGGCGGTTTTCACCGCCGCGGACATTCCCGGCAGGAATTGTTACGGCGTAATTCCGCCCTTCGCGGACCAGCCCGTGTTCGCGGAAAACGAAACCCGGTTTCGCGGCGAAGCGGTCGCGGCCATTGTGGGCGAGCCCGAAGCGATCGAAGCGTTCGAGGTGTCGGGGTTCCCGATTCACTGGGAAGAATTGCCTCCGATCCTGGACATCGACGCCGCGCTCCAAGAGACCGCGAATCGTATCCACGCGCACCGCGAAGGAAATATTCTCGTTCGCGGACGTGTGGTGCGCGGAGACGTCGAAACCGGCTTGGCCGAATCGGATATCGTCGTGGAAGAAACCTACGAAACCGGATTCGTGGAGCACGCTTACATCGAGCCTGAAGCGGGATTCGCCCGACGCGTTGGCGACCAAATCGAAATTCAGGCCTGCACCCAGTCGCCGTACATGGATCGTGCGGACATGGCCCAGATTCTCGGCATTGCGCCGGAAAATGTCCGCATCATTCCCCCCGCTGTCGGCGGCGGCTTTGGTTCAAAGCTGGATCTTTCCGTGCAGCCTTTTGTTGCCTTGGCTGCATGGCATTTGCGGCGTCCGGTACGCATGGTCTATTCGCGACGCGAATCGGTGATGACCACGACCAAACGCCATCCATCGCGCATTCACGCGCGCGTGGGCGCGATGCGCGACGGAAAATTGCACGCGCTCGATTTCGCGGCGGATTTCAACACCGGTGCTTATTCGTCGTGGGGTCCTACCGTCGCGGCGCGCGTTCCGGTACACGCCTCCGGCCCGTACGTGGTTCCGCACTATCGCGCGTTGACCCGCGCAATTCATACCAACATCGTTCCGGCCGGCGCGTTTCGCGGCTTCGGCGTCCCGCAAACCTCCATCGCGCAGGAACAGCTCTACGATGAACTCGCCGACAAATTGAAAATGGATCGCCTCGAATTTCGAATCCTAAATGCGCTCGACGACACGACGCCGACCGTTACCGGACAAATCCTCGGCCCCGGCACCGGAATTCGCGCGTGCTTCGAAGCGCTGCGGCCTAAATGGAACGCAGCTCGGTCCAGCGCGCAAGAATTCAATTCGCGGGCGACCGGACCACTTCGTCGTGGCGTGGGGGTCGCGGGCATGTGGTACGGCTGCGGCAACACTTCCCTTTCTAATCCATCCACGATTCGCGTTGGGCTCAAACCGAATGGAAGAATCGGGCTGCATCAAGGCGCTGTGGATATCGGGCAGGGTTCGACCACGGTCGTCACCCAAATATGCGCCGACGCGATTCGAACGCCGATCGACAATATCGACCTGATCTCGGCTGACACGTCCACCACTCCCGATGCAGGCAAAACTTCAGCATCACGGCAGACATTTGTCTCCGGAAAAGCCGCCAGCTTGGCCGGTGCTAAACTGCGCGCGGAAATCCTTAAACTTGGGCACGCAGCAGAGCCTGCCGAAATCACCTTCGGCGAGAACTGCGTGCGCATCGATCAGCCGTCGATCGGGAAACAGCGCGCGGTGAATCTCGCCGACTTGCCGCTCGACGCGCACGGGTTTGTCGCCACCGGAGAAGCCAAATTCGACCCGCCCACCACTCCGCTCGACGCCAATGGCCAAGGCTCGCCCTACGCCGTCTACGGCTTCGGCGCACATTTGGTTGAAATCGAAGTCGACGTGGAACTCGGCACTGTGCGCGTGCTAAAAATCGTTGCAGCTCACGACGTCGGATGCGCCATCAATCCCACGCTGGTCGAAGGCCAGATCGAAGGCGGCGCCGCACAGGGCCTCGGCATGGCGCTGATGGAAGAATTTTTCCCGGCCAAAGGCGAAAATCTGCACGACTACTTGATCCCCACCATTGGCGACATGCCTCCGGTCGAATCGATCCTGATCGAAGACGCCTCGCCGATTGGACCGCACGGCGCCAAAGGAATCGGCGAGCAATCCGTGATTCCCACCGCGCCGGCGATTCTCAATGCGATTCACGACGCGACCGGCGTGCGCATCCTGAAAATTCCGGCGACGCCCGACCGGGTGCGCGCCGCGATTCTCGCCGCGCAAAAATCCGGAGCCGCCCGTGGCTGACGACGCCATACGCTGCGACGCCTGCCCGGTGCTCTGCTACATCAAACCCGGCCGCACCGGTGCGTGCGACCGCTACGGCAATCGTGAAGGCCAGCTGGTGCGCCTCGATCCGCACGTGGTTCTCGATCGCGCTCTCACTCACGGCGACGCGCTGGTGCCCTTCCTCGATCGCAGCCGCGATTGGAACGGCGACATTGTCAGCGGACCCGAAATTTTCGTCACCGCCATCGGGGCCGGCACCACTTATCCCGATTACAAGCCCGCGCCGTTCATCATTTCGTCGGAAGTTGCCGGCGTCGATATGGTCACCGTCGTGACCGAAGGAATTTTCAGTTACTGCGGCGTGAAACTGAAAATCGATACGGACCGCCATCTCGGCGCCGAAGAAAGCGTGGTGCGCGCGCAGGGCGAGCCGGTGGGCCACGTGACCACCAGCGAATACGGTTCGCAGATGCTTTCGCTCGGCGGCGTCCGCCATCTGACCGGCGGGACCAAAAACGAAGGCACCGTAACCTGCGAGACGTTGCTGAATCTCTGCAACGGAAAATCCGTCGAGCTTTCCGTCGATGACGGCGCGAAGGTCGTCGTGCAGGCCGGGAAAGCACCCATCGTGAATGGCGCGCAGGAAGAACGCATGCGCGTCGGTTGCGGCTCCGCGACGATTGGCATGTTCGCCAAGCAGTGGCACGGCAAAATCGACGAAGTCGTGGTGGTCGACGATCACATCACCGGCGTGCTCTCTCAGCATCAAGCCGGCAAAATGCTCGGCATCCCCGAATCCGGAATTAAAGTCAAAGGCCGGCGCTCGACTCCCGGCCGCTATTTTCAAGTGGCCGAACCCGGCACGTCCTGGGGCGGCACCAATATCGACGATCCGCTCACGATTGTGTCCAGCTTCAATCCGAAATTCGCGTGGCCCGGACTTCGTCTGCTGATGGTCAGCACCACGGGCGAGCAACACGCCTATTTTGAATTGGACGAGAATTTGAAGCCGGTCGAAAAAGAATTGCCGGCCGTTTTGCTAGAATCCGTTTCTCGCATCAAGGAGAATTGCGAGCCAGCCATGTGTTCGGTTCTCTTTATGGGCGGCGCCGGAGGCTCGCTGCGCGCCGGGGTGACCGAAAATCCGGTGAAGCTGACGCGTTCGGTTCGCGATGCGTTGACGCGCGTCACCTGCGGCGGCGCTGCGGTTTACGTCTGGCCGGGCGGCGGCATCACCCTCATGGTCGATGTGACCCGCATGCCGGAGAACGCGTTCGGCTACGTTCCCACTCCCGCGCTGGTCGCTCCCGTCGAATTTACGATGCCGCTGAAGGATTATGCCGCGCTTGGCGGTTACATGGACCGCGTGCGCTCGCTCGAATCGGTGTTGAAAGCGAACGATGGCCGCCAACGCGTTCCGGCGCATGCCGCGAATCCCTGGCCGCTCGCGCCAGCCGCAGGTTCGGAGCCGCGCAAATGAGGCAGCCTCCGCAGATCCAATTTCTTCCCGATGGCCGACGGCTACATATGAATCACGGCCCGATCGACTTGATCATCGAGGCATTCGGCGATGGCGCGGAAATTCAGAAAGCCTACGGCGCTGGAGTCCGACGCTTTTCGACCGTCCTCGAAGAGCTCTGCAGCGAATTGCCGCAACTGCGCCGCGAAGCTTCTGCTATAAATCTGCGCTGCGGAGGTTCCGTAGCGCGCCGGATGCTTGCAGCCGTACTTCCTTTCAGCGCGCATACCTTTATCACTCCCATGGCCGCGGTAGCTGGAGCCGTCGCCGAAGAAATCCTAGAAGCGATGACGAGTGCAGCGAATTTGTCGCGCGCCTATGTGAATGACGGCGGCGATATCGCGCTGCATCTTTCGCTTGGCGAACATTTCACAGCCGGCATGGTCGACGATTCGCAAACGCAACAGCGCAGGAGAATCGCTCAGCAGTTTGGCGCAGCGCGCATCGATTTCACCGATGCCGCGCGCGGCATCGCCACCAGCGGGTGGCGCGGCCGAAGTTTTTCGCTCGGCATCGCCGATGCCGTCACGGTGCTGACGCCTCGCGCGGCGATGGCCGACGCGGCGGCAACGATAATCGCCAACGCGGTCGATTTGCCTGGCGATGCCGCGATCATTCGCGTTCCCGCGAACGAAATTGCGCCGGATTGCGATCTCGGCGCCATTCCGGTTACGCGAGACGTCCCGCGACTCAACTCCCACGACAAGTCGACGGCTCTCGCCAATGGCTCCGCCGTCGCGCGCGAACTCTTACATCGCGGGTTGATTTGCGCCGCCGCGCTGCATCTTCAAGGCGAAACGCAAATTATCGGCTTAACGGCCGCGCTAAAATCACCGCGCGCCACAAATCTTGCTCTCGATCGGAGCCTCACGCATGCCTGAAGTAAAAATCCGCAAACGAATCACCGTAGTCGAGGATATTTTTCACGAAGGCGGACCCGTCGCCGCCACTCCATTGCGCCGCGGCGCCGCTCTCGCGGTCATTCAGAATCCCTTCGCTGGCCGCTACGTGCAGGAGATTACCGGGTTCATGGACGACCTCAAGCCCCTCGGCTTGGCCATGGCCAAATCTCTCGTCGTTGCACTGGGGAATGATCCAAAACTCATCGAAGGCTATGGCAAAGGCGCCATCGTCGGCTCAGCGGGCGAAGTCGAACACGGCGCGCTGTGGCACGCGCCTGGAGGCTACGGCATGCGCGAAGTTCTTGGCGGCGCGAAGGCCATCGTGGCGTCTTCAAAAAAAGTAGGCGCGCCCGGCACACGGCTGGACGTACCGATCACGCATATCAATGCTTCCTACGTGCGTAGCCATTTCGATTCCATGGAACTTGGAGTCAATGACGCGCCGCGCGCCGATGAAATCCTGCTGGTGCTGGTCATGACCACCGGCCCGCGCATTCACGCGCGTTCTGGCGGCTTGAAGGTTTCGGAGATTAAAGGCGAGGACGGCCTGCGATGACCGCCGAGAACATGCCGCCGGCCGCGAAAGCGCGCATCCGCAAAATCGTGACCTTCGTCGAAGAAACGCACTCCGAAATGGGCCGCGCGGTCGAGCCAGCCACGCGCCGTGCCGCTGCCGCGGCGGTGATCGAAAATCCATTCGCGGGCCGCTACGAAGAGGACTTGTCGGCGCTGATGTCGATCGGTGAAGAATTGGGAGAATTGCTGACCGCTCGCGCGGTCGCCGCGCTCGGCATTCCCGGAAGCAGCGCTGAAAGCTACGGAAAGGCCGCCGCGGTCGGCGAGAACGGCGAACTGGAACACGCCGCCGCGATCCTGCACCCGAAGATGGGCACGCCGGTACGCAAAGCTCTGGGCAAAGGCGCGGCGTTGATTCCCTCCTCAAAAAAACGCGGAGGAATGGGCGTCGCGCTGGATATTCCCTTGGGCCACAAAGACGCCGCGTTCGTGCGCAGCCATTTCGACGGCATGGAAATTCGCATTGCCGATGCGCCGCGCGCGAACGAAATCATCGTAGCCATCGCGATCACTGATAGCGGCCGGCCACTGCCGCGCGTCGGCGGCCTGGCGAAAGATCAAATTAAAGGTGAAGACGGTTTGCGGTGAAAACGTTCACGCGGAGCACGCGCGGGCTGCGGGAAAAGCTTAACTCTTCACGATCTCTGGCAGCGTCGTCGCCGGAGGCGTATTCCGGCTGCGCTGCGCCGTAATCGCGCCATCGATAATCACCATCCCAATTCCCGGCAGATCCCCAAGCTGAATGCTTTCCAGCAAAGTCTTCCCGGCGGTCTGCTGCGCGCGGTCCATGATCACGAAATTCGCCAGACGCCCCGTCGCGATCATTCCGCAATCGAGCTTCCGCTGTTTCGCCGTATTTCCTGTCGCCAGGCAAATCGCGATTTCCGCCGGCAGATTGCCCAACGAGGACAACGCCGCAATTACCCGCAAAATTCCTAGCGGCTGCACGCCCGAACCCGCCGGCGAATCCGTCCCCAGAATCACGCGATGCAGTTGCTTCAATTCCCTCGCGGTTCTCAAAGTTAGCAAAGCCGCGCGTTCATTTCCGTTGTGCACAATTTCCAACGCCCGCGCACTTTCTGAAATCAGGCTGGTAATCTGTGCGTCAGGCAACGCCGTGTGTCCGCCGTTAATGTGCCCGATCACATCCGCGTCGGCTTCCATCACCACGTCGCGGTCGATCAGGCTCGAACCCGGAATCGAAGGCCCGCCGGTATGAATGGTGCTTTGGATTCCGTGCTTGCGCGCCCAACCCACCATGGTACGCGCGGTCGGCCCGTCCTTCACGCTGCCCAGCCCCACTTCGCCCAACAAATTCACTCCGGCCGCGGCCATTTCTTCGAAATCGCGCTCGACCATTCCGTGCTCGATCACCGGCGCGCCGGCAAGCACCTGCACGCCACCAGGACGGAATCCAGCGAAAGCGCGTTGCGCAAAAATCGCCATGGCTTTCACGCCGGTTACGTCTTTCGGCCGCCCCGGCATGTGCACTTCGCCGGCGGAGATCATGGTGGTCACGCCGCCGTTCATGCAGCTGTCGATCCACCCCAATTGGTTCTGCCGGGGAGTCCAATCCCCCGCGACCGGATGCACGTGGCTATCGATCAGTCCCGGAGCAACCGCTGTGCCTTTGGCGTCGACGGTCGTCGTGGCGCCTGATATATCCACATCACCCGTGCGCCCGACCGATATAATCCGTCCGTCCTCGCAGACGATCGTATCCGCATCCAGAATTGGCCGCTCCAGATCGCCGCTCAACATCAGCCCGATGTTGCGAATCACCAACCGCGTGCACCCGGCTGGTTTTGGCTGTTCGCTCGACATCCCTTCGCTCCTCGAAATTCAAGAATCGTTCCTACTTCTTCGCGCTGAAAAAGTAAGCCGTCCAAACATATCCCCACGGCACCGCCACAATCGGCAGAATCACCCACAGGAAGCCGTTGGTGATGTCTTCCGCCGGCGAACCGGCCAGCGCGCCTTTTGACCACAACGGGTAAGCCACCAGAATCAGCCACAGAACCTTGTAGAATATTTCGAGCAGCAAAATCGGCAGCATCTTCAGCGGACGGAAAATTCCCAGGCCCGCCACCGTGGCAAAGCCGGTCCATACGCACCAGGCCACCGCGTCCGTCGGCTCCCACGCACCGCGATGCGTAAGAATGTGCGTCCAAGTGTCATGCCCTAACAAGAAAAACATCAGAACGTAGACCAGGCGTAAGAGGTAAACGTGAATCGGGCGCACGCCTTCGTATTTTTCACTGCGCTGGAAAATGGATTTGAAGCTGAAGCTCACGAATTTCCCTCGTAGGAGTCACGCGCCGCAAACCATACGACGCCGGCTGTACCAAAAGCAACCACTTGCCAGTTCGCGGCCGCGGCAATTCTGCGACATCGCCTTCCAAGAAAGTCCAGAAAACAGTTCCAGTTCCCCGCTTCGATTGGTATTGTGTCATTCCATTTTGTCCTGCCATTTTAGCTCCGGCCCAGAAGGGCAATTCGTTCCGGTTCCGGGTTTTTGACGACCGGGCCATGGTTTTGAAATTTTTCGGGGGTGTACTGTGGCTTCGACTTCGGTGACCTCATCTCTGGGGAACACCCTGAAGATGCAAATTGCCGTGCTCCAGGACTACTCGGAGCTCTCCTTTCAGTCGCTTCGCTCCATCTTCGGCAACACGCTGGAGCCGGTCGACGTCCTCGATCAGATGGACCAAGTCGGCGTCGGCTCTCTGCCGATCATTATCGTGGCGCTGATCTGCGTCGGCGGCGTCATCGTCTTGAACGCCGCGTCGCAGTTCTCGCGTTTCGGCGAAACCGTGCTGACCGGCGATGCGCTGTCGCTTTCGCTGCTGCGCGAGCTGGGTCCGGTATTCACCGCGCTGCTGGTCGCTGGCCGCAACGCCACCGGCATGGCCTCGCAGCTGGGATCCATGCTAGTCACCGAACAAGTCGACGCGATTCGCGTAATGGGCGTCGATCCGATTCGCAAGCTGATGGCGCCGCGAGTCCTCGCGACGGTTTTGGTTTTACCGTTGCTCGCCGCCATCGGCGATGCCGCGGGCCTGCTCGGAGGCTTCCTGGTCGCCAGCCTCACGCTGCACATCAACGGAGAAGAATTCTGGACGCGCGCCATTCGCGCTCTGGAGGTTGGCGATTTCGTGATCGGCTTTTCCAAGCCGTTGGTTTTCGGATTTATTATCGCGACGGTGGGCTGCTATCAGGGCCTGCGTGTACAGGGCGGCACGGCCGGAGTCGGCCGCGCCACAATCATGGCGTTCGTCGCGGCTTCGCTCGGCGTGCTGGTCACGGATTTATTCATGACCAAGCTGCTGCTTTACGTTTTCAAACTGTAGTTTCTTCCAGAATCAAAACGGGCGACACGGAACATGCCGCCCGCACCTCAGCTTAACGCCCCGCTACTGCGGCGTTAGCTTGATGTAATCCCATGACAGGCTGTAGCTGCTGCTGGCCGCGTCTTTTCCAGTTACCGTGAACCTGAAAACATTGTTCCCGGCTGGAAGCACGACGTTGCCCAAATCGAGTTCCTTCCAGGTGTCCGCGCTTGAATATTGATCTTCGACGGGACCCAGATTCACTCCGTTTACGGCGCATTGCGATAGCCCGCGCGAATTGTGCGCTTTGATCGCGTACTTCACGTCGTAGGTGCCGGCGGTCGGCACGTTCAAGGTGATGGCGACATTTTGTCCGACCGCTGTGCTGTCGAGCGTCGTTCCGTTGCCGTTGGTGAATCCGGTCCATGCAAACGCGCGGTAGGTCGGCCCGGAACTTACGCTCGTGCTGAGATAATTCTCCGTTTCATATTGCAGCGGAGTCTTGGTCGCGGGCTGACCCGGCGTGTAAGTCCAGCTGATGATCTCCTGCGTGGCCGTTGAGCCGCCGGTTCCGGCGGTAAAGCCCACCCAGGCGGTCGAGCTTCCCACCACCGTCGGTATATTCACCATCCACGAAGTGGAGAAACTCTTCCCTGCGGTCGCGTCGGTAATCGTCATCGCCAGCGTCGTACCGTCGTAGGTCGTGTGCACGTTCATCACGTCGCCGCTGTGCAGGTTCACGCCCGAGCTGGTCATGTCGACGAATGGCGTCGTTGGCGAAGCACCATTCGTGTATTCGCCGGTGGAGTCGACGCCTTCTCCCGCGTTGCTGTAGAGGTCAAATTTGACCGCGACGCTCTTGCCAATTCCCGGAGTTCCCGCAGTGTTATCGGGACCGTATCCGAGTCCGCCGCCCGACGGCCCCAGCGCTGTGGCCGCGGTGTTCTGAATCGTAAACGTCATCCCATCGCCGTTCGGCGTGGTCAGTTGGAAGCTGAAATCGTTCGTGAACGCCTGCACGTTCACCGGAGTCGCGTAGAAAAAGCTTCCGGCCTGCGTGCCGTTGGCTGCGTTCGTCAACGTCATCCGCTTCGTGGTTTGGTTCAACACCGTCGTGCCGTTCAACTGCAGTCCGGTGGTGGCGCTGAAGCCCGAACCGAAGCTGACCGTCGAAGTTCCGGTCGTTACCGTGTAAGCGCTGCTCACCACCGGACCGGTCGCGAATCCGCCGCCGCTGGCGACGGCTTTCACCGTTGCCGACGCCGTCAGCGCAAAAGCCGCGGTGTATTGTTTCGTGGTGCCCACTCCTGGCAATGGCGTGGTTCCATCGGTCGTGTAGTAAATCAGCGCCCCGCTGGATTGGTCGGTGATGGTCACGCTCACCGACGTGGTGTAGCTGCCCGCCGCCGGCGTGATCACCGGCGTCGCCGCCGGTTGCTGCACGGTGTAAGCCGCACTTCCCACTGCGCTAGTGGCATATCCGCTGGCCGTGGCAATCGCTTTAACCGTGGCCGAAGCGGAAAGCGCGACAGGCGCAGTGTACTGCTTCGTCGTGCCCACTCCGACGGCGGGAGTGCTGCCGTCCGTGGTGTAATAAATCGTCGGGCTAGGAGTTAGGTCCGAGATGGTGATGGTCTGGCCTGCCGTGATCGTCCCCGCCGTCGGATTGAACGTCGGCGTTGCGGCAGCTTGCAACGTATAGGCTACTGACGCCAACGCGCTGTTCGTATCTCCAGTCAGCGTGCCGATTGCCTGAACGGTTTCCGTCGCAGTCACCGCAAAGGTGCCACCGTACAGCTTCGTGGTGCCTACGCCGGGAGCAGGAGCCGAGCCGTCGGTCGTGTAATAAATTGCGGCGCCGCTGGTCGCGTCGGACATGCTCACGTTGATCGATCCGGTGAAAGTTTCCGATCCCGGAGTGATCGTCGGCGTCGCCACCGTGGCCGCCTGCGGAGGAGTCGAAACAAACGTCCACGTCTCAATCTTCTGGCTGGAAGTTTCGCCGCCCGTGCCGCCGGTGAATCCGACGAACGCCAAATTCCCTCCGACCGTGCCGGGGATATTGATGGCCCAGCTGGTCGTGAATGTCTTATTCACCACGTTATCCGTCAGCGTCATGGTCAGCGTCGTACCGTCGTAGGTGATGTGCGCCGCGATCGTGTCGCCTTGATCCAGATTAATTCCAGACGAAGTCAGGTCAACGAACGGGGTGGTCGGTGAGGCGCCGTCGGTGTACAGGCCGGTCGAATCGTCACCCTCGCCGTTATTGCTGTAGATGTCGAACTTCACCGCGATGCTGTTGCCGATTCCCGGCGTGCCGCCCACCGTATCCGGACCATAGCCCAATCCACCGCCGGAGGGACCCAAAGCTGTCGCGCCGGTGCTGGAATTCTGAATGGTAAAGGTAATTCCATCCGCCATGGCGTTCGAAAGCTGGAAGGTAAAATCAGTGGTGAAATTGCGGATGTCCATTGCGGTGGTGAAGAACGCGCTGCCCGCTTGATTCGCCAAGCCGCTGGTCAATTGCAACCGGCTGTCGTCCAGATCCGTGCTGCCGTTGAATTGCAACCCAGTCGGGGTGCTGAAGCCCGCGCCGAAATTAATCGAAGTGCTGGCGCTGGTATTGATCGTGTACGTTCCGCTGGCCACCACGCTATCGGTCAGCCCCGATTCGGAGGCGATGGCCTTGATCGTCGTCGTCGCCGAAACCGGAATGGCCGCGCTATACACGGCCGAACTATGCGTCGGTGTGTTGCCGTTCGTGGTGTAGTAAATCGTCGCGCCCGCATCCGTCAACGTCACCGATTGCGCCGAGGTGTAACTTCCCGGAGCGGGACTAAACGCCGGAGCCGGAGTCTGCGTCGTTATCGTATACACCGCGGTCGATGTGCCGCTCTGCAGGAAACCTGTCGCCGTGGCGATCGCATTCAGTGTCGTCGTGGAAGTGATGTTGATTGGCGCCGAATATAGCGTGGAAGCTGTCGAAGGCGTCGACCCATCGGTCGTGTAATAAATTGCCGCGCTGGGGGTCGTGCTCGAAATCGTCACCGTAACGCTCGGGCCATACCCACCGGCCACCGGACTGAACGTCGGAGCGGCGGCATGTTGCTGGCTCCCCAGCAATCCGAAAACATCCACTTCCCCTTGCGCTCCGACGTAAACTTTTCCGTTGGTCACCACCGGCACCACGAACTTGACGGCCTTGCCCAGCGTGTCGGGATTACTCGTGACATTCGAACCGTACAGCAGATGTGAGACATTCGTCGCGTCATACGCGCGCAAAATAGCCGGTCCGCTCGATCCATAGGCATCGGTCTCTGCCGCCCACACAATCCCATTCGTAGTTCCGCTCGACGAGATCACTGGCGTCGCGCCGGGAAATCCGTTCGTCTCCGCCGATTGCGAAGTGGGAGAAGCCGAAAGCGCGCCACCGGTGAAGGTGAAAGCCTTCAGATGATCGCCGTTGCCCCAGAAATACATGTTGCCGTTCCAATACGCGGGCATGGACCACAACCCGGAAATTCCATTGTTCGTCGCGATGACTTCCGGATCGCTCGAGCATCCGTTGCAGAAATGGCTGCCGTCCGAAGTCATCTTGTCGCGGTTCACGATGTAGAGCCGCCCCTGCTTGCCCGCTTCCACCAATACGTCCGGAAATGCGCCGCCCTGCGTCGGCGGAATAATCACGCCTCCCGATCCAAGATCCGTGTCCGCGCCGTCCAGGCTCGCGGTGTTGTAAGGAGTGAAATAATCCGTCGGAGTGATCTGGCCCGTCGATGACAGCGTCAGTTGCACCAGACTGTCGCCAAAATCGACGCTGGTCGAAGGAGCCGGCGCCGGATTCGGGACCACGTTCCCGTTCACCGGGTAATCGCCATTGCCAGTAGCCACGAAAATCCGGCCCATCCCGCTCGTATCCGCCGCCAGTCCCGCGCCTGAGGCCCACAATCCGCTGCCGATTCCATTCGGCGACGTGCACCACGCGCCCGCCGCCTGCAAATTCGAGGCCTTGTAGCTCAAAATCCAGCCATGCCATGGCCCGTTGTCGCCGTGCGCCGCAAATCCCACATAAACGTATCCGTTGATGAGCAGAAGACCGGGCCGCTGGTTTTCCCATTGCGTGCTGAAAGGCAAAGTGCCGCTGGTGCTGCCGCTGCCGGTCCCGCTCACTGACGCACTCATCACCACCGGCCCGCCGAATTTTTCGGCGCCCGAAGTGATGTCGATCGCGTGCAGGCGCAGAAAATACGTTGTGCCTTCGAGTGTCTTGCTCACTACGTACAAAGTGTTGGTCGTATTGTCGATCACCGGCGTTCCGGTGATTCCGATTTCCGGCACGATGTCGCCAGTGCTGACGTTGCCGTTCGGCACCGTGGACCCGTTGTTCACGATAAAACTAACCTTCCACAGCTGCGTGCCGCCCGTATCCGCATCGAAGGCGTACAGGCTGTCATGCTCCGTGGCCACGTACAGCACGTTATGTGCGACTCCCCCAATCGGTACGCCAGGCACGTACAAAGGCTGCGCGTACACGTAGCCATCCACGGAGAGCGTGAATAGTTTTCCGAACGTGGTCGAATTGACATTGGCCGGCGTCAAAATCGTTTCCCCGACATTCTGCCCCGTGCGGCCGTTGTCATAGTGCTGCGTCAGAATGGGCGTCTGCGCCAACGCTCCCGGCACGCACACGAAGAAGGCCGCGAACGAAAACAGAATGCTCGCTCCAGCTCGAATCGCAGTTTCGATTTTCGGCGTACTCGCGAGCTTCTTCGATGCGGCAGAACGGAGGAATTCCATGGGCGCAGCCTCACTTAAAAGGATTCAGAGATTTCTTCGATTCAGATGTTCGGAAAGGCCAGGTGCGGTAACGTAGCACGCCAAATAAAAAAAGCCAGCGGAATTTTCAGGCTCGATCGATCTTCACGTTTGTTTCGTGGTACTCGTTCGGAGCGGACTTTCGGTGCAGCTACGGCTTTTCACACCACGCGGATCAGCGGTTTGGCGTGTGGCAAAATTTCGCCGACGATCGCCGCCATTCCGCCCAGGCTTTGGAGTTTCTTGACGTACCGCTCCGCGGACTCCGGCGCAATCGACAGCAGCAAGCCACCGGCCGTCTGCGGGTCGAAAAGCAGGGCCTTGACGTCGTCATCCACGCCAGGTCCGTACTCGACCAGGCACTCCGCAAAATCGCGATTGGATTTCAATCCTCCGGGTATGAAACCTGCGCGGATACATTCGAATGCGCCGGAAAGCACCGGAATCTTCGCTGCGTCAATCCGCATGCTGACCTTCCCCGCGAGCACGATCTCCCGGGAGTGACCGATCAATCCAAATCCGGTGACGTCCGTCGCGCCGTGCACGTCCGCGCCAAATTCCGCCGCGACTTCGGCGGCCAACTTGTTGAGCGTGGTCATCGATTTGGTGGCCGCCGCGATCCACGCCTCCTGAGCTTTTCCCGCTTTCAAGGCGGTGGAGATCACGCCTGTGCCCAAAGCTTTCGTGAACACCAGCAAGTCGCCTACCCGCGCGCCACCGTTCTTCAAAATGTGCTGCGGATGCACCGAGCCGGTGACCGCGTATCCGAACTTCATTTCCTGGTCGCGGATGCTATGCCCGCCGACCACCGTGCAACCCGCTTCGACCATTTTGGAAAGCCCGCCGGCCAGCACCTGCCCCAGAATTTCGATATCGGCCTTTTCCGGAAAGCAGACCATCGCCAGCGACGTCAGCGGCCGCCCGCCCATCGCGTAGACATCGCTCAGCGCATTCACCGCCGCAATCTGCCCGAAGGTAAACGGGTCATCCACAATCGGCGTGAAAAAATCTACAGTCTGCACCAGCGCCAGCTCGGGCGAAATCTGATACACCCCGGCGTCGTCGGCCGTTTCGAAACCGACCAGCACTTTAGGATCGTGCTGTCGCGTAAGACTTGAAAGCACGGAGTCCAACGCCGCCGGACTTAATTTCGATGCACACCCACCCGCTTTCACCGTCTCCGTCAGACGCACTTTGTTGGTCGTGTTCATAACCTAAATTGTACCTCCAACTCTTCACGCGCTCCGGCGCATAACGCTTCCGCGCCGCGAGGTGCGCCGCACCAGGATTTCTCGCGCCAGCATGAAGCTGCGAATTCCAGTGTATACTTCCCCGAGTTAGCATTCGGCGAGGTCCTCATGGCTTCGAATGAAGCTGCGGCGATGTGGGTTCCGGTGTGTTGCGGGCAAGTCATGCGCTGCAATATGTTCAGGCAGGCCGGCGGCGGCTCGTACGCCGCGCTGCTCTGCGGCGTGTGCAACAAAAACATCACGCTCGAGCAGGAAGTTTCCGCCTTGAATACGTTTGGCGAGGGCTCCAAGATTTTGAACCTGATCGGCTCGCCCAAGCCGCCGAAAACAGAACGAAGGAAATCCGCCGAACCCGGTCCCGACGATCCAACGCTGTAGCCTGCATCAAAATTCACCCGGCTTTTCGCCGCGCATCCATGATCGGCCAGACGATTTCACACTATCGCATCGTGGAACGGCTCGGCGCCGGCGGCATGGGCATCGTCTATAAAGCCGAAGATAGCCGCCTCGACCGCGCCGTCGCCCTGAAATTCCTTCCCGAAGAAATGGCCCAGGAGCCGCAGGCGCTCGAGCGCTTTCGCCGCGAAGCGCGCGCCGCTTCCGCCCTCAATCATTCCGGTATTTGCACGATCTATGACATCGGCGAACAGGATGGCCGCGCCTTCATCGTCATGGAGTTTCTCGACGGCAAAACCTTGCGCCACCACATCGCCGGCCAAGCGCTGCCTGTCGCCGAAATTGTAAAACTCGGGATGCAGCTCGCCGATGCGCTCGACGCGGCCCACGCCGAAGGAATCATTCACCGCGACATCAAACCCGCGAATATTTTCGTCACCCGCCGCGGCCAGGCCAAAATCCTCGACTTCGGTCTCGCCAAATTGGCTCCGAAAGTCATTGCCGGCTCGGATTCCGATTCCGGCAGCATCGGCACGGACTCCACGTCGCTGGTCGGCATCATCAGCGGCACGCCCTCCTACATGTCGCCCGAGCAAATTCGCGGCGACACTCTCGACCCGCTCACCGATATTTTTTCCTTCGGCGTGGTCCTGTACGAAATGGCCACTGGACGTCAGGCGTTCGGCGCCGGCACCGGCGGAGCAATCATTGAAGCGGTGCTCACCCGCTCCCCGGCCCCCGCACGCAGCGTCAATCCCGAAATTCCTGTGGAGCTGGAAGACATCATCACCAAAGCGCTGCACAAAAATAAAGATCAACGCTACCAGCACGCCGCGGAAATTTACGCCGACCTGCAAAAAATCGATCGCGGTTCCGATTCGGGCTGGAGGACCGCCGCACGCGACACGGTGTCGATCCCGAAGCCGCCCACAAATGACGCAGACCTGAGCGGCCCGCACAGCGCCCGCAACCCAAGCACCCAAACCGGCACGATCCGCCGCGAACGCGTCGCCAAAGTCATCGACTCGCTCGCCGTCCTGCCCTTCGACAACGCCAGCCACGACCCTGAAACCGAATATCTCAGCGATGGGATCGCCGGAAGCTTGATTAATATTCTCGCTACCGTTCCCAAATTACGCGTGATGGCCCAGAGCACCGTGTTTCGTTACAAAGGCCGCGGCATGGATCCCCAGGCAGTCGGCCGTGAGCTGAACGTCCGCGCCGTGCTTACCGGAAGAATGATGCAGAGCGGTGGTTCGCTGCGCATCGGCACCGAACTGGTCGACGTCGCCACCGGCTCCCGCCTCTGGGGCGCGCAATACGATCGCCAGCCCGGCGACATCTTCGCGATTCAAGACGAAATCTCGACCGAGATTTCCGAAAACTTAAAACTAAAACTCACTCGCGCCGAAAAAAAGCGCCTGACCAAACGCCAGACGCACGATGCCGCAGCCTATGGCCTTTACTTGAAAGGGCGCCATCACTGGAACCGCTGGACTGAAGAGGGATTCTACAAAGCCATCGAATTTTTTCGGCAAGCCATCGACCAGGACCCCGGCTATGCGCTCGCCTACGCCGGTGTCGCGGATTCCTACGTGCTGCTCGGATGGAATGCCTACCTGCCGCCGAAGGACGCGTTCCCGAAAGCGAAAACCGCGGCGACCAGAGCAGCTCAGCTCGAACCCGACCTCTGCGAAGCCCACACTTCGATGGCCGCCGTCTTATGGCTGCACGATTGGGATTGGCCGCAAGCCCAATCGGAATTCGAACGCAGCATCGTGCTGAATCCCACTTATCCCACCGCCAATCATTGGTACGCCGAATACCTGATGACCATGGGCCGCCACGAAGAAGCCTTGGCCAAAATGAAGAACAGCCAGGAACTCGATCCACTGTCGCTGATCATCAGCGTCGCCATCGGCTGGACCTATTACATGGCTCACCGCTATGACGAAGCCATCCAGCAGATCCGCCGCACTTTCGATCTCGATCCGAATTATCCCGTAGCCTATTGGGTCCTTGGCGTGGTCCTCAGAAAAATGGGCCGCTATAACGAGGCCATCGCCGCGGGCGAAAAAGCCGTAGCCACCTCCGGCGGCAGCCCCCTGATGCGCGCCGCGCTAGCCCAAACTCTCGGCGCCGCCGGCCGGAAAAAAGAAGCCGTCGCAATCCTCGACGACCTCACTACTCTGGCTCAGAAAAAATACGTCGCACCTTACTTCTTCGCCGGAATCCACGTCGGCCTGGGCGAAGCCGACCGCGCGCTCGCGTGTCTCGAAGCAGCTGAGGCCGAGCACTCCCACTGGCTCATTTATCTCCACATGGATCCGGCCATGGATCCGCTGCGAACCAACCCGAGTTTTCAGCAGCTCCTGCAGCGCATCGGCCTACCGGCGTAACCGGCAAACCTACTTCAGGAAATTTCTCACGAATTGAGCGATTTCGTCCGCGGCCACGTCGAGCGCGAAGTGCCCGCCGTCGACGATATGTACTTCGGCGTTGGGCACGTCGCGGCGATAAGATTCCGGTTCCGACGGATCAAATGACGCCTCGTACTTGCCCCAGATCACCAGCAGCCGCGGCTGCGTTTTCTGCATCCAGGCTTGCCACTTCGGATAGTTCTCGACGTTGGTCCGATAGTCGTAGAACAAATCGCTTTGAATATCGGCCTGCCCCGGCTGGTTGAGAAAATAATACTCATCCACCCACAAATCGGGATCGTGACGTTCCACGTTGGGATCGTCTCCGACGTGCCGCGCTCGCGTGGTGGCCATCGAAAGCAGATTCTCACGCGCCGCGGCTTCATTGGCCGCGCGATCGGCCCAAAAAGCCCGCCGCGTCTTCCACTTTTCTCCCAGACCGGTGTTGTGCGCCACCGCGTCTTGCACGATCAACGCCTGCGCCCGTTCCGGATGCGCCAGGATCATCCGAAATCCCACCGGCCCGCCGTAATCCTGCATGTAAAGGTTATAGCGCGTCAGCCCCAGCGCTTCGGTGAAATGGTTCATAACCTCCGCGATGTGATCGAACGTGTACGAAAATTTCTTCGGGTCGGGCCAATCGCTGTGCCCAAAGCCCGGATAATCCGGCGCGATCAAATGATATCGATCCGCAAGCCGCTCAAAGAGCGGGTCAAACATGCGCGACGACGACGGCAAACCGTGCAGGCACAAAAGCACCGGCGCATTTTTCGGCCCCGCCTCGCGGTAGAAGATCGAGAGCCCGTCCACTTGAATGGTGCGGTAAACGGTGGCGTTTTCCACCTTAGACTCCTTTCTGTTTTCGTGGCTGTTGTCCTGGGCGCGCAATCCCCCAGGCGCGAAAGCGGCGAAAAACACCAGGAGCAAAACCGCCGGCCGCAAGCTGCGCGCGAGCTGGCAATTATTTATCATTGTCGGCGCTCGCGTTTCGCGGATCGTCTTTTGGGTTCAGGTACTCCAAACCAAGCGGCCCGATCCCCGTAACCTGAGTGATGTACTCGCTCGATTTGGCCCAGTGAAAATGCGGCGTGTTCCCCGGAAGAATGACGACCGCGCCCGGCGGAAACGCTTCCAGCTTATTCGCATCGAATGTTTCTCCGCGTCCGATATAAAACACGCCGGAGATTACTGTGTAGACCCTATCCTCGGGATGCTGGTGCGGCGGCAAGATCACGCCGCGTGGCGCTTTGACCCGAATAGTATAAGGACCGGCCTGCGACGGATCGCCTACGATGACCGCGAGCCGAACCGCCGTCGGAAACGCCGCGAACGATTTCCAGTCGACATCCTCGGACAGGATGGATTTGAAAACCGATTCGCCACGCTGATGAGGCCGAGGCGTGCTTTGCGGGGCACTCCTAGTGGCACTGGCTTTCTGCGACACACCCACCTCCTCGTTAATGAAAAAAAATTAAAAAGCGTCGCTAGAACTACTATTCGGCTTTCCGCGCGATTTGCCCCAGGTGATACCCGAGCCGATTTTCAAAGTCTCCCGGCTTTTGGAATCCGCGCGCCATCAGCGCTTTGACTCGGTCCTGCGCGCCGGGTCGACTCACCGAAGAAATGAACGCGTCCCAGTTGGCACCGATTTCGACATCCGGCGGCAGGCTGGTATTCACCAGGCGTTTGATCGTACCGATCGCCCATTTGTCGAACCCTGCGATGCGTGTCGCCAGCGCCTCGACGAACGCGTCGAGTTCCGCATCGGGCAGCGCTCGATTCACGTAGCCGTAAGCTTCGGCCTGCTCGGCGCGAAAATCGTCGCCGCTCAAGAGCACTTCGAGTGCGCGGTTTCGGCCGATGAGCCGAGGCAGCCGAGCCATCGGACCTCCGCCGGGCACCAGACCCACGCCCACTTCCCATTGCGAGAAGATCGCTTTTTCGCGGCTGGCGAAACTCATGTCACAAGCCAAGGTGAGTTCGCTGCCATTGCCCGTCGCGCGTCCCCGGATCAGGGCGATGGAAGCGACCGGCACGCGCGTAAGGCGTACGAAAAAATCCGGCCACGGCGGCAAGCCAGTCGGGCCGGGTGGCATCGCATTCAAGTCGTCCATGTTGCCGGTGAAATCCGAGTGATTCAGGAAGTAGTCATCGACCGCGCTATCGAAGACCACCACGCGGACCTGCTCGTCGGCTTCGAGCGCGGTGATGACGTCCTGAAACTGCCCGATCATTTCCGGGACCATCACGTTAAGCGGCGGCCGGTCGATCGTCACGCGCCAATACGCCAGCGACCGGCGGGTCACGCGAATCAGGGTAGGTTTCGGAGCTGCATTCACAATGGTCATCGGATTCTCCTCGGTATCGCGTACGGCCGCCAGCGGTGCGCAGGTGCGCGTTTTCGCGTCCGCGTTTGAAGATGCGCGGCCAGGACGACGAAGTCTCCTTGGTCGCATTGTTAGCAGCGATGATTCTTAGTAGCGAATGTTTAACCGTGAATTAATTAATGACGATGACGGTCCGAGATGATCGTCAGCTCAGCGAGCCGCGGCGGCTTTTTGTCCGAGTGCCTGCAGCAGATTTTTCGCCGTGACGGTCGATGAAGTCGGGTTCTGTCCGGTAATCAAGCGCCCATCGATGATGGAGAAGGGCCGCCAGTTGGCCTGCTTCTCAAAGGTCGCGCCCAGGCGCAGCAGCTCATCCTCAACCAAAAACGGCACCACGTGAGTCAGCCCCACCTCTTCTTCCTCGCCGTCGGTGAATCCGGTGACGTGCTTGTCTTTTACCAGTGGCGCGCCTTGATACATCACGTGGCGCAGCACGCCGGGCGCATGGCAGACCAGCGCGATCGTCTTGCCGGAATTGTAGAAAGATTCAATCAGCGCGATCGAGTCTTTGCTCTCGGCCAGGTCCCACATCGGCCCGTGGCCGCCGGGGTAAAACACCGTATCGAAATTTTCCGATTTCATGTCCGCCAGTTTGAGCGTCTCGGAAAAAGCCTTTTGTGCGGCCGGGTCGCTCTTGTAGCGTTTCTGCGCTGGGGTCTGATTGTCAGGCAAATCGCTTTTCGGATCGATCGGCGGCTGGCCGCCCTTGGGTGAGGCCAGCGTAACTTCCACGCCAGCGTCCCGGAACAAAAAGTAAGGCGCCGCAAATTCCTCCAGCCAGATCCCCGTTTTGCGCCCGGTGTTGCCGAGCTGATCGTGTGAAGTCAGTACCATTAATATTTTCACTGTCGCCTCCTGTCTCATGTGGGATTCCCAATTGAAGAAGTTGGATGCATTAATTTCGATCGACTCGGGTCCCGCCCAGCCACGGTCAAGCCAGCCGTCGGGAGCCAAGCAATCACTCCAGGGTATGGGCGAGAATTTCGTATCGATGGTTTCGGGAAGTGGCTGAGTAACGAAGGATGTTTCGCGGGGCGAACTACTCCGGCGTGCGGCCAATCGCCTGCGTCAATTCGTCTTGCGCCTGAATGTAATCCAGCTGCGACTGCAGCAGCATCGTCTTGGCATCGAATTCTTGCGCCACCGCTGCGTCTACCTGCGATTTCAGCGCCGATCCTTTTTCCATCTGCTGCGCCGCTGTCCGGCTCGATTCCGTCCGCAATGACAGCAGTTCCTCCGAAACCTTCACCATTTCGCGGGTACGTTCCAGTTTGTTGGAAGCCGTCTGCACCCGCACTTCGATTTCGTCGGTTACCCGGGCCAGATTTTCTTTGGCCTCATCCAGTTGCGAATTGCTTTCATGCAGCTCTGCGCGTCGGCGCCCGCCGTCAAAAAGATCGTAGCTAAACACCACGCCAAAAGTTCCGAAATTGCGGGCCAGGAAAGGAATGTCGCTCGAGTAGCTGTACCGGGCCAGCGCCGACACATCCGGAATAAATTCAGCCTTACTCAATTGCACTGAGCCTTGAGCCTTTCGCACCTCCTCACGCGCCACCGAAATTTCCGGGTGCGCGGCCAGCGCAATCTTCACGCATTCTTCGCGTTCGCAGGCGGATTGCACCGGCGGAACGCCGGGATCGAGTTCCAACTGCGTCGTCAGTGGCACGCCGATGGCATCATTCAGCTGCAGCGTCAGGTCGGAGAGCGCCAGCTCCGTGCTCAACATTTCCTGCTTGGCTTGCAAGCCCTGCGCCCGGCTTTCGATCAGGTCCTGCTGCAAACTGCTGCCATACTGGACTTCTTGGCCCCGCTGGCTCTCCAGTTCCTGCGCCGCCCTCATGCGCGCCTCGACCGCGCTTCGATGCAACTGCGCAATCAGGACGCGATAGTAGATCTCGTGAACTTTCAGCGCGATTTCGTTTTCCGTCTCCTTGGCGCTGGCGCGGCTGGCGTCCAGATTCGCGCGGGCAATATCGTTCGCCGGCTTCACTTTGGTGAATAATTGCGTGAGCGGTTGCACCAGTTGGGTCCCGCTGGTCACGAAAGTCTTGCCACCTTGGTTCAGCGTCGCTGATTGATCCGGATTCGGAACGCCGTTAATCGTTCCCAGCTCGCCTTTGGAAATCTGGATGAATTGCGTGTCGGTAATCTTCAGCAGGCTGCTGTCGTTGCGAATCAGAGGAAAGTAGCCGCTCTTGGCCTTGTCCTTGGCGTACTGGCTCTCTTCGATTTTGTAGCCGGCGATCTTCACCAGGTGATTATGCTTCAAGGCCAGCTGGACCGCTTCGCTCAGCGTAATATGGCGAACATTCGTTGCGGGACCAGGAGCTGGAGCCTGCGCTCGAGCGCTGCCCAGACCGCAAACCAGCAGCGCGCCCACCATCGAAACTCTAATCCACGAACTCATAAATCTCCCTCCTGCCCTGCGGCCAGACCCGCACACCATCGCTACCGAGTCGTTTCAAAATCCCCGAAACTTAGTGGCGCTTTGCGCAGCAACGCGATCAGGAGCAGCGCCGCCACGCAGACCCAGGCCACCAGATGAAATCCGTCGATGAAAGTCAGCGTATAGGCCTGCAGCCGCAACCGCCCGCTGATCACTCCCGCCGCGCGCCCGGCCGCCGCGCCCAATCCGTACGATTTCGCGTAAAGTCCCGCGGTCGTTTGCCCCAGATTGCCGTCCGTAATCCAATTCCCCGACTGCACGTGCAGGCCAAGTAGGTTGGAGTGTAATTTCTCACGCTCCGCAATGAAGTGGCCCATAAACGTCGCGCCGACTTCGCCGCCAAACAATCGCGCCACGTGAAAAGAAGCGGAAAAGGTCAGCGCCCTTTGCGGACTCGACAGCCCACCGGAAGCGATCGCCTGCAAAATAATGGTGGCCACCAGGCCCAAAAACGCGAACGACTGCCCCACGCCCATCAGCAATTCCGTCTGGTAGAAATTTGACGCCGACCACGCGCTGGTCACGTTCGCATTCAATATGCACGCGAACGCGATGCAGGTGAATCCCGTAGCCAGCAACAGCCGCGAATCGATGCCGCGCAGCAGCCACAACGCGGCCACCACCGCGATGATCAATTGCGGCGCAGCCGTCCAGATCACTCCCGGTCCGATTTGATCGGCTTCAAATCCATGAATCGCGAGGGTCTGGGGCACCAGAATGACTGTGGATAGCAAACAGAATCGAAAAAGTATCAGCCCGACGCTCAGCAACTGCGTATTCCATTGGCGCAGGTAGGGCAAATCCACCAAGGGGTTGGGACTGCGCATTCGCCGCACGAGCGACGACAGTAGAAACACCGATCCACCGCAAAATAGTGCAACGAACAATCCCGACCGCCACCAATCCAACCTCTGGCCCTGATCGATCGCCGCGAACAACATGGCAAAACCAGCGCTGGCATACAGAAAGCCCGCGAAACTTGGTGCGGTGCCCGGCTTCTTCGCCGCTGGTGACGGTGGAATGCCGTAGTAGATGCAGACGATCATCAATGGCGTCAGCACCGCCACGCTCCAAAACATCCATTGCCAGGAAAGGTGATCGCGAAACCAACCGTACAGCGAAGGCGCGACGTTGACCGAGCCATCTACAAAGCTCGCGTAGAACGCCAGGGTGAAAGGCAGAAATTTCGGAGGAATATTGCGCAGCGCAAATGTCAGCGTCAGCGGATAGAACGTGCCGGAAGTCAGCCCGGCCAGCGCCAGCCCGACAATCAGAAGACTGTAGCTGTGAACCAAAGGGAGAAACGCGCAAATCACCGTGAAGGCGCTCGCCGCGATCAACAGGATCCGCCGTGGGCCGAATAACGCACCCAGATACACGGTGAACGGGCCAATAAACATCAGGCCAACGTTGAACGCGCTGCCGATCCACGCGCCGTCATCGAAACTGATTCCGACGTGACCCTTCAGGTCGGCGAGACCCAGCGTAATCATGCGGCCCGCGAGCGTGACGATCCCCGCCCCCATGATCACACCCAGAATTCCCAGCAGCGGGCTCTTCGAGAGGTCAGCAGGGCCTGCGGCGATCAGCGCACGCGCAATCTCCGCTGAACTAGGGTGGGGTGCAACCGTGGTCGAAACCGCCATCGTTCGCTCCAATTATTTTTTGGTGCGAACGGTGGTGACCACCGAAAGTCCCGGGCGCAGCGCGGCCGCCGCGTTCGCATCGTCGAACGCGATCTTCACCGGGATTCTCTGCACCACCTTCGTGTAATTTCCCGTGGCGTTGTCTGGCGGCAGCAGCGCAAATTGCGAACCGCTGGCCGGCGCAATCTCCAGCACTTTGCCTTCGAAGACCTTTCCCGGATATTCGTCGATGCGAATTTCCGCCGGGTCGCCGACCTTCACATTGGTCAGCTGCGTCTCGCGATAATTCGCCTGCACCCATTTCACGTTGCTCACAAATGCGATCGCCTGAGTTCCCGGCGACACCAGCTGCCCAGCGCGCACCTGCCTTTCCCCTACGGTGCCGTCGCCCGGCGCTTCAATCGTGGTGTAACCCAAGTTCACCTGCGCCACCGTCAGTGCCGCCTGTTTGGCGTGCAGATCCGCGACCAGTTGCGCGTCCTGCGATACTAATACCGCCTTGCCGCGCCGCTCCGCTTCCGCGGAAAGTTCACTGCTGCGCAACATCGTTTTGGCTTGTTCCAAATCCGCCTTGCGGCTGGCGAGCTGGGCCGCGAATCGCCCCTGATCCGCGACGGCCTGCTCCACCTTCTGCTGCGTGGCGGAATGCGTCTGTAGCAACGCTTCTTGTCTGGTGCGCTCGGCCTCGGTACGCACCACGTCCGCTTGCGCCGCTGCAATTCCCGCTTCCGCTGCCGTGATCTGCGCGTGCGCTTGATCGATTCCCGCCAGAGCCTTGTCGATTTTCGAATCCTGCAGTTCGCGCTGGCGCACGTTGTTTTCGAGCGCTGCCTTCGCCGCCTCGATCGCCGCGCTGGCCTGCGCCACCTGCGCCTGAAAATCGTCAGCTTCCAAAACCACCAGCACGTCGCCCTTGTGCACTTGCTGGTAATCCGAAACTTTTACCTCCCGCACGATCCCCGGAACCTTGGTGCTCAGCGGCGTCACGTCGCCACGCACATATGCGTCGTCGGTAGTCTGGTCGACCCGCCCGCCTTCCCACCCGTTCCAGTTCCGCGTGATGGTGATCACCACTGCGGCCGCCAGCAGCAGCACCACCGCCGGCACTCCAAACTTCTGCCAATTCGATTTCGGTTGCGCTGGAACGTGCTCAGGTTCAGCCGCTCTCGCCGGAGCCGGCGTACTCGCAGACGCCATAATGGAAATCCCTCCCGTGCTTCACGTAAACGACGGCCCAAGCACTTGCGTGGCCGCCAACTCCAAACGCGATCGTCTCGAAATAAAAGCGCTTACCATTCCGAGCTGCCTGCGCGACTGTCAACCCGTTGGCAAGCGTGCACCTGCTGACGGTCGAGTCCACATCTAATACTCGGGTTCGATGCCTCGCGTCGACGCCCGGTGTATTTTATTTGCCCAACTTACCAGGAAAGTCGCCGGCAAAATACCAACGACGCCAACGTCACAGTTGGCTTTGCATCTCTTCGATTTCTTCCCGGCAAATCTCGCTAAATATCCTCAACGGGTCGTCGCCACTCGCCGCCCGCGCCTCGATTTCTCGCGGCGAAAGGTTCGGCTGCGCATAGCTGCCAATAATCCCGCGGACCACGTTCTCGCCCGCAGCCAGCACTTGCGGCGACGAACTTAGACGCATGCGATTCAAGAGCGCGTACGCCGGAATCAGATTGGTGGGATTGAGCACATCGTGCTCCAGCGCATCCACCAACAACCGTGCGCTTTCGCTGATGAAACTCGAATAGAGTTCCTCCCGCCGGAAAACCTTCTTCGCCAGCAAATCTCGGCGATCCTGATGCCGTTGGGTAATCCAGGTACTCAAACTGGAACCCAGTGCGCCCACCAGCGAACCGAAAATAGCAGCCAGCGCCGTAATCGTGCCCGAATTCATCGGCGAAACTTCGAAAACAGTCATTTTGTATGAGACATCCCAGAATGCGGGCCCCGCCATCGGCGGATTCTCGCAAGGTGAATAATGGTCGAGCTCAGACGGAATTCAACGGGGAGTAGTAATACCACAATCGACCACTACACCAGCAGGTGAGTTTGCATTTGCAACCGGAACCGGGACCGGGACCGGCGGCTGTCGTGAACGATGAAATTCGCGCCGGCCACTATTCCGGACACCTTGACGTTGCCCGTAGGTTAGCGAAGTAATCCGTTCCACTCGCGAGTCCGCGGCGTGGACGCATATCACAGTGCGGCCGCCTCGCAGCGTTCAAGCTGCCTTGAAACGGCTCCCACTCTGGCAGACTTATTTGGCCGGCAGTTCCGCAGCCAACGCGTGGACGATCCAGGGAATTATCACTTCGTGGAACATGACCGGGTCGGGCCACACGCCCTTCTGCCGGCCAAGGTGGCCGCCATGCGGATTAATCCAGCCCGTCTTGGGCACATCACCAGCGCTGAGCAGACGGTAGGTATCGGAAATAGGCACTTGCGTATCGAGCACTCCGGCCATGATCAACATCGGCGCGGTCGGCTTGCCGAGCAGCCCCTGAGTAATCAGCGACATCTTCGGGAAAAACTCGACCAGTTCGTCGATGGTGTTGACGTTATCGAAGATCGACATCATGGCCGGAGCCTGATCGAACAAATATTCGCGATTGCCTTGCAAATGGCTGAGCACGAATTCCTTTTGGAAAGTGTCGTGGATCGGCGGCGACTGCACACTCACGGCTTTCAGCCAGTTCTTTTCGAGGATGGCCATCTTGGTGCCCCAGTAGGCGCCCCAGCTCACTCCGTGAAATTCCACTTTTGTTTTGTCGACGTCGGGCCGGGTATAGACGTAATCGATCACCGCCGATAGCATCCGGTCCGCAGTAGGGCTGGCCTTGATCGGCGCCTGTCCGGTGCCGGGTCCGTCGACCGCGAGGTACCCGATGCCGTATGGCAAAATCGCCGAAAAACTTTCGGCCAGGTCTTCCTTGCGGCTATCGAGTCCGTTGACCGCGATCACCAGTGGAACCGGGCCGCTCGTATTTTTGGGAAAGCGCAGGTAACCGGTGATTTCTTTTCCTTCGAACGGAATGCGCACGATGGTCATCGGCGGATCCCAGAATTGGGTGTGCGCGCGAAACGCCTCCAGCGCTTTTTCGTAAGAGCGCTGCTTGCCGGGCGAGGATGGAACCGGCCAACGCCCAAAGGAATACACGCGCCACGCCCGGATATAGGCCGCGTCGGCTTTCGCCGGATCCGTTTTTTCGAGCGACTTCCCTTCCGCCATGTATCGGTCGCCGACGGCGATGAACGCCGCCGCCCATTCGTCGCGATCCCTAGTTTTGATATTTGCGAAGGCTTCTTTCAGGTCGGCGGGATTCTGGCCGATGCACGGATACTGGCCATTTTCCGCGCGGGAGATGGCCTCGGTCTTGATTTCCTCGATGGTGCGTTCGTTCGAAGGCTGGGGAGGCTGCTGCGCGAAAATCGCGACCGGAAACAAAGAGGAGAAAAATAGAAAGGCGGTTACCAGGAATTTAGTGCTCAAAAGACGCGAAGCAAGTTGCATCAGGCCGGCTCCCTTGGGAAATTTAGTTGGTTCGTACTGAAAACGGGAGCCAAGGATTGGCATGGCTCCCGTTCTATCTCCGGAGCGTCAGCCAGCTCAGAAGCTAAGCTTCAAACCGAGTTGCACCGCACGGCTGCCGCCCGATCCGATCACCGGGTTGGAGGCCGCCACATCCGGCGTGGCGCAACCGCATCCGAACGAGCCGGTCGAAGGATCGTTGTGCGCCCAACCGTTCTGGCCGCCGAACGGATTGGCGATATTGGGATGGTTCAGGAGGTTGAAAAATTCGGCGCGGAATTGAACTCCGAAGCGTTCGTGAAATCTCCACAATTTCGCCACGGAGAAATCCCAGTTGCGGAAACCGGTATCGCGGAATTCGTTTCTGCCCACCGTGCCGAAAGTTCCCAGCGCCGGAGGCAGCAACATGGACCGACCGTTGTTGCTGACGTAGCAGCCGAAGGCCCCGAGCGCGGTGCTGTTCAAACCGGTGGCGTTCCCGCCGTCGAGGCTTAACGCTTGTGCTACGCACGCCGGATTCGACTGGCTGGGATAAAACGGAATGCCAGTCGCCGACGACGTGAAGTTCGACGGGCTGCCGAAGAAATTCCAGCGGTCGTTCAACGCGCCCGTGCCGCTGATGTCCGTGCCGGCGTCCATCACTCCGTACGGCTGCGGGCTATACAAGCTGACAATCGAAGTCAGTTCCCAGCCCTTCAGCATCTGGCCGAAGCCTTCGCGGCCCGGAACAGCGTAGGTGACGGTGAGCGTGCCGCGATGCCGGATATCGAAATCGCTGCTCGCGTATTCGCGCCCCGCGTGCGTGCTGTCCGAAGGCAAACCAAGTCCCGCGCCAAAATCCCAGTTCGCGCCAACGTCGTCGAGCGAGTGCGAATAGGTGTAGCCCGCCACAAAAGTAAAGTGATGATAGTCGCGGCCGGTCAGCGTGGTTTGCAAGCCGTTGTAATTCGATTTGTAGTTGTTGCTCATCTGGTAGATGTTCTGCAAAAACGGAAACGCCGTATTGAACGGCCGCGCCGCTTGTTCCGCTCCGCCGTCGGCGCCGCAATTATCGAAGGCCGGCGCAGAAGCCTGGCAAGCAGAGATCGCAGCCGTCGTCCAACCCGAACCTTCGGCCGCCTGGTTCAGATCGCGAATGCCCACCAGGTCAGTTCCGTGATTCCCCACGTACGCGACTTCCAGTGACAGATTGTTGGTGAACGAGTGCTGGATGTTGAGCGTCCAGTCCGACACGAACGGGGTCTTGAGGTTCGGATTGATCCCCAGGATCGAGCAGGGATTCGCGCCGCAATCGATCGGCGTGGTCGGGAAAACCGTTCCCGGTCCGTTCCAGTTGATGCTCGAACCCGCAAGGTTGATGGTGCCCACCGCGATGTTCCCGCCGCCCGGGGTCACTCCCGCCGCTCCGGTCGGAATCGTGCTGATGCCGAGAGAATTGTTGAGCGCCAGGAAAGACTCCCAGTTGATGGTTTCGTAGATAATCCCGAAACCAGCACGCACTACGGTTTTCCCGTCGCCCAGCGGATCCCAAGCTACGCCGAGGCGCGGCGCGAAGTTGTTGTGATCACCGTGATACGGCGCGTTGATCTGCTGGCCGACCTGTTCCAATCCGACCGTAGGGCTGAAATTTCCGAGCAGGTTATGCTCTTCCTTGACCACCGTGTTCAGCTCGTAGCGCAGACCGATGTTGAAGGTCAGATTCTTGGTGGCGCGCCAGTCGTCCTGCACAAATCCGGCGTAACCCCAGTTGTGAATGTGCCGCGTCGGATCGCCAACCAGCAAGCTGCCCGACGATGCATCGCCGGCGAAGTAACTCTCGAGCGAGGTGGCTCCTGCGAACGGCACCGCCGAGGGATCGAATCCAAACTTGATGCGTCCTCGCGACCCGCCGTACGCGCCGCCGGTAAAAGCATCGTGGTGGATTTCTCCGCCGAACTTCACCGCGTGCTTACCAAAAATGCGGGACACGTGATCGACAAATTGAACTCGGGTATCCGGGCCTTGCACCTTCGGCCAGTTAAATCCGCCGAGTTCCTGCGGGAAAATATAAAACGGCGCGATATTGATGCGTGGCAATCCGTAATACAGCGGATTCGTTACGCCCGTATCCAAACCGTAGGCCGAGGCCGGCGTGTTGTGATCGTTGGTGAACGTCGGCTGATACAGCCGGTTGTAGCCGAAGCGCGCTTCGTTCACCCACTGCGAATTCGGAACGTAGGTCCAATTGGCGCCGAAGACCTGCGCGCGCGTGTGAATCGCGGTCAGCCATTTTGTTTGCAATTGGCTGGCGTCGCTCACCGTTCCATTGTCGTTCCCGAAAAAATAACGGCCGCTGACCGTGTTTTTGTCGTTCAGGTGGTAATCCACTTTGCCGATGGCATTGTCGGACCTGACCGTGTTCGGCAGGCCGAAGTTAATCGTCGTGGTGCCGTTGGGATTGGTGCCCAGGTTCGTCGGAAAGCCGGAACCGTTACAAGTCACCGGGGGTCCCAAGGTACAACCACCGATTTGCAAACTGGCGGCGCTCACCGGAATTCCGCCCGCTTGCAAATCCTGAATGGCGTTCACCAGGCTGTTCGCGCAATCTCCGGAGGAGATGAAGCCGCAGCCCGAACCGCCGGGCGGCGTTGCCAGCGCAACCGTGGCCGGCGTTTGAATCGTTCCAATGTTGCCCACCGCATAGCGCTGGCCTTCATAGCCGCCGAAGAAAAACAATTTGTCCTTAATGATCGGGCCGCCCACCGTGGCGCCGAATTGTTCCAGGTTTCGCGGCTGCTTGGTCTGGTCGTCGGTGTTGAAGAAATTTCGCGCGTCGAGTGGCGTGTCGCGGCCAAAAGCGAATGCCGTCCCGTGCAGCCCGTTGGTCCCAGACTTCAAACCTACGTTTACTACCGCGCCCGGTTTCCAGCCGTACTCCGCCGGAGGATTTTCAATCAGGTTGAATTCCTGAATCGCGTCGATCGGCAGAATCGTCGCCGAATCCCCCGCGATTCCCGCGCCGTTGATGATGCTCTGCCCCGAGAACGGCTCGCTGTTAAATAGGCCGTCCAGCAGATACACATTGTCTTCCGCGCGCAGGCCGTTGGTGCTGGTCGTGGAAAATCCGCCTCCCGGATACCGCACCACGCCTGGGCGCAACTGCAGCAAGTTTTCGTAGTTTCGTCCGTTGAGCGGCAGGTCGTTGATTTCTTGATTGCTCAACGTGCCGCCCAGCGTGCTGGAGGTGGTATTGAGCAGCGGGACTTCTTCGTTCACCACCACGGTCTGCGCCGCGTCGCCTGGCTGGAGCACTACATCGATGCGGACGTCCGTCGCCACCTGCACTTGCACGTTCTCGCGCTCGAAACGCTTGAAGCCGGAATTGGTGACCGTGATCGTGTAGATTCCTGGATCGAGGTTGGCCGCGAGATACTCTCCGGCTCCGTCACTAACCAGGGTGCGCGAAACTCCGCGTTGCACGTCGGTGATCTCGATCTTGGCTCCGACGATCGATGCGTCGCTCGGATCGCGCACGTCGCCTAAAATCCGCCCCGCGGAAGATTGCGAGAAAACGGGAAGGCAAACCAGCAGCACTCCCAGCGCGAGTGGTAGGGCGCGCACGCACATCCGCAACAGGCCGTGGCTGCGCGATCCCACTAGAATCGTCCGGATTTCCATTTTCCCCCCAGGCAAACCTAAAAAGGACAGTAGAGGCCCTTTGTGGTATGACAGCCGTACCACCATACGAATTCCCAAGTCAAGATATTTTTTATTTGATACATTCGAGATAAAGTGGTATGATGGCTATACCAAATGCCCACTGCTCGCTATTTTGTCTCTGTTCCCGTGGCTTACTTGGCGTTCTGCTTTACATTGGGCTCTGCCGGTAGTATTTCGGCTGCTGATTCTTGTGCCCAATCTTCGACCCAGAGGCTCCGCTAATGGCGATCGCCACCATCAATCCAGCGACAGGTGAAACACTACAGACCTTCGAACCGCTCTCCGAAATCCAGCTGGAGGAAAAGCTCCAGCGAGCCGTCCGCGTGTTTGAGCAGTTCCGCAAAACCTCTTTCGCCGATCGTGCCGCCAAAATGATCAAGGCCGGCGAGATCCTCGAAGCGGACAAAGAGAAATTCGGCCGGGTCATGACCAAAGAGATGGGCAAGACCTATCGCTCGGCCGTCGATGAAGCCGCGAAGTGCGCCTGGGTCTGCCGCTACTACGCGGAGAATGCCGAAAAATTCCTGGCGGATGAAGTCGCGGACGTTCCGGGAAGTAAGAGTTTCGTGCGCTACGTTCCCTTAGGTCCGATTTTGGCTGTGATGCCCTGGAATTATCCGTTCTGGCAGGTTTTTCGCTTCATCGGCCCGTCGCTGATGGCCGGCAACGTCGGTCTGCTGAAACACGCTTCCAACGTCCCTCAGTCCGCGCTGCTGATTGAGGAAGTCTTGCTCCGCGCCGGATTTCCCGAGGGCGTCTTCCAGACTTTGCTGATTGGCTCCGGCGCCGTGGCCAAAATTATGGCCGACCCCCGCGTGAAAGCCGCCACGCTGACCGGCAGCGAGGGCGCTGGCGTGCAAGTGGGCATTGCCGCCGCCACCGACATCAAGAAGGTCGTCCTCGAATTGGGCGGCAGCGATCCCTTCATCGTGATGAAGACCGCGAACCTCGAGCAGGCCGTGGCCGTCGGCGTGAAAGCGCGGACGCTGAACAATGGCCAATCCTGCATCGCGGCCAAACGATTCATCGTCGCCGAAGAAATTGCGGACGAATTCGAACGCTTGTTCGTCCAGAAAATGGAATCGCTAAAGGTTGGCGACCCTTTCGACGAAACCACCGATGTCGGTCCGCTCGCGACCGCCGCGGGATTGGAAGAGCTGGACGCGGATGTGCGCAAGACCATTCAAGCCGGAGCGAAGCTGCTCACCGGCGGGAAGCGCCTCAATCCCCCCGGCAATTACTATCCTCCGACCGTCCTTACCAATATTCCCGAGGGTTCGCCCGCCGCCTGCGGCGAATTGTTTGGTCCGGTAGCGTCACTCTTCCGCGCCAAAGATGCCGACGACGCGATTCGCATCGCCAACTCCAGTCCCTTCGGCTTGGGCGCCAGTGCCTGGACCAGCGATCCCGTCGAACGCGACAAGTTCATCAACGGCCTGGAGTCCGGAATGGTCTTTATCAATCGCATGGTGGCCTCCGACCCGCGCCTGCCTTTCGGCGGCGTCAAGCGTTCCGGCCACGGCCGCGAACTGGCCATCTTCGGAATTCGTGAATTCATGAACATCAAAACGGTCTCGATCGAGGGTTCCTAATGCTTTCTTGGAATTGGGGCTAGCGTCGTATCCTGAAAACCTGAAGGACCTGAACTGGCGCGGGCGAGGCCGGTAATTTGGCGGTATGCCGGTCGGACTGCCGGAAGACCAGAGGTCAAAAAGGCAGGAGGGTGAATGTACAAAGTTGTCCGAACATCCAGACTCTACGAGCAAATCGTGCAGCAAATCGAGGATTCGATCCTCAAAGGAACCCTAAAAGCCGGGGATCAGCTCCCTTCTGAACGGGAGTTGGCCTTGAAATTTGGCGTCAGCCGCACAGCGGTGCGCGAAGCCGTTAAGGCCCTCCACGAAAAAGGTTTGGTCGAAGCCTATTCCGGACGCGGCACCTTCATCACCAACGGAACCTCGCAGGCCGTTACGGAGTCCATCAACCTGATGATGAGAATCGATCAGGCCGAGGGCTCCGCGAATTTGGCCGAGGTTCGCCAGATCCTGGAACCCGAAATCGCCGCAATGGCCGCCACCCGGATTCAGGAACCGCAACTGGTGCTAATGCGCGAAGCATTTTCGGTGATGAATGCCGCCCTGAAAGATCCCGACGCCTACATCGAAGCGGACCTCGATTTTCATTTGGCGCTGGCCGAGGCGGCAGAAAATCCGCTGATCTTGTCGTTGCTCGATTCCATCGTCGGCTTGCTGCGCGAACAGCGCATCAAGATTTTCTTTGAAGAGGGTGGCCCGGAACGCGGCCAGTACCATCACGCCCGCATCCTTGCCGCCATTGAAAGACGTGATCCAGATGCCTCGCGCCTGGCGATGCGCGATCATCTGCAGCAGGTCCGCGACGATTCCGGTTCACAGGCAAAAAGTTAAGATTCAAAATTCCAGGGCGGTGAAGCTCGCATGGCGAATTTAGGTTTCGTGGGATTAGGCGTGATGGGCAGCGAGATGGTCCTTCGTCTGCTCGATAAGGGCCACACCGTTACCGGCTACAACCGCACCCGCGCGAAAGCCGAGCGCCTGATCCAAAAAGGAATGAAGTGGGCCGATTCGCCCCGCGCGGTTTGCGCCGCCGCCGATGTCACCTTTTCCATGGTCACCAACGAAAAAGCCCTCGGCGCGGTGATGGACGGCCCCGACGGAATTCTCAGTTCCGTCTCCGCTGGAAAATTCCTGATTGATATGAGCACGGTCAGCCCCGGCTACAGCCGTGCCCTCGTCGTCAAAGTCCGTGAAAAAGGCGCCGATCTAATCGACGCTCCCGTTTCCGGCAGCGTCATCACTCTCCAGGAAGGAAAACTTTCAGTGATGGTCGGCGGCCGCAAGGAAACCTTCGACCGCCTGAAACCGATTCTCGACAACCTGGGCCCCAAAGTGACTTACGTCGGCGACAGCGGCTTGGCCCTGTCGATGAAAATCGCCACCAACCTGAGTCTCGCCGTGCAGATGATGGCGTTCTGCGAAGGCGTGCTGCTCGCCGAAAAAAGCGGCATCAAACGCGAAGTCGCGGTCGACGTTCTGGTCAACAGCGCGATCGCTTCCCCGATGGTGAAATACCGCGGCCCCTTCGTCCTCAACATGCCGGAAGAGGCCTGGTTCGACTGCAACATGATGCAGAAAGACCTGATGCTCGCGCTCGATATGGGCCGTGCGCTCGACGTGCCGCTGCCTACCACCGCGATCTCGAATGAATTTTTGACCGCTGCGCGCGGCATGGGTTTCGCCAAGCAAGATTTTGCGGTGGTCTTCGAAGTCCTGGCCAAAATGTCCGGAGTAGCGAAATGACGACGGTATCCAACCCCACGCCTTCTACCACCGCGTTCAGCAAAGACCAATTGCTGCGCCTCTACCGCCAGATGATGGCGATTCGCGTTTTTGAAGAGCACGTCAACGAACTCTATACGCGGGCGCTGATGCCCGGTCTGGCGCACCTATACATCGGCGAGGAAGCCATCGCCGTCGGCATTTGTGAAGCGCTGCAAAAAGACGACTACGTCACCAGCACGCATCGCGGCCATGGTCACTGCCTGGCCAAAGGTGCGTCGCCCGAACTGATGTTCGCCGAACTCCTCGGAAAAGAAGCGGGTTATTGCCGCGGCAAGGGCGGCTCCATGCACATCGCCGATCCCGCCACCGGAAACCTTGGCGCGAATGCCATCGTCGGCGGCAGCGTAGGCATCGCCACCGGCGCCGCATTTTCCGCGAAGACTTTGAAAACCGGCCAGGTCGCGGTTTGTTTCTTCGGCGAAGGCGCGCTCGGCCAGGGCGTTCTGTACGAATGTTTCAATCTTGCTCAGCTCTGGAAATTGCCGGTCATCTACGTCTGCGAAAATAATATGTATTCGGAATACACGCATTTTTCCGAAACCACCGCGGGAGATATTCCGGCGCGTGCCGCCGCCTTCGGAATCAAAACAGACACGGTCGATGGTCAGGATGTCCGCGCCGTTTTCGCCGCCGCCAGCCAGCTTGCCGAACGCGCCCGCCGCGGCGAAGGCCCCGCGTTTTTGCTTTGCAATACCTACCGCTATCGTGGCCATCACGTAGGCGATATCAACCGCGAATATTACCGTTCCAAGAAAGAGGAACAGCAGTGGCTCGGCGAAAACGATCCGATCAAGAATTTCTCCGAGTGGCTGAAAGCCGGAAAACACGCCGACGCGGCCGCGCTCACCGCCATCGACGCTGAACTCAAAACCGAAATGGATAACGCCATGAAGTTCGCGATCTCCGCGCCGTATCCCGGCGTCGAGCAGGTCGACCAGGACGTGTATGCCTGAAACTCAAATCGAAACCAGAGAAATAACTTTTGCCGAAGCGGTACGCGAAGCTCTCGCCGAGGAAATGCGCCGCGACTCCCGCGTCTTCATCATGGGCGAGGACGTCGCCGAAGCCGGCACGCCCTTCAAAGTTCTTTCCGGCCTGGTCGAAGAATTTGGAACCGAGCGCGTCGTCGACACGCCCATCTCCGAAGCCGGATTCACCGGCGTCGGCGTCGGCGCCGCCATGACCGGTCTGCGCCCGGTCGTCGACATCATGTTCGGCGACTTCATCACCCTCACCATGGACCAGATGGTGAATCAAGCCGCCAAAGTGCATTACATGTCCGGCGGCAAATGGAAAGTTCCGATGGTCATGCGCACCACGCTCGGCGCCGCGCGCCGCTCCGCCGCGCAACACTCGCAATCCCTGCACGCCTGGTTCAGCCACGTCCCCGGACTGAAAGTGGTGCTGCCCTCCACTCCCTACGACGCCAAGGGATTGCTGAAAAGCGCGATTCGCGATGACAGCCCCGTCGTGTTTTTCGAAGACAAAATGAGCTACAAGTTGAAAGGTCCCGTCCCGGTCGGCGATTACACCATTCCGCTGGGAGTTGCGGACGTCAAGCGCGAAGGGAAAGACATCACGCTGGTCGGAACCAGCAGCATGGTCCAGGTCGCGCTCGAAGCCGCCGTATTGCTCGAAAACGAAGGACTCAGCGCCGAAGTGGTCGATCCCCGCACCACTTGGCCGCTCGATGAACACACGCTGATCGAATCCGTGAAGAAAACTTCGCGCTGCATCGTGATCGACGAAGGCTACGGCCGCTACGGAGTTGCCGCCGAAATCGCCGCGACCATCGCCGAGGGCGCGTTCCACTATCTCGATGGCCCGGTGCGGCGCATGGGCGCCATGCATGTTCCGATTCCCTTCTCGCCGCCGCTTGAAGATCTAACGGTGCCGACCGGAAAAACCGTTTTCGATGTGGCCCTGAAGCTCTGCGGCCGTTCGTGATTCGATAATTCAGGAGGATCTCGTGGCGTTACCAACGTATGGCCCGATGGCGGTTGACTGGGAACAGCGCATCGACTTCGACCGGCTGCGCAAAGAACGCCTGCAGCGCGTCAAAGATCTGCTCGCCAAATCGGAAATGGGCGCGATCCTCTGCTTCGATATGAACAATGTGCGCTACATCACCTCCACGCACATCGGTTCCTGGGCTCAAGACAAAATGAGCCGATTCACGCTGCTCACCCAAAAAAGTGAACCGATTCTCTGGGATTTCGGTTCCGCCGCCAAGCACCACCAACTCCACTGCCCGTGGCTCGGCGAACGCTCGCGGCCCGGCATTCCGCTCTTACGTGGCGCCATGTCGCCGGAGATGGGACGCGCCGAAGACGTCGCCAAAAAAATCCGCATTGAACTCGAAGAAGTCGGCCTGCTGCACGAACCGGTCGGCATCGATATCGTCGAGCCTCCCATTCTCTTCGCTCTCCAACGCGAAGGCATCAAAGTCGTCGACGGCCAGCAATTGATGTCCGACGCCCGCGTGATCAAAACCCGCGACGAAATTTCCCTGCTGAATCATTCCGCGATGATGGTCGACGCGGCCTATGACGAGCTCTACCGCGCCATGAAGCCTGGCATGCGTGAGAACGAAGCCGTCGGCCTGGTCAGCAAAGTTTTGTACGACATGGGCTCCGAATATGTCGAAGCGGTGAACGCAATTTCCGGCGAGCGCTGCAATCCGCACCCGCACGTATTTTCCGACCGCGTGCTGCGCCCCGGCGATCCCGTCTACTACGACATTCTTCATTCCTACATGGGCTACCGCACTTGCTACTACCGCTGCTTCACCATCGGCTACGCCTCGCACGCCATGATCGACGCCTACAAGCGTTGCCGCGAATATCTGGATGCCGCAATCTCGCTCGTCCGTCCTGGGCGCACCACCGGCGAGATTGCGGCCTTGTGGCCGAAAGCGCAGGAATTCGGATTCCCCAACGAAGAAGCCGCGTTCGCGCTGCAGTACGGCCACGGCATCGGCCTGGCCATCTGGGAAAAGCCGGTCATCAGCCGCATGGTTTCCCTCGACCATCCTTACGAAATCAAACCCGGCATGGTCTTTGCCCTCGAAACATTCTGGCCCTCCACCGACGGCTGGGCCGCCGCGCGCATTGAAGAAGAAATCGTGGTTACCGAGACCGGGCACGAAGTCATCACTCGCTTCCCCGCTGAAGAGTTGCTCGTCGCCGGCGCGCACTACCACACCGTGAATGGCCCGCTCTCCACCACGCGTGAAACTGAACCGACGCTCAGCCCGCGTGTGAAAGAAATGGTCGCGGCCAGCGCCAAGAAAGAGCAGGTCGGCGCAACCGACTAAGCACCAGTTCGCACGAATTTATTTTCTCCGGGGAATTATGGCCATCAGTGTGGTGATGCCGGCGCTCGAACTGACCCAGGAAACCGGCAAGCTCGTTTCGTGGCGCAAGAAAGAAGGCGAGGCCGTAAATAAGGGCGAGACCTTGCTCGAAGTGGAAACCGACAAGGCCGTCGTCGAAGTCGAAGCGCTCGCCGACGGTTTCCTGGCCGGCATTAAGGCCCAGGAAGGCGACGTGATTCCCGTCGGCCGCACCATCGCCTGGATTGTCGAAAAAGGCGAAGCTCCCCCGGGAGACGAATCTCCGACGGCCGCCGCTGCCATCGCCGCCGCCAAAATCGCGCATCCCGAAGAAGTCAAAACCGCGTCGGTTCCCGGTGAACCGTCCAGCGCCAAAGCAAAAATCTCGCCCAAGGCTCGCCGCCTCGCTGGCGAATTGAACGTCAATCTCGATTCCATCAAAGGTTCCGGCCCCGGAGGAGAAATCCTTGCCTCCGACATTGAATCCGCCGCGAAATCCAAATCTCCAACCGCCGCGGCACCTTCATCTTTGGCCACCACCAAGACCGAAACGCTCACCGCCATTGGCCGCTTGATGGCCGAGCGCACCACCCAGAGCTGGACCACCGTGCCGCATTTTTTCCTGGTGCGCGAAGTCGACGCCACGGCCTTGAACGCCGCCCGCGAAAAATTCGCCGTCTCGGCGAACGGAAATTCCGCAGTCAAGATCACCCACACCGATTTGCTCACCGCGCTCGTCGCCCGCGTCCTGCTGCAGCATCCGCGCCTGAACGCCAGCTACACGCCTGCCGGGATTCAGCTGCATGCCGCGGTCAACATCGCCATCGCGATCGCGGTGCATGACGGTGTCATTGCCGCGGTGATTCCCAATGCGCATACCGCCAGCCTCGCCGAAATCGCGACGCACCGCAAAGAACTCGCCGAACGCGCCAAATCGGGCAAATCGCGCACGCAAGATCTTACCGGCGCAACATTTACCATCAGCAATCTGGGAATGTTCCACATCGATTCGTTCACCGCCATCATTCCGCCGCCGCAGGCCGCAATCCTCGCCGTCGGCGCCATCGCTGATCGGGTGGTTGCAGTCGACGGCCAACCCGCCGTCCGCAGCATGATGACCATGACCTTATCCAGCGACCATCGCGTCGTCGACGGCGCGCATGGCGCGCAGTTCCTGAACGATTTGGTGCAAGCGATCGCCAACCCTCAAAAGTATCTAGGCTAAACGTGTCCACCCTCGACAGCGCGTTACCCGCAAATCTGGCCGTCCCGGCTGCTCCGCGCAAAAAACCTTTTTACGCTAATCTCTGGGTGCAGGTCCTGGTGGCCATCGCACTGGCGCTCGTACTCGGCCATCTCAATCCCGCGAAGGCCATCGCCATGAAGCCGCTCGGCGACGCCTTCATCCGCCTGATTTCGATGGTCATCACCCTGATTATTTTCTGCACCGTGGTCTCCGGCATCGCCGGCGTGCAGGACATCAAGAAAGTTGGCCGCGTCGGCGGAAAAGCTCTGCTCTACTTCGAAATTGTTTCCACCTTCGCCCTCTTCATCGGCCTCTGCGTCGGAAACGTGGTCAAGCCCGGTGCAGGGTTCAACGTCGATCCCGCCACGCTCGACGCCAAAGCCATCGCCGATTACGCCGGCCAGGCCAAAGCGCAGGGCGTCACCGAATTCCTGATGCACATCATTCCCACCACCGTCGTCGATGCCTTCGCCAAAGGCGACATTCTGCAGGTCCTGCTGGTCTCGATTCTTTTCGGCTTTGCGCTTTCCGCCATCGGGGCGCGCGCCAAGCCGTTGCTCGATTTGCTCGAATCGCTGACCCGCGCCGTATTTAAAATCGTCAACATGGTCATGCGTTGCGCGCCCATCGGTGCGTTCGGCGCCATGGCCTTCACCGTCGGCAAATATGGTTTCGCCGCCCTTGGTCCGCTCCTAAAACTAATTCTAGTTTTTTATATCACCTGCATCTCATTCGTGATCATCGTCCTGGGCGCCATCGCCGCACTGGCCGGTTTCGGCATCTTCAAATTTCTCGGCTTCATCCGTGAAGAAATCCTGATCGTGACGGCGGTCAATGCCTCCGAAGCGGCGCTGCCCACGTTGATGGAAAAACTCGAACGCCTCGGCTGTTCGCGCCCGCTGGTCGGCCTGGTCGTTCCCTCCGGCTATATCTTCAATACTGACGGCACCGGCCTCTACATGACGCTCGCCGCCCTGTTCGTGGCCCAGGCGACCAACACCCACTTAACCCTCACGCAGCAACTCACAATTTTCGCCGTCGCCACGCTTACTTCCAAAGGCGCCAGTGGCGTCCAAGGAGCTTCCTTCATCGCCCTGGTCGCCACGCTCACGGTAGTCCCCACCATTCCGGTGGCCAGCATGGCCCTGCTGCTCGGCATCGATCGCTTCATGAGCACCGGCCGCGCCCTGGTCAATATGATCGGCAACGGCGTCGCCACCATCGTCATTGCCCGTTCGGAGAAAGAACTCGACCGCGCCACCTTGAACCGCAACCTCATCGAACTGCGCGGAAAAATAATCGAAGCGAAATAACCAGCGCGTACGGAGGAAGACCATGCCACGCATCCGCCCCATTGAAGACCATGAAGCCAATGAAACTCAGCGCCTCCTGATCAACACCGCTCTCGCCAATGGCGCGCCCGATCCGCTCTGCGCCCGCATCTATGTCCGCAGCGAAGCCGGACGCAACTGGCTGCGCATCTGGAACGAACTGCTGAACGGCGGCATCCTGCCGATTCCGCTAAAAGAAATGGTCCGCGTCCTGATCTCCATGAAGCATTTCTGCGGCTACTGCTCCACGGTTCGTTCCAACATCGCCATCGAACGCGGTCTGACCGAAGAAAAATTGCTGGCCACCATGGATTTCGAGACCAGCACCCTGTTCGACGAACGCGAGAAGACCGCACTGCGCTACGCGACGCTTTTCAAAACCAGCGACGACGCTATCGACTCCGACGGGGTTTACGACGATTTGAAGAAGCACTTCAGCGAAGAAGAGATTATCGAACTAGCCCTGCTCTGCGCCCAAACCGACGGCGTGGGAAAATTCGCGCGCAGTCTAAAAATGCGCACCTGGGAAGAAGCCTGCGAATTGCAGCCCAAACTGCGCGCCAACTCGAAAACGAAGACTCCGCTGGAGAAGGCTGAGAGCGCCACGAAGTCCTGAGCGATTTACACCGAGCCGTGAAAAATTGGAGGTCGTGCCGACCGCCCGTTTTGTCCCAAGGCGTTAATTCGCCGTTGATGTGGCGAAGTCTTTCGCCGCCTGCTCGCCAGTCGGACCATCAAATTCAAATCGTTGGTCTGCACCGATTCGGAAGTCTTATTTCGACAGCAGATAGTGACTCACACCCCACTCCGCACCGCCGCGGTAGCCCCATAATTCCTCGCAGGCCATGAAAAATATTCGCCAGCGCACCAGCCAGCGCCGCGCTTCGGTCTGCTTTTCTTTTCCGGAACAATTTGAGCCATACGTGGCGGCGAACAGTTGCAAGACTTCCTCGCGGTTGGCGTCCAGATTTTCGAGCCAGGCCCGCGCGGTCTGCTGGTAGTTTCGGCCGTCAATCTCCCACTGTTTGCCGATGCGCAGATCGTGCGCGAAATACGAAAACAGGTCCCGGCTGGGCATGATTCCGCCGGTGAAGAAATATTTTGCCATCCAGTCGCTGGCATCGCGCACTTCGAACGGATAAGCACAACGTGCGTGCGTAAACACGTGGATAAAACATTTGGCTTCCGGTTTCATCCAAGCCGCCACGCGCGCAAAAAGCAGTTCGTAATTCCGCATGTGCTCGAACATTTCCACGCTGACCACGCGATCGAACGTGCCCGGAGCTTGGAAGCGATTCATGTCCGCGGTAAAGATGGTCAGGTTCGTCAAGCCCCGCGCTGCCGCGCGCGCCTCGATAAATTCGCGCTGGGAATGTGAGTTGGAGACGCCCACAATTTCGCTGCGCGGAAACTTTTCCGCAAGGTACAACGAAAGCGAGCCCCATCCACAGCCCAGTTCCAAAATCCGCTGTCCTTCCACGATTTCGGCGCACTCCACCGTGCGCGCCAGCATCGCTTCTTCGGCCTGATCGAGCGTCTTTGTTTCCGGCCGCCAAAGCCCCGAGCTGTATTTCAAGCGTTTGCCCAGCACGAGTTCAAAAAAACGCGCAGGCACTTCATAGTGCTGGGAGTTGGCCGCGCTCGTTCCCACGGCAATCGGACTGGCTTTCAACTGCTCGACGAATTCCTGTTTGCGAGTGCGATTGCGCAGCTCGTTCCCAGCGTCTTGTTCCGCCAGACGTTTGGCTAGGAGCCGGCGAATTTCCTGGCGGATCATAACGTCGGGCACGAAATCGCGCTCGACCAGGCGAGCAGCAAAACTCATCAGCGACATTTGAGACTGCGCCGCGGAGCTCACTTGCCGGCCTCCGCTTTCGTTTTGAACCACGGCACGAATGCGCTGGTCGTTTGCTGGTAGCGGCGGTATTGCTCGCCGCGGCTACGCAAGGATTGCGCCTCGGTAGCGGGAATTCCCGTAACTCGATAGAGAAAGAAAATCATCAGCACCGGCGACAGCACGCCGAGCCAGCCGTAGCGCGAGGGCCACGCATACACCGCCCAGGCGACCCAGACGAACCATTCGAAGAAGTAATTGGGATGCCGCGAAACATTCCAGAGGCCGGACTGACACACCTTGCCGCGATTCTGCGGCTCGCGTTTGAACGCAGCCAGCTGCGCGTCGGCAATGCTTTCCCCTGCCACCGCAATAATCCAAAGCAACAGCCCTGCATATTCAAAAAACGACAGCGGCTTACGCGGGTCGAGCGCGACCAGGAGAAACGGAATCGAGAGCACCACATCGAGCAGAGCCTGAAACTCGAAAAACAGCAGAAACTTCAATTTTAGATTGGTTCGCCAGCTCTTGCGAATCTCTTGGTAGCGCCCATCTTCCGGCTCACGCAGGATCCTGGTCAGTAGGTGGATAGCCAAACGAACGCCCCAAAGCACAACCATACCGGCCAGCAGCCACATCCGCGGCAATTGGCGCGCGCCGTCAGCCGACCAAGCGTAGAACACCGCGAGAATCGGCAGTCCGAGCGACCAGCCGACGTCGACGAATCCGGCGTTATCGGTGCGCAGATAGACCAGCCAGACAAAAAACATCATGACCGCCAGGATGGCGGCCCCTTCAGCAGCAAGATTCACCGCGATCCAGTGCGTCACGTCACCATTCCCCTGGAACTTGTTTGGGCGCGAGCGAAGTTGGTCGGGCGGCAAGTTCTCCGCTGGTCGCGGGCCGGCCCGACGCAGATCCCAAACGGCGATTGGCCACGTCCGCCGCGCTTTGCAGGATGGGCTTGAGCAGAAGATAAATGAAAAAGATCAGTGGGCCGGCCAGCACCGCCCACACCGCGATCGCGTGAATCGTGACCACCCACAGAACTTTGATCGCCTGGGGAATGCTGGTGTGAATCAGCGCGACAATTTGCGCCAGGGTCCAGGACGATTTGCCGGCGCGAAAGAGAATCTCTCCGAGCCGGTAAAATGGAATGAGCAGCAGAAGTTGCAATGGATACGCGGCGAAATTCGCGGTTTGCATTGCGGTGAGATTCAACCCAAAAGCTGAGGCCGCAACTAAACAAAGCAAAACCGTCCAGCCCAGGGACGGGAAAATTCCGAGCACCGTGCCCACCGCGAGACTCAGCGCGATCTCCTGGACCGAGATTCCCTGCGTGAGCAAGCGCAGAATCGGATCCGTAATCGTTCGTTTAAGAAAGGGGAGCATGGGCCCGCAGTAAAAGCTTTTCGACGCCATCCTGAGGCTGCAAACGCGACAACTGGAGCAGCACATACCCCGCCATCGCGATATTTCCCAGCGCCATGATCAGCACGAACCAGAGCGCTCGAGCTAAGACCGAGCGCTCCTTGTAAAACACCCAGACGTAGAAGGTGAGAAAGCCAAAGTAGGCATCGAACAGTGTAGCCACCGCCCATGGACTTCGCGCCCAGTTGAATTCATCAAACGAATTCCAGAGTGGAACCCGCAGGCTGCTGAGGCTGGTGACGAGGATCATGGTAAGCAGGATCAAGGCAAACAAAGCTGTGAGAATAGTTTTCGCTTTCATGTGAAGGCCTCGCACTTCGGATCGCCGGCCACGATCGTTTACGGATTCATCGCCCGCAACGAATCGAAACTCCGAAAATTCATTCCGGCAGCCGCGCACCGGTCATGACCAGGTGCTGTTCCAAATCTTCGAAATTCCGCAGCAGCGTCCAGCGCGATTTCCCTTCCCATTCTCCTGCGGGCAGATGCTCGCTTCCACCAATCCACAACTGAGTACGCAGCGAAGCCTTGGTTCCGACGTAAGAGAGTTCCTCGATCAGTTCCGGACCGTGACCTTGTTCGATGGCCAGAAGGATCACGTCTGCGTTGGTTTGGCGCGCCGCCGAGACGATGTCCTTGGCCGGCAGGCCTGTGCCGAGATGAACCGTTCCCAATCCGCCCACCGCCGCCAACATCGCCGCCGCCAAAATTCCAAAACCGTGATGTTCGCCGCGAGGAGTCGCCAGCACGATGCGCGTCGCCGGATGGCTGGGTGTGTACGAACGCAGAAACGAAGCGAGAACGTTGGTCAGCAGCGCCGAGAGAAAGTGCTCTTGCGCGATGCTCCAGCGGCCTTCATGCCAAAGTCGGCCCGCAGCGCGCATCAGCGGCAGCGCGATGGCGTGTACAAAAACGCGCGGATTCGCCACCGCGATGGCCAGGCGATTCAGTTCCCTCTCGGCGGCGACGGAATCGAACTTTTCGATTTCGTGGAGCACGCCGCGCAAAACTCCGGTGGAAGGATTTGCGTCAACGGCGGGAGCAGCGACGGTGCTATCGGAACTCAAGGTGACCGCGGCCGTCAAAAATTCGCGCAATTTTGCATTGGGCAAAGGGGCCACTTGGCCGATGGAGTGGCCGCGCGCGACCACCTCCCTAAGCAGGGAAAGTCGCTCGACATCCTGCTCAGAATAAAGTCGTCCGGTGCGGGACCGTTTCGGGACGACAACCTGATAGCGGCGTTCCCAAGCACGGAGTGTATCGAGGGGCAAGCCGGTCAGGCGAGCGACGGCGCGGATCGGAAAGAGGTTTGAATCCGGCATGGGCAGAATTATAGAGAAAGCGGCGCCTCCTGTCAATGCTTTGTCATGGACAATACATTGACAACTACGCCTCATCCACGGTACAACTAGGTTGCGTACATGCAATGACTTCGGGGGAGGACGCAGCCGCAAACCATGGCCAGCCGGGCGAACATCGCAGGGATCAAAACCTACCGGTTCGGGTGGGCCATTCCATTTTTCCTGCTGCACCTAGCCTGTCTGGGCGTTTTTTTCTGCGCGTTTCAATGGAAGTGGGTTTTCCTGATGATCGCGATGTACCTGGTGCGGATGTTTGGAGTCACCGCTGGCTACCATCGGTATTTCAGCCACCGTTCCTACAAGCTCAACCGGTTTTTTCAGTTTGCCCTGGCGGCGCTCGCCGAAACTTCCTCGCAAAAAGGAGTGCTCTGGTGGGCCGCGCATCATCGCTTCCATCACGGCCACGCCGACGAACACGATGACATTCACTCCCCCGGCCTCCAGGGAATCTGGTGGGCGCACGTCGGCTGGGTTCTGTCCAACGACTACGACCAATACGATCCGCGCCTGATCCAGGATTTCGCCAAATTCCCTGAACTGCGCTGGCTGGACCGCTACCATTTCGTTCCCCCCATCGTGCTGGGCGCCGCAATTTTTGTCTGGGGCGGCTGGCCGGCTTTCGTCTGGGGATTTTTGCTTTCCACGATTTTGCTGCTGCATCTGACGTTCTGCATCAACTCACTTGCACATCTCTGGGGGACGCGGCGATTCGACACGCCCGATCGCAGCCGGAACAATTTTGTGCTGGCGATTTTTACTTTGGGTGAGGGCTGGCACAACAACCACCACCGATTCATGTACGCCTGCCGCCAGGGGCTGCGCTGGTGGGAGATCGACATCACCTACTACATCCTCAAAGGCCTGAGTTTCGCCGGTATCACTCGCGACCTCCGCGAAGTAACTCTGCATGCCGGGCATCACGGCGGCGGCCAATGAGAACGGTGGCTGTGATCGGCGCAGGAATTTCAGGGATGGCGGCCGCGTATTTCCTGAGTCGCAAGTGCGAAGTGACGCTATTCGAAAAAGAAGAGCGGCTGGGCGGCCACACGCACACGCATAGACTCGAAACCGAAGACGGATTCGTCTCCTTGGATACCGGATTTCTGGTCCACAACGATCACACCTATCCGAACCTCGTTCGGCTTTTCCAGGAATTGCACATCGAGCGGCAAATGAGCGATATGTCGTTCGGAGTTTCGTGCGCAGAAACGGGATTCGAATACAGCAGCCGGGGCTTGCGCGGCTTTTTCGCGACCCGGAGCACGGCCCTGCGCCCCGCGCATTACCGCTTTTTGGCTGAAATCATGCGTTTCAATCGCCAAGCGCGCGCCATGCTGGAATCGGAAAGTGAATTAGCAGTGACGCTGGCGGAATTCCTGGAACGCAGAAACTTCAGCAAGGATTTCACCCGGCATTATTTGTATCCGATGGCGTCGGCGGTCTGGTCGACCTCGCTGGAAGACATCCGTGAATTCCCGGCACGCACGCTGATCCAGTTTTTCGACAATCACGGTTTTCTGGGCCTAAGCACCCAGCACCAGTGGTACACGCTGCGCGGCGGAAACAGCAGCTACATTCCCGCCCTGATTGAGCCCTATCGCGAGCGCATCCGGCGGGCCGCGCAGATCGAGAAGATCACCCGCCACGATTCCGGCGTACACCTTCATTTTGCCGGCCGCCCCCCCGAATCCTTCGATGAAATCGTGTTGGCCTGCCATGCGCCGCAGGCCCTCGCGTTGTTGGCCGACCCGACTCAGGCGGAACGCGAAATCCTCTCCTGTTTTCAAACCAGCCGCAACGAAGCGCTTCTGCATACGGATTCTTCCCTGCTGCCGCGAAGAAAATGGGCGCGAGCCTCATGGAACTACCACGTCGGCGCCGGCGAACGCGAAGTCGCGGTGACCTATCACCTGAATCGGCTGCAGGGTCTGCAATCGAACCGCGATTACTGTCTGACCCTGAATCGCACCTCCGCGATCGCGCCGGAAAAAATCCTGAAGCGCCTGACCTACTGGCATCCGCTATTCACGCGTGCCGCGGTGCAGGCGCAGAAACGTTGGGCGGAAATCAGCGGAAAAAATCACACACACTTCTGCGGCGCTTACTGGCTGTACGGTTTTCACGAAGACGGATTGAACTCCGCGCTGCGCGTGGCGGGGCGGCTAGGAGCGGAGTGGCCTCAGGGAGAAAGAGATGGAGTCAGGAATTTACATCGGGACGTTGCGGCATCGCCGGTTTTTGCCGGTGCGCCACCAGTTCACCTACCCGCTGTTCATGGCGCTGCTGGATATTGACCGGCTGCCGGAGCTGATGAAGGTTTCGCCGGTAAGTTCGTATCAGCGCTGGAACTGGGCGTCCTACCAGGAGCGGGATCATTTCGGAGACGCGCGTCTCGCCCTCCGCGCACGAGTCGAAAAAGATGCGGAAAAACATGGAGTGAGCCTTCCAGAAGGCCGGATTTTCCTCCTGACCCACTTGCGGTATCTCGGCTACAACTTCAATCCGGTTTCGTTTTACTACGCGCTGGATAAGGAAAATCAGCTGCGCGCGATTTTAGCGGAAGTCAGCAATACCTTCGGCGAGACCCACAATTACTGGCTAACCGAAGACGCCCAGACGCCGTCAGGCGCGAATAGCAAAAAATACCGGTTCCGCAAAACGTTTCATGTCTCGCCCTTCCTGAAAATGGCCCAGGAATACGCTTGGAATTTCTCGACTCCGGGCGAAAAACTGGCAGCGCACTGCATCAATTACGAGCAAGGCGCGGAAATGTTCGACGCCACCCTCTTGCTCGAGCGGCGTCCGTGGACCAGCCGGGAGTTGCATCGCGCGCTGCTCCAATTCCCTTTCGTCACTGCGAAGGTAATTGCCGCGATTCACTGGCAAGCCTTGCGCCTGTGGCTCAAAGGCACCCCGGTAGTCGCGCATCCCGGCGCGGGTCATTTTCAACCGGTCAACGCGCCAAGCCTGGGCGCCTCGCGGAGAGTTCGATGATCGACCGATTAGCCAAAACACTTTTAATGCGCGGGCTGCAAGGACTGCGCGGCGGCTCGCTCGAGATCATCGACGGCGAGCGAACGCATTGGTTTGGAGAATATTCACACGCACTGCGCGCGACGATTGTGGTCCACCACCAGAGATTTTTCCGGCGCGTCCTGCTGCAAGGCGAAATCGGCGCCGGAGACTCGTATATGGACGGCGACTGGTCCTCGCCGGACTTGGTTGCCCTGGTGCAGCTGGCCGTCCGAAACATCGACCGCATCGAGAGCAGTCACTGGCCGATGTCCGCGCTGGGACGCTGGAAGAATTTCCGCTTTCATCTCGGACGAAAAAACACCGTGCGCGGAAGCAAGGCCAACATCGCGCACCATTACGATCTGGGAAACGAATTCTACCGGCTGTTTTTGGACCGTAATTTGATTTATTCCTGTGGCGTATTTCGTGATCCGGAAGACACCCTGGAGGCGGCGCAGAATCACAAGCTGTCTTTAATTTGCGAGAGGTTGGGCCTCGCGCCCGGCGACCACGTGCTGGAAATCGGCACCGGCTGGGGCGGATTCGCACTGTATGCCTCGCAAATGTACGGCTGCCGGGTGACGACCACCACCATCAGCGAAGAGCAGTATCGATACGCCAAGAGCCGATTTGCGCGGGCCGGAAAAGCCGGGGAACGAATCACGCTCCTGCGCCAGGATTACCGGAAGCTCGCAGGCCAATACGACAAAATCGCCAGCATCGAAATGTTCGAGGCCGTAGGGCTCGCCCACTACGACGACTTTTTCGCGGCCTGCGATCGCTTGCTGGTTCCCGGCGGCGCCATGTGCCTGCAAACCATCACCATGAACGACCGGCGGTTTCACGACTACGTGCGCAACTGCGATTGGATCCAGAAACGGATTTTCCCCGGCGCGGAATTGGCCTCGGTGCCGGAGATTCTGTTTTCGCTCGCGCGCAGCACCAAAATGCGCCTGGCCGAGCTGGAAGAAATCGGATTGCATTACGCCGAAACCCTGAAGGAGTGGCGCCTGCGCTTCCTGGGCCAGCTCGACCGTGTGAAGCACCTGGGATTCGACGATCAATTCGCCCGCATGTGGGAATACTACCTCGCCTATTGCGAAGGCGCGTTCCGCGAGCAGTACATCGGCGACGTGCAGCTCCTGCTGCGCAAATCCGGAACCGCAAAAGGGACCAGCACAACTCGTCCACTCGAGACCTACGCCCCAATCCCCGGAACGATCGAATCGCACCCAAGATTCAGCGACTCGCAATAATTACACCCCGGTCCATACGGGACGCCGACACCGAAGTCCTACGCCTGATAATTCCCACGCAAGTAGTCTGAGCCCGTACGGAGGAGGGCTGTTGATGCACCCTAAAAGATCATCCAGAAGTTGTTGGTAGGGGCGGTGGGGATCGAACTAAAAGCGCCGTTGAAAATCCGTAAGTTATTGATTCGTTGAGCCGGCAAAATGGCTCGATGACGCAAAATTGCGGAAGCGAGGTACACGGCGGGTACACGGCTTCAACTCAGTTGATCGACACTTCGAACAGAAACTCGACTTTTCGCGTCGGGAAATCGAGCCCCGGCAAGTACGCCGCATTGCGTTTCCGGCCTGCTCGCGTCAGGACTAGTCAATCGTCAGGGGCCGTCCACCGATTACATTCACGAGATAACAAAGAACGGGAAAGCCTACTCGATAGGTTTTGTGCCGGAAAATTCTTTCGCGTTTCGCGGCTTCAAAGAGCCGGACTCAGGTCAGGAGAAGACTGGCACAACGAAGTACGGAACAATTTCGCTAAACATCCCGAATGCGAAACTTGAGTCGGTGAAGCGCGGTGATTTCGGATTGAAGATATAGAAGCTCAACCAGGGGTTCCCGCAGAACCCATGTCTGCTATTACCCTCGAGAAGCTTTTGTCAGAGGATAAAATCTCGATGAGATACGAGTTGAGTGAGAGGTTGCAAACTGAAATAGTTTTATCGCCAATCCCAACCGCCTAACAGTATCGCGTAAGCGGACAGTTCGGAGATCTACGGCGTATTGCCCCGAAATCATTTGCGAAATCCTGGGAAACGCTCATACTCCGGGCGAGACTAGATTAGATGACAACCCACTTTCAACCTTTGTATGGTGGTGTGTCTTGCGTCGAATCGTAACGCGCCTTGCTATCATGAATTATCTTGGCGCGGATGTTATGCTGTGCGAAGAATTCTACGATTTCCGCACCCATCATCTGTCGTTTATGTGATCCCATTCCCCATTTGGTGTCTTCTTGAGATAAGGGCACGCAGGCTTTAGAAAGGAGCACTGTCGCCAGTTCTGCGATGATTGGCCAATGATCGCCAACAAGTTTCGCGGCCCTTCTTCGCAACGAGTCGTGCGCGGCTACCTCTTCGTTCTGAGTTGAATGCAACTCACGGACGAGTGCCTTCGCTTTTTCCAAATCTGACCGCCAGTTATCTTGTCGACAGTCCGGATCGAACCTGAGTTGAGCCGTGTGCGCCGCGTAGAGGGTGATGATGGTAAACTCGCGCTCTCGAAGGTCCACCTCTGTTACGGCAAGATCGCCCGTCAATCGGCTGAAATAACCTGCGCAACCGTGCCCGCATAAGTCAATTTGCAAACCAGTCGTTTCGATGGGCATCGCCAGAACCACCGCCGCTGTAATATGTCCCGCCTCGTGATACGCAACACTGTTTTCTCGTCGCGACATTGCTGCCATCAACACTTAGCGCGGTGTTCTGTAACTTTTAGAAAACAATTCCGCACTAGGACCAGTCGCTTTTGGGGGCGCAAGAAAAAGAAACTCGCACCGCGAGGAATTGCAATTCGCTATCGAGCGGCTTTACCGCTGCAAATCGGATCGTCTATGTCGACAGGCGTGAGCGAAGGATCACGCTCGTTGGCTTTAACTACGAAGTCTGGCCACGCAGCACGAATTACCTGGCAAGCGTTCTTGCAACCACCGAACGTCGTCGCACAGGAAAAATCGAGGTCGAACGCTCTTGCTCGTTCTTCGGGCGTTGCCTCCGGGTAAAGCAAGACCGTGAAATCCAAATATCTGCTGCCGGCGGAAATTCGGGGAATATACGGAGCGCTTGCAGAAGGCGTGGAGCGAGAAGCTTGGACCCCTATTGCCATTTCTTTCCTATCGGTGCTTCGCACAGTGTCGAACTCATACTGAAAGCCGCAGACCTTGTTTTGTGTGACCCAGAACATGGCGCCAGCGCTCCACGGTTGCAGTCCAATTGCGCCAAGAAAGGGGAACCTCCTAGTGATTTCGTTTGCTTTGGAGTTCCCTGCCAGAGCACCGTAAACCACTTCAGCGCCTGGACAGATCGACGCCGGATAAAGTTTGGCGTCATAGGCAGTGAGATGCCTTACCGTACGAGTCAAGTCTTCAGATGTAGTTTCACCCACACGTACGAGTTCGGTTTCACGAAGCAATGACGATGCACTCTCCTGAGCGCGATGTTGCAGCACAAATATCGCCGTCCACGCCCCCACCGCGAACAGGATGATCAAACCTCCGATCCATTTAAAAAAACGGAAAAAGCTTTGCTTGGTTTCCATGTCACTCCCACGAACATGGTTTTTTTCGTCTTCAAATCTTGAGAACTTTGCCGCCCAATTATTATGGCCCCGGGCTCATCATTGAACACCCGCCGCCGAACGACGAGTCTGCGTACATTGCTGTAGCTTGGCAGCTCGCTGCCTTCTGTGAGTCCACTCCAAGCTGCTGAATGACCCCGTGAGTGGCGTACGGAGTCGTAGCCTGCTGGTTCTGGTTCGGCGGTTCGAACCCCAACTGGCTAGTTTTGGGCGAGCCGAACCATTGCGTCGTACTACCCTGTCGATGCGGCCAAAACACCTGCACTTGCTGTCTATTAACGTAAAAAGTTTGATATACGGACAGCACGGAACCCGAGAAATTCTGATTATTGTTCAGCTTATCTTCGATGTAATTGAATCCGTCAGGTCCACACGACGGATCGCAGATAGTTGCATTGCTGCTTGAGACCGTATTTGGGGGATTTCTGAACGATTCTCGAAGCTCTAAGTTAAATTCATTCTTTTGAACATCCATCGTGTACTGCGGCTTCAGCCGAAGGCCGGCTGAAAAATCGAGGAAGTAGAGCGCGTAATCTATTTTACGAGCCGTCGGCTCGCCCACCGCCGG
>DASWVE010000124.1:0-5164 GCA_036401315.1 Candidatus Acidiferrales bacterium
ATCGCCGACGACAATGAGGTAATGCGCAAGGCCATTCGGGTGCGCCTTGAGGCCGGTGGCGTCGAGACCATAATTGAAGCTTCCGATGGCTTCGAAGCGATCGCCAAAGTCCTCACCGAGAAGCCCGACTTGGTAATTTTAGACGTGGTGATGACGCGCTTGAACGGGCTCGAAACCTTGAAAGAATTAAGAAAGCTGCGCCCCAACCTTCCGGTCATCGTGCATACCCAGCATGCCGAGGCGCTTAAATTCCAAGGCTTGCCAGCGGGAGTCACCCAGGTTTTATCTAAGGGTTCACCGCTGATGCCAGCCGTACTCTCTGCCATTAAATCCGCCGCAGGGCTCTCGCCGCACTGCTGAAGAGATCTCTGGGCAAAGAAAAAGGCGGCGCGACAAAAATCGCGCCGCCTTTTTTCATTTTATCCTCACGATTTGCGGGATTCGGAACGCCTACTTTCCCGGTTCGATCGGACCCGACGTAATCGTGATTTTGTAGGTCCCACTGGTTCCGGAGGGGTTTGGCTTCGGCGAGGGATACGCCATGACGTTAAAATTGACGTCGCGCGGAACGGACATCGGGTCCGCGACCATTTGCGAACTGCCATTGCCTGGAACGTACAAGCGCATCGGATGGGGATCGTCATTCGTCTTGTTGAAGAGTTCAACCTCCCAGGGCGAGCTATCGCCCGAAGCAAAACTGACCACGCCGCCCGCCTTCACTTCGGCGTTAATGGGATTGAAGATTATGCTTGTCGCGCTGTTTATGGTGACCGTTAGGGCTGGAGCGATCTGCGGTTTCATCGATGCACTGGACATGTCACTTTCCTCCTTTTACTTCTAACTACTTTCCGTTGGCGCGGAAACTTGTGTCCTTCAATACTTCTTGCAACCCGGGCCGGGCGCTAAGTCCTTCCACCGACCCACCGGCCTTGATGCTTTCCTGCAGATAACGAAGCGCACGCGGCCGGTCGCCCAGGCGCTCGTAAGCTTCGCCGGCATCTTCCAGGACGCGTTCGTCCTGCGGTCCCAGCGCCAGCGCCGCCTCGATGCGTGGCGCCGCCTTGTCCCGGTTTTTCTGCATCGCGTAAAGCAAACCCAACGCCGATTGAATCTCGGGATCCTGCGGTTTGCTCTGCACCAACGCTTCCAGCAAGCTCGTGGTCCGCGCGGCGGCATTCGCCGCTTTATCTTTTTGACCCAGCCATTCGTAGCAGAGCAACAGGTTGTACCAGACTTGAAAATCCTTATCGTTGATGGCGAGGGCCTTCTCGGTCATCGCCGCCGATTCCGCGTAGCTACCCTGGCTGTAGTAGAGGCTGCCCAGATTCGCGTACGCCGGATAACTGGGAGCCAGCGCGACCGATTTCGTTAGCGCGGCTTGCGCGTCCGGAATCAATTTCGGATCGTCGGCATCCAGATACACCGCGGCCAGATTGTTGTAGGCCTGGGCATTGTCCGGAGTGAGCTGCACCACTTTTTTCAGCTGCGCGATCGCTTCGGGAAACCGCCGCTGGCGCTTGTAGAAAATGCCCAACGAGTTGTAGCCATCCCAGTAATCGGGACGCAGCGCCGCGGCGCGCTTGAATTCGTTCTCCGCGTCCTGAATTCGTCCCATTTGTTCGTAGGTGCCGGCGATTCCGGTGATCGCCTCAGCCGAATGGGGATCGAGCCGCAAAGTGTGCTGGAATTCCTGGAGCGCCAAATCGTTTTTCCCGGATTGCGAATGTAGCTTTCCCAGCGTCACGTAAATCGCCGGCAGGCGATCGTCCAGTTGCGCGGCTTGATTGCAATTGGCGATGGCTTCGTCGAGCCATTTCGGATTTTGATCGAGTTGGTATTTCAGCCGGTAGGCTTCGCCCAGTTCGGCGTAGCCCAGCGCGAACCGTGGATCGGTTTTCACCGAATCCTGCAAAGCCGCGATGGCCAGATCCAGATTTCCCGGTTTGTCGTAGCGCTGCACGTAACCCAACGCCGTCAGATACGATTGATACGCCGCGGGGGCCACGCCGCCGCCGGCACCCACCATTTCGGGCGACACCTCGATCTTCATCAGCCGCGCGATGCCGGCCACCGCTTCGTTTTGCAGCGTGGCCAAGTCGCCGGCGTGATCTTCGCGGATGAATGATCCGATCTGGCGCAGGTTGCGAGTGTCGATCAGGCTGACCGTGAGTTGAATATTTTGGCCCTGGCGCGCGATGCTGCCCTTCACTACTAGAGTCGCGCCCAGGTCGCGCAACGCCGCGCTGGGATCATCCACGTTGCGCCGCCGCACCACGCTCGAAGGGACGACCCACAGCGACGACTTCGCCGCGCCCAAGTTGGAAAGCTCGGCGGTCAAACTGTCCATCAAGCCTTCGGCCAGCGCCGCGTTCCCCGGATCGTTGCCAATATTGTCGAAGGGCAACACCGCGATGTGCTTTTCTTCCACGCCCGCGATTTCCGCGGCGCGTTCGCGCACCGCTGGAATCAGCATGGCTGCCGCGCCGAGAAGCAGCAGCAAGGCCGCGGCAATCGCCGCGTACCACCACCGAAATTTTGATTTCGCCACCGGCGGCGCCATCGCCGCCGCGCTCGGATGGCTCCAGCTCGGCTGCGACGCGTTTCTCACCGCCGCCGCAAAATCCTGCGAGTGCACCGACGCGGTGACTTCCACGTCGGCCGGGCGCGACGTGCCGGTCGATGACCTCTGGGAAATTTCCCCGCGCAAGCGCTCCAGGTCGACGAGCACCGCGTCGCAATTCGGATAACGCTGGTTCGGATCCTTAGCCAGCGCGCGATACACGATCGGCTTCAATTCGTCCGGCAGGCTGTCCATCAACGCCGGCGGATGATTCAAAATTTCCCACATCAGGCCCGTAATATTTTCGCTGGCGAAGGGCCGCGCGCCGGTGGCCATTTCCACGATCACCACGCCCAGCGACCACACATCGGTGCGATGGTCGAGCGTCTTCCCCATCGCTTGTTCCGGAGACATATACGCCGCCGTGCCCGAAGTGCGAATGCTCTGCTGTGAACTGGCGCTGCTGATCACGCGGGCCAAACCGAAATCCACGATTTTCGCTACGCCGCGGTCGGTGATGATGATGTTGGAAGGCTTGATATCGCGATGCACGATGTGCCGCGCGTGCGCCTCCGAAAGTCCGCGCGCGATCTGGGAGGCGATGTCCAGAGTCTCAGCAAGTTTTAAGGGCCCGCGGCGGATTTTCGCCGCCAGCGTTTCACCGTCGTAAAATCCCATGACGATGAACAGCTTGCCGTCCGGCGTTTCTTCCAAACCGTGAATCACGCCGATGTTGGTATGGTCCAAAGCCGAAGCGGCTTTGGCCTCGCGCGCCAGCAGCGCCTTTTCGTTTTCTTCGACGCTCAATTCCGCCGGCAGAAATTTCAGCGCCACCGTGCGTTCGAGCCGCAGGTCGGTGGCCTTGTACACCACGCCCATGCCGCCGGCGCCCAGCTTACCCAGAATCTGGAAATCGCCGATGCGTTCGCCGCCAGGAATCGCCGCCGTTTCAGTCATGGAATCGCTACCGGATTGCCGGTCGCGGCCGGACGCCGTAACCGAAAATCGAATCGCTTGCCGGGGATAGGTATTGTGGCATCAATTCCCGCGCATGATACTCCGCGGCTTAGTACCTAGCAACTTGAAGACGACTAGCAGAGGTCGCGTTGAATATCGTGGATGAAAATATTCTAAGGGACTGAAATTTGCAGATTCCGAAGACCTAGCCAAAGTCCTGATATTCCTTCCAGAATTGCGGCCAGCCTAGCCGCGGCGCGCCGCAGACGAAAATATCCGGATGCTCGGTGCCTTCTTCGTTCTTCACGCCGCCGGGAATAACGTTGCGTCCTGCTGGCCGGCAGGAATAGAAGGCCTCGTTGGCCTCTTCCGAAGTGAATCCCAAAACAATCAGCGTGGCCGGCGGAGGCTGCGGATAGCCGCGCAGCCAAGCCGAATTCGTCATACTGATCGGCGCCGGCAGATTGTAGGCCGGCCCCAGAATTTCCACCGCGCCCTGCTCGCCGTAATTCCCGACAATCACACCGAAATTCCGCCGTTCTTCGGGCGTCAGCGAATCGCGAATTGACGCCACCGTCTGCACCAGTTCGGTCCAGCCAATTTCTTCGCGCAGGTCGCCATTCTTGCGCAACGCGAAATCCTTCAGCGGCCCGCTATTCGCCCAAGGAATCACAATCGCGCTGACGTACGCGCCCATCAAAAACAAATTCGCGAAAAACAGCACTTCGACCGTCAGCCGCCACGGACGCCGCAGCGAAGTCACCCAACTCTCCGCCGCCACGCAGCCCATCGCGATCAGCATCGGATACGCCGCCGCCAAATAATATCCGCGCCCTTTGCCGATAACGAAAAGCGCCAGCGGAATCAAATACATCCAAGCCAGCATTCGATACCGCCGTTCGCGCAGATAACCAATTAAGCCGGTGAGCCATAAAGGCGCGGCCACCAGGTTTACGCACGAAATAAATTGATCGCGAATGAATCCCTGATTCCGCCCCTGCCCCACGTCGCGTTTGTGAATGTGCTGCAGAAAATGCCAGGAAATAAAATCGTGACGAATCTGCCACACCAAATTCGGCAAAAATATCAGGAAAGCCAGCGCGGCTCCGACCCAGAACCAGCGGTTCAACAAATAGCGGCGCTCAGCAGTCAATATCAAGCCGCCGCCAATCCCGGCGATCAGAAAACACATGGTGTACTTGGTTTCGAGCCCCGCACCCACTGCCGCGCCAATTCCCAGCCACCACCGCGCATCTCCGCTTTTCAGTAGACGGATCGTGCAATATGCCGCCAGCACCCACCACAAATAATCGAACGACGAATACTGAAATTCGGTCGCCTCGAACATCGGCAAAGGCGAAAGCGCGATCGCCAGCGCCGCAGTCACCTGCGCCAACCGCCCGCCGCCCAGTTCGCGCGCCATCAGCGCGGTCACAAAAAGGCTCAGCGCCTGCGCCAATACCGAAAATATCCGCAGGCCAACCACCGAAACTCCAAAAATCCCCAACCCAATCCGTTCCAGAAACGGAGTGACCGGCGGGTACGGCACAAATCCCCAATCCATGTGCCGAGCGTCGCTCAACACCTGCAATTCGTCGCGATGAAATCCGTACCGCCCATTGGTGGCGACGTGAACCAATACCATCG
>DASWVE010000125.1:0-16536 GCA_036401315.1 Candidatus Acidiferrales bacterium
ATCGAAGCCCGCGACCTCCCCGCCACCATGCGCGGCTTCCAAGCCGCCCGCCCCCTCGGCATGCGTCCCGACGCCGCCGAAGCCGCCATCCGCAACGCCCACCGCATGTCCAAAGAAAATCTTCTCGCCGGCCTGGTAGCCTTAGCCGAAACCGACAGCCGCCTAAAATCCTCCAACCCCGACAAACGCGCCACCATGGAATTCCTAATCGCCCGCCTAACCAACACCGCCACCGCCGGCGCCGCCTCACGCTAGCGGTCCTTAGGTTTACGTAGCGGCCACCTTTAGGTGGGCTAACCGCGCCGCCCGCGCCCTGCGCTAAAGGTCCCCCGCGGCGAAGTCGCCCACCCCGTCATCCTGAGGAGCGCTTTTCGCGACGAAGGATCTCATCCATGCCGCCGCGCCACGCTCTTTACGAAGAGACTCGCCATGCCCGCGCGCAAAAAAAAACGCCCCGAAAATCTCGGGGCGCTCCAAAACCAAAACCCAAAAATCCATCTCGCGCTAGCGATTCTTAGGTTTACGTAGCGGCCACCTTTAGGTGGGCTAACCGCGCCGCCCGCGCCCTGCGCTAAAGGTCCCCCGCGGCGAAGTCGCCCACCCCGTCATCCTGAAGAGCGCTTTTCGCGACGAAGGATCTCATCCATGCCGCCGCGCCACGCTCTTTACGAAGAGACTCGCCATGCCCGCGCGCGCGCAAAAAAAAGCGCCCCGAAAAACTCGGGGCGCCTCAACAAATCCAAAACCCAAATCCGCGGTTACGCCTTCTTCTTCGCCTTCAACGCATTCAAAGCCAAAGTCAAACGCGACTTATACCGGTTCGCCGTATTCTCCGTCAAAGTCCGCTTCCGAATCGCCTTGTCCAAATCCGAAAAGGTCGCCGATGCTAGCTTTTCCGCTGCAGCCGCGTCGCCGGACGTCAATGCCGCGCGCATCTTCCTCACCGACGAACGCACGTGCGTGCGGTTCATGCGGTTCACCGCCGCCCGCCGCTCCGTCTGCCGGATGTTCTTCAGTACCGATTTCGTCTTCTTCTTATGTTTTACCGCCGCACCCTGAGCCATTCAATACTCCTTCGTAGTCTATTTCGAATCACCAAGAATATCCGACCCGCCGCCCACTGTCAATTTCGCCCAACCTGCTGTAACTTTTCACCCGCCCTTGCGTACCATAAGGCAGGGAGCCCAGCATGGCCAAAGATCGCCACCGCCCATCCATCGCCGGCGGCCTCATCGTCGTCACCGTTGGCATCATTTTCCTCATCGCCAATCTGCAGCCCGATCTCGACATCTGGTCTGTTGCCATGCGCTACTGGCCGGTCATTCTCATTGTCATCGGCCTCGGCAAAATTTTCGATGCCTTCCGCATCCGCGCGGACGCTCCCGCTCCCGGCGCACCCGCCAACTCTGACTTAGGCAACAACCTCGGCCTCGGCATCGCCATGCTGGTGCTCATCGGCTTCGTGGTCTTCGCCGTCCTGGGCGGTCACGGCGGCCGCGTCAAAAGTCTCGAAGCTTCGCAGTCCGTAGAATTGCAAGGTGCGAAAACCGTCAATGCCACCATCGATCTGCCTTCCGGCACCCTCGACCTCGCCGGCGGCGCTCCGCGTCTCCTCGACGCTGATTTCAAATTCCGCGAACGCGACGGCCAACCCATCGCCAACTACACGGTCAATCATGACGAAGGCAGCCTCGACATCTCGCAGGAGAATAAAAGCCACGTCCATCTCGCCGGTTCGGGCAACGACTGGCGTCTTCGCTTCGCCGACGCCATCCCTCTCGATCTCACCGTCAATATCGGCGCCGGAAAAGCGAATCTCGACCTGCGCAATCTGGCCGTAACCGACGCCGACCTGAAGGTCGGCGCTGGCCATCTCGACCTCGATCTCACCGGCCCTCGCAAATCCGACCTCCACGTCAATATTCGCGGCGGCGTAGGCACCGCCGACATCCGCGTCCCACGCGACATCGGTGTCCGCCTCCACGCCAGCGACGGCCTCGGCGACGTTAACGCCCACGGCTTCCACCACGACGGCGACGACTACACCAACGACGCCGTAGGCAAATCCCCCCAAACCATCTCCATAGACGTCAGCGGCGGCGTAGGCCAAATCACCCTAGAACAACAGGGCTCCGCCTCTTACTAAACGCGCCCACCGATAAAGATGCTGCCGGGTGCCGCATTCTTCGCCGCCTCTGCGAAGGGTGCGGGTTTAGATTCCACGCCAGAACCTACCTCAAGTGCTTGCGTCTGTAGCGCCCACCTGTAGGTGGGGAAGCCGCGCTGCCCGCGCCTCGCGCCAAACATCCTCCGCGGCCATGTCCCCCACCCGTCATCCTGAGGAGCATAGCGACGAAGGATCTCATCCAGCAGCCCACGCTACGAACTGAACGACGAGCACCCACCACTCAAGTTCACGCCGACGGAAAAGTTTGTCATCCCGACAGAGCGTTTTTCGCGACGAGGGATCTCTCTTCGATGTCCGCCAAGCTACAACCGCACAACGCCGCCATCACTCACGCACCCGCAAGGCGTTAATCTTCCCATCTGCATCCACCCACACCGTCACATGCACAACAGCGTCCGCGAATGTCGCCAAGTACGTCGAAACCCGCAATTTTCCATCCCGTCCGCGCTCCACCAACTTGATCGATTTCATCTCCCCGAATTTCTTCACCACTTCGCTAAACCGCGCCGTGTGCGCCGGGGTCCACTTCTCCCGCTCGCTCGCGCTGAACGACTCCAGATTTAAATTTCCCGCCGCCAGATCCGACAACGTGCGTCGCACCAGCGCCGTAACCTCCGGCTCCTTGTCTTCAATCGCTTTCGCCGCCGCACTCACCGCCGGCAAATAAATCGCCGCCACGCCATGCGCAATCTGATCCGGGTTCGCATGGTCCGCATCCAGATTCGTCAGCACAATCACCGTCAACCGATCGTCCATATAACGCGAAATCTGCGTAGTAAATCCCTGCCACGCCCCGCCATGCTCGATCAACCGGTGCCCGTTCACTTCCGCAATATCCCACCCAAACCCATACGAATAAGTTTTCTCGCCCGCCAGCACCACCGGACTCCACATCGCCTCATAACTCGATTTCTTCAAAAGTTTTCCCGCATCCAGCGCCTCGTCCCACTTCGCCATATCCAGCACATTCGTATACAAAGCCCCATCCGCCGTGGTGTTCAACGAAGGCGCGACCCATTTTTAATTCTTGATCACTCCGTCCACCATCTCGTATCCCGCCGCTCGATTCGGAATGATGTCCGCCTCACTGATAATCCGCGTCGCGCTCATCCCCAACGGCCGGAAAATCCGCTCCTGCAAGAAATCCCCATAAAATTCGCCACTCACCTTATGAATGATGATTCCTAACAGCACATAACCAGTATTGCTGTAAGACCATTTCTCCCCAGGTTTGAAATCCATCGGCAGTGTCGTGAATCGCTGCAACAGCTCCGCCTCCGTATAGTCTTTATGCAAATCAATCACGCCCCCGGGCTTTGGATTCGCCTCCGCCGCGTAATCCGCAATCCCCGACGTGTGCGTCAACAAATTCCGAACCGAAACATTCGCCCACTTCGCCGGCGTCCCCGCCAAATATTTCGAAATTTTGTCATCCAACCCGATCTTGCCTTCCTCCACCAACATCATCACCGCTGCCGAAGTGAACTGCTTGCCCACCGACCCCGTCTGAAAAATCGTCTCCGGTTTCACCGCCACATCCAATTCAATATTCGCTAAGCCGTATCCCTGCGCCTTGATCAACTTCCCATCGCGCACCACGGCCACCGCCAACCCAGGAATTCGCTGCGTCTTCATCTGGCTCGCTATGTAATCGTCGACCGCCGCGCCAGCCGCATCACCAGATTGTGCCGCGCCAACCCCCGGCGCCTCCGCGCGCACCAGCAGGGAATTGTTCCGTGGAATCGCCCCCGCACTCACCAGCAAAACCAAAGCGCCAGCCACTCCCAGCACCCCGCAGAAAATCCTGATCCGCATCCCAAATTTGCTCCTCGCCGCTCAACCCAAATCAGAAAATTCCGTCCGCATTGTATCCCCGAAGTTCGGCCCGCTTCGCACCCATTGACACTTTCCAAATCCGCCATTACGCTACGCGAACCGCTACCTGCCCCTATCGTTCGCAGGCCGCCGGACGCACGACCAAAGCAACACGAGGCAGCACCTATGACGCGCGACGAAATCATCAAACTTCTCGAATCCGTAGGCGCCATCCGCACCGGACACTTCGAACTTTCCAGCGGCCGCCACAGCGCCACCTACATTCAATGCGCGCTCGTCCTCCAACATCCGCAGCACGCCGAAAAACTCGGCAGCGCTATCGCCGCCATGTTTAAGGATCATCAGGTTTCCTGCGTCGTCTCGCCCGCGCTCGGCGGCCTCATCATTGGCCACGAAGTCGGTCGCGCCCTCGGCGTCCGCGCCATCTTCGTCGAACGCGATCGCTCCGGCCAAATGGCCCTCCGCCGCGGCTTCGAACTCAAGCCCGGCGAAAAATCTCTCGTCATCGAAGACGTCTGGACCACCGGCGGCTCCACCCGCGAAACCATCGGCGTGGTCGAACAGGAAGGCGGCCTCGCCGTCGCCTCCGGCGCCATCATCGACCGCAGCGGAGGCCGCCTCGAACTCAACGTCCCAGCCAAAGCCCTCCTCGAACTCGACGTCCCCAGCTACGAGCCCGACGAATGCCCGCAGTGCCGCGCCGGCGACACCGCCAGCCGCCCCGGCTCCCGCTTCCAGCGCGCCCAACATTAATCGCCCACCACTACTTGGCCGTTGCCTTTCCGGGTGCCGCACTCTTTGCGCTTCCCAGCAAAGGGTGCGGGTTTAGACGAACCCGAACCGAGCCTGCCGAATTCCGCCGCGTCGTACCCTCCACCACAAACGGCTGTCATCTCGAACCTGTTTGCTGGTGAGGGATCTGCTTTTTACGATGCAGGATCGAAAAGCAATCGCGAAGGGAATCGTAATGAGAGAGACGCTTTTAGCGCCTGAATCCCTCCTTGCCTCTCATGCGATAATCCCTTCGCCGCAAAAATGCAAAACATCAAACTCACCATCGCCTACGACGGTTCCGACTTTCACGGCTGGCAATTCCAGCCCAACCTCCCCACCATCCAAGGCGCCCTCGAAGACGCCCTCCAAAAAATCATCCAGGAACGCGTCAGCATCCACGGCGCCAGCCGCACCGACGCCGGAGTCCACGCCCTCGGCCAAGTCGCGCATTTCAAAACTCACTCCAATCTCGCAGCGAATGAAATCCTGAACGGCATGAACGCTATGCTCCCGCCCTCCATCCGCATCGTTGTCGCCGAAGAAGTCAGCCAAACCTTCCACTCCCGCTGGCAAGCCCAAGCGAAAACCTACAAATACCGCATCGCCCGCGGCCCGGTCCTCCTCCCATTCGACTACCGCCACGTTTTTTTCTACCCGTGGCCGCTCGACGAAACCGCCATGGACGCCGCCGCCGCCGAATTTACCGGCGAGCACGACTTCACCACCTTCGCCGCTTCCACCGGTTCCGAAGAAGACGACCAGGAACGCGACATGCTCCGCGTCATCCACTCCTCCGAATTCCGCCGCGAAATCGGCCGCAACGAAATCGAATACATCGTCCGCGGCAAATCCTTCCTCCGTTACATGGTCCGCAAAATGGTCGGCACCCTGATGGAAGTCGGCCGCGGCAAACTCGCCCCAGGCGACATCCCGAAGCTTTTCGACGCCAAAGACCGGAGCCGCAGCGGCCCCACCGTCGTCCCCGAAGGCCTCTACCTAATGAACATCGAATATCCCGACCCCACCGACTCCCTAGCCAATTCGCCGCAACGCCAGCGCCCCAAGCCTTAGCCTCGTCGCGGCACTCTCGCTCAAATATCTCACCTAAAAAAACATGTCATCCCGAGCGCAGCGAGGGATCTGCTTTTTACGATCCGCTGTCGACCACGGAATCCACACCGAGCACCCGCCGTCGCCTTTCGTCAGGGCACGGCTTTAAAGCCGTGCCGTCACCCGCACCAAAAGCCCGCGGCTTTAGCCGCTGAGGCACCTCGCCTTCCTGAACGCCGTCACTCCATTTCAGCTACAATCACCAATCATGTCGCTCCAATCCCAAGCCACCTTCCCGCCGCCCGTCGCCACCTCATCCATCGATTCCCTCAACCCCGCTACCAATGAAATCAACGCCACCTTCGACGCCACTCCAATCCCGCAACTCCCCAAAATCTTCGAATCCGCCCGCCGCGCCCAAAAAGAATGGTCCGCGCAGCCTTTGCGAGCCCGCGCCGCCGCCCTAAAAAATCTTCGCGATGCCATCTTCACCAACCGCGAGAAAATCGCCGACGTCATCTCCCGCGAAGCCGGCAAGCCCCGCGTCGAAGCCATCTTCGCCGAAGTCCTCCTCGCCCTCGATACCGCCGACTTCCTCTCCAAATGCGCCACCAAATGGCTGAAGCCCGAAAAAATTCCGCATCACAATCTCGCCATGAAAGCCAAATCCGGCTGGCTCGAATTCGACCCGCTCGGCGTCGTCGCCATCATCTCCCCCTGGAATTATCCGTTCTCGATTCCGATGGCCCAGACCATTCCCGCGCTAGTCGCCGGCAACGCGGTAATCCTCAAACCCTCCGAATTAACTCCCTGGTCCGGCGCCCTGGTCGCCGAACTCTGCGCCGAAGCGAAGTTTCCCGAAAATCTCGTCCAAGTCGTCCAAGGCCGCGGCGATCTCGGCGCCGCTCTCATCGAAGCCGGTCCCGACAAAGTTTTCTTCACCGGCAGCGTCGCCACCGGCCAGCGCATCGCCGAAGCCTGTGCCCGAAAATTAATTCCATCCGCACTCGAACTCGGCGGCAAAGACGCCATGCTCGTCCTCGCCGACGCCGATCTCGACATCGCCTCCAGCGCCGCCGTCTGGGGCGGTTTCATGAATTGCGGAGAAACCTGCATCTCCGTCGAGCGCATCTACGTCGAAGCGCCCGCAGCCGACCAATTCACCAAACTCTGCGTCGAGAAAACAAAAAAACTCCGCCTCGGCCCCGCCACAAATCCCGAAGTCGAAATCGGTCCCATGATCCGCCTCCGCCAACTAGAAAAAGTAGAACAGCAGCTCGCCGAAGCCACCACCCGCGGCGCGCGCATCCTCACGGGAGGCACCCGCCGCCCCGACCTCGGCCCCAATTTTCTAGATCCCGCCGTCGTCGTCAACGTCGACCACTCCATGGATCTCATGCGCGAAGAAACCTTCGGCCCAGTCATCGCCATTCAAATGGTAAAAACCGTCGACGAAGCCGTGGCCCTCGCCAACGATTCGCGCTTCGCTCTCAGCGCCAGCGTTTGGACCGCCAGCAAAAAACGCGGCAGGGAAGTCGCCTCCCGCCTCAACTCCGGCTCCGTCATGATCAACGACGTCGCCAGCTATTACGGCATCACCGAAGCTCCGCACGGAGGCCCGCGCGATAGCGGTTGGGGCCGCAGCCACTCCCGCCTTGGCTTGCTCGAAATGGTTCACGTAAAATACGTAGATGAAGACCGCCTGCCGCGCGTCCCAAAATCCTGGTGGTTCGGCTACACCGCCGAACTCGCCGCTTCCGCCGCCGCCTTCATGGAAGCCATGTTCGCGCCCACCTGGTCCCAGCGCTTAGCCGCCGCCACCAAAAAAACCGGCGCCCGCGGCGTAATCTTCCGCCGCAACCGCATCTGATGAACAACGACCTCATCCACGACTGGAACATCTTCACCGGCGCCGAAATCCCGCCGAATCGTCGCGTCGCCCTCAACGACGAAACCCTCCGCGACGGCCTCCAAAATCCCTCCGTCCACGATCCCTCCATCACCGAAAAAATCGAAATCCTCCACCTGATGGAATCGCTAGGCATCGACACGGTAAATATCGGCCTCCCCGGAGCTGGCCCTCGCGCCTACGCCGACACCGAAGCCCTCGCCCGCGAAATCGTCAACGCCAAGATGAAAATCCGTCCCAACGCCGCCGCCCGCACCCACCAGAACGACATCCAGCCCATCATCGAAATTTCCGAAAAAGTCGGCATGCCCATCGAAGCCGCCACCTTCCTAGGCTCCAGTCCCATCCGTCGCCTGGTCGAAGATTGGACCGTCGACCATCTCCAGCGCACCACCGAAGATGCCGTAAAATTCGCCGTCGATGCCGGCCTTCCCGTCATGTATGTCACCGAAGACACCATGCGCACCGACCCCGCCACCATCGCAACCTTATATAAGACCGCCATCCGCGCCGGCGCGAAAGCCGCCGTCCTCTGCGACACCGTCGGCCATGCCACGCCCGCCGGCGCTTTCAACCTTGTCAAATTTGTGATCGACGAAGTCATCAAGCCGTCCGGCGAAAAAATTCGCGTCGACTGGCACGGTCACAACGATCGCGGTCTCGCCATCGCCAATTCTCTGGCCGCCGTAGCCGCCGGAGCCGACCAGGTCCACGCCGCCGCCCTGGCCTTAGGCGAACGCGTGGGCAACACCCCCATGGAACTCATGCTCGTAAACTTAAAACTCTTCGGCCTAATCCATCACGACCTCTCCAAACTAAAAAATTATTCGGAAGCCGTCTCCAAAGCCACCCACACTCCCATCCCGCCCAATTATCCAGTCGTCGGCCGCGACGCCTTCCGCACCGCCACCGGAGTCCACGCCGCCGCCATCGTCAAAGCCTACAAAAAAAACGATCACGAACTAGCCAACGCCATCTACAGCGGCGTCCCCAGCCATCTCTTCGGACTCGACCAAATCATCGAAATCGGCCCACTAAGCGGCCGCTCCAACGTCATCTACTGGCTCGAAAAGCGCAAAATCCCCGCCACCGACGAACTGGTAGACCGCATCTTCGCCGCCGCCAAAAAATCCGACCAAGTAATGTCCGACGCCGAAATCCAAGCCATACTCCGCAGTTAGAATTTCCGGGTGCCGCACTCTTTGCGCCCTGCCTCTCAGCAAAGGGTGCGGGTTTAGATTCCAATCCCCCAAAAATCGCGCCGCCCACCGAGCCCGATCCGCCGAGAACTTTTGGAGTGCGGTGGCTCTGCCACCGCTTTCACCAAGCCGCCAGCGCCACCAACAGCGTCCGGCTCTGCCGCCGAACACCACAATCAGCACGCAACCGCCCTTGGCCGTCATCCAGAGGAGCGCCCTCCGCGACGAAGGACCTCTCTTCGATGTCGCCCACTCCACATTCCGCGCTAAAATCGAACCCAGAAACCCGTGAAACTCCTCTACATCTGCGGTATCGTTCTGATGATGGCCACCGTCTCTCCACGCGCCGCCACCGACTCCGTCGAGAAAATCGCGGACGACTCCACCTGCGCGCAAGCCCTCGCTTGGCTCGACCAAAACGCGACTTGGGTCACCACCCAACAAATCGCCCTAACCGAAATCCCCGCCCCCGAATTCACCGAAGCCAAACGCGCCGCCTACCTCCAAAGCCTCTTAGAATCCTTTGGCCTTAAAGTCACCATCGACAAAACCGGAAACGTAATCGCCGAACGCCCCGGCGCTGACCCCAACAGCGTCATCCTCCTCGCCGCGCATCTCGACACCGTTTTTCCCGCAGGCACCGACGTTCGCGTAAAAAAGAACGGCACTCGCCTAGTCGGTCCCGGCATCGCCGATAACGGAGCCGGCCTCGCCGCCCTGATCGGCGTCGCCCGCGCCCTCTCCGAAGGCCGCGTGCGCACCACCAAAACAATTATTTTCGCCGGCGACGTCGGCGAAGAAGGCGAAGGTAATCTCCGCGGCATCCGCGCGCTCATCGATACCTACCGCCCGCGCCTCGCTGCTGTCATCGCCGTCGATGGAGCCTCCACCGAGCACATCACCACCCAGGGTATCGCGTCCCATCGTTTCGAGGTCACCATCACCGGCCCCGGCGGTCACAGTTGGTCGGATTTCGGCGCGCCCAATCCCATCACCGCCCTTGCCCGCGGCATCGTCAAATTTTCCGGCCTGACTGTCCCCGAAGATCCGCGCAGCTCCTACAATTTCGGCGTCGTCGAAGGCGGCACTTCCGTCAATTCCATTCCCGCCCGCGCCCTCGTCAAAGTCGACTTGCGCTCCGAGGACGAAGCCGAACTCACCAAAATGGAATCCTCGCTCCGCGCCGCCATGGAAGCCGGAATAAAAGAAGAAATGGCCGGCTCCGCTCGGGACTCCGCCGCGCCGTTGCAAGTCAGTTTTCGTTCGCTCGGTCTGCGTCCTTCCGGCAAACTTCCCGAAAATTCTCCGCTGCTCGATTCCATCCGCAGCGTCGACCGTTTCCTCGGCACCCGTTCGCGCCTCGAACGCAGCTCTACCGACGCCAACATTCCGCTCTCGTTAGGCATCCCCGCCATTTCCATCGGCGGCGGCGGCAAAGCCAACGGCTCCCACACTCTCGAAGAATGGTACGACTCCGCCGGCAGGGAACTGGGATTGAAACGCCTCTTCCTCACCACCGTCCTCCTCGCCGGTCTGCAGCAATAGATGCTTCGCCGCGAAGCAGCGCTGCTACTCGGATTTCTCTGCGTCGCCGGTTTCCTCGCCAGCTCCCGCGCTGTGGAACGCGCGCCTCACATCGCTCAAAACACCGACGCACACTCCGATGGCCCTGCGGACCTCATTCTCAACGAAGGCCTCGTCTACACTATGGATAAGGAAACTCCCTGGGTCACGGCCATCGCAATCCGTGGGGAAAAAATCGTCGCCATCACCGATTCGCCATTTGCCGAACCCGACGCGCTGAAAGCGTGGATCGGCCCCAACACCCGCGTCATTGATCTCCATGGCCAATTCGTCATGCCCGGATTCAACGACGCCCACCTCCATCTCGCCGACGGCGCCTACTCCCAACTCGAAGTCAACGTCGAAGGCACCAAATCCTTAGCCGAATTTCAACAACGCATCCGCGACCGCCTCAAGGACTTTCAACCCGGCGAATGGATCATCGCCGCTGGCTGGGACCACACCCTCTGGCCGGAAAAAAAATTCCCCACTCGTGCGGATCTCGACGCCGTCACCACCACCAACCCGCTTCTCACCACGCGTATCGATGGCCACGTCGCCGCCGCGAATTCGCTCGCGCTCAAACTCGCGAACATCACCGCCAAGACCCCCGACCCTCCCGGCGGCCGCATCGAACGCGATCCCCAAACCGGCGAACCTACCGGCATGCTCGACGAAGACGCCGCCAAGGATCTCGTCTCCAAATTGATTCCGCCTTACAGCCACGCCAAACGCGCCCAAGCCTTCGAAAAACTTTTCGCCTACATCTCCCAGTTCGGCGTCACCTCCGTCCAGGACAATTCCGTAATCGTCGCCGATGATTCCGACAATTACGGCTGGGAAAATTTCCTCGTCTATCGCGAATTGCAGCAGGCCGGAAAATTGCCCATCCGCATCACCGAATGGCTGCCCTTCGAAGTTCCGCTAGCCCGCCTTGAACAAATGCGCAAAGACGGCGGCACCACCGATCCTTGGCTCAAAACCGGCACCCTGAAAGAAGTCGTAGATGGCTCGCTCGGCGCGCGTACCGCCGCCATGCTCGCCCCGTATTCCGACGATCCCAATGCCACCGGCATCCTGCGCATCCCGCCCGATAAACTCACTGCCCTTGCCATCGAGCGCGATCGTGCCGGTTTTCAACTCGCCTTCCACGCCATCGGCGACCGCACCAACCGCCTTGCCCTCGATACTTTTGCCGCCGTCCTCGCCGCCAATGGCCCCCGCGACCGCCGCGACCGCGTCGAACACGCCCAAATCGTCGCCCCCGAAGATTTCGCGCGCTTCGCCCAAATGAATATCATCGCCTCGATGCAGCCCGCGCATCTCCTCACCGATCAGCGCTGGGCCATCGATCGCATCGGCGCGCAACGCGCCGCAGGCGCTTACGCCTGGCGCACCATGCAAAAAGACGGCGTCCACCTGGCCTTCGGCACCGATTTCCCGGTAGAAGCCATCAACCCGCTGCGCGGCATATATTCCGGCGTAACGCGCGAGCTCCCGCAAGGCGGCCCGGCCAACGGCTGGCAACCCCAGGAAAAACTCACCATGAAGGAATGTCTAAGCGCTTACACCACAGGCTCGGCCTACGCCGAATTCGAAGAAAAAACCAAGGGCAAAATCGCGAAAGGAATGCTAGCCGACCTCGTTGTATTTCCCGGAAACGTCCGGCAATTGCCTCCCTACAAATTGCTAAAACTGAAAGTCTCCATGACCATCGCCGGCGGCCGCATCGTCTACCAAAATCCCAAGGCCCCGCAACCGCACTAGCTCTCAATTCTTTCAAGCGCGCTCTAACCATTGGTCAGCCGCACCTTGGCGTGTCGTCGCGCGTATGCGCAGCCCGCGCCAGCCTACCTTGGAGTGCGGCGGCTTGCCGCCGCCTTTACCAACTGAAGTCAGGGCAAGTATGGGTTAGGGGTTAGAACGCGGACGTAGCGACAGGAAGAGAAAGAGCAAGAGCAAACCGCATCACCTTCGCGACCGCGAAAAGTGCGGAAATTCACCCCAAACAATTCCAACGCAACAAGCAAGATGTAACCGGAAGGGCGGCACTTTAGTGCCGTCAACAAATCACAGCAAGCAGCGGGCTTTAGCCCCTGAAGCCACGCTCGCTCTTGTCACCACTCCACGCCCCGCATAAACTCATTCGCTCATGCCCGGCAAAATAATCACCAAGCGCCTCCAAGCCGACCTCGCCCTGGGTTTCACCGCGCTAATCTGGGGCGCCACCTTCGTAGTAGTCAAAGACGCCCTAACCGACGTCTCCGTCTTCGTCTACATCGCTGTCCGCTTCGCCATAGCCGCCGCCGTAATGTCCCTATTTTTCTGGCGCTCGCTGCGCAGCGTCACCGCCGCCTCCATCTGGGCCGGCACCCAAATCGGCTTCTTCATGTTCGCCGGTTACGCCTTCCAGACCACCGGCCTCCAGTTCACCACGCCTTCCAAAGCCGCTTTCATTACCGGCTCCAGCGTCGTCATCGTCCCGCTGCTCCTGGCCGTCTTCAGCAAACGCCGCGTCAACCCCTGGATCTGGGCCGGCGCCCTAGCCGCACTAGCGGGTTTATATTTCCTAACCGTCCCCCCCGAAGGTCTCGGCGGCCTCAACCGCGGCGACCCCATCGTCTTCGGTTGCGCCGTAGCTTTCGCCCTGCACATGATCGTCATCAGCCGCTACGTCGAGCATCACAGCGTCGGCGCCCTGGCCGTAATCCAAGTCGCCACCACCGCCATCCTCGCCACCATTGCGATTCCCATACTCGCCGCCGCGCACCTCGAACAACCGCGCTGGCACTCGAGCCCCACCCTGATCATCGCCGTCCTGGTCACCGCCTTGGGCTCCACCGCCTTCGGCTTCTCCGCCCAAACCTGGTCGCAGCAATACACCTCGCCAACACACACCGCCATCCTCATCAGCCTCGAGCCAGTCTTCGCCGCCATCACCTCCTGGATCGTCGCCAGAGAACACCTCGGCCCACGCATCCTCGGAGGTGCCGCCCTAATTTTCGCCGGAATCCTACTAGCCGAACTGAAAGGCGCCACTCCCGTTGCCCCCGAATCCCCAGAACCCGAAGTCCGCGCTCACCAGACGAATTGACGCCGAATTCACCGCGCGCGAAAACGTTTAGCACGACTCAAAAAGTCTCCGCCAAGAATTTTTGGAGTGCGGTGGCTCTGCCACCGCTTCTCCCAACGCCCGTCACCACCCAAACACTCACCGCGCAACGCCGCACCGACCCATCTCGCGCGAAACGATCCGGCTCTGCCGCCGAAATTGTGTATGCGCACCCAAACCGCAGTTGGCCGTCATCCAGAGGAGCGCACTTCGCGACGAAGGATCTCTCTTCGATTGCTGCGCATACGAACAACGTAATAAACGAGGAATATCTATGTGGGTCGCGGCTTTAGCCGCGACATAAGGAAGAACGAATAGAAGGGGCTTCAGCCCATGAAGCGCCCAAACACCAAAAACCCAAAAAACTAATTATGCCGCGCCGCGTTCGGCGAATCCGAATGATGCTTCACATCCACCGCCTCATACATCACCGGATGCCGGTGATTCTTCTCCTCAAACGCCGAAATCTTCGTCTCATGTACCAAAGTCAGCCCAATATCGTCTAGGCCTTTCAACAAACAATCCCGCCGGAACGGATCGATCTCAAACGCATAACTCAATCCCATCCCATCCGTAACGACTTGCTTTTCCAAATCGACGGTCACCGAATACCCAACATTCTTCTCCGTCCGCGCAAACAACTCATCAATCTGCTCGTTCGTCAGAGTCACCGGCAAAATCCCATTCTTGAAACAATTGTTATAAAAAATATCCGCATAACTCGGCGCCAGAATCGCATGGAAACCATAATCCAGAATCGCCCAAGGAGCATGTTCCCGGCTCGACCCGCACCCAAAATTCGCCCGCGCCAGACACACCGACGCGCCCTTGTACCGCGGAAAATTCAAAACAAATTCAGGATTCGGTTTTTCCCCCGGCATATATCGCCAGTCATAAAACAAAACCCGCCCAAATCCTTCGCGCGTCAACAATTTCAAAAATTGCTTCGGCACCATCTGATCCGTATCCACGTTCACGCGGTCGATCGGCGCCACCATTCCCGTATGCTTGATAAACGGTTCCATTATTCGGCTCCCTCCGCCGCGCTCCACTTCCGAATATCCACGAAGTGTCCTTCAATCGCCGCCGCGGCCGCCATCATCGGGCTCACCAAATGCGTGCGCGATCCCTTGCCTTGCCGCCCTTCGAAATTCCGGTTCGACGTGCTCGCCGAACGCTCCCCGCTCAGCAGCACATCGTCATTCATCCCGATGCACATGCTGCAGCCCGCGTCGCGCCACTCGAATCCCGCCGCCACAAAAATCTTGTCGAGACCTTCAGCCTCCGCTTCAACCTTAACCGCCCGCGAACCCGGGACCACCAGCGCCTGCTTTAATGATTTCGAAACGTGTTTGCCCGCCACCACCTTCGCCGCCAGCCGCAAATCTTCCAGCCGCGCATTCGTGCACGAACCAATGAACACCCGGTCCAGCGGAATATCCTCAATCAACGTGCCCGGCTTCAGATCCATGTAAGTCAAAGCCCGGGTCGCCGCTTCGCGATCCACCGCATCTTTAAACGACGACGGATCCGGCACGCGGTCCGAAACCTGGGTCACCATTCCCGGATTCGTTCCCCACGTCACCATCGGCGCCAGTTCGCTCGCCTGAATCGTCAAGGTGTCGTCGTATTTCGCGTCGGCATCCGTCGGCAGCGTCTTCCAGAAAGAAACCCGCTCCTCGAATTCTTTTCCGCGCGGCACGAACGGCCGCCCTTCCAGATATTTAAACGTCGTCTCGTCCGGAGCCACCATCCCCGCGCGCGCGCCGCCCTCGATCGACATATTGCACATGGTCATGCGGCCTTCCATCGAAAGCCCGCGCACCGCTTCGCCCGTATATTCGAAAACGTAACCCGTCCCGCCGGCGATCCCGATTCTGCCGATTACCGCCAGAATCATGTCCTTCGCCGTCACGCCTCGCGGCCTCTTACCCTGAAAATCCACCTTCATCGTCTTTGAGCCAAACTGCGTCAGACACTGCGTGGCCAGCACATGCTCGATCTCGCTCGTTCCGATCCCAAATGCCAGCGCGCCAAACGCACCGTGCGTCGACGTGTGGCTATCGCCGCAAACAATCGTCTGCCCCGGCTGCGTAATCCCCAACTCCGGTCCGATGATGTGCACGATCCCCTGATTCTTGCTGTGCATGTCGAACAAATGCACGCCCGACTCCGCGCAGTTCTTCTCCAACGCTTCAAATTGCCCGCGCGCGTCCGCATCCACCACCGGCAGCAACCGGTTCTTGGTCGAAACCGAATGGTCCATCACCGCAAAGGTCAGCTCCGGCCGGCGCACCTTGCGCCCCGCCGTCTTCAACCCCGCAAACGCCTGCGGAGAAGTCCCCTCATGAATCAAATGCCGGTCAATATAGATCAGGCTCGGCTGCCCCGGCTCTTCGCGCACCACATGCGCCTGCCAAATCTTGTCGTAAAGCGTCCGTCCCGCCATTCGTGTATTTTCCCGCGTGCTGGATTCGAGGTTCGAGCTCGTCACCACAAAAGAAGCCCTAATGTCTTGCAGTCCACCATTGTAACAATTCTGCAACCCCGCGCCAATCTCAACAGCGCGCTCCGCACTAAGGTGTTCCCCCGGCCCAGATCGCATCCTTCGCCAATTCGCAGCCCGCGCCAGCCTACCTTGGAGTGCGGCGGCTCGCCGCCGCCTTTACCAAGCAAGCCGAAGCCAACTCCCGCCTGGGGGTTAAAAGCAACCGTCCACAGAAAGCATTATCCTGAGTGCTGCGAAGGACCCACTGTTTACGGGCAAACGGCACCAAACAATCGCAAAGAAAATCGCGCAGAGAATGGCCTCCGTCAGAGCCCGGCTTGAAGCTGTGCCGAGAGCCATGCCTCGGCGCGCGGCTTCAGCCGCTGAGGGAAATCACCACGCAGCACTCACGGTCAC
>DASWVE010000126.1:0-44002 GCA_036401315.1 Candidatus Acidiferrales bacterium
ACGTTTACTTTCTGCCAGAGACCAAAATATTTTTCGGCGATGGCGAAGGCTTCTTCCGGAGTGATGTCTCCGGCAAAGCCGAGCAGCGCTTCGTTGGGCGCGTAGTTCGCGTCGTGAAACTTCACGAAATCGTCGCGCTTGAATTTTTTTACGGTGCCGGGCGTGCCTTCTTCGGGCAAGCCGTAGCCGGAACCGCCGTAGAGGGCGCGGGCAAAAACCAGCGTGGCCAGGTAATTCGGGTCGGCATATTGAACCTGAAGATTGGAGAGAATCTGCTGGCGCTGGCGCTCGATTTCTTCGGAGGCGAACGCCGGGTGCAGAACCACATCGGACATCAGGTCGAGACCGACACCAACGTCTTTCTTCACTACGTCGAGGGTGACGGTGGTGGCATCGCGTCCGGCCATGGCCTGCAGCGTGCCGCCGACGAAGTCAATGGTTTCGGCGATTTCGCGTGCGGAACGCTTTTCAGTTCCCTGAGTGAGAAGGCTGGCGGTCATCTGCGCGACGCCGGGCGCGGAAGGCGAATCCTTGATGCTGCCTGCGGAAAGCAAAACCAGGCGGGCGGCGACGGCAGGTTCGCGATGATCGGTGACGACGAAAACGCGCAGCCCGTTGGAGAGCGTTTTGGTGGCGGCTTTGGGAAATTCGAAAGGCCGCGGCGCACCGGCGGGCGGAATCGTCGGGGCGAGCTTCACTCCGGGAGGAACGATGCCCGACGCTTTCTTCGGCGTGTGGTCATCGCTCGCTTCGGATTGGCCGCGCGGAGCCGGCGTGCCACCCTGCGTTTCCTGGGCACGGGCGGGCGACGTCATTGCGCCGATCGACGGCAGCAGCAGGCACATTAGAAACCAAACGGATCTTGCGCGCTTCATCGTTACTCCTGATTTTCGCGGATGTGAAATGGCGCGGCGGCGAATCAACTTACTGGGCCGCCGCCGAAGTGGTTATCAGCATGACCGTGGCGTGCTGCAGGTCGAAATAATCCTTGGCCACCCGCTGAATATCGGCTGCGCTGGCGGCCAGATAGCGGGCGAGTTCAGTGTTCACCAGTTCGGGATCTTTGCCGATGACCGCGGCGGCAGCCAGGGCCACGGCTTTTTCTTCGTCAGTGTCGCGCCCGAGAATAAATTCGGCGGTCTCCTGATTCTTGGCTTTTTCCAGTTCCTTCGGTTCGACCGGCTGGCTCTTCAACGTATCGAGAACCTGGACGAGAGCTTTCTGGCCGTCTTGCGGGGTGTGGCCGGGATTCATGATGGCGTAGGCCCAGTAAAGATTGGGGTCTTCGGTGAAGTTCGCTTCGCCACCCGCCTGAACGGCGATCTGATCCTTATACACGAGAGACTGGTAGAGACGGCTGCTTTCGCCGCCGGAAAGAATATTGGAAGCGAGATCAAGCGGGTACGTATCGGGCGTATAGCGTGCGGAAATTTTGTAGCCGATGACGATGGCGGGCAGCGGCGTGTTCGAGTAGGACTTGGTGACGGTGCGCACGGCCGCCTGCGGCGGCTCGGGATGATTGATGCGTGGAATGGGCCGGGCTGAAGCAGGGATACCGCTGAAATATTTATTGGTCCAGGCCAGAGCCTGTTTGGAATTGAAATCGCCGACAACCACGAGCGTCGCGTTATTGGGTTTGTAGAAAGTGTTGAAGAAGGCGCGGACGTCTTCGATGGTGGCGTTGTTCAAGTCAACCATGCTGCCGATAGGCGTGTGATGGTAGGCGTGTTCGGTGAAGGCGGCGGCGCGCAAATCTTCCTGCAGATAGCCGTAAGGCTGATTCTCGACACGCACGCGGCGCTCTTCTTTGACGACTTCGCGCTCCGATTTGAAATTTTCATCGGAAACATTGAGACTGCCCATGCGGTCGGCTTCGAGCCACAAGCCGCGTTCGAGATAATTGCTGGGGAAAGTCTCATAAAAATTGGTGGTGTCGTCGCTGGTTTCGGCGTTGTCGAAGCCGCCGACGGATTCGATGATGCGTGAATGCTCTTCGGCCGGGACGTGAGCGGAGCCTTTGAACATCAGATGCTCGAAAAGATGGGCGAAGCCGGTGTGGCCGGGCTGCTCGTCTTTGGAGCCAACGTGATACCAGACCTGAAGATTGATAACGGGGACGGCGTGATCTTCGAGAAAAATAACCTGCAAGCCGTTGGGCAGAGTGTGGACCGTGTAGGCCAGCTTGGGAGGCAGGATGTCCGCGGGTTTCTGCTGCGCGCGAAGCGACGAAGCAAAAAACGCCAGGCCGATGGTGGCGCACAGGACGGCCACAGCGAATCGAAAACGATGGGTCATGCTCGTCAACTCCCGTGAGGTGCGGGGATCAGGTGCGAACCGCAAAAATTAGAGCAAATCAGTATGGTAGACGCTAATTCGGGTGTCAAACGGCGGCCGATGCGAACACTGAATCTGCTTGGGTTTAGACGCACCAGGTTGAATTTTGGCGTTCGCGGCGGCCGGCGTATCGGAGGGGGAGCCGGCGGGTCACCTGTCGGGGAATTCAGCAACCCGCCGGAATGTCGTTGGCAGCTAGAACGCGAATCGCACCGCGAACTGAAATGCGCGCGGGCCCCCGGAACCGAAGAAACCGCCGGCGGTGCTCACGGGAGAGAAAAAGTCCGAGTCGACGTTTCCGGGATTGCTGCCGCGCGGCAGGATGGAAATATTCCGGCCGGAATAGGAAGTATTGGAGAAGCCGCGGATATTCACGCTATTGAAGAGGTTGAAGGCTTCGGCCAGCAGGTCAAAATGCAGACGTTCCTTGATGGCGATGGCTTTGACGAGACGCAAATCCACGGAATTGAACGGGCTGCTGAAATTGATTCCGTTCGGGACATTGTCGAGCGGGCCGCCGGCATTGCATGGGGCGGGCGCGGGGCAGGCGGGCAGTGCGTTCCATTCGTCGATGGCGCGATTGAGCTGCGTGCTGTTCTGCACGCTGCGGCCGAGCGAGTTGCGGCCCAGAATCGGCAGGCGCGCGGGCAACGATTGGCCGTTCAGCGTGAGATCGGGAAGAAACGTATCGGCCGGGACGCCGGAACCGTAGGTGTAGAGGGGCGCGAGCGAAAATCCCCAAGGCATTTGGATCAGGCCATAGGCGGTCAGGCGATGGCGTTCGTCACTGGCCGCGTAGCCTTTTTCGGTTTTTGCGCCGACCGTGCCCTGAAGCAAGTTCACGTTTTCGACGGTGGTGTAGGAGGGAACCTGGTCGTCGTCGGAATCGTCGAGCGATTTAGACAGGGTGTAGGCCACGTTGAACAAATAGGTGACCGGGCCGGCGCGGACCGGCTTGTGCTGCACGTTGATCAGCAGACCGTCGTACCATGATTTCGCGGCGGAGGCGGCGAGCGTGACCTGATCTGAAACTCCATTTAACGGATCGGTGGCGGTGCACGGAATATTGTTTCCTGGGCAGGAAATGTAGGGAGAGGTTGAAGTCGTGTTGCGTAAGAACTGCGCGATCAATTCGCGCTGGCCAAATATGTAGAGGCCGTCGGCACTGACGAGCCAACTGGAACCGAACTGCTGCTGAAATCCAAGCGAAGTTTGTTGAAACATCGGGTGATGGGCGTTTTTATCGACGACAATGATTCCGACGCCGCTGGTTTGGCGCTGGCCGCTGAAAGGATTGGCCAGCGTGGGACTGCCCGACGCAAAAACATCGCCGGGAATCGGAGCGAAGCAGGTATTCAAGTCCGGCGGATCGGGGTCGCCCGGAAAAGTACAAACTGAACCGGAATACTGATTGATTGTGAGCGCGCGGTCGTCCTGCACGCGCTCATATCCGGGCACTTCGAAAACGATGCGGTCGTAATAAATTCCGAAACCGCCGCGGATGACCGATTTGCCTTTCCCGAATGGATCGTAGGCAAAACCCACGCGCGGGCCGAAGTCTTTGGAGTCCGGATGACGGCGAAGATCGATGACGTTAGCCAGCCAGACGCAGGGCTTGGTGGGCTCGACAAAAAGGCTGGGGCACGGGCCATGATTGGAATCGGTTCCGGTGGCGTCGGTATCGAAATCCCAGCGTAGGCCGAGGTTCAGGGTCAGATTGTGGGTGACGCGCCAATCGTCCTGCAGGTAGAGCCCGATGTAGGAGTTGGAAATCTGCGGAATCGGCACCGGTTGAATCGGGGCCGCGCTTTGCGCCGCGCCGCCTATGGGGATGTCGAGATCGTTGAGAACGCCGTCGCCGTTCAAATCTTTTCCCGGCAAATAAAAATTCGAAGTGAGAAATACGGTGCCGCTGCCAAAGACGTTGATTTCGCCGGTGGCGGTGGGGCGCTGGTAATCGCCGCCGAAATGCAGCGTGTGCTGGCCGAGCGCCCAACTGAAATTGTCGCCGATTTGGTAGCGATTCAGGTGAGTGCTTTGGGGGACGTTGAAATTCACGCCGTCAGCCAGGCCCGGGAAGATGAGTTCGTTGGTCAAGCCGAGATCGGGATCGGTAGTGGGCAGGCTGTTCGGAAATGCGGGAATGCTGTTCAGAAAAGTATCGAAGTGAAAAATGACGCTGTTGACCTTGGTGGGAGAAATCGTGCGCACCCAGTTGCCGACGATGGAATTGAAACGGTTCAGCGAATTTTGCCGTTCAGCCGCGGTTTGCAGCGGAGTAACGCTGGCGGCTTCGGCGGCTGCCGTATCGGTGGAACGATCGAAGGAGTAGCGCGCCATGAAGGTATTGTTAGCGTCGAACTGGTAGTCGAGGCGGGTCGAGACCAAGGCTTCGCGCAGCGGCGCCGGAGCCGAAGTATTCAGAATTTCCTGAGTGGCGAAGTCGCGAGTACCGGTTTCGATGGCGGCGTTCTGGTTGCGGTATTCGGCCGAAGCGAACCACCACAGTTTGTTCGTCTGGATCGGGCCACCGACGGAGCCACCAAACTGTTCGCGGTCGAACGGAGGCGTGGGCTGCGAGCGGTCGAAGGTGTACGGAAGCGCCTGCAAGTGGCGGTTGCGTTCGTAATCGAAAAGCGAGCCGTGATATTGGTTCGAGCCGGATTTGGTGACGATGTTGATGACGCTGATGCCGGAACGTCCGACCTCGGCACTGAAGCGGCCGGTGGCGATTTGAAATTCCTGGATTGAATCCTGGGGAAAATTGGAGAGCGTGCCGCCGACGACTTCGTCGTTGTTGTCTCCGCCATCGACGGTGATGTTTCCGCCGCGGCCGATGCCGCCGGCGGAGCTTACTTCTAGGGTATTCGTCTTGGTTGGATCGAAGTTGGGAGCGGGACGATTTCCTGGAACCAGATAGGCGAGTTCAAGAAAATTCCGGCCGTTCAGCGGGAGAGTTTCGATGGTTTGCGAATTGATCTGGCCTTGAATCATCGACTGGGTCAGTTCCACGCTGGTGTTCGAGGCGCTGACGTTGACGGTCTGGCCTACGGTCGCGAGTTTGAGGTCGGCGTCAACGGTGGTGACGCGGCCGGCTTCGAGCAGCACTGGGGTGAAATCGGTCGGTGCGAATCCGTCGAATTCGATGCGCAGACCGTATGAACCCGGCGCCAAGTCCGGAATCGAATAGAGACCAGCGGAGTTGGATATGGTCTCGTGCGTCGCGCCAGTGGCGAGGTTGCTGGCTAAAACATTCGCACCTCCGACGCCGACCTGATGCGGATCGCGGACGATGCCGTTGAGCGTGCCGGTTGGAACCTGCGCCATCGTCGTGGTGATCGAAAATCCCAAAAGAATCGCGACCGCCCACACCTTAAGCATCGTTTTCAAATTCATCCGCTCTCCGGCCCTGAATGGAATTGGAATTAACCGCGGTGGCGACGCATGGCCACTAGCCATTCGCCGTCCGCCTAAGCAGCACAACGCAGACTCCCCAGCCAGACCTGCTGGCTGGGAGCCTGCTACCGCTGATTCAGGTTCCGGGGTGGAAGGACTGAATCGCGGTTCAATGCGATGAGCGCACTGTAGCGGGAGAAGAAAAGCGCAGCAATAATGAAAAAGTACTATTTCTCTATTTTTTTTTGGAAAGTTGCGTCAGTCGGGAATTCGCCATGGTCGAGTCACAGCTTCAAAAATGACTTAGCGGGGTGATGCCTTTGCCCTCGACGCAGTGATAGGCCTGGCCGGCGGCGAGATTTTTGTAGTCCTCAACTTTACCGTTGGGCCATTGGATTACGACGCGCGAGATGCGATCGCGTTGACCCAGGCCGAAGGTGACCGGAAGCTCGGATTGCGAGAGATAGCTGGAACCGCTTTTCACCATGCGCGATTGCGTCGCGCCTTCGTATTCGATTTGCACGCGGGCGCCGATGGCGTCGCGATTGGATTGGGTGCCGGTGAGGATGAAGCGAATGCTGCGATTTCCGGCCAGCTGATCGTTGCGGTAAAGAAACGCGGGGCCGTTGTTGGTGGTGATGAGCAGGTCGAGGTCGCCATCGCGATCGAAATCGCCATGGCAGAGGCCGCGGCCGATTTTTGGCTGGCTGAATTCCCGGCCGGTGGCTGCGGCGACGTCGTAAAATTTCCCGTGGCCGTCGTTCAGGAACAATTGGGGCGGTTGCGCGTAGCCAACATTGCCGCGAATGTTGCGGACCGTATCGTCGATGTGACCATTGGCAACGGCAAGGTCGACGAAGCCATCGAGATCGGCGTCGAAAAACGCGCAGCCGAAGCCGAGCGTAGTTTGGGACGGGATGCCGACGCCGGCCTGCTCGGCCACGTCGTTGTAGGTGCCATTTTTGTTGGGGCGAAACAGGCCGATCATTTCGTTATCGAAATTGGTGATGGCGATTCCCGGAAAACCGGAGCCGTCGAAGTCGGCAGCATCGACGCCCATTCCGGCGCGCGCTTTGCCTTCGGTGCTAAAGGCCACGCCGGCTTCGACTCCGACGTCTTTAAATTTTCCGTTGCGCCGGTTGCGGTAGAGCTTGTTGGGCTGGGTATCGTTGGCGACGAGCAGGTCCGGCCAGCCGTCCTGGTCGTAATCGAGCAACGCGACGCCCAGGGATTTCGAGCTGGTGTCGAACATGCCGCTCGCGGCAGTGGCGTCTTCGAAGGTTCCGTTTCCGCGGTTGTGGAAGAGCCAGCAGGTCTCGCCGCGATATGCTTCGGGCGTGCAATAGGATTTCTGCTTGCCGTCGAGGCTGCAGAAGACGTCGTGCTCCGGCGCCCACTTCACGTAATTGCAAACGAATAAATCGAGGAAACCGTCGCGATCGTAATCGAACCACATCGCCGACGTGCTGAAAGCCATGCGGCCGCCGAGGCCGCTCGAATGCGTGGCATCGACAAACGTACCCTTGCGGGTATTTCGAAATAAGCGATTCTGACCGACGCAGGTGATGAGAATGTCGGGAAATCCGTCATTGTTGTAATCGCCGACCGCCACGCCCATGCCGTACATTTCGAGGTCGAGGCCGGCACGGCGGGTGACATCGGTAAATGTGCCATCCCGGTTGTTGCGATAAAGCTGCAGCACGCCGCTGGTGCGTTTGTGGCCGGGCCAGTCCTTGCCGTTGACCAGGAGAACATCCTGCCAGCCATCACCGTCGTAGTCGAGGAATGCGCAGCCGGAGCCTAGGGTCTCAGGCAGTAATTTGCCACCGTAGGCGCCGCTGTTGTGGCGGAAGTGAATTCCGGCAGCGGACGTTACGTCAACTAATCGAAAACCTGGAGAGGCAGAAGAATCCGCAGCCGACGCGAGTGCTCGGCCGGCGCGGGACACTTCAGCCGTGGCTAGCGCGCCGCCAACAAGAATCTCAGTTAGAAACAAGCGGCGATCCACAAGGCGACTCAAGAAATGCTCACCAGGCCGTTGCGAATTGCGTAGACGATCAGCTCGGCAGTTTTGTGGATGCCTAGCGCGTCCATGATGTTGGCGCGATGCACCGCGACGGTGTTGACGCTGAGCTTTAATTTGTCCGCGATGCTTTTGTTGGAATGGCCGTCGGCGATCAGTTGCAGAACTTCCAGTTCGCGCGTGGTGAGTTTGGAATCGCGCTCGCCCTTCAGCGCGGCCTGCTTGGAAAGTCCGGGGCTTAAGACGATTTCGCCGGCGGCGACGCGGCGGATGGCGCGGCCCAGGCCGACGTCCTCGGCACTTTTAAGGATGTAGCCGCGCGCGCCGGCTTCGAGCGCCTGATGCACCAGCGTATCCTCGGCGTGCATGCTGAGCATGAGGATCGACTGGCTTGGAAATTCCTGCAGAATTGTTTTGGCAGCCGCGAGGCCGCTCATTCCCGGCAGCGCGCAATCCATGACGATAACGTCAGGACGATGTTTGCGCGCCAGAGCGACGGCATCTTTGCCATCGCTGGCTTCGGCCACCACCTGCAGGTCGGCTTCGTCCTCCAGAATGCGGCGAAAGCCAAGGCGCACGAGGCTGTGGTCGTCGACCAACAGCACGGAAATTTTCCTGGGCGCGCTATTCGGCATTTTGTTGCGCTTCCGGGCGCGGGACGACCAGCCGGACCAGCGTTCCACCTTGCGACGGCCGGGCGAATTCGATGGTGCCTTTCAGCAATTCCGCGCGCTCGCGCATGCCTACCAGGCCGATGCCCCCGCGATTAGCTGGACCTTCGCTGCCCTTGCCGTGGTCTTCGATTTCGAGTTCGAGCGTGTCCGGAAGAAATTTCAAGCGAATCTGCGCGGCGCGCGCGCCGGAATGCCGCGCGACATTATTTAGTGCTTCCTGCAAGACGCGGTAAATGTGTACGGCCGCATTGCCATCGACTTGGAACGGCGCGCCGGATTTCAGGTAACTGAGGTCGATCCCGGTTTGTTTTTCCACGGTAGGAATGTACCAGTCCAGCGTGCTTTCCAAACCGTTTTCGTCGAGCATGACGGGATGCAGGGCCTGCGAAAGGCTGCGCACATTATCGAGCGTGGTTTGCGCGATGTCGCGGACTTCGCCGAGGTCCGCGCGAACCGGCGAGCCTTCGGGAAGATGGTTGGCGGAGCGGGTGAGCATCGAACCGATGGCGGTGAGGATCTGGCCGAATTCGTCGTGCAGTTCGCGCGAGATGGAGCGCAGCGTGGATTCCTGCGAGGAAATTAATTTCTGGGCGAGTTCGCTGCGCTGCTGGGAAAGATCGGCGAGCTGAGCGAAGAGGCGGCGGTTCCAGCGGATCACGTACAGGCTGGTGAGCAGAATGGCGGCCAGTGTGGCGGCTAGAAAAAGATAAACCTGGCGCTGGGTGCGGTCATAGATCGCGCCGACTTGCGCGGCGGCTTCCTGCTCGTTTTCGTTGTTCTGCACCAGCAGGCGCGAGATGGTGGTGCTTAAGGTGGCTTGGCGGGCTTGCAAGGAAAGGCGAATCTGCTCGCGCGCTTCAGCCTCCTTGCCGTCGCGAGCCAGTGCGAAGGTGCGGTCGGCCGCATCCCAAAATTGGGCGAGAGACTGCTGAAGGTAGAGGGTCTGGTCCGCGCTGCGCTTAGCCACGCTAAATTGATTTTCGCTTTGTAGCGCGCTATTCAAGTCGGTGCGAATTCTTTGAAATTGCGCTTCCCAGGAAATTAGAGGATAAGGCTCGTCGTTATCGAGCATGTCGCGCATGGCCAGGCCCAACGAGTTCAGATCGTTCTGCGCGCGCAGTAGCTGCAAGGAATCGCGACGGTTGTGTTCGACCAGTTGATTCTGCAGTTCGCGGAGCGTGGAAATTTGGCGAGTGATGTACGCAGAGTAGGCCACGACGGCGGCGATGGTGATTAGCAACCCGAGGAAAAGGCCTGCGGAAGGCGAGCGTTTCGAAGCCAAAACCATGCACGCAGGATATAACGGCGGCGTAAAGGCTGCCAACGCCGTCAACTCCGCGCGCCAACCCGGTATGAATTTATTTCGGAACCAATGCGGTCTGGCCGAGGTGAAAGGCGAGATGGCTGGTGCGACTCAGGAGAATCGCGAAGCGATTGCGCAGCGGCTCCTTGGCAAAATCCTCGTCGGATACGGCGGTGTGTTTTTGCAGCCAATCCGCGGGAGACAGCTTGGCAAATTCGGAGCCTAGTTTTCCGTTCACTTCGTCCCAGGCCTTTTTCACTTCATCCACCGAGGGCAAATTGGGAACGGATTTGTCGGGGCTGGTGATAAAGGGGGCGTCCAATTCCGGATGGAGGCGCGGACCGAGTCCAAGCAGCGGAAGCATGGCGTCATGCACGGCAGTGAGGTGGCCCCACAGATAGATCAGGCGGTTTTTGCGGGGAGCTATTTCTTTCTGCAGGTCCTCAGCGGAACGGCTGGAAAATATCTTGCCGGCGCGGTCGATGTTTTGCTTCCAGGCGTTCAGCGCCACCGCGACCAGAAGCTCTTCCTGACTCGTTGACATGGTGCAGCAATTCTCCTTGCGCGGCTCAAGCGGAAGTTCGGCGTGGACTTGCGCTTCGATTCGGTATCCCGCGCGGTTCGAGCCTAATTGGATTCGGCAAGAGTGCGAGTCGGTTCAGGATTTTTTAGGGCTTGGCGCCGCGCTTCTCCTGATTTCGGTTCTTGCCAAGTGGCGATGTGTGTGACAATTCCCCAAAACTTTGAGAGATGATGGCGGCTATGAATCGGCGGGCAGGACGTATCCAAATCGAGATGAAGCGTGCGTTTTAAGGTTAAAACGTGCGGGCCGTGGCGGCTGTGCGGCGTTTTTGCGTATTTGTGCGTGACGGGCTTTTTCCCCGCGGTGTCCTTTGGGCAGGCGGCTGCCCCGCCACCGCCGGCTCCTGCGACGGTTTCGTTAACGCTGAAGGACGCGGTGCAGATTGCGCTGAAGCAGAACCCGCAGGTGGTGGCCGCGCGGCTGCTTTTGCTGGAAAGCGAACACAACCGGCAGATTGGGCGCGCGGCGTTGCTGCCGCAGGCCAGCCTGACCGCGGCTGGAGCGGTGGTGCAGTACAACCTGGCGTCGGTGCAACGAACGACGACCCGCGGTACCGCAGGTCCGTATCAATTTATTCAGGCGGGACCAGCGTTTTCGCAGACGATTCTCGACCTGCCGCTGTTTCGCAGCTACCAGATTTCGAGCGAAGGCGTGCGCGAAACGCGAGCGCAAGAAAGCGTGACGCGCGAACAAGTGGTCGCCTCGGTGGTCACCCAATACATTCTGGTGCTGCGCGCGATCGCGACCTACGACGCCGCCAAAGTTCGGGTCGATCTGGCGCAGCGGCTCTTCGAACAAGCTTCGAGCCTGGAGAAAACGGGAATCGGGCTGAAAATCGATACGACGCGGGCACAGGTAGAGCTGCAGAACGAAAAGCAAAACTTGATCGATGCGGAGACCGACACGCACACGACGAATTACATTTTGGCCCAGCTGCTCGATCTGCCGCGAGACCAGGAACCGGCGGTTGCCGACAAGCTGGCGTTCTTCGAGCTGCCGGAATTCGAGAAGACGCCGGCGGTTACGGCGGCGCTGGCCGATCGCCCAGAGATGAAGGCGCAGACTTCGCGGGAGCGCATTACCGACCTGGAAAAGAAGTCGGCGTCGGAAGAACGGTTACCCAAGCTCGATTTTTCGGGCGACTGGCTGTACCAAGGCGCGCATTTCAACGACGGAGTCCCGGCGTATACCTACCAGATCGGTTTCACCTTGCCGCTATTTACCGGCGGGCGAATCCATGCGGAAATCGCTCGCGCCGAACTGGAAAAACAGCGGATTGCGCAGAACCGGCAGTTGCTGGAAGCGAGCATCGTGCAGCAGGTGAAATCGGCGATCGATGAGCTGAACGCGGCGAGAAAAAATGTCGACGTGGCCAATCTGGGTTTGCAGCTGGCTAATGACGAAGTGGCGCAGGCTGAGCGGCGGTTCGCTGCGGGCGTGACCACCAACGTAGAAGTGGTGACCGCGCAGGACGCGCTGGCGCGAGCGAATTCGAATCAGATCGACGCGCTGTACCGTTTCAATCAGTCGCGAGTGAATCTGGCGCAGGCGATGGGCGAGGTGCAGAACACTTATGCGAAGTAACCAAACGCACGAAGGGAAATTGCGCCGATGAGCAGCTCGACCGCGCCGCCAACGCCGCCCCCCGCAGCGACCCAGCCTGTCAACCCCGCGCCCAACGCGCCGCCTCCGGCAACGGCGGCGACAGAACCTCCGGCGTTCCTCGCAACGGCGGGTCAGTCGATTCGCAACCTTCCGCCGGCGGCAAAATTCGCGCTGGTGGCGCTACTGCTGATCCTGTTGTTCGCCACGTACATCTGGCTGGGGCGTGTGACCACCGATGACGCGCAGGTGGACGCACACATCACCGCGATGGCGTCGCAGGTTTCGGGATACGTCGTGTCGCTTTCGATCAACGACAATGTGGACGTGAAAGAAGGCGACCTGCTGGTGCAGATCGATCCGCGCGTTTACAAAGCTGAAGCGGACCAGGCCAAGGCCGCACTCGATTTTGCCGAAGCCGAAGCGAAATCCGCCGAGCTGCAGATCGGCCTAACCCGCGGAACCACCACGCACAGCACCGGCGGCGCGGCGGCGCAGCAGCAATCGGACGCGGCGGACTTCATCATGGCTCAAGCACAACTGCAGCGCGCCGCGACCGCGAATCTGCTGCAGGCCCAGGCCGAGGTCGCGTCCAAGCAAGCCACCAACGTGCGGGCCCAAGCCGACCTGCAACGCTACAAGCCGCTGCTCGATACAGGCGACGTTTCGAAATTTCAATTCGACGCGGTAGACGCCACTGCACGCGTGTCGCAAAACGATCTGGCCGCCGCGCAGCAGCAACTGGCCGCCGCGCAGCAGGACGTGGCGATCGCCCAGGCCAGCATGAACTCCTCGAAAGCTCGGGTGGCCCGTTCGCAGTCACTGCTGCTCGAAACCAAGGCTCGGGAGCAGCAAATTCCGATTACCGAAGCAACTTACAAATCGGCGCTGGCCGCGGTGGAACGCGCGCGAGCGGTGTGGGATCAGGCCAAGCTGAATCTTGGTTATACAACCATCACCGCGCCAATCACCGGTCAGGTCACGCAGAAGACGGTGAACCTGGGCCAGTACGTGCTGCCCGGAACTCTGCTGTTCACCCTGGTGCCGCTCGATCAGGTATACATCACCGCGAATTTCAAGGAAACGCAGATGGAACAAGTGCATCCCGGGCAGCACGCCAAGATTCACGTCGACACCTACGACCGCGATTTCGACGGCATGGTGGATTCCATCGCCGGTGCGGCCGGCTCCCGCCAGGCGCTGCTGCCGCCGCAAAACGCGACCGGTAATTTCATCAAAGTTGTGCAGCGTATCCCGGTGAAAATTCTGGTGAAGCAGAGCAGCGATTCGCGCTACATCCTGCGGCCGGGCATGAACGTTGAAGCGACGATCTACACGCGCTGAGCTGAGGAACTTTCGATGAGCTACCTTACCGGCGCCCCGCCCCGCGCCACCGAAGGTTGGGAAGAAGAATACGGACGGATCATCACCCATGCGCTGGCGATGCTTTCGCACCGGCAGCGCATGGCGATTCTGCTGAGCGTCGGGTTGGTGACGGGCGTCGAGATTTCGAGCCGCCTTTCGATCAACGTGCTGCTGCCGGACATGCAGGGCAATGTGGCGGGCAGCCCCGATTCCATCAGCTGGGTAGTCATCCTCTACAATCTGGGATTCTTGTGCTCGCTGGCACTGAGTTACTGGATGACGCGGAGGCTGGGCGCCCGCAATCATCTTCTGCTTTGCCTGGGGCTCTACGCGACCGGCGCGCTGGGCTGCGCCTGCAGCCCGCATAACCTGACGCTGCTGCTCATTTCGCGGGTGATCATGGGATTCGGTGGTGGAGCATTTTTGGCTCGCACGGTAATTCTGGCAGGACTCATGTTTCCGGGCAAGGCGCGCATCCAGGCGGTGACCTGGCTGTATCTCGAGCTATTTATCTTCCAGATCAGTTATCCGGCGACGATGGGATGGATCGCCGACCACCTGAATTGGAATTATGCTTTCCTACTGGACCTTCCTTTTCTGGCCATCGGCGCGTTCCTGATCGCGAAATATGTCCCGCCGGGCTATCTCTTTGTGCGCACCGAAGAATCGTACGTGGACGCCTGGGGAGTAGGCTTGCTGGTCGCGGCGCTGGCTTCGATGCAGATCGCGCTTAGCCGCGGCGAGCGCGATGAATGGTTTCAGTCGCCGTTCATCGTAAGTTTTATCGTGATCGCGGTAGTCGGCTTCGCAATTTTCCTGTGGTGGGACTGGAGGCCGGAAAACCCATCACCGGTTTTGCATTTAAGGACCATCTGGAAGGAACGGCCGCTGCGCGCATCGCTGGGGATCGTCACGATCGTCGGAGCCATGCTGGGCGCCGGACTCTACGTTCTGCCGCAATATTTGCGCCACGTGCAGGATTTCAGTTCGGCGCAGACCGGCGGATTTGTTTCAGCGTTTACCGGAGGATTGGCGATAGGGCTGGTACTCAGCCTGCGCTCTGTGATGCCGCGAATCGGCGGTGCCAGAACCGTGGCTCTGGGCGCCACCATGATGTGCGCAACATGCGTAACTTTCATCTACGTTTGGACTCCGACGACGCCTTCCTGGCTACTGGCCATTTGCACCGGATTGCAGGGATTTTCATTGGCTCCGCTCTTGCTGGGCGCGGCGAACATCGCCACCAGCCAGGCCGCGCTCGCTGATATGAACGACGTTTCGACCAGTTTCTTCTTTGTGCGGCAGTTGGGAAATACGTTCGGGGTGACCGCGGCAACCGTCATGTTCGATTTTCGCATGACGTTTCATTCCTCGCGCATGTTGGACATCGCCAATCGCCTCGACCCGACGCTGCAATCGGCCCTGGCGCAATATTCCAACCTGATTCTGCGCAACGGCGGCGCGGGCAGTGATCCTTCACTGGGCGCGCTGCAGATTTTCCAAAACACTGTAATCGTGCAGAGTCAGGTCCTGGCGTTCATCGATATTTATTTCGGGCTGGCGGTGCTGAGTGTAGCGATACTGTGCCTGCTCGGCCTATCCGGCATAAAAAAGCAAGCGGCGAATTTCAACTTACATTTCCACATTTGGTGAACTCTTTGTGGCTTACGGCAGAGGAGCGAGAAATCGCAGGCGCCTATAGCGGAGTCGTAATCAGGGTGCCGGCGGCGGCGAAAACAGAATCCATTTCCGCGCGGGCCAGAGGCAGAAAGCTATCGACCACGTTACCGTCGAACTGGCCGTTGCGTCCGTTCAACAAGATTCCTTCAGCCTTCTCGAAGGGCATTCCTTCGCGGTATGGGCGCGTTGAGACCATGGCGTCAAAGGCGTCGATCACTGAAACGATGCGCGAACCGATGGGAATTTCCTCGCCCTTCAGCCCGCCGGGATAGCCGGCGCCATTGTAGTTTTCGTGATGATGCAGAATGATCAGGCTGGCGCGTTCCATGCCCGGAACCTGGCGCAGCACTGCCCAGCCGAATTCCGGGTGACGCTTCATCAGGTCGTATTCTTCGGTGGTCAACTTCGCAGGTTTCTTCAAGATGGAATCGGGGATGCCGATTTTGCCGATGTCGTGCAGCAGCGCCGCAATTTCAATGTCTGCCAGGTAGTCTTCGTCCAAGCCTAATTCACCCGCAACATGCAGCGCCCACTCCGCCAGGCGCGTGCTATGCACACCGGTGTTCAAGTCTTTCAGGTCCAGCAAATGATTGAAGGAGCAGAGCAGCGACGTGCGCATCGCGCCCAGTTGCTCTTCCAACTGTTTGACGCGCATGGCGTCGGGCGACCAGTGCGAGTCAGGCTTGACCAACGCGTCCGCGAAGTTGACGGACGATAGCCCAAAGCTAGTGGGAGGAACCAGCTTTGGGCCGTCGGCGAGTTGAGCGTTGCTATTAGCCATTTCTAATTCGCGTGACGCTTACTGCAGCAACCCGCGCAGCGGGTTCACGGCCGTCATTGCTCCGTATACATCCAATCGGCCGTAGCCCATGTTCGCTCCAACAAATTTCGAGTTGGTCAGCGCCAGGGCCGCAGTGTTCTGGTTCGCTTTCGGCTGCGCATTGAGAATCAGCGAAGCCGTGCCGGCCACCATCGGCGAACTGAAGGACGTTCCCCAGCCGGCGGCATAGGAGCCGAACGGGTAGGTGGTGATCACGCCTTCACCCGGAGCGGCGACCCAGACGATCTGGTTGCCGTAGTTGGAGAAGGTCGAACGTTGATCCTGGTTGTTGGTCGAGGCCACGCCCATCACATGCGGCAAGCCAGCCGGATAAACCATCTCGTTTTTTCCGTCGTTTCCGGCGGAGGCGACGAGAATCACGTTCTGGCTATTGGCGAAATTGATGGCGTCGGTCAGTTCCGTCGAACTCGAAGTCAGATCGAAGCTCATGTTGATGACGTTGGCCTTGTGCGCCACGGCGTAGTAGATCGCTGCCAGAATGTTGGAGAGCGATCCGCTGCCATCGGCGCTGAATGCTTTCAGCGGCAGCAGTTTGGCGGTGGGCGCCACCAGGTGGACCATACCCAAGACCATGGTGCCGTGACCGAACGCTTCGTACTGTGAACCATCGAGCATCGCGGCGGTGTGCTGATCGAGCATCGCGGCGGTGTGCTGGTTGACGTACGCGGCCGCGCATGTTTCGCACGGCGGTGGCGCGGTAACCGTGATGTCGTTCATTTCCGAACCGCCCACCTGACTGCGCGTGAAATCGTAGCCCTGGAGCAAGACGCTCTTCAGCGCCGGATGATTCGGATCCACGCCGGTATCGATGTCGGCGACGATTCCCGCGCCAGAAACGTTGAACACATTCTGCGCCAGCGGCAGCCGCACGATCTGCGCGGCCGGCTGATTCACGTATCCGTGGGTGACTGGCGTGCCGTAGTAATTTACCGGGGTCGTATCCCACAAACCCTGCGGTGCCGTGGAATAAATCGTCTTACCGGCTTCGTTGGGCGGAATGACCAGAACTTGGTCCGGTTCCGCATCGATAATGCCGCTTACCAGGCGCAAGACGTCCGCGAGCAATTGCGGCAGCAGGCCCTTGACCGGGCGAACGAGGAAAACTTGGTTGGCGCTTCCATCCAGGTTGCCGACGACCGTGCAGCCGTTATTCAGACAGATGGATCGCAGACCAGCGAGTCCCAGGTTGGTTCGGACGATGACTCCGGGTTGCGGCTGGCCGGAAAGGAGCTGGCCGACGGTCGACAAGAGGCCGCCGAGGGTGCCCTGGGCCGAGGCCGGTTGTCCCCAGAATCCGACTGTGAGAAGAAGAACGAGAAGTCCGATGCGCTGCTTCATGGCCAGGAACCGCTCCTTTGCTGCTTACAGATTCGATCGCTCGTTAAAAGCTCTTGCTTGTTACTCCCTAACTTTGCCGGGAGCGAGCGCTAGGGACAATGGTACAGAGGCACCGTTCGGTACCTGTGAATTCAAACTTTCTTCCCAGTACCTCGTTTTGGAACACTTCCGCTGCCCGTAAGACCTCTCTTTTCATTTAAATACAGGAGGTCTACAGGATGGCTTCTGGCCGGGTCGATTAGCGGTGATCCGATCTCGTTGCCGCCTGGTAAGGCTACGTTGATCCGGAAGCCGCCCTCCAGCAAACACTGGGCATAGAATTCTCCGGAAACATTGGTCGAGCACTTGGCCAGCACGCGCTGGCCCCGAAGCAGCGTGACCGGCAAGTCAGCAAGCCGTTCATCGGGCTTGAGCGAATTCAGGATCTGCCCGACCACGGCGATCTGATCGGAATCGTGCTGGGGCTCAAGGCGAACATCGATACGGTAGCGGCCAGTGCCATATAGCTGGTGATGCGGCTGCGCTCCGGCGGACCGAACGCCCGCCGGAAGCGGCTCTCGAGCGCTATCGAAAAGCAAGCGCGCCAGGGAATTCTTGGGATTGCGTGAAGGTTTCGCAGGCTGCCCGCTAAACGATGCGTTGATGCTGTGGACCGTGGCATCGGAAATCTGGTAGGCGGATTCGTGCCGGGCCGTTTTCTGGAACCGAATCCAAAAACTCATCATTTTCAGGCACTTCTTACAGCCCTCGGCGATGTGTTCTTGCATCTGCACTTTTTGATTCTCCTCGACAACGTCACGAGCAAAATCCACCCATTGCTCCGACTCGTAATGACGCATTTCACTTCCCCCTAAAACCCACGTCCCGCAGACTCGATTTGAACGAACCCCGAAAGCCGAACCATCACGTTCCATAAGGGTACGTAGGGGGCCGAAAAATATAGGGTGGGCCAGCGAAATTCAGACAGATCGGGGAGACGGGATTTTGCCGGTGAGGACGAAAGGAGCCCAGTAATAAGGATGCGGATGCTTTTCGCGCAGCTCGACCATGGCGCCGCGGAGCGCGTAAGCGTTGCCGCTCCCGTCACAATAGCGGCAGTAGAAGGCTTCCATCAGAGCCGCGGTGGTGCGATCGTGCACGTCCCACAAGCTGAGCAGGACCGATTGCGCGCCGGCATAGAGCAGTCCGCGAATCAGGCCGAGCAACTCGTCACCGGCGGTGACGACATTCATGCCGGTGGCGCATCCGCTCAGCGTGACCAGCTCGGCGTTCAACTTTAGATGATAGAGGTCGTAGAGGCTCAAATAGGCGTCGCCCAGGCGAATGCCGGAAAACATCGGATTGTCCTGCCGGAACCGGCCGTGGGTGGCGATGTGAATCAGCCTGCTGTTAAGCCCTTTTTCGCGGAGCACTTTTTCGTTGGCGCTTTCGCCGACGATCAGCTCCGCATCCGGCACGATGGCGGCGACCGAACGCACTTCGTCATCGATGAACGGCGCGCGGGAATCCGGTACGCCGAGGATCAAGGCCGGGCCGGAACTTTCGGCTGATTTTTGTTGACAGTGTGCAAAGACGCCAGCGCTCGGCGCGTAGGAAACCGTGAAGGAATCGATCAGGTATCGCGTGCCGTCGTGCAGCGCGTGAAACGGCATGTAGTGCAGAACGCCGTGCGGCACGATGACCAGGTGCGTCGCCGATACGTGGGGTCGAACGGGCGCAAACACTTCGTCGTAGAGCTGACGCAAATGCGCTTGGGTAGCCTCCAGCATGGGCTTTTCGAAGGTCCGTACGTAGTCGGCGCCCAGCCGGAATTTGGAAATTTGGAATTGCAGCATGCGCATCAGATTGACTATGCGGGAAACCGGCGTGACCGGAACGATTTCGAGACTGTCGCGGGTGATCACGGCGGCGATGAACTGATCTTTCAGGCTGAAATATTCCACCAGGGCCGCATCGGCGGGCAGGCTGGAGCGAATCGTTTCGAGCGAACTCATCAGCGGCGACTGGCTGGCGATTTCTCCGGTTTGGGGCACCTCACGCAGCACGTGCAACAAATCGTTTTCGTGGGCGAGGGCTTGCTCCTGCAGTTTGCCGATTCGTTCCGGAGAAGGCTCTTCCGCGCTTAATTGCTCGAGTTCGATGCGGCGGTAATACCAGTTTAATTCTTCGCGCATTTCGCGAATGCGGCGGACCAGTTGGCTTTGGCTGGTGGCACCAGCGGGAATCGCCGGTCCGGAACGCATCAACAGTTCGGCCAGGCTGCGGGATTTGGCGAGTTCGATGTAGGCGAAAGCTTCTTCGGCGGGTTTGTGTCGTTCTTTGCCGCTGAGGCACAACTCCACCAGGCTCTCGTATACTTCGAGCCTATTTTTCATGAACGCGATTTTCAGTTCTTCGCCGCGCAGGCTGCCACGCAAAGTTTCGAGCGCTTCGCGCGCGTTCTGGCAGGATTCGTATGCGCCGTGCAAATCTCCCGAAGCCTGGCGAATCTGGCCCATCAGAAATTGGGCCTGGTAACGCAGGGCCGGCGATTCGATGCCAGACAGGCGCTCGATAGCGCGCTGACATTCAGCCTGCGCCGCGGGAAGTTCCGAGGTGCGCAGCGAAAGACGCGATAGGAGTAGGTGGCAGAGGATCGCTTTGCCGGGCAGTACCGATCCTTCAAAGAATTTCGAGGCGGCCAGGCACAGACGGCGCGCTTCGAAAAGACGGCCTTCGTTGTAGAGCACCACGGCCTGGTAGAGATCGAGCAGCCAGGGCCAGACCAGATTTTTCTCGCTGACGAATTTCGCGCGGGCGTCGGCAAAAAGTTCGAGCGAACCCAGCGCTTTACCCAGCTGGCTGAGCGCCATGGCTTCATTGGCTTGGCATTTGGCTTCTTCGTAGCCCATGCCCAGCTTCTGGAATTTCAAATAGCCTTCATGGGCGGTTTCTTTCGCTTCCGTGCTGAGATTCAGTTCCAGATAAATTTCGGAAAGGTCCAGGTAGCAGAGCGCGAGAATGTGCGCGTCGCCATTTTTCTCGCATTCGATGCGAGTGGCGCGCAACATTTCGATGGCCCGGCTGTATTCACCGCGCAGGTAATAAAGGTAAGCGATGTTGTAATCGCTTTGGGTGACCAGCAGGGTCATGCCATGCTCGACGCACATGGCCCGCGCTCGCTGGTAGGTAGCCAGGGCCCGCGGAAAATCGTTCAGCGTGATCAGGCACACCGCCATGTTGTACAGCGCGACGGCCAGCCCTTCGGAATCGCGAAACGGAAGCAACGTTTCGTAGGCGCGCTCGTAACAGGCCAGGCCTTCTTCGAACCGATCCTGCCGGTGGTAAATGTTGCCGACGTTGATTTCCACGTGGCCCAGGCGCTGCTCATCGCCCAGGCGGCGAAAGATTTCCTTGGCGTGGCCGGCGGCTTCAAAGGCCTGGTCGTACTTACCCAGCAGAATAAAAGGCTGAATGGAGGGTATGAGCGTGCGAGCTTCTTCTTCAGCGTTGCCAATTTTGCGGAAAAGCTGCAAGGCTTCGCCGTGGAAATCGAGCGCGGCCTGATTCTCGCCCATCATGTAGAGCGCGTTGGCTTTCGAACGCAGGCTGCGGCCCAGCGTCTCTTCGTCGCGCAACTGGCGGGCGATGGCCACACTGGCTTCGGAGAGGAATAAAGCTTCGCGCGCATTTTCGCGCAGCCGGCTGCGCACCACGTCGTTCAGTTGCTGCACCACCGCGCTATCGTGCAGACGCGGATGCGCGGAAATGTAATGCCGGCGGGTCGATTCCTCGGCGAGGCCGGCGAGTTCCTGCAGCGTCTTTTCGGAAAGCGGACGAACCTGGGTGGTGGTGCTCACGAAAACCCCGCTTCCAGCAGGCGCTTGCGCAACCGCTCCAGGCAGCGCTGACGAATAAATCCCACGGAGCCCACGGCGAGGCCAAGCGTTTCCGCGATTTCGTGATAGGGGCGAGCCGGCTCATCGAAGAAAAGCATCTGGACCAATTGGCGGCAGCGGGGCGGCAGGTTGCTCATGGCTTGTCGCAAACTCTGCTCTTCCTGGGCTTGGTGGAGAATGGCCTCATTCCGGGCAGGAGAGCTCTTATCCAATACTTCGGCATTCGGATCGGAAAGTTCAATCCTTTGCAGGTATTGTTTCCGGTGAAAGCATTTATGCGCGGTAACTTGCATGATCCATTTGGGCAGCGCCTGGGCCCGGCGCAGTTTGGGCAGCTCGGACAACAGATCCAGGCAAACCGCCTGAAAAATATCGTTGGCGTCGTCCGCGGAAAATCCATATTTCACCGGAATCGAAAAAATCAGCTTTTTGTATTTTTCGACCAGCGCGCACCAGGCCTGATCGCTCCCCGCCAGACATTCACGCACCAGGCGCGTATCCGGCCAGGAGCTGCCAATCTCGCGAATGGTCAGCGCGGTACGGGCGGCCTTGGAACTCGCGCTCGGCATTATTGAATGGTGAGCTGTTCAATGTTCCAGAGTGCGTACGGAACCAGAATGGCCGGATGAAAATTTCCCACGCGATTGCCGGCCCCCACCAAGATGTTCGGGCTCACGATGCAAATCACCGGCAGATTCTCCGCGACGATTTCCTGCACCCGGTCGTAGAGCTTCTTGCGCTTTTCGTAATCGAGCGTGACCAGTTGCAGCTGCATCAGCCGGTCCATTTCCGCTTCCCACGGCGTCGCCGGCTTCTCTTGATTGGGATGCCACAGGTGGGTTTCGCCACTGGAGAGCCACACGTTCATCTCGCTGGTAGGATCGGCATCGCCGCTCACCAGGCCCATGACCGCCGCTTCGTAGTTGTAGGTACTTTGCAGGCGGTCGACCATGGCGCGAAATTCGAGCGGAACCACCTGGACTTTCATGCCCAACTGGCTGAGGTCATCCTGAATGATGGTGGCGATTTTCATTCGCTGGGTATTTGACGAGCTGGTCAGAATCGAAAATTCGACCGTGACGCCCTTAGGATCGACCAGCGTTCCCTCGCTGTCCCAGGAAAATCCCGCAGATTTTAAGAGTTCGTGGGCGCGATCGAGAGAGCGCGCCGGATGGGCGATGCTCGGATCAATCCATAATTTATTTCCCGGAGCGACCTGGGTCCAAATGGGCGTGGCGCGCCCGGAATAGACCAGGCGCACGATTCCGTCGCGATCGATCGCGGCCGAGGCCGCCTGGCGGAAGCGCACATCCTGAAACCAGGATTGTTTTTTGGCGATTTCCGGTACGCCTTTGCTACCCAGATCGTTCAGATTGAAAAAAAGAAAATTGTATTCGAGGCCGGGGCCCAGATCGTCGAGGTGATAACCCCGCGTGCCTTGTTCTTTCTGCAGCACCGCGAAATTCTCGGAACTGAAGCGGGTCAGCACGTCGGCTTCGCCGGACTGAAAGCGGATGACCTGCGCATCTTCACTCGCGACGAAGGTGAACGTGACTTCGTTCAGGTAGGGCAGTCGGTTTCCGGCGCGATCGGCCTTCCAGTAAAACGGATTTCGTTCGAGCACCACGCGCTGGCCAGGGACATGTTCTTTCAGGCGGAAGGCGCCCAGCCCGGCGAACTGCTGAGGATCCATCGAGAGGTTCCACGATTTCGAAAAGCTGCCGCCGCGATACGACGCTTCGAGTAGATGCCGCGGGAGAATCGCGATGCCGTCAAACAGGCGCTCGGCGGCGGCATAAGGCTGGGCCATCTCAAAACGCACGGAGTAATCGTCAATTTTCTGAACCGTGATGGGCTTGCCGCCCACCACCAGCAGATCGCGCTGCGGCGAATCGATTTTCTCGTCGAGGTAAACCTGGAAGCTGAACACCACGTCGTCTGCCGTGAACGGTTGGCCATCGGAAAATTTCAGGCCGCGCCGGAGCTGTAGCGTGTACTGCTTGCCGTCGCGCGACGCGGTCCAGGATTTGGCTAGTGCCGGCTCGGTCTTGAGCGATCCGCGATTGATGTGGATCAAATCCGCGGTCAGGCAGCGAATGACTTCGCGCGAGGGCTCGTCGACGGCCAGGACAGGATTCAGCGTTTTCGGCTCCGACCGCAAGGCCACGCGGAGCGTGCCGCCGGCGCGGCCGGTGAAATCGGCGGTGACCATTTTTTCTTCCGTCGCCTGCGCGGCGGAAACCGGAATGGCGACGGCCTCCAGACGCGCGAACGCCAGGGCGGCGAAAAGGACGAGGACGCGAGCCGAGAGCTGGGATCTCCTCATATCTCGAATTCTCACAGAATTTCAGGTGATTTACAGCGGGACGGATTTTTGAATTTCCTGGAGCGCATCCGCCGCAGCGTAGAACACTAGGAACAGCGGAATCAGCAAAAGCGCGGGAAGGAACATCCACCAGTAAGAAGAAAGAACGTAATACTGCTGCAGCGAAGCAAGCAGGGTGCCCCAGCTGGCCATGGGTTCGCCGACGCCCAGTCCGAGGAAACTGAGGGTGACTTCGGCCAGCACGTACTGCGGGATGAGCAGGGTCATTTGCGTCAGAATCACGCCGTAGGCTTGGGGCAGCACATGGCGGCGCAGCAGATAAAAGTCCGAAGCGCCGAAGCCGCGAGCCGCTATGACGAAATTGCGCTGCTTGGCGCTCAAGACCACGCCGCGAATCAACCGCGCTGGGCGCGCCCAGCCGATCAAACCCATCACGGAAACAAGTAGAAGAAAAACCTGGGCTTGCGAAATATGCAGAGGCAGCGCCGCGCGCACCGCAAAGAGCAGGTAAAGCCAGGGTAGCGCTAAAAATAATTCGCCGCCACGCATCAGGAGTTCATCAATCCCGCCGCCGTAAAATCCCGCGAATCCACCAAGGACTACGGCGATGGAAAGCGAGAGCAGCGTGGCCAGCAGCCCGGCCAACAGTGAAATCTGGCCTCCGTAGAGGAACCGCGAAAACTGGTCGCGGCCGTAGCCGTCGGTACCCATCAAGTGAACTTCGCCGGGAGCCTCGACGCCAAACAGATGCAGTTGCGAACGAAACCCGGCCAACCGGTATTCGGCGCCACGCACGAAGAAATGAATCGGATACCGCGCGTTCGCTTCGCTGCGGCCATCCGCCGCATAAACAAAAGGATGGGCATACAAATTTCCCTGTGCGTCACGAAAATGGATCGCCGTAGGTGGTTCGAACGCTGCTTCCCGATTCTGGGTGGCGAAGCTGTACGGCGCAAAAAACCCGGCGGTTAGCACGACCACATAGACCGCCGCCAGAAGGCATGCCGCGCACTCGAGTTTTCGCCGGTGACTGAGCATGTTTTACTCGATGCGCACCCGCGGGTCGCTCGCAAACAGCATCAGGTCCGCGATCAAGTTGCCGGTGATCAGGAACACGGCCGAAAGCATCACCGTGCCGATGACCACGTAGACGTCCTTGGCTAGAATCGATTCCACCAGCAGCGGGCCGATTCCGGGCCAGCTCAAAATGACTTCGACCAGCAACGAAGCGCTGAGCATCCCCGCGATGGAAAAACCGAACAGCGAAATCAAAGGATTGGCGGCGACGGGCAGCGCGTAACGAAGCAAAACGCGTCGCTCGCGGATTCCGTGGGCGCGTGCGGCGCGGATGAACGGCGCATCCAGCGCTTCCATCATGGCCGAGCGCACATGCCGCACCAGCGGCGGAAGCGCGGCCAGCGCCAGACCGAAAGCGGGGAGGATCAGATGCGCCAGCACATCCCTAACTTTGTTCCACGTGGTGAGTTCGTCGAAATTCCCGGAGACCATGCTGCCGGTGGGAAACCAACCACTGCGCACCGCGAGCAATAACAGCAGCAAAAATAGAACGAGATCGGGAATGGTCAAAAGCGTGGAAATGAAAAATCCGCCGAGGCGATCGCCCCAGGTTCCGCGCCGCGCGGCGCTCCAGATGCCCAGCGGAAGCGCGAGCAGCCAGCTGAGCAGCATGGCGGTGCCAGTCAGAAGAATGGTGTTGCGTGCACGCAGCGCCAGCAGGGGACCTACCGCCGAGTTGTAAGCCAAAGAAACGCCGAAGTCACCTTCGAGAATCGCACGGAGCCAAGCAGCGTAACGCACCACAAGCGGTTGGTCCAAACCATATTCGGCGCGCAAGCCCGCGACCGTATGCGCGGAAATCTGCGGATTCAGCGCCAGTTGCGAAAAATAATCTCCCGGCGCGAGTTGCAGCAACGCGAAAGAGAAAATCGAAACCCCGATCAGCAAAAGGGCGGCGTGGGCGAGTCTGCGGGCGAGGTATCTCATCGGATGGCTCAGGCCGACCGTGCCAGCAGAATTTTTTCCACCGATTGCCCGCCGGAGAGCAGCTCCTGCGTGTACGCGTGCGCGGGCGCGGAGAAAAGCTCGCGTGTTTCGCTCAGCTCTACGATTTTGCCCTGATACATCACCGCGATGCGGTCGGCGAAACGGGAAACGAGCGAAAGGTCGTGCGCGACGAAGACGTAGGCCAGCGCGTGCGCTCCCTGCAAGTCGCCCAGCAACCGCAGGAGCAAATCCTGGTTTCGCGCGTCGAGATTCGAGAGCGCTTCATCCAGTACTAGAATGCTGGGATTCGGCGCGAGAGCTCGCGCCACCGCGATCCGCTGGCGCTGGCCGCCGCTGAATTCGAAAGGCCGTTTTTGCGCTTGGCTGGAATCGAGCCCGACCTGTTGCATCAGGTGCAGCGCCCTTTCGCGTTGTTCTATTTTCGAACCGATGCGTTGAACGACCAGCGGCTCCGCGATAATTTCACAAGCGGTCAGCCGAGGGTTCAGTGCCGACGCCGGATCCTGAAATATAAGTTGGATGTTCTGGCGGAAAGGTTTGAGGGTTGAACTATCAAAGCGCCGCAGTTCCTGGCCGTGCAGTTCGATGTTACCGCCCGTGGGAGGATCGAGCAGCGCGAGACAACGCGCGAGACTCGACTTTCCCGCGCCCGATTCGCCGACCAACGCGAGCGTCTCGCCACGGAACAGATCCAGGTTGACCCCTTCGAATGCCGTGACCGTATATTTCGTGCGCGAAAAGGCGCGGCGCTGCACGTACTGCTTGCTCAATCCGCGCGCGCGCAGCAGTGCTTCGACGGGAAGCATCTAGGTCACCATCTCGTAATCGAGATTTTGGCTGACGGTCGCGGCGGCGGCGCGCAACATCGTGCGGGTCAGCGGATGCGCGGGCTTGCGGTACATCTGCTCGAACGTTCCCTGCTCTACAATCTTGCCGTGTTCCATCACGATGAGCCGATCGGCGAGATACGCCTGGACCTCGGCCGCGTGGCTGATCAGCAGGATCGCAAGGCCGGTTTCGCGCTTTAGATTCCGCAGCAGCGCAAGCAGTTCATTCTGGCTGCGGCTATCGAGCGAGGCGGTCGGCTCGTCCGCGACAATCAGCGCCGGTTTGCAGGCCAGCGCCTGGGCCAGCACCACGCGCTGGCGTTGCCCGCCGCTGAGCTGGTGCGGATACGCTGCGAAAATTCGTGGCGTCGCGGGGAGGCCCACTCGCTCGAGCATTCGCCGCGATTCCGCGCGGCATTCTTTCCAATTTAATTTCGAATGCGCGTGGATTACTTCCGCCACTTGATCGACGATTCGCAGCACAGGGCTCAACGCCTGCTCCGGCTCCTGAAAAACCATCGAAATTTCCGCCCCGCGCAGCTTGCGCATTTCGTTGGCCGGCAACACGAGCAAATCCTTCCCGCGCCAGAGAATCGATCCCGAAGTGTGCGCGCGACCGTAAGTCAGCAGGCCCAGGATTGCGAGAGCGATACTGGTTTTGCCGCAGCCGGATTCGCCCATCAGCCCGACCACTTCCCCGGCGCCGATATCGAAACGCACGCCATCGACGGCTATCGGCTGGCCGGCTTCGGGGGCGCCGTAGCGGATTTTCAGGTTCGTCACTTCCAGCAGCGGCGGCATAACTCCCTTTTTTCGTGCGTGGCGACGGTTGGCAGGCCGTTTCCAAGCCTGATTCGCATGATCTAACGATAGAGGCTGGGTTTGTAGCGTGTCGATAGAACTGTGGCCTGGTGGCGTCGGAGGAGGTAACTGGCCGGAAGTACTGCGCCGCGTCGGGCGGGGCGGCAGCAATATCTGCACCCACGGCGATTTTCCAGCATCGAAGGACGTATCGGCAAAGCCCGGCAAAACCTGCAGCGGCCGCGGCGGGCCGATCCGCAGCAACCCGCCCGAAGCAAGAAGCCGGGAAAACGCGCACTATGGGAAGCAGTGATCCAGGGTTGCTGAAAACGCCGAGTCGTCCAATACTCTTTAGGTAGCGGAACGGAATCCATATGGCCAAACCAATACTGCTAAGTGTCGACGACGATCCCGATGTGTTGCGTGCTATCGAGCGCGACCTGCGCACCAAATACGGCGCCGAATTCCGCGTCATCGGCAGCGATTCGCCCGAAGCGGCGCTCACCCTGTTGAAGCAATTGAAATTGCGCAACGACAGCGTAGCCCTCCTGATCGCCGACCAGCGCATGCCGCATATGGACGGCGTCGCATTTCTGCAGGAAGCGATTCATGTTTTCCCCGAAGCGAAGCGCGCACTGCTTACGGCTTACGCGGACACCAACGCCGCAATCGGCGCTATCAATAAGGCCAGCATCAATTATTTTTTTCTGAAGCCCTGGGACCCGCCCGCCGAGCATCTCTATCCGCAGTTGGACGACCTGCTCGACGACTGGCGTGCTTCCTACCGGCCGGCGTTCGAAGGCGTCCGCGTGCTGGGCACGCGCTGGTCTCCTAAATGCTATGAGCTGCGCGATTTTCTGGCGCGCAATCGCGTTCCTTATCAATGGATCGATGTGGAGCAATCGGCAAACGATCCCGAAATCAAGCGCCTGCTCGAAGTGCTGGGTCCGGAGGCATCGAGTCTTCCGGTGGTCCTTTTCCCTGACGGCACCAAGCTGCTCGAAAGCGTTCCGGCGGAAGTAGCGCAGCGCGTGGGCCTGAAGACCCGGGCGCAAACTAATTTTTACGATCTCGCGATCGTCGGCGGCGGCCCGGCTGGTTTGGCCGCGGCGGTATATGGCGCTTCGGAAGGCCTGCACACCGTGATGATCGAGCGCGAAGCGCCCGGCGGCCAAGCGGGGATGAGTTCGCGGATCGAAAATTATTTGGGATTCCCGATGGGATTGAGCGGCGGCGATCTGGCCCGACGGGCGGTGGTGCAGGCCCAGCGCTTCGGCGTGGAAATTCTTTCGCCGCAGGAAGCGCTCAGCGTGCGGGCTGAAGGGCCCTATCGAATTATCAAAATGGCCGATGGAAATGAAATATCGTGCCACGCTTTGATGATCGCGACCGGCGTGCAGTGGCGTCGGCTGGCTGCTCCGGGCATGGAACGGCTGCAAGGCGCGGGAATTTATTACGGTGGCGGCGCTACGGAAGCGCTGGCCTGCAGAGGTGAAATCGTTTACGTCATCGGCGGCGCGAATTCGGCGGGCCAGGCGGTGATGAATTTCGCCAAGTATGCTGAACGCGTGGTCATCGTGGTCCGCGGGGCCTCGCTTTCGAGCACGATGTCGCAATATCTGATCGACCAGATCGAGGAAATGCCTAACATTCAAGTCTGGGCGAATGCCAGCGTGTCCGAAGTGCACGGTGAAACCCATCTCGAAGAGATTTCATTTTTGTGCTCGGACAGCAACAAGATTGAACGCGTGCCGGCTACTTCGATGTTCATTTTCATCGGCGCTTCACCGCGAACGGACTGGCTGGAGGGGTTGGTCGAACGCGACGAACACGGATTTATCTTGACCGGGCCCGACTTGATTCGCGACGGCCAGCGCCCGAAGGGTTGGACGCTCGACCGCGATCCGTTCTTGCTGGAAACGAATCTGCCCGGCCTGTTTGCGGTAGGCGACGTGCGCCACGGATCGGTGAAGCGGGTGGCTTCCGGCGTCGGCGAAGGGTCGGTCGCGGTGCAATTCATCCATCAATACCTGAGCAAAGTCTAAATGGCCGAAAAATCCGAACTGCTACGGGTACCGGCGTTTGCTAACCTGCCCGACGATCAAGTCACCTGGTTCCTCAGTCGAGCGACCGAAATAAAAATTAGAGCGGGCGAGATAGTTTTCCGGCAGGACGATCCGGCAGACGCGATGTACGTTTTCTTGGAAGGGCAATTGCAGATGCGCGGCGAACTGGCCGGTGAAACCGTCGTGATTCCCTTGCAAATGGGCGACGTGACTGGAGTCCTGCCTTTTTCGAGAATGAAACAATTCACCGTCGGCCTCAAAGCGATTACCCCTACGCGCCTCCTACGTTTTCCCTCCGCACTTTTCCCGGAGCTGGTCTACAAGATGCCGGAGCTGGCGCAACATCTGGTCGGCATAATGTCCGATCGCATTCGCGAAACTACCCGGCGCGAACAGCAGCGCGACCGGCTGGCCTCACTGGGAAAACTTTCCGCGGGCCTCGCGCACGAATTAAATAATCCTGCTTCCGCCGCCAAACGCGCCACTAGCCAGCTGCGCGAAGTGCTCAACAAAATTCGCAATGCCAGCCACGAACTGGGCAGCCGCGATTTGACCAGCGCGCAGCGTGCCGAAATTGAAAAAATGGAAACCGCGTTCGTGCAGAGCGACGAACCGCCGCCGGACGCACTGGCTCTTAGCGATCTGGAAGAGCAGATCGATTCCCTGCTGCGCAGCCACGGCCAGAACGATTTATGGCAGCTCTCCGCCGACCTGGCACGCAAGAACGTCAAGCCGGAGGCCCTGGAATCGCTGTTCGGGATTCTCGATGCCACGACCGCCCGTGCGGCGCTGGTGCGCATTGCGGCATCGGTCGAAATCGCGACGCTGCTGAACGAAATCGAGAGCGGCACTTCGCGCATATCGGATCTGGTTCGGGCCATCAAGGAATATACGTACATGGACCAGACCCCACTACAGAACGTAGACATCGTGAAGAGCCTGGAGACCACGCTCACAATTTTGAATCACAAGCTTAAGCACGGGGTCACGGTCGAGCGCGATTACCAGAAAATTCCGCTGCTGGTAAATTCCTTTGGCAGCGAGTTGAATCAGGTATGGACCAACCTCATCGACAACGCCATCGACGCGATGCACGGAGAAGGCAAACTAAAGGTGCGCACCTATCGCGAAGACGACTGGGTAGTGGTGGAAATTACCGACGACGGGCCGGGGATTTCGGACGAAGTGCGAGCCCATATATTCGAACCTTTTTTCACCACGAAGGGAGTGGGCGAGGGCACGGGGCTCGGCCTCGACACCGTGCAGCGCATCGTCAAAAAGCATCGCGGCAATATTCAACTCAATTCTGTTCCGGGCCAGACTCGGTTTCAAGTTTGGCTGCCCACCGCCGAACCTCTGCAATAAATCTCGATTTTTAATCTATTTCGTTACACGCTGTTCGGCACAGACACGCAGCGGAGCGTCAAGCTTGTTCTGGCTGGGCTTTCAGCGCTACTGCTATGGCCGCCACCAAACGGTTCCAACCTTGTTCTTCCTCGCGCAGACGCTTCCGTCCACCTGCGGTCAGCTCGTAGAATTTCGCGCGGCGGTTGTTGTCCGAAGTTCCCCACTTGGAACTTAGCCAGCCCTGGCGCACCAATCGAAATAATGCCGGATACAGAGCGCCCTGCTCGATCAGCAGCGCACCGCCGGAAATTTGCCCAATGCGCAGCAGAATTCCGTAACCGTGCAGTGGGCCGAGCGACACGGCTTTCAAGATCAAGAGGTCCAGTGTGCCGGGAAGAATTTGCGCCAGCGGTTTCACCAAGCCTCCTAAGAATCTCAGGAGGTTAAGGGCCGCTCCCCTAAGTTGTCAAGGAGAGAGCGCTAAAGACCGACGGGCGGCGAAAAGGGTATATTCGCTCTCGCCATGGACCGCCCACCCAATCCCCAGCTGCTCGGATTTCTGGGAGCTTACGATCCGCACATTGCGGAACTCGCGCTAGTTTTACGGGAAATGATTCTGGAGGAAGCGCCCGACGCATCGGAATCGGTCTACCAGGTGTACACCGTGGCCATCTGGTTCGGCTTCAGCGGAAAAATGAAAGACATGTTTTGCTACATTGCCACCAACGCCGCGCACGTGAATCTGGGATTTCCGCGTGGAACAGCGCTTCCGGATCCAAATCACGTGATGGAAGGCGAAGGCAAAACCATGCGCCACATTAAGTTCGCCAGCCTGCGCGATCTAGAGCGGCCCTTCATCCGCCGATACATTAGAACCGCCATGGAACAAGCCGCCCCGGCCGGCACTCGCGGCACCTGCAAGACTGTAATCAAGACCAGCCTCACCAAATCCAAATCAACTTCAAAGCGGACCAAGCAAACCAAGCCGCGCTCCCTGCGCCAATCCAAACCGCGACGCTGATCACCTTCGCGCGGCCCGTGACACCCTCGCCGTTCCGTTTTACATTAGTGGCTTAAACGGGCTCCACGGAGATCAATCACATGACGTCGCTACGAAACATCCTGCAACGGGCGCAACAAGGCGGCCGGGCCGTCGGCCATTTCAACATTTCTGACCTCGTTCTCTTGAAGGCAGTATTCGCGGCCGCCCAGGAATTGAACGTGCCAGTTTTGGTTGGTCTTTCCGAGGGCGAGCGTGAGTTTGTTGGCACGCGGGAGATTGCGGCTTATGTCCGGAGCCTGCGCGAAGAATTCGACTTCCCCATTTTTCTGAACGCAGATCACACCCACTCGCTGGCCAAAGGCATCGAAGCGGCCAAAGCCGGCTTCGATTCGATCGTCTTTGACCTTTCGGCGTTGCCCTTTGAAGAAAATGTGCGCCAGACCAAACAGGCCGTGGAAACGCTGAAAGCGATCAATCCGGCCATGCTGGTCGAGGGAGAAATCGGTGATATCGGAACCGGCTCAGAGATCCACGAAACGTCCCCGGATCTCTCGAAGAGTCTTTCCACTCCCGAGCAATCGCGGCAGTTCGTAGTAGGTACGGGCGTGGACGTCCTCGCCCCTGCGGTGGGCAACATGCACGGGATGCTGCGCAGCATGATCGCTGGAGAAACGAAAAAGCGCCTACAAATCGAAAGGATCGCGGCGATTAAGCAGGCCACCGGAGTTTTTCTGACCCTACACGGCGGCTCCGGAACCGACGATCGAGATTTGGCCAGAGCGATCGCCGCCGGAATTAACATCGTCCACATTAATACTGAATTGCGGGCGGCTTGGCGCCACGGGTTGGAAGAGGGCCTAGCCAAGCACCCCAACGAAGTTGTGCCCTACAAAATTCTGCCTTCCGCAGTAGACGCAGTAAAAGAAGTAGTTACCGAACGCCTGAAGCTATTCAACGACAGGCGTCACTTGGTTCAAGGAACATAGGGCAAGCGGCCGAAGTGAACATGAGAGAAGTTGATTCTAGAAAACTCGTCCACGCCCAACGCCGTTCTTGACCGCTGAACATTAAGCACAAAAAAGGCGGCTCGAGAGCGAGCCGCCTTTTCCTACGTGGGAGCGAGGTTGGGCTAGAAGATGAACTTCCCGGTGATTTGCGCAATTCTCTGATCGGTGGCGGCGGCCGCAAACGCTCCGTAAGGAGAGGTCGGCGTGAACTGAGTGAAGACCGTCGAGCCAAAGAACGGCGCGTTGGTGTTGGGATAGGGCGTTCCATAATTCGCATGGTTGAACCAGTTGTAGGCGCTCAAGCCAACCTGGAACGTCATCCGTTCGGTGAGCGAGAAATTCTTCCGCACGCTCATATCGCCTCCCAAGAACCCTGGTCCGCGAAATGCGTTACGCCCGACGCTGCCCATGAAGTCGGTGCTGGTGGTGAAATCCGCCGCCGAGAAGCACGGAGTCAGGATGCAGGCCCGCGCATTGCTGAAATTCCGCTGGGTGAAGCCCGGAACTGGATTCGCCAAGATGGTGGCGCCGGTGGAACTGGTGCCGCCCAAGTTGTTGCCGACCAGGCCAGCGGTAGCTCCGCCGTCGATGACGCTAAACGGGAATCCGGTACGCCAGAACATGGTGCCGGAAACCATCCAGCCGCCGACGGCTGCGTTCAGGAAATGATTTTCACTCTTGAACGGCAGTTGGTAGACGTAGCTGCCCGAGATCAAGTGCCGGGCGTCGTTGTCTCCCGAAGCGTATTGCGCGCGCAGATTGTTGGGTTCGATCTGGGTCAGGATGCTAGTGATCACGCTAAAGGGCTCGAGCGGAACATTTGAGACTTCGTCGAGCGCATGAGAGTAGGTGTAGTTGAAGCGGCCGCTCAGTCCATGCCAGTTGTTTTCCTGCAGGGAGAAAGTCACGCCGTTGTAGTTGGATATGGCGCCGCTGTACAGCAAATCCACGCGGCCCACGCGTGGATCTGGCGCGGCGGCCGGCAGGCCGCCGAAGCCGAAGCCGTTCAGCGTGGGATTGAAAACCAGCTCGTCGTATCCATGGTTGCCCACGTAGTTGGCGGAAACCACGGTGTGCGGCCCGAAGGTGTGCTGCACTTCGAAATTCCACTCCACATACTTGGGGTTCTGCAAATTGCGGCTGACGTCGTTCAGGTTAGGCACGGTCAGCGCGCCCTGCGCGTTCAAGCATCCGCCGAGCGGCGCGGCTGCTCCGGCGTAGCCGCCGCCGCTCGAACCGCCAGTGGTCAGGCTTCCGCCGCTGTTGTAATTCGACAAGAAGGCGCCGTTGCACTGGGTCACCAGGTTAACGCCGCTGGTGGGAAACGCCGTGGAGCTCGGAGCGAGCGTGTCGAAGGCGACTGTTCCGGTGGGCACGTTGAACAAATTGACCTGCGGGAAGTTCGTATCGAACAGGCTGAGCAGACCGCCGGGATAGAGATCGGTGAAGAGGCCGACGCCCGCGCGGATGACTGTGTTATGACCAACCGGGCTCCAGGCGAGGCCGAACCTGGGTTGGAAAACCACCTTCTCTATTCCCGGAATGATGGTCTTGTTACCGCTGGGAAATGATTCGTTGTACGGAATCGTCGCGCCGTGCGGCAAATCGCTGAAGGCCGAAGCGGGCAGACTGGCGCAGCCGGTTTGGCAAACGCCGCCCGAGTTGCGGTCGGCGCGCAGCGTCATGGTCAAGGTCAACTTGGAGTTGACCCGATACTGATCCTGGAAGTAGAAACCGACGCTGTAGTAGGCGACGGGTTGTTCAATATTCGATGCAAAGTTGTACAGGACGCTGCCGCAGCCTAGCTGACCATTGAGATTAGCGCTGCAGCCTGTCGGCGCCACTTGGTTATTCGCAAAACCAAACAAGGTGGTGTCGACTTCCGGATATAGGGTGTTTTCTGCCGCGGTAAAGTCGGAGACGTCGTCTCTGCGAAGATTCATACCCATTTTAAAATTGTGGTCGCCTCGCGACACCGACAAGTCATCGACCACCTGCCACTGCTCCACGTGGCGGCCTTCCGGAAATTGGAAACCGGCGGCGAACCCGTTGGGATTACCGGATCCGGTGCCCAGCGGAGTCAACGCGCCGTCCACCAGGAATTCCAGATTGCCCGGAAAAAGGCTCAGCGCATTCCCCGGAGTCAAATTGCCGAAGACCGCTGAGTAGTAAAGATCGGAGAAGATGAAGTTATTCACCACCGTCGGCGAAAAAATATGCGTGTAATTTAGTTGGCCTTCGTTCTGGGGCTGCGTGCTCATATTGTTGAAGGCCGGGTTGATCGGGTCGGTGTAGGTGGGCTGGACGCCGCGATCGAATCGGACGCGCCCGAAGAGCTTGTCGTTTTCGCTCAAGTTCACGTCCACTCGTCCGCTCAGCAGCCATTCCTTATTTCCGCTGGAAACCGATTCGCTGAAGCTCTGGGTACATTCGCCTCCGGTCGTTCCCGGCGCGGTGGCAAATCCCGGGCAGCTATCCGCGTTGGGCGTGGCGTTGCCGATGCCGGGTGCGCTGTTGTAGAGCTTGAAGACATTCTGATAGAACGCCTGGGTGTTCAGGTCCTGCGGCACATTGCCGAGCACGTAGCTTTGGAAGGCTGGCGTGGGCACCCTGACGTTCTGGATCGAACCGAAGATGTAGCGGATGCCTTCGGTGTTGACGAAGAAATATGCTTTGTCTTTCTTGATCGGCCCGCCGAGGGCAGCGGCCCACTGGTTGTTGTTTTCGAAGGGCCGCGAATTCGGTAGGTCTTCGGCCGCTTCGTTGGCCTTATTTAGTGGGTCGTTGGCGGAAAGCGCGCGGCCAGTCCAGTTGTAGACCAGGTCGCCGTGAAAACTATTGGTCCCGGATTTGGTGGTGTAATCGACTTGCGCACCGGCCTGCCGGCCGTATTGCCCGGTGTAACCGTTGCTGACCACCGCCACTTCCTGCAGTTCATTGCCGCCCAGCAGCAAATTGCTCGAACCGGAATTGTTCAGGTTCAAAAACGCGTCGTTGTAGTCGTTACCATTGACAGTGAAAAGATTGGAAGTTCCGGGCAGGCCGAAGGCGCTGAAGTTGCCATAGCCGCCGCCGGTCGAGCTGTTCATCGTGATGCCCGGTGCGGTCTGGGCCACGTAGGTAATGTCGCCGCCCGGGTTTGGTGTGTTCTGAATCGCGTTGGTATCGAAATTGGAGGAGATGTTGGCGTCTTCGGTTTGCAGCAACGCGCCTTGCTCGGTGACCGTCACCGTTTCCGATGACGCGCCAACTTCCAGCTTGACGCTGGCCAGCGCGGTTTGCCCCAGCAGAACTTCGACGCTCACGCTCACCTGCTTGAATCCAGATTGCGAAACTGAGACGAGGTAGAAACCCGGTTTTAGCAGTGTGAATTGGTAGGTGCCCGTCGACGCGGACGTCGCCGACAGCACCTCGCCGGTGGCCTGATTTTTCAGGGCCACAACGGCGCCCACCACCACCGAACCGGAAGGATCGGTGACCACTCCGGTAACGCCTCCGGTAACCACGCTTTGCGCCAACGCCAGAGCCGGCAGCAAGAGTAACAAAGCTAGAAACGAAAAGGCGAGTCGCAAGTACTTGTCAAATCGCAAGCGCATTTTTCACCCTCAATCTTTCCTCAAATTTTTCTGCCGGCCAAAGCGATCGGCGATCTCACTCGCCATCGCGTAATGCACCTTGATCGCCGTTCCTTCGCGGCGACTAAGTTGTTTCCTGAGGGGCTGTTACAAAAATTCGTAGGGAGAAGATATGGGTGGGTCCTGCAAAACACGATGCGCGCGTCCAATTATCTGGAAACGAAAATGAAGATGCTCGGTGAAATACCAACTATCCGTTACGCAAAATATGTATAGATCACATTTGCGAGGCTAGAGGGGGCAGTTGCGAATTCCGGGTCTAAAATCGCCTAACAATTGTCGTCATCCTAGATTGGTTTTATTGCAGAGCCTTGGCAACACGGCAGCAACGAAAGCACCAACCGAGGACAGTGGCGGCGCCGTCGTCACGGATATTTTTGAGGTGCCCCACGCCTCAATACCGAAACGTGGGGCACCTCGTATGCCGATTGCAAATAGCGACTAGAGCTGGCGAACCGCAGCGTCGGCGTCGGTTGCCTTTTCTTTGAGGAGTTGAAGGAATTTCGGTTGTTGACCGAAAAAGAGCCCGTCGGCCGTGAAGGACGTGATCGTGGCTTGGGCTCCGGCAAATCCGTCGGTGATCGGTCGAATCACCGCACAATGCGGCAGGTTCGGGCTGATGAACTCGCACGGCACCGGGAAGATCAGGCTGGGCTGGAACAGCGGACCCTTGGTGAAGAAATCAGGAAAGGTCAACCCGCCAGACGATACGGGAGCGACTGGTTGCTGCACGCCGTTACCCGCGAAATCCACCCACTCGAGGAAATGCGCGATTTCATCCCCGCCAATTCCCTGGGTAATTTTCAATACCTCCTCGCTGGTGACTTTTCGGCCGAGCGCCTGGTACAGGCTCGATCCACCTTGTTCGATATATCCGAAGTGGAACGCAGCAGTATTGGCGATAACCTGAACGTGGTTGGCGTCGCCCAAATCGGCATCCGTGATCGGGATAGCCGTGCGATTGCTGATGGTGATGGCTTGTGGGTAGGTGGCGCCAAAGTCAGGGTTCGTCGCGCTGCGGTAACGGATGAACCAGCTGGTGTCCACGTTCAGGTGCATGAGGTTGGTCAGGCGGCCCAAATTCTGCGCACCGGTGGCCCGGCTGCCTTGTAGTGTGCGGAACTCGTCGAAATTAACTGGGTCGGCGCCCTTGGATTCCAGGTAGCCGTTGAGGAAGTTGGCGTGACTGATTTCATCGATGGTGTTGCTGGTGATGTACTGAGGGCCGTCGCCATCGAGGTTGGAAAGCGCCGCCTGATATGCGTTCACAGTTTGGTTCGGATCCACCTCGGGGGGCACTCCGGAGGTCAGACCGCCCAGTTCTGCGTATTGAATCCACAGGTCGCTTTCGATGAGTTCCGCGGCGGCCAGAAAACGCAGAATGTTGATGTCTCCTTTGGTCAGACTGTTACCGGTGGACTGGCCAAATGCCACTGTTTCACTCCCGACGAATGCTGCACCTAACGTCGCCGCTCCTGCTGCCATCGCGCCTTTCTGCAAGAGTGATCGGCGATTCATTAGACTTTTTGTCTTATCCATAACGCTCCTGTACGTTGAATTAGGTTCTTTTCCAGAGCCGTCACGGTATCTCCGTCGGCCGGCCGAATTTGTCATGTGCGGGTTAAATGGTTGTCGCGTTCTTGTAAGGCGGATGTCTCTGGAAGGGGAGCCGCGGAGCCTGACGGCCGTCAAAGCGTTGAGAAAATGAGTAACTTCCGCACCGCCCATACCTGCATCAAACGAAACCGGAGCGTTTCCGGTGGCAAGGAAACGGCCGTGTCGGCCCGGTTAACATTCCACGCGAACTGGAAAATCGGCTGTGGGTCGGGTACGCGAACAGAGGCTTAGAACGAATCGCTCAGGAGGTCCTCCATGCAGTCGAATCGATGGCGCCCGGTCTGTTTCAAACTATCCTTGGCGATCGGCATTTTAATTTTTTCGTCTTCGGTAGCGCGGAGCCAAAGTGAACCTACGCGATCAGCCGACGAGACAATCGATGTGAAATCTCTGGCGGCCTCCGTGCGGCAACTCCAGGCACAGGTTCAGAGACTAAACCAAGAGATGGATCAGGTACGCCTCGCGGCAGACCGCGAGCACCACGAAACGGTGGCGCTGCGGAACGAATTAAACCGCGCGAACTCCGCGGTGGCGTTGGCGAACGACAAAACCTATGATCCCTCGAACAGTCTTTCATCGCCACGAACGGCAATCTCAACGTCTGCTCTGCCGGCGGTAGCTCCTAGCCAGGAAGGCGGGCTGTCTCTCGAACAACAAATCTCCGATTTGCGAGACGACGAACATCTGCTGAACGACAAGGTTGTCGAGCAAAGTCAGACCAAGGTCGAGAGTGGATCGAAGTACCGGGTTCGTCTATCCGGCATCGTGCTACTCAATACCGCGGTAACGCGGGGAGCACTGGACAATCTGGACTTCCCAGAGACCGCTACCGCGGCGGCCACACCGGGCACGTCCGGGGCTTTTTCGGGATCGCTGCGTCAGTCGCAGATCGGAATCGAGGCGTTTGGGCCGGACATCGCCGGAGCGCGTACCAGCGCAAATTTGAGGTTCGATTTTGCCGGAGGGTTTCCCGACACTTCCAACGGCTCGACTCTTGGTATCGTACGCTTGCGCACCGGCACCATCCGGCTCGACTGGGAAAACACCGCGCTGGTCGCGGGGCAAGATAACCTATTCATCAGTCCGCTTACTCCGACGTCACTGGCGTCCCTGGCGACACCCGCGCTTTCCTACAGCGGAAATTTATGGACCTGGACACCTCAAATTCGCATCGAGCACCGCGTACATCTGTCCTCGAACTCGAGCCTCCTGCTGGAGGCGGGAATCCTCGACTCATTAACGGGAGACTATCCGGCACAGCAGGACAGGTTGCCGACCGTGGGCGAACAGTCGGGTCAGCCGGCGTACGCCTCACGCATTGCCTGGACCGGAAAGGTTTTTGGCAAAGATTTGACGCTCGGATCGGGCGGTTACTACGGCCGCCAAAACTGGGGCTTCGGGCGAAACGTCGATGGCTGGGCCGCAACCTTCGACGCCACGGTTCCCTTGGGATCCTTCTTTGACTTGAGCGCGGAAGCTTATCGCGGAAGGGCCGTGGCAGGATTGAATGGGGGCATCGGGCAAAGCATCGTATTGTCGGGGCCCATCGCCAATCCAAACACCCTCATTCGCGGACTCGATTCGGTGGGAGGATGGGTTCAACTTAAGATCAAGCCGAAAACCAATTTCGAGATGAATTTGGCCTACGGTCAGGATAACCCGTTCGCCAGTGAGCTGAGAGCATTCCCCGCGTCTGGGACTTTTTATGGTGGCTCGCTTGCACGCAACCTGAGCCCGTTCGCGAATTTCATTTACCGCGTACGGTCCGATGTCCTGGTTTCGGTCGAGTATCGGCGCCTGCAGACCTACACCTTGGATAGCAACGCGAATTCGGCCAACCAGATTACACTTAGTGTTGGTTATCTGTTCTGACAGGGCCGGTCGATGAAACAGACGTTTTGCATGCTCACCTGTTTGACGGTTTTGGTTCAAGGGCCGGGTCTCGCACCTCGGCCCTTGGAGCGGCATTCCGTCTCGGTGGATTTTGTGATTACGCGGGCGAGCAGCGGGAGCGTAGAAACCTCAAAAGCGAATGTTCGCGACGCTTCGAACGTAGTGGTTTGGCTTACGCCGCTGGATCGCGCCGCAGAGACGCCTGGAGAGCCGCCCCCCGGGAGGCTCCAATCACCGAGGCTGGTGCAGCGGAATAAGACGTTCGAGCCGCACCTGCTGGTGGTGCCGGTAGGAACTCTGGTGGTATTTCCAAACGAGGATCCATTTTTCCACAATATCTTTTCACTCTACGATGGGAGACGCTTCGATCTGGGCCTTTACGAATCGGGTACGTCGCGCTCGGTGCGTTTCGATCGGACTGGAGTGAGCTTCCTTTTCTGCAATATTCATGCCGAAATGAGCGCGGTGGTTGTTGCCCTCGACACTAATTATTTCGCGGCGTCGGACCATTCCGGCCGCGTGGTCATTCCGGACGTGCCAGCGGGTTCGTATCTGTTAAGCGTATGGTACGAACTGGCAACTCCGGAGCAGCTCAAGGCGCTCACGCGGGTGATATCGGTGTCGAATTCCAACCTCGCGCTGGGAGCGATTCGTATCAACGAAGTATCGGACGTAAAACCGACCCACAAAAATAAGTACGGCCTCGACTATGTGCCGCCTCCCAAGTCTGATTACGACCACTAGCGATAGCGGAATGCCTTGGTTTTTTTGGCCTTGTTCGTCGGTAGCGGTGCTGCACTCCTGTGATCCGGCACGGATTACGAATTTACGCTTTGTTGACAATTGGCCAACAACCCAGAGACAAGTTGAATGTGTCAGGTTTTTTACACTTGACGCTGACGCCAGGTCTGCAGCGAACGTTTTCAGTTGCCCCGCCGCCAAGACACAGGCCCGTTACCGGTCGCGTCCCGATACCGGCCCGCAATCTGGCTGGCGGTGGGTGGATGTATAATGAAGATCTTCAGCAAACCTGAACCGGAAGTGGCCTCGCGAGTGGTGGTCGATATAGGGGATAAACATGCATACCGTGTTAGTGGTTGAGGACAGCCGGCCCATGCAGCGCACGCTGCAGCGTCTTTTCGAAGCGGACGGTTTAAACGTACAGCTTGCAGCGGACGGTGTGGCAGGCCTGGAAAGTTTCCGCAAAACGACTCCGAGTGCGGTGGTGTTGGACTTGAACCTTCCGCGCATGCCGGGGAAGGAAGTATGCCGCGCCCTCAAGGCCCTCACGGCATCGGTGCCAATCGTCGTGCTCAGTGCGAACGATGAGGTCGAGGACAAGGTTTTGTTGCTCGAGCTTGGCGCGGACGATTACGTTACCAAGCCTTTCAGTCCCAAGGAACTGCTGGCGCGCGTCAGGCGAGCGATGCGCCGTGGCGGCCAATCGGCGGCACTGGGTGCGACCGGCCACGCGAACCCGGATGACGTGCTCGCGTTTGATGAGATCCAAATCGACTTCGCCTCCATGAGCGGGACCAATGGATCGAAGCCACTCAGCTTTACCGCGCAGGAATTTAAACTTCTGCGCTACTTCGCGAAGTGTCCTTCCCGGGTTATTTCTCGCGAGGAATTGTTGAACGAAGTCTGGGGATATGAAAATTACCCAACCACGCGAACCGTAGATAACCACGTTCTGCGCTTACGGCAAAAGCTCGAACCGGATCCCGCTAACCCGCGTTATTTTCTTACGATGCACGGCTCGGGTTACAAATTCCTACCTGGCGATCGAGTGAATTCGCGGGGCGAATAGAATACTCCGGCCGCGAGGCACATGCCTTCTCTCCGACTACGAACCCAACTCCTGGTCGCCGCACTGTTGACGATTTGTACTTTGCTGGCCGCGGTTCTGCTGGTCGTGCACCACACGGTACGCTCGGAAATTACCGAAGGAGTGCGCCAGAGCACCGACGCTTCGCTCCACGCGTTCAAAATATTGCAGCGGGAACGCGACGTGCAGCTCTCCCAGACCGCCGCACTGCTGGCCGAATTGCCGACCCTGAAGGCGGTGATGGCTACGCAACATGGACCGACAATCCAAGATGCGTCCGAGCCCTTTTGGAAACTGGCGGGAAGCCAACTCTTCGTTCTTTCAGGCTCCGACGGCCGCATTTTCGCCCTGCACCTGTCCAACCCCGGATGGGAACCCGGACTGGCGGAAGCCGATTTGAAAAAATCCATCGAGGATGGAGACTCCACGGCTTGGTGGTACGGCAACGGGCAACTCTACCGGGTGTTCTTGCACCCGATTGTGGCTGGCAGCGAGAGCAACCAACACCAGCTCGGGAACATCGCCGTTGGTTATCAAATCGATTCTTCCGTCGCCGAGCAACTTTCGATTGCGTCCGGCAGCCAGATCGCTCTCGCGACCGGCGACGACATTATTGCGACCACGCTTTCGCCCGCTGAGGTGAAAGGTTTGCGGGCCTTGATCACCCAGGGCGCATACACGGGATCCGGGTCTCGAGAAATTCTCCTGGGCGAAACTCCCTATCAGGCCGCGAGTGTTTCGCTGCAAGAAGGGCGGTTTCCGGAAGTGAAGTGCTACGTGCTGATGCCCTTGCAATCTACGAATGCCTTCATTGCCAGGCTCGATCGCAGGATTTTGCTGCTCGGTATTTCCTCCATTCTCGCCGCGGGTCTGCTGCTCATTCTTGTTTCGCGGACGATTACCCGACCGCTCGATGATTTGGTCGCCGGCGTGAGGGCGCTGGCGCAAGGCGACTACTCGTACACGGTAAATCCGGCGGGCAGCAGCGAAGTGGCCGAACTTGGAGCGGCCTTCGCGAAGATGCGCGGAGACCTGCGGGCATCCGAAGAACGCCGATTTGTTACCGAGCGAATCGCCGCACTGGGCCGGGCGGCGCGCTCCATATCTCACGATCTTCGGCATTACCTGGCGGCCGTGGTGGCCAACGCGGAATTCCTCTACGAAGCTGAGAAGCTCAAATTGAATCGTGACGACATTTATGGCGAAATCAAAACGGCCGCCGAACAAATCACCGACCTGCTCGATTCGCTCCGGGAGTTGTCGCGCGAGGACGCATCCATCGCTCCGCGTCCGGCCACCATCGATCAAACCGTCCGCCGCGCTGTGGACGCTGCTCGGGCGCGTTCCGAGATGAAGGTTCGAGCGATTATCATTCGTTCGTCCGGCGAGCTGACCGGCGTGTTCGATCCGAGAAAAATGGAGCGGGCGCTTTTTAATCTGGTGTTGAATGCCTGTGAAGCCTCGGCTCCGGTTGAAGGCGACATCGAGGTTGATATTCGATCGGTGGGCGAATTTTTTGAGATCCGGGTATCAGACCGCGGACCGGGCGTGCCGCCCTTGATTCGCGAGACTTTGTTTGAACCCTTCGTCAGTTTTGGGAAATCAAACGGCACCGGCTTGGGGTTGGCCATCGTACACAAAGTGATCCACGACCACAGCGGTTCGGTCGCCGTCGAGAATACGTCGTCCTCCGGAACAACTTTTCTGGTGAGATTTCCACGCGCCCAGCCTGTCTCCAGTCAACCTACCCAGATTGTGAACTCTTAGGGCGATTGGCGAAGCTCGTGCCGTTCCGTTTTTCAGTCGTCTGTTGCGCCGAGCTCCCTCACTAAGATCAATCGCGCCGTTTTTTCCACGGTTCCTAGAACTTGACAAATTGTTTACAATTTCGCGACTAGCGGCCCTCAGGCTCCATGGCAACGTGTCGACTGCCAGCGAGTGGCACTCCCCCCATCCCAGACCCTCGAACTGGCTCGATCTAAAAAGGAGAAACACGCATGAAACTCCGTATCATCGCGTTAACCGTGTTATTGGCCTCGGCTTTGCTGTTCGGCGCCGCCCCGGCTCGCGCCCAATATAAAGTGAAAAACCTGGTTTCGAATCAAGCCGGGACTGCTCCGGTCACCGATCCGCTGATTGTCAACGCTTGGGGACTTGCGTATGGGCCCGGCGGACCTTTCTGGATCAGCGACCAAGGCTCCGGGTGGTCCACGCTCTACACCAACACTGGAACTAAAGTGCCGCTCAACGTTCTGATTCCCACGGCTGGCGGCGACGGTCCCGGTTCTCCCACCGGCATCGTCTTCAACGGCTCGTCCGATTTCAAAATTAAAGGAGCTCCCGCGATTTTTATTTTCGCCACGATCGACGGCACCATCAGCGGCTGGAATCCCGGTGTGAATCCTGATGCGGCGGTCGTGGCAGTCACCCGGCCCGGCGCGGTCTATACCGGCCTGGCCATCACCACCAACCCTTTGGGGAATTTTATTTTTGCCGCGGATAACGCCAACAACAAAGTCGACATGTACGACGGCACCTTTACTCTCGTGAAATCGTTCACCGACACCACGCTGCCCGCCGGCAACGCCCCGTTCGGCATCCAGGATTCCG
>DASWVE010000127.1:0-57486 GCA_036401315.1 Candidatus Acidiferrales bacterium
ACCGAAAATCCGGTGACGAACGCCAGCGCCGACCAGATCAGACCGCCGCGCGGCGTCTTGCCTTCTTTCAATTGTTCGACGCCGATGCCCGACAGCATGGACATATAACCCGGCACCAGCGGTAGCACGCAGGGAGAAAGAAAAGAGAGGCAGCCCGCAAAGAAGGCGGCAAAAATCGAAACGTCTAACATCGGTTGGCCCGCGCGTGGCGAGCTGGCTCAGTCTGAAGGTCTATTTCGTTCATTGTTCTTGGATGCGCCACGGCTGCGGCCGTTCCATTTCCAGCCGCCAATTTTCCCACATCTTATGGTTATTTGCTGACAAACCGGAACCGCGCATCCGGCGATTCCGCTCATCTGATGCCGACCGCGTTCAAGTGCATTCCATACAGGTGTCGCGAATGCTTGCGGCCCCCGAGCCGTTTGATTTCTACGCTGGTCTCCAAACCATTGATAACACTCGCCAAACCACGCTCCTGAATTGGCGGCGATTGTGCTTTTCCTGGAGTCACGGACCCGTGCTTGCTGGAGCCCGGCGACCAGATTTTCGTCGTTGCGGTGGCGGGTCCAAAACTTTCTGCAAGGAGCGCCGATGACGCCGAATCAGATCACGATGGCGCGAGTCGCCGCTGCCTTTGCCGCCGTGGCATTGTTCACGCTGGTCAAACATTCGATCGCGGCCGATATTGCGGCGGTTTTGCTGACGGTCGCGGCCATCGCGTTGGACGGCCTCGACGGATATGTCGCGCGCACGCGTGGTCTGGCCACGCCGCTGGGAGCGCAACTGGATATTCTCGGCGATCGGGTGGTTGAGAATCTGTTTTTCACTTTTTTCGCCGTCAGCGGGCTGATTTCCCTGTGGGTTCCGGTTCTTTTTTTTGTGCGCGGAACTCTCACGGATTTTCTGCGGTCGCTGGCCGCGCGCGTGGGGCGCGTTGGATTCGGCCGGAATGGAATGGTCGAAACCACGTGGGGCCGCGCCCTGGTGTCCTCCCGCGCCAGTCGCGCCGCTTATGCCGGTCTTAAGTGTGTTTGCTTTTGCTATCTGGGGATGTTGCTGCCGATGGCTCATTTGCCCGCCAGTTGGTTGCAGCCGGAAACGCGCGCTCTGCTTTTGAATGCAGGTCACGTTCTGGTGGCGGCTACGGCGGCGTTCTGCGTCGTTCGAGCAGTGCCGGTCGTGTGGGATGGCCGGCGGTATCTTGCCACGCTGGAAAGACGGCCGGTCCGAGCGTTACCGGTGGCCGCGAATCGATGAGCGCGCCGGCATCCACCGCCGCGTTTTTCGATTTGGACGGCACGCTCCTGCCCGCGCCGTCTCTCGAATTCCGTTTTCTCCAACACCTCTTTGCGCGGCGCCTGCTTCCAGCTTCGAACGCTTTCAAATGGTTGATGCGCTCTGCGTATTTGCTGCCGCTAGGAATCGACGAGGCGTGCCGCGCGAACAAAACTTATCTCGCCGGGCTTCCCGAGTCTCTCGCCTCGAATTGGATCCATTCGATCGGGGCGGAAGACTCGCCGAATCGGCTCAGATTTTTCGAGCAAGGATGGTCCCGGTTGGCGTGGCATCAATCTCAGAATCACCGGGTATTTTTGATCAGCGGAACGCTGGCGCTCTTAGCCGTAGGCGCTGCGTGTTTTTTGCCGCGCGGTATTCAAGTAGTGGCGACGAAGCTCTCGACGATTCTGCCATTCGCCGCGCCGCAAGATTCCAAAATCGCTTCTGCAATCTGGACCGGGGAATTATCCGGGGAACACATGGTCGGTCGCGCCAAAATGCGGGCGATATGCGGATTAGCAGTCCAGCACGGCATTGACCTTCAGGCTTCTTACGCATACGGCGATTCTTTAGCCGATTGCCCAATGCTCGAAGCGGTCGGCCATCCGCAAGCCGTGAATCCTTCTCGAGGACTAACGGAAATCGCTCGAAAACGCGGCTGGCCAGTCTCGTCGTGGAAACACACTGATACGGATCGCGAAAAAGGCCGGGGCGGCCTGGTACTGGGCGCTTGTCTGGCAAGGCCCGAAAGCGCAGAGGATCGACCGTGACTAAACATCGAACCGACTCGCTATTCGACGAATTGCCGCCCAGGGGTCGCACGTTGGCACACTCCATCGTGATCGAGGATTCGCGGGAATTCACCGGCGGATTCAGCGGCGACGAACTAGCGAACGCGGCCAACGGCTTCCTCGAACGCGTCATCGCAACCTTCGGTCCTTTCGAATGGGTCACGTTTACTTATTTGGCCTGGCTCGAATTCATTTTCTTCGCGTTCCACCGCAACATCGCCCACGCTCCTCGCGCGATCGCTGTGCACCTGGCCATCGCTTTGGGCGTTGCGATTCTGGCTTGCCGGGCTGATGCCTCCGAAAATAAAATCTTCCAGTTCGTACGCCACTGGTATCCGTTGCCACTTTACATTTTCTTTTTTGAAGAGCTGCAAGGGCTGGTACACGCGATTTTCCCCGGCTGGTTCGACCGCTGGCTGATTCAATTCGATTTCAACCTGGCGGGTGTGCATCCTTCGGTGTGGCTGAACCAGTTTGCGAATCCCGTGCTCAACGACGCAATGCAATTCGCGTACATGACCTATTTTCTGTTTCTGGTCCTGCTTCCGGGGATTCTGTATTTCGAAAAGCAGTTCCAATCTTTCTGGACCGTCATGACGGCCACGGCCGTCACGCACTATTCGGTTTACGTCATCGCCATCCTTTTTCCGATCGAGAGTCCTTTCTTCTCTTTGGCTTACTTACACTCCGCGCCGCTCACCGGCGGCCCGTTTACCGCGACGATCGAATTGGTCGAGCATTTCGGGCGGGTGCATGGCGCGGCGTTTCCTTCGGCGCACGTGGCCGGATCGATGGTCGCGATCCTCGCAGCGCGGCGGTACAAGCCGTGGCTATACTGGATTTGCGCCCCGTTTTTTGCGGCGATGTGCGTGGCGACGGTTTATGGGCGGTATCACTACGTGGCCGATGTGATTGCGGGGATCGCGGTGGGTGCAATCGGCTGGGCCGCGGCGCAGAAACTGATGCAGATGAAATCTCGCGAGGCCTAGAATATTTTTTCCTGGCGGCGCAGCGTGCCCAGCGAACCCAGGTTCGCGATGCGGAACACCACCAGGTACTGATTTTCACTGCGGATGTCGCCAAACGAAAAGCGGCGGTACTCGAAGCCTAAGCCGCAGCATGATCCGTTGTAACCCGCCGCGGCGATTTGGTTCTGGAAGGAAGAGCGCGTGAGGTCGTAGCTGACGCCGAACGTCGCGTTAAATCCCCGGCGGGTCAAATCTCCGTATCCCACCAGCGTACGGATCTGATTGGAACGCGGCTCGAAATCGAAATTGGGCGGGTTGTCGGCGGCGGGCGTAGGCAAGTTGAACGTCGAGAAATGGGCCAGCGTCAGGAAATATTCCCGGTAGGGCTTCCATTTCACGAGTTCGCCGATAGCCGCCAACTGGCCGTGCTTGGGATCCAGATTGACGATGAATTGGGTGTCGAACTTTCGGCCCGGTTCGATGCGCAGGTTGCTGACGATCGGCGAAAAATGGCGGGCCTGGTCGGCGAAGGCGAACGGTGTAAGCGAATCCGTGGCCTGAAAAACGTTTCGTTGGCCCGGAACCAAAGCGCCGCCGAAGGTCGGGTCGAAAAAATACTTCTCGGAGATGCTCCAGCTCACTAATTCCTGCGTGCCGCCTTCGCCCTCACGGAAATAGAGCCGCTGGGTAACCCCGTACTGAATTTCGTTGGTGTCGGTCAGCGTTTCGTCTTCGTCGAAGCGCACAAAGCGGGCGAAATCCTTCACGCCGTTCACGTCGGTGTAAATGATTTCCGGCTCGATGACATGTTTCCATTTTCGGCCGGTCGCGGAATCGCCCCAGACGCGTTCGATCGTGGGTGGCCGCAAATCGAGCGAGAACTCTTCGGTGGTACGGAAAAATCCGTTGCTGACGAAGTTGCCGTTCTGCAGTTGGCCGCTGTAATACGTGGAACGGAAGGTGAACGACGGCGTGACGTCCAGCCACGGGCCGAAATGCAGCGGTATCGTGACCGTCGGCGCGATTTCGCTGCGAGCTACGAAGTTCGGCGTTTGGAATCCGGTGACGGTGTCGGAGCGGTGAGCGGCGTCGGTGAAGGCGTCGAATGAAAAATAAATCGGTAGCTTCGCCCAAGGCGCTTGGTCGACGGAGCTGAAACGAGCTTCTGGCGCGGTCCGCAGCGAAACAAAAGTATCGGGAGTGGCGCTGACGTAGTTTTTGTAACTGAGCGCCGCGAAATTCAGGCTGAAGCCCTTGAAATTTTTGGTCAGGAAGGCCGTGTTGCGAACTTCGGAATTGATGGCCTGCACGAAAGTCTCGCTGAACGCGATGCGGTAGGTGAGCGAGGACAGATTGTCGAGGTCTGCGACCGCGCGCCAACCGTCGGGCAAGAGTGCGGTGAAAAGTAACCGCGCCTCGTGACCGCCCTGATTGACGATGCCGGTGGGCGTGGGCAAACCGCGATCGACCACACCCGCGTAGTTGATGTCGAGCCGCGCGTTTTCCCAGGGACGCATGCGCAAATCGGCGCGCTGGCTCCAACCGCGGCGGCTGTAGTAGTTCGCGCCGACAGTCATGTCGGCCCAGTCGGTGGGCGCCCAATAAAACGCGTCGCCAAAAATAAAACCTTTGCTGGAGCTATCGCCGATATCGGGGATCAGAAAGCCGGAAGCGCGCTGTTTTTCCGCGGGGAATGTCGCGTAGGGCAGATACAACACCGGGATCGAGAAGAGGCGGAAGTTGCCATTTTCGAGATGGACGGAATCCTGCATGTAGACCGTCGCTTCCGGCGCGTAAAATTTCCAAGTGGGGCGTTTGGGGTCACAGACGGTCATCCACGCTTTGTGGATTTTGTAAGTCTTCTCGTCGATGCGCTCGGCTTCGTCGGCTTCGAAATAAATGGGATTCGGACTGACTAAGAGCGTCGGAGTTTGCCGACGCTGGACGGCGAAGGTGGCGCGAACATGGTGGAAGGTCCCGCGGCCGGTCACGACTTCGTAGCGCGCGTCTTCGGCTTCCACATGTTGCGTCAGATAGTCGAGCTGAACGTTGCCTTGGGCGGTGACGACCTGGGTCTCTTCGTTATATTCGACGTGATCCGCCCGCAGCCGCGTATTTTCGTAATGCACGTCGACATGGCCGTCGGCGTAATAGATTTTGCCCACCTGGCGCTGCTGATCGGCTTCGAGGGTGGCGGTTTCGCCGGCGTGCCCGGCTGGTGAACTGGATCCGAGCGGCTTGGGAACCTGAGTCTTCGCGGACTTCTTGGGAATTTCGCTGGCAGTGCCCTGCGGGGAACTTCCACCACTGCTCTGAGCTCGGGCGGCGGCGGACAAAACGAACGAGATCGACAAGCACAGCGCGCAGGCGGCGAATTTAGACGGAAGGTGCAAAGCGGTTACGTCCGGCATCGCGGCGCCGGAACGAAAATCCCCCAAAAAAGAAAGTCGAGCCTAACACGCACCTCGCAGCCTCGCAATCAAAGCGCGGCGCAGCATTCGACTCGAGTTCGCGATGGCGGTAGGAACCCGGAAATCCACAGCAAGTTGCCTGATACGCAACACGGCCAGCCGTATTCATGCCGGAGGACGTTTCGCGCTCGTGCTAACATCGCGGTGTTCCATCACTGGAACTATCGCAGCGCAAAACGAACCAGTGATACAAATTTGCAAGCATTGCAGCGCCCTGCTGCTCGAGGCCGCTGACAACTGCTCTTTTTGTGACGCTCCACTCGTCGAGGCCGACGAAAATCTCGAACCGGTTTCGGTGGCTGTATCCGCATCCACCGCGAACGACGAGACCGCAGACTCCGCTGAACCGGAATGGCGTAGAGAAGTCTCTCGCCGCTTGGAAGCCTACCGTGTGCGCCGCGGCCGTCCTCGTCCCGATGACTTGCAGTCTGGCTTACCTTTCGCACCGCCCGATGCGGCGGATCGGTCTTCCGATCTTCACGAAATAAAACTTTACGACGAGGCGGAGCCTCGCCCGCGGACTATTCAGCGGGCTGCTCCCAAGGCGCGCCAGAACGAACGCGTCGAAATCAACATTCAGCCCGAGCTGGATTTTTCAGCGCGGCCTGATGATCGTGCCCATCCGCTGACCGCGTTGGTTCCGGTGGCGAGCCTGGCGGAACGGCGTAAGGCGGGCCTGCTGGACGGTTTGTTTCTCGCGCTGACCTACGCGGGATTTCTAGGGCTGTTCCGCTCGCTCGGCGGCCAGTTGATGCTGGAAAAAGTGGACGCGGTGGTGTATCTGGCGGCGTTCTTCCTGTTCTACGCGCAGTATTTCTTTCTGTTCACGACTTTCGCTGGAGCGACTCCCGGCATGCAGTTGCGTTGCCTGACCATCGTTCGTCTCGATGGGAGCCTCCCCGAGACCCGGCAACTGCTGTGGCGCAGCTTCGGCTACCTGATTTCCGGGGCGACCGTGCTGGGGTTCGTCTGGTCGCTGTGGGATGAAGACCATTTCACCTGGCAGGATCGCATCAGCCAGACCTACGTCACGGCCGCAACGCCGCTGGTGGAACCCGAAGCATTCGAGGTTCCGGCGGGCCGGCAGCATCGTTTCGCCCATAAGTAGCGGGCTAGGCCGTACGATTGACTTGCCACATTTTGCAGCTTACTATCTCGCCCTCCTTCGATAGCACGCTGCGTTCAAGCTGCGTTTTTGTCGCTTGAAAGCCAGACGGCGACGGAGTATCTTCGCAAACCATCAGGGGCCATCAGGAGGCCGATCGTGGAAGACTGGCAGTATGCACAGGCGGACCGAGCCGAGGGCCTGGCCCAAGTGCATCATTTCACGATGAACAAGCGCCAGAACGGCCGCGACATCCCCTTCTCGATTGTCGTAAAGGAATTTGCGGTCGCGCCCGAAGGCCAGCACCTGCGTTTTTTCGCCGAAGCCGACAAGCAGATCAATCAGAGCACGGCGGCGTTCGTCCCCTCCGGCTGGGGCGATTCGATTCTGAAAGCGCTTTCCGATTGCATGCGATTGATCCGGCAATTCCCGTTCGAAGGCTAACGTGAACCTTTCAAAAAAAGAGATTCAGCCCGGCATCTGGGTCCTGGAAATGAGCGGCAACGTGCACATGGGCGCGGATTGCAAGCGCGTCGATCAGGAGATCGACTCCCATATCGAGAAGAAGCAGATGCGCATCATTTTCGACATGGGCAAGGTCGACCATATCGACAGTGCCTTCGTCGGCCAGATCGTGAAATCGTTCAGCCGCCTGAAGAAGGCGGACGGGAAGCTGCGGCTTGCGTGCGTGAAAGGCATGGTTGAAGGGGTCTTAAAGATGACCCAGGTCGATAAGGTTATCCCGGTCTTCCCCACCGTCGCCGCCGCCTGCGAAGACTTCAAGGAATAGCCCCGATTCGACCCTAATTTTGGCCTTTCCGCTGGGTTTGCCGCCCTAGTCAACCAGGCATCCGCAGGTGGCAAAATTGGCTATCCGGTCTGGTATAATCGGCTTTTGCATTCCTTGCAAACCGGCGCTTGTTTCTCGCGTCTAACTTGGGATTCCCGAAGGTTTCGGCACACAAAGGAACAGCGCATGAGTCCACTTGCCAAGAAGATCGTGGTTGGTATCTCGGTTCTGGTTATTGCCTACGTTTCGGCCGGTTACATGCTCGGCAAGTCCTCGAACGACAATGCGTTCAAGGCGCTGACTGTCTACAGCGAAGTTCTCGACAAGATTCAGCAGTACTACGTGGATGAAGCCAATATGCACGCCGTGACCAACGGCTCGCTGCATGGCCTGCTGGATTCGCTCGATCCGCAGTCGGCTTACCTGAGCCCGCTCGAATATAAGGATCACAAGGAAAAGAGCGCCAGCAACCCGCCCGCGGAGTCTGGCTTGGCTTTGACCCGCCGGTTTGGGTACATCGGAGTGGTCGCGGTGCTGCCCGACAGCCCGGCCGCTAAAATTGGTTTGCGCATTGGCGACATTCTGGAAAAGATTGCCAGCTTCAACTCCAGCCAGATGGCCATCGACCAAGCGCAGCTTCTGCTGAAGGGCCAGACGGGGACCACCGTACCGCTTTCGGTGATCCGCCGCGGCAAGGCCGAACCGCAGGAAATGACCATCACTCTGGCCAAGCTCGCTCCGGCGAAGCTCGTGGTCGAGGACAAGCTCCAGGGAGATGTGGCTTATCTTCGCGTCCAGGAATTTGAGGCTGGCACTTCCAAGCAAATCCGCGAAAAGCTGGTGCAGTTGCAGAAGGCTGGCGCGAAGAAGCTAGTCCTAGACCTGCGCGATTGCGCCGTGGGCGACGACCAGGAAGGAATTGCTACCGCGCAGTTGTTCCTGCCATCCGGCACGATTACCACGCTGAAAGGCCAAACCGTGTCACCCGTGGTTTCGTCAGCGGACCCGGCCAAGGTGGTTTGGACTCAGCCGGTCGCCGTGCTCATCGGCAATGGAACGGCCGGCGCCGCTGAAATCCTGGCGAGTGCAATTGCGGATAACAAACGCGGCGACACCATCGGAGATCGTACCTACGGAACTGCTTCCGAGCAAAAACTGATCGGCATGGACGACGGCGCGGCGCTAATCTTGACCGTGGCGAATTACTTTACGCCCGCGAATAAGAACATCGCGGCGGACGGAGTGACTCCGACGATTGAGGTTCGTCCTTCGGTCGACGATCTGCTGGCCCAGGCGAGCGAGAAAGAAACGCCCATGCCCAGCGCTTCGGTCGATAATCCGGTGGTGAAAAAGGCGCTCGACGTACTGCAGGGAAATGCCGCGGTAACCGAAAAGAAAGCGGCTTAATCCGATAACGATGCGGGCCCGGTTCAATTTGCCGGGCCCTATTTTTTTGAGTTCTGATATTCGAACATCCCTCGCTTCCGGCCTAACTCTCCTCTCTTGCTTGTTCGGTCTGCTCTTTTTTGGCTGCGCAAAAAAGCCGGCGGCAAAAACCGACCTGCGCGCGGTCACTACGGAAGTGGTGGCCGCCGCCCAGAAACTCACGAACAATACCTCGCGGATTGCGGTGCGCCCGCAAATCCAAACGTCTCCTCGCGGAGGTTCGGCGGCCGTCGACGACATTTATGTTTCGTTGGCCAATCCGTCGCAGGCCTCTTCGTTCGAGGCTACGCTGAAGGCTATCGCCCGGCGTCACGGCCTGACGGTCACGTCCGCGTGGACTTCGGCCGGCGTTACTCGCTTCGATTACTCCTTCAATGCCCTTCGCACGCATTCGATTCATGTCGTGCTGCCGATCAGTGCGCGCAATGCCGCCGCAGCAACCCATCTTTCCGGTAAAGGTCGCGCTGGGGAGCTGGCGATCATCATCGACGACATGGGGTATGACCGGTCTGCCGCCGATGCCGTGATTGCACTGCCCTTCCCGCTGACGGTCTCGGTGCTGCCGCATTTGCCGGTCTCCAGCGAGATCGCGGAGGAAGCCTTCCGGCGCGGAGATGAAGTCCTGCTGCATCTGCCCATGCAGTCCGAATCCGAAGCGGTAAAGGCTGAAGAGATCGAATTGCGCGTGGGTATGAATCCGGCTCAGGTCTCGTCGGCGGTGGAAGGGATGTTGGACACAGTGCCGCACGTGGTGGGAGTGAACAATCATCAAGGGTCGCGCGCGACTTCCGATGTGGCGCTGATGCAGGCGTTGATGCCGGTGCTGCGCGGGCGAGGATTATTTTTTATCGACAGTCGTACGGATGCAAAAACCGTGGCCTACGATATGGCTAAGCGCGATGGAGTGCGTGCGGCTTCGCGGAAGATTTTTCTCGACGACGTGGGCACGCGGACGGCCATCGTCGCGCAACTCGAACTCGCGGCGCGTGATGCGTCGCGCGACGGTTTTGCGATCGCTATTGGACACCCGCGCCCGGCAACCATCGCCGCGTTGGCGGAAGAGGTTCCGCGGCTGGAAGCGCGCGGCATCCACCTGGTTTTTGCTTCCGACGTGGTGAAGTAGGAGCGCAGATTCGGCGCGGCTGTAAGCGCTCGGTGTCAGACCTTAGTAGTCTCCGCCGACTTCATCGAATAGAGGAGTGGTGCGCAGCAGCTGAGCTTTCGTGCCGTCGTGAACTGCGTAACGGACCGGCTGGCCATTCGGATGCTTGCCCCACAGGCTGCCCGCTCCGTACTCGCCGTGCTTATTCAACGCGTAAAACTGGATGTGAAACAGCTTCATCCGTTCGGGAAATGCCGTATAATTTTTTGCGACTCGATGCAAGGCTTCCAGACACGCGTCGGTAGGCGACGAGCCCCGGCGCATCATTTCCACGATAGTGTGGCCGCCTGAAATTTTGATGTTTTCCTCTCCACGTCCCGTCGACCCCGCGCCGCCGACTTCGTTATCGACGAATAGGCCCGCACCAATGATGGGAGAATCTCCGACGCGGCCGGCAATTTTCCAGGAAAGGCCGGAGGTCGTGGTGGTGCCGGAGACTTCGCCTTTCGAATTCACCGCGAGGCAGTTGATGGTTCCGTTGCGAGGATGAGCCACCACTTCTTCGATGTGTTCGCGCCACGCATTTTTCTCCGGCGTATCCAGCAATGTCGCCAGCTTTTCTTTCCACTCCGGACTATCAATTCCCGGCCGCCAGTTCTCGCTCGATTGCGCCTTCCAGGCGAGCCAAGCGATTCGCGATCGCTCGGTCAGCAAATCCATGGGGACAAAACCCTCGTCCTCGGCGAACCGCAACGCCCCCGAGCCCACGATGAAGGTGTGATTGGTTTTTTCCAACACCGCTTTGGCTACGAGAGAGGGATTCTTGATTTTCTGTATCGAGGCGACGGCGCCGGCCCGATGGGTCGGGCCGTGCATCACCGAAGCATCCAGTTCGACGACGCCGTCCTCATTGGGGAGCCCGCCGTAGCCCACCGAATCGTCGTTGGGATCGTCTTCCACTTTGGTGACGACCGCCAGCGCCGCATCGAGGGTGTCACCGCCGGACTTGAGAATCGCCATGCCGTCATCGAGGTGCGCAAAGCCATTCCCCGACGAAACGATGATCGGCCGGAAATCCCCCTCGGCCGCAACGCGTGCCGGTGTCGTCCGGCTTTCTGCGCCCGGCCGCGTGCCGCCAAACATCCGCTCGGTGCTTGCGGCGATCGCGGTGCCTAGCGTCGAAAAAAAGAATTTCCTGCGCGTCCAGTTGGTCATCTTCTGGGCTCTCCCGACGGTTAAGGCTTGAATCCTACGCTGCGCCACAACTCGCCGCAGTTATACATAGTGCCGTTGGTGATTACAAATTCAACGCTGCGGATATTGTGAATCGATTCGAGCGGGTTTGCCCCGAGCAGAATCAGGTCCGCGCGTTTTCCAGGTTCGACGGTTCCCACTTCTTTATCGACGCCCATCACTTGCGCCGGCACGATCGTCGCCGCCTGGATCGCTTCCATCGGCGTGAAACCGGCCTGCGCATACAGCTCGATTTCGCGATACAAGCTGTAACCTGGCACCGTCTGGTCGGTCCCGGCCACGATGCGAATACCCGCACGATGCAGGGCGCCGACGATTTCCACTTCCTTTTGAAACGCTTTTTCCCGCAAGTCCGCGTAGCGCGAGGGGGGCGACGCTTCGCCTAGAATCGCGGCCAGCTCCGGAGCGACTTTCGCCACTCCCGGCTCGATGCTGAGCGGAGGTTTAGCCGTGCTCGCGGTAAAAAATTCCATCAGCGCCAGCGTAGGATCGACTACGGTTTTATGCTGCACCAGAAAGGCGATGGCTTTCTTCGATTCGGGGGAATTCAGGTCGATGTTGGCGCGCGCCTTGGTGCGGTCGAGGCGGCTCGCGTCTTCGGGCAAGACCGGCTCCATGATGTTCGCGATGTACTGGATGTGGTTGATCTGATCCTGCCCGGCGTCGATCGCCTGATACGCGTTCAGCCCTTCCGGGATATGGCCGGTCACGGTCATGCCCAGGCGGTGCGCTTCGGCGGTCACCACTTTTAATTCTTCGAGCTTCACCGAGCTGTAAATCTTCATCTGCTGAAAATTGGCGTCGTGATATTTGTCCACCCACATCTTGGCCTGCTCGGGCGTATCGACGCGGTTGACTCCCAAGGCCAGCGGCCCGCTGCCATCCACGACTCCCGCCATCAGCAAGCGCGGACCAAGTCCGCGGCCAGCGGCGACCGCATCGCGCACCGCCGTGATGAATTCAAATTCGTTGCCCACGTCGCGGACGGTGGTGGCGCCGGCGGCGAGATAAATCGGGCCCCATTCGACTTGTTCGAAATGGGCGTGCATGTCCCACAAGCCGGGAAGAATCGTCTTCCCCGTCGCGTCGATTTTCTGAAAACCGTTCGGAATCTTTACCGATTTTCTGGGGCCGGTCGCCAGTATCTTTCCGTTTTCGATGAGGACCACAGAATCGGGCACCGGAGCAGCGCCGGTGCCATCAATCAGTGTGCCGCCAACAATCGCGAGCTGTTTGGCGCGGCTACCGGAAATGCCTTTCGAGATTTCCGCCAGCGCCGCCATATTGTCCGCGCCGGCTCGACCGACGAACGTCCCGAGGCCGCTCTCATAGCCTTCGCGAATCGCTTCGAAGTGATCGAATTCCGCGTCGGTGGTGACGGAGGCGACGAGATTCCGGGACTGGTCGAACCAAAGTGTTTCGCGCCCCCAGATCAGGCCTTCCACCGTGAACCGGTCGAAGGTCTGCTCTTTGCCGTCGATCGCGATCGAATCCTTACCGCGCGGTTCGATTCTTACTTTGCCGCTCGGGAATGTGGCGAGCTGTGCTGGTGAACCGTGGGTCGCCCAGTAGCGCTCCATCAGCATCTGCATGGTCGTGGGCGCGTAACCGGCGATGGTGAAAAATGCGGCTGGGCGCGCGGTTTCGGTCCAGATTTCGCGGTCACGGACGCGAACCTTGTCCGGCTGCACTTCAACCGCGTAATCGATTTCCGTGGCTCGGGAGTTTCGGCCTTTCACTTCGAAGGCCTGCGGCGTCAGATCCGGCGCGGCCTTGAATGTGGCCGCCATCGGCACCGGCGAGCCGCGGTCGGTGAATTTGAAGTCGATTTTCGCGGTTACGGAATTGCCGTCGCTCGAAATTTGGTAGGATTCCTCGCCAATTGGTTGTTCGAATTTATGCAGGATGAATTTTCCGTGCTCTTCGGCTGGCGCCGGCGCAGCGGTCTGGGGCCAGGCAGGCCGGCTCAGTGCGGGCGTGGCAAGCCCCACTAACGAGCCCGACACAACCAGTAAAATCAGCCTGAAAGCCCTGTTAACAATGGCCTGCGACGGTTTCACGTAATTCATGGCAATCCCCGGGACAGCGCGCCGAGGATACTCCGCAGGAGTCCGCGGAACAAGCCGCGCACGCTGTGGGGCCCTCTGTATTTATTCGCCTGTCATTTCGTACAGCTAAAGGTTCTAGCCCGAAAGCTGTTCCTCCGTTCTATTCACAGGCACATTCGCGGAACGTAGTCTCCTCTCAGCCGCCTCGTAGGTGCCCACGAGGCAAGGAAGGGCTTATGTCCCACTGGATTGGAACCACCTCCCCATCCGACGCCGGAATGAACGATTTTAAGGAATGCCTCAAGAACCTGCGTGACGGGCAGTCGGAAGACGCCCTGCAACACGCCCGGCGCGCCCTCGGCATCGCCCCCAAAAACCCATTTTATCTTTCGTATACGGGACTGCTGGCCGCGCTGGCTGAAAAGCGATTCGGAGACGCCGAATCGCTGTGCCGCGAAGCGCTGGGCATGAAACACAATCACGCCCAGCTGTACCTGAATCTTGCCGAGGTTTATTACCAGGCGGGCCGGACCACCGAGGCGATCACCACTTTGGAGAAGGGCTTGGTTTCCGCGGGCCGCGACTTTCGCATTCGTCGCGCCCTGGAAAAAATCGGCGTGCGGCGCATGCCGGTACTGACTTTCTTGCATCGCAGCCATCCGGTGAACCGGGCGCTTGGCAAATGGCGCCACCGTCTGACCGGGCCTCCCAAGGCGGCCTGAACTTCGACTTCCTGTTGCAAACGACATTCCCCAGTGCGCAGTGCCGGGACGAGTAGCCTGGCGGGGCCGCTCGTCCCGGTCCCCCTTTTTTTGTAGCAAATTCCCAGTAGTTAGAATCGGATGAGGAGCGCCGGCTAGCCTTGGCCGAGCGGTAGGAAGTATTGCGTTCCTTTCACCGGCTGGCGTAAACGGCGTAGAAGTTCCTGCAAGTCTTGATTGCGGGCGACGAAGTCAATTTCGGAGGTATCTACTACCAGAAGATTCGATCCTGAATATCTGAAGAAAAAATGCTCGTAGGCGTTGGCGACCGCTTCCACATACTCCGGCGAAATTTGGGTTTCCGCGGGATCCGCTTTCTTCGAGACACGTTTGCGGAGGACCTCCGGCTTGGCTTGCAAATAAATGACCAGATCGGGTTGCGGAACCGAGGGCAGCAGGCTCTCAAAATAGCGATCGTACAATTTCAGTTCTTCGTTATCGAGATTCAGGTAGGCGAAAATTTTGTCTTTCTCGAATAGAAAGTCGCTGACGATTGGGGCGGCGTTGTCTTCGGGGCGCGCTTCGAGCAATCGGCGGTGGCGCTCGTAAAGGAAATACATCTGCGCGGAAAAGGCTGCGCCGGGCTTTTCGTCGTAGAAATCGGCGAGAAAGGGATTATCGTCGGCATCGAAAATGCGGCGGGCGTGAAGCTGCTCGGAGAGCTCTTTGGCCAGCGTGGATTTTCCGACGCGAATCGGGCCTTCGATGACGATGTAACGCGGCGGTTTGAATCCGGGATCGCTCACGGCGCGGGATTATAGCAAACTGCGGTGAATCTGAAGCGATACAGCCGTGGTCTTCTGCGACGGTCCACGATGCTTACCTACCAGCTTCTTGCGATTGCCGTGACGATCCGTGCCAAAGCTTCCACGTCGCGCGTATCCACAACTTCTCCTGGCGAGTGCGAATATCGCAGCGGCCAGCCCAATGGAATGTCGACTGTGCCGTAACGCACGAAGGCTGAGCCATCGTTTCCACCCGCTGTGACTCCGTACTGGATTGGAATCTTGTTCGTGTGCGCCATCTGGATCAGGCGCTCGACCAGATCGCGCGGCGCAATATTCGAACTGTCGATGGCCCGGATGACGAAACCGTCCCCCAGCTTGGCGTCGCCGAAGCGTTTCGATTCGAGCGGCGAATCCGAACTCACAAACGTATCTACGGCAAAAACGTAATTGGGCGCGTGACCTTCCGCCGCCAAGCGCTTGGCCAGTTTTGCCGCACCGACCAGGCCCTCTTCTTCGCCTGTGGACCATACAAAAGTGACATCGCGATCGTGCAACGGTCCGCCCAGGGCCCATACGGCAGAAACCAGCGCTGCATCGCCGACACGATCGTCAAAGCTGCGCCCGTTCGCCCGCGTCGCAAGCAAAGGACGATATTCCTTAGGAATCGTGATGGTATCGCCGATGCTCACGCCAAGCTTGGCGACGTCGGCCGGCGATCTGGCGCCTACGTCCACCCGAATCGCATTGGTGGCGTCTGATTTTTGTCCGTCGTCTTCGGGCCATTTGAAATTGGTGGTGTCCCAGCCGATTGGCAACTCGACAATCGCGTCCAGGTCGCGCTTCGCGGTGTGGACCAGCGCCGGGTGTCCGGCGAAGAAGCTGAGGTCACCGCTGCCGCGCCATTCGACTTCCAGACGCCCATCGTTCGCGATCGTTTTTACGGTGAAACCGATTTCGTCCATGTGCGCAACGATTAGAACGCTTCGAGCCGTGCTATTTGCCGCAGCGGTACCGGCGCGCAGAATCAGATTCCCGGCGTCATCGGTTTCCGTCTTGGCCCACGGCGGCAGGAGCGATTTCACGCGCTCACGAACTTCGACTTCGTGATCACTGACTCCATACGCGCGCACCAGCGCCGGCAGCGTATCGCCTGTGCGTGCCGACGCATGCGCGGCGGGAACCGTCGAGTTTTCTTTCCTGATCGATTGAGCCGGGGCTTCGAGCTTCGAACCCTGCAGGTACAGGCTTAGAAATTGTTTCAGGTTGTCCAGGTCACGCGAGTCGATTTCGGTAACGGGCGTGTCGGGCCACGCCGTAGCGATGCCGATGTGCGCCCAAGAGGCGGGTAATGCCGGTAGCGGAAGATAGCTCGACGGAAGCAGATTTCCGGAGAAGTCCGTCGCGAAAGGAATTTGCGCTCCATCCGCAATCTGTTTCAGCTGAGATCCAAATACCCCCAGGGTCCCGTCCGTTTTTTCGACGCCGATCAGCACGGCGCTGCCCGGCTCGCGGCGCGGCGCCCGATGCATCGTGGTCATTTCCGGGATGGGGCCGCCGGGCGTCAGGCGTCCAACGTAGACCATCTCGTCCGCACGGCTCTCGGTGAGGATGCGTTGCAACCCGCGTGCGCCGGTTCGTTGCTGGACGACAAACGCAACGGTGAGCGTGCCTTTTACGTTCGCAGGCTTCAGTTGCTGCAGGACTTCGATCAATGCCGCCGCGCCGAAGCGGTCGCCTACCGAAACGCCGGCGTTGTCTACGCCGCCGAGATCCATCAGCGTGCGATTCAGCGCAAGCGGACTCAATAAGTCCACGCCTGCCTTGCGAACATCGGCTGCATTGCTCGCACCGATATCTACGTAGAAATTCTCAAGATCCGCCGGCTTCGGCGCGTTGGTATGCGCGCCTTGCAAATGCACCGATAGACCCGCCACTACGCCATCGATCCACTTTCCGCTCGTGGTTCGAATACGCACCGGTTGCGCCACATACAGTTCGTTAAATATGCCGGGCAACCCGAATTGCGGCAGCCGCTGGACGCGCAGGTAACCATCGGGAGTAATTTCGCTGACGACAAAACCCGGCTCGTCGATGGGAGTCACTACCAGCCGGTTCGGAGCACCGCTACCGATGGTTACGATCACATCGCCAAGGTTGTCGATCGTGGGATGCAACGATTCCAGGTCGCTCTTGATTTTGTTGCTGAGCTCGCCTTCGTAACCGGAGACGGCCGGAATCTCGACAACCTGCTTCAAGGTGTCCTGGAGAGAACTAGTCGTACCTGCGTCCGGTTTGGTCTGAGCCGATGCGGATGGGCTGGCCAGCAAAAACAGCACAATCAGATTCGGAATCCAGAACGTATATGGACTTCGCTTCATCGCATCCTCGGGTTTGCAATCCTGCGCTAGCGCAGGTTCTTTTTGGAATCTTGCGGCCGGTGCTCGATGGCCTACGCCCGGGAGAGCTCGGTAATCATGGTTTCCCGGCGATCCTGGGCTACGCCATCGGCGCGGCGCAACACCAGTGCGTAGCCCACCGCCGCGCAAGCAATCAGGAAAAGAAGAATCAGACTGGCGATCCAGATTTTCCCGGATGCGCGAGCCATCAACAGGGCCACCGCGCACAGACCAACCACCGCCATCTGAATCAGGATGCTGGCTAACGCGGTGGTGCCGGAAGCACGCTGGCGCCCGAACGTGCCGAAGTCGATCTTCTTGGGCGAATACATCGAGAGTAGATTTCCGGCCGCGAGATTCACCAGGAACGCGAAGGTCACCCCACAAACGGTTGCGACTGTCACCGGCAAAGATGGCGGCCCGTACAGGAAGCATGCCGTCGCGAATACCAAAACCAATTCGATGGCTACCAGGAAAGCGTGCGCCAAATTCTTGCCCAGCAGAACTTCGCGGAAACGCACCGGCGAGAGGAAAAACAATTGGACGCCAACTCCATCGCCGCCGAAACTGTTGTACACCAGGTTGGTCAAAATCAGCAGGATGTAGCCGGCGCCGACCGGAAACGCCAGATCCGCAGCGTGCGCGAGAATCCCCCCGGTAGCGCCCGATTTGGTGGTCGTGATGCGAAAGATCACCAAAATTACCACGGGCATGACGAACGTAAACAACATCGGCCCGCTGCGCAGCAAATAATGAAATTCCTTTTCGACAATCGCCGAAACGGGGCCCGGAACTCCCGGGATGTTCCAGCCAATTGCAGCTTCCGTTTTGCCGGCTGCTTTGGCCCGGCGCGCCGGACCTTCGCCGAGGTTTTCGCCGCGATATTGCGCGCGAAGCCTCAAGTTCAAAAGCCAGAGCGTGACAATCGCGTAAACGCCAAGCAACGCAAGACCGCCGAGCGACCTTTGCGGGTCACCGTGAAACGCACTGGCGATGGAATCGGCGGCCAAACCGGGTGGAAAAAAGCGCTGGACCGGCAACGCCTGTTGGGCATAGCGACCCGCGACTGGAGCGCCTTTTTGCCCGAAACGGCTAGCGAGGGGCCCGATGAATTGAAGACTTATAATGAAAATGAAAAAGACGATTCCCAGAAGTTCGCGGGTACGGCGCTGCGCCAGCCAGCGCTCGATCCAGGCGTAAATCGTCCTCCCGAGCAGAATATTCAGGATAGCGAACGTCAACATCACCGGAGCCGCCACGAAAATCAGCGAGGGCTTGGCGGCGGCAGCTCCCACCGTGATTCCGCAGCTCCATAAAATTCCGATCGCGGTGGCCGGCTCCAGCGAGCCAAAGGCGATGCGGATCAGCACGTAGGAACGGAAAGTCAGCGGGAATCGAAGTAGATTTGAGGAATCAATATTTTCGGCGAAGGCGGTCGCGAGCACGGGAAAAAACTGCCAAAACAGAAAGACCGGCCAGAGCAATGCTGCCAACCAAACCGCGTGCCGATGCGACAGCAAATACCAGGCGCCCACACCGAGTCCAACGCTTCCGCCGATGGCGAGGACCGCGTAGCCCAGGAACATGAACCCGCGCGCCACGAGTTCTAAACGTCCGCGCACGGTGCGCAGCGAATTTACAAAAAGGTGCCAGCGAACCTGGGCGATGGCCGAAAACTGCTCGCTCATCGTGGGGCCGGCGCTTATCCCAGCCACGAAAGTTCCTGATCCGCGCGGCGGGTGCCGCCGACCACGCGGAGAAAAATCTGTTCGAGGGTTAATTTTTCATCAGAGTGGTAGGCATCGCCGGGAGTTCCGCCAGCAGCCGTGAGAGCGGCGGCCGACTGGGCTTGCACTCCGGCACGCAGCTCTTCGAGCGAACCCTGAGCAACGAGATGGCCCTGATGAATAATGGCGACGTGGGTACAGAGCCGTTCGACAATCTCCAAAACGTGCGAGGTCAAAAATATCGTCGCGCCACGGTCGATCATGCTCTGCAACATCGCTTTCAGGGTGTTGGACGCGACCGCATCTACGCCTTCAAAGGGCTCGTCGAGGAAAAGAATTTTGGGCCCGTGAATCACCGCCGCGGCCAGCGCCAATTTTTTCTGCATGCCGTGCGAGTAGTCGGTGACCAGCGCCTTCGGTTGATCGGTAAGCTGCATGAATTCCAGCAACTCGGTGGCGCGTTTGGCGGCCGTCGTGCGATCGAGGCCGTACATCCGTCCCACAAAATTCAGATACTCCGCACCCGTAAGCCGCCCAAACAAGGCCATGCCTTCCGGCACCACACCGATCTGGCGCTTCACTTCCACGGGATTCTCGGTGAAGTCCGCGCCCAGAATCTGCATGCGGCCCGCGCTGGGTGCAAGCAAACCGGTCAGCATCTTAATGGTTGTCGATTTTCCCGCGCCGTTGGGTCCGAGGAAACCGAAAAACTGGCCGGGGGCCACGCGCAGGTTGACGTCCTGCACGGCGGTCAAGTCGCCGAATCGGCGCGTCAAATGTTCAGTGGCAATCGCGGGAGAAAATGCGGAAGGCGCGGCGGATGTGCTCATGGAATTTTCGACTGTAGCACACCGTGAACGAGATTTCGGAAACTAGCGCGAGCTGACGCTGGGCGCGAGGGGCGCGGTTGGTTGGGGAAATACGGCCATAACCGCGGGCAATTCGAGGCGAAACGTGGCTCCGCCTTCGGGCCGGTTGAATCCGAGAATGGAGCCGCCGTGCTCCTGCATCACACCGTAGCAGATGCTGAGGCCCAGTCCGGTTCCCTTGCCGACTTCTTTGGTCGTGTAGAACGGATCGAAGACTTTTTCCGGCTCCTTCATGCCCGGACCCGTATCGGAAAACTCAATCACCACCAGCCCGCGTTCGCGCAGGGTGCGAATAAGCAACACACCGCCGCCCGCCGATTCCATCGCGTCCACGCCGTTGCTGATCAGGTGATAGAAAACTTGCAGCAGCTGGTTTGGGTCGCCGCGTACCGCGGGCAGTACGCTGCGATTTTCCAGTTCGATGCGAATATTTTTCTCGCGCAGATCCAGGTTTCTCAGTTGTACCGCGCCGCTCAGCACCGTATTCAGGTCGAGCAACTGCTTCTCCGCCGGCACTTGGCGCGCGAAACTTAGTAGATTTGTCACCAGCTCTTTGGTGCGGCGCGCCTGCTCGCGAATTTTTTGCCCCAAAGAATGCGCGCGACTGTCGTTGGGATTTTCCAGCGTGAGCAAATCGGAATATCCAAGGATGGCCGTCAGCGGATTGTTGATTTCGTGCGCGGCTCCGGCGGCGAGTTGCCCCAGCGACGCCAGCTTCTCGGATTGCACAAAGTGAGTCTGCAGCCGCTTCACGTTTTCGAGCGAGGTCCACAGGTCGTGAACCAGTTCCGTGCGTTCTTTGTAGACCAGATGCTGCCGGAGAAAAACCAGCGCGCTGACGAGGAAAATCGCCGCGAGCGTTACCAGGATTCTGAATCGTCGCACCGGATCAGGCGCGTTGCTCAATTCGAGCGTCCATAAGGCGAGCAGCGGAAGGGAAAGAGCTCCCAGCCGAGCCAGATGTGTGGGCCATTGCGTGTCCCGTTTCAGAGCAGGCTCCAGCGGCTCGGGATCGAATTTCAGGCGGCGCGCGATCAGGCCGGTGGTTCCGATCCAGACAAAAGAGCAAAGCATGGGCAGGCGCAGCAGATAACCCGTGTAGGCAATCTGGTTACGAATCGCCATATCGATCAGAAAAATTCCAGTCACGTAAAGCGACATCGCTCCGAACAAGTGGCCATAGACTTTGCGCCAGGATCCTTGGGTTCGGAAGAATAAAAAACCAAAACCCATGGCCACCACCAGGTTTTCGATCAGGTAGGCGGCAATATCCCGCTCATAAAACAGCGCCGGATTGGGTTCCACAATTTTCCACGGCATCGCGGCAAAAATGTAGATATAGAGCCAGACGATTCCGAGCAGGAGCAGATCAATAAGTCCGAAGCGGAGAGTCTCCCGCATTTTTCGGGCGTGCGGCATCAGAGCGATGGCCGCCATAAACGGCACGGTGTGCAGGAAGAAGAGCAGATCCGAGGCGAAGGGAGGCGCCGTCTGGTTTTGCCGCGCGAACTCGGAATAAACCAGGATGAGCATGCCCATCAGCCAAAAGGTGCAGCCCAGTGCGAGCAGCATCCAAAAGCCATTCTGGCGACGGTAGGGAGAAGCAGCGTTCCACAGCAGGCAGGTGTTGCAAAACAGCGGAACCACGCAGGCGAGGATGTAAGTGAGGCTGTCCAAGCCGGGAACACGCGGCGACAGTACCGACGCGAGGAGATACCCGCCCACAAAGAACACCCAAGCACACCAAACCAGGACGGAAGTTCGAGAAAGGGTCATGTAAAACGCCTACCATAAAGTTTACAGGAGGCTGCGGGCCTTCAGCCGATAACTTCGTCAACCTTTTCTAGAAGAGAACGCCATCAAACGCTGAAAACGCTGGAATTACGTATGAGTCTGTACGGGCGAGCCGGGTTCGGGGAGCGGCCGCGGATGGCGTTCTTCGACGATTCATCGTTGCGTCATCGCCCGCTAACAAAGTCACGCCTAGACTCGAAGCTACTCCATTTTTTCATTCATAATCTTTGTCTTCACTTTAAGGCTGCTTTGAAACTCCGTACGAGCGAGACCTCAAGTGTCAAAGTTGCAGGGGAAGCTCAACATTCCCTGAACTTTGGAACGAGCGAACGGCGGTCGCTACGAATTCGCTTTGACGATGACGTCGATTCGACCGTACGTGCGCGAATTAGCTACGCCTTCCGGGTATTTGCCGCGATTTTTGGATATTGCGTGGTGGAGGAAGATTCCCGCGAGGACACGCTCACGGTTTGTTATGGGATGACCAGCGAGTCGGACGGGGCCGAGCGGAGCCTGCGCGTGCCTTCCTTGTATCGCGCTGAAGCGGCTGTAAGTGGAACGCGAATGCCAAAGAAACTTGCGTACGGCGGTGAGGATTTCTTTCTGTTCCACGGAGTGGAGAACGGCACCGGAAATCCGGATTGGCTCGGAGAGATTTTCGATTGGCTTTCGGGCAGCCACGAAATGGCCGGCGGCGAGCCGGACAGCGTGGGGCGGGTACGCTACGCGGAGACCGTTTTCAGCCGGCACAAGATCTCGCCGTGGAAACCCCAAGCCACTCTTTTGATGGGATGGCTGGAGACTCGACTCTCCGATGGCCGCGGAGCGGAAGGGATCGCGAAGCCGCCGTCTCTGATTCCGGGCGTGGAGCACATCGTGGTCTGCACGCACGACGTCGATTTTTATTTTGTGAGCCGATGGCGCACCTTCGAACGGCTGGTGAAGAATCTGGCGATTGCCCGAGTGCTGTACCGCAGCCGGGGATACTTCATTTCGAATCTGAAGATGCTGGCGCAGCTCTTGACGGGCAAGCGCGTGGGCGATTATTTTCCGGCGCTGCTACGGGCCGCCAAGAAGTATGGATTCACCTCGACGATTTTCGTGGTTTCCGAAAAGCACCACCGCAGGGATCCCGTTTATCGGCTTGATCATCTGGCGGCGAGACTCGGCGAAGTCGCCCAGGCTGGATTTTCAATTGGCCTGCACGGCTCGTACACGAGCGCGAGCGAACGGGATTCGCTGACCACTGAAGCGGCCTCGCTGAAGAATGCGATCGGGACCAAGCCGGTAGGCGGGCGGCAGCATTGGCTGCGGTTCGCTTCGCGGACGAAGCTTCTGAGCGGAGTTGAAAAGGCGGGGTTCCAATACGATTCGAGCATGGGATTCGCGGAAATGGTGGGCTTCCGCAACGGCGCAAGTTTTGCATTTCCTCCGTACGATTTTGAAAAGGAAGCTCCCTACTCGTTCCTGGAAATACCTTTGGTGCTGATGGACGGAAACCTGGAAGCGGCTTGCCGGGCCGAGGGATCGGACCCGCGATCGATCGCGGCTCAGGTGTTGCGGGAAAGCCGGGCGCACGGCTGGGGTGGGGTGGCGATTCTGTGGCACAACCCGATCGAGGCGATCCATGTGCCGGAAGAGATCAATCAGATTTTCTGGAAATGCGCCAGGGAACGAAGTGAGTTCCAGGAAGAGTGGGTGAGCGCGGAAAGTTTCATTTCGCTGTGCCGCGACCGCTATCGCGACGCGGGTTTGCTGAAGGGCAGCTCTCAGTAATGCTTAGTTTGCGGATCGTTCGCGGCCCTCTGCAAGAGACCGAAAACGAAATCATTCTGACTCAATATAACCGGTTGACCAATTCCCGCATCCCCATGAATGAATTTGTGCGCTGGATACAGCACGGGCCCGAAGGCCCGGCGTGGCACGCGCTGCTGGAAACGGAAGACGGAAGTATTGTCGGCCACACGTCGATGATTCCGCTGAAGACCCGGCAGAACAGCGCGACGATGACGCCCTGTAAATCCGAGTATTCATTCATTGGCGAAGAGTTTAGAGCTTCAAAGATACGAGGCTTCGAAAAGTCGGCGCGTCCTAAATTTCTGACGCTAGTAGACCAGATGATTCGTCATTGCGCGGGCGAAGGTTGGGGGCCATTTCTTATTTCGACCACACCGATGTTGCACCGGCTGGGACCGAGGCTCGGTTGTCACCCGGTGGAATTTCCCGTGTGGGAATGTTTGCTGATACTGAAGCCCCGGGACGCGGCACGAAAAACGCCGAACATGAATTCCCGGCAACGTGCGGGGCTTTTTGCGGCGGGCGTTTTGCAGCGAGGGCTGGCGGCGATTCTCGCGGTACTCAAGCAAAACTCCAGGGACACTGAACGCGTGGCGGTCGGCGGCACTCTGACTAGAAATGGTTCGGAGCGAATCAGTTTTTTCCACGATCAGGCTTCGCTACGTTGGAGATATTTGGAGGATCAATACTTTCAGATCGAAGTAAAAGGCGGCGAACCGGCGTTCGTGGTGGTGAAAAGAGGCGGGCCCGACAGCTACCTGCGGGTCTGCCAATACGAGCTTGGCCCTGAAAATCTTAAGTTGCCGATCTTGGGGGCGCTGATCCGCGAGGCGATGCGAGATGGCGCGCTCGGCGTGCGTTGGGCGTTCTATGGAGACACACCCGAAACGCAGCGGGCGGTGCGGCAAATGCGCAAGCACGGATTTTTATGCGCCCGCAGAGATCGGACGCTGCTGATCAACTCTGCGAACCCCGAACTTCTTTCCGCGAGCAAATGGGAACTCTGCGATTCGCTATTCAGTTTTGACCCGTAACGGCCGGCGACGATCGAACAATTCCCGCCGCAGGTTCTCTACGGCTGGACGAATGTAACTCCGGAGTAGACGCCGTTCTGAGTTCCAATCAGCACCAACTGGTTTGGACCAATCACATAGAAGGTCGCCGAAGAAGTTGCTCCCGGTGTGAAATCCCCGAAGAACGCACTGGGCAGGACCGCCGTGCCGTGGCCTAGCGTTGCGTCATCAATCGCGTAGCTCCCGCTGAAACTCACGTCTGCGACATTTCCGGCTTGGGTGTCGCTAGAAGCCACATCCCCAATTCCGGTGAAGGTGCTGGCGGTATTGTCTACGGTCAGAGCGGAAGCAATGTACGGAATATCGACGCTGGCCGAGCCACCGGAAAGTACCGACAAATTCCCGGACAAAATGGTGGCATCGAAGGGGCCGGCGGATTGGGGCGTGAAAGTTCCCAGGAATGCATCGTTGGTGATCGGAGTCGCGTTGGACGGGTCGGTGTCCAGGATAAATCCCTGTCCGAAGTTCCACAGATAAATGACGCCGGAATTGACGAAGCCGGCGTCGAAGCCGTTCGTAGAAGTGATGACTCCGCGACCGGTGGTCGGATCGAAAGAAGCCAAAGTCGCGGAAGGCTGGCTGCCGATGCCGATGGAACCCAGGTTGTTCGAATTCAAATCCAAGGCGATGGCCGAGCCGCCGGAGATAGTCATCACACCGATGGTGACCGCCGGTCCGACATTGTCGGTGCCGTGTGGAGAGTTCATCCCCGTCATTTGCAGGACGCTGGTGGCGTTCACACTGTTCGCGGTGAGAGGTTGTTGCGCATTGGCGACGCCGGACTGCACGGTGCCAAAGGTCAAGCCCGCGTCGATCTGAACGATATTGATTTTCGCCGCGCTCACCACGTAATAGGCGTACTCCGTGCTCGATCCCGGCAGACCAATCGTCAGCGTTCCGCGTCCGAGCGAGTCGGCCGCGGTGGCCGTTCCGGACGAGATGGCTTGGTCCGTAAATTGAGGCGAGGCAGCGCCGGCTTGAGCCTGATCAACAATGCCAGTCACAGTGCCCGCCCCGGCGATGTTCATTTGACCGGCTTCGACGGTGCGCGCACCTACTGGAGCATCGGAGACGAGGCCAAAAACATATACGCCGGTGGGTACCGTTGAGGTCAGCGCGTTCGGATCCTGAAGGTCGAGCGTGCCACTCATTTTGAATCCGGTGCCGTCGAACTCGACGATGGTTCCCGATTTACCGTCTGCAGACAAAGCGAAATTGAACGACGGGCTAGTCGTACCACCAGGAAACTCAAAGCTGGTGATGGTGATGGTGCCGCGTCCGGAGGCGTTGAACGAAGTATCGACATTGTAGGTGCCAGACTGCGGCGCGGGCACGGCCGTGATGCCGCCGCCAGAGTCGATATCGAGTTCAGCGTTGGTAATGTTGCCTTGGCCATCGGCGACGACGCTGCCAGCCAGAGTCACAGGAGAACCGGACACGGAGAATCCGTGCAGGAGCAAAGCATAACTTCCCTGCAACAACTGAGGGTTGCTGGCACCGGAGGCGACGATAGAGAAAGTAAAACTGTCGCTCTTGGTGGTATCGGAGACGGAAGTTGCGGTGATGGTAGGCGAATTCGCGGGCGAGGCCGGAACGGTGGCCGGCGGCATATACGCGGCGCTGAAACTGGGCGCGGGGTTCGGGGTCAGCGTACCGCAGTCGGGTGAGCAAGCTGTGCCGGCTGAGGTGAGCATCCAGGTTACTCCAGCCTTGGCATTGTCCTGAGTGACCGAGGCGCCGACGGCTACGGCCGCAGCGCCCGCCATCTGCGAGGTAAATTTATTGGTGATGCTGACCACAATGTTCGTCGGGTTGAGAATCGCGAAAGTAAGGTTATCGCCCGAGCTCGAATTCGCGACCGAAACGGCGGAGATGACCACGACCGGTTGACTGTTGGCAGTGGTCGGAGGGGGTGTATAGACCGCGCTGAGGCTGGGGGAAGCAGCGGGAGCGAGCATGCCGCAGTCGGGCGAACAACTCGCCCCGGAGATGGTCAGAGTCCACATCAAACCCTGTTTCGCGCCGTCTTGCGAGATCGTCGCGTTCAAGGTGACCGGCGCACTGCCAGCCTGAATCGTAGTGAATTTATTGGTAATGGTGACGGTAGTCGTTTTGACGACGCTGCCGGCGCAGCTGGACAAGATGACCACCGCAAATACCATAAAAGCTAAGACGACAGAATTCCGCACCAGTTTCTCCTAGAGTTCAAAAGGCGGGCTGAGGGAAGCGCGCTATGAAAGGCTTAAAGTAATAGGCGGTGCGTATGAACGGGAAAAGAACAAGACGGGAATTTTGGATGAATTACGGCGCTGATCGCGCGAAAACGCGAGCGATTAAGAAAATACGATGAATATCATGAAAATTTATGGCTCGATGACCACCTCGAACAGCATTTATTTGGAAGATGCGGCAACTTCCTTCGCACCCGATTCAGTTTTCAGCTGACTCTTCAGCCAGTCGAACAGCCTTCCCCCGTTCATCGCTTCCGCGAAAGCATGCTCGTCAGCATATCGATCACTTTTGCCACTCGACGGGATCGCCGATTGCAGTTTGTCTTCAGCGGCAGCGGGCACTCCGTTCCCCGCCTGCTGTTCCAGCCGAACTGGAATCGTGTTGAGTTTAGGCAGCAACGCCAGGGGATCGAAGGGCGCGACGCTGGAGAGGAATTCCGGGGTCAAATAATTTTTGCGCTCCTTATCGGGAACGAGTGTCGCCTCGGCCAGCCAAACTGGCCAATCGCCCCACGGGTCCACCAGATCGAGCGCTTTGATGCGATGGTCGACCGAGGCGGCGAGGACCGCAATCGCGCCGCCCGAGCCCTGGCCGAACATCCCGATTTGATTGAGGTCGAGATCGTGACGGGTGGAAAGATAATTGATGATCATTTGGACGTCATGCGCGGAGGTGACCAGCGCCTGAGGTAGGTCGCTCACAAACCATTCCTTCATCGGCACGTCGTGGTAACGGTGTCCGGTAAGCGCAGACACAAAACCCACGGCGGCATACCCGCCTGAAGTGACCCGGTTGCACCATCCGTCGTTCTGGAAGCGTTCGGTATCTTGGGGATAGCTGTACAGATAAAGGATCACGGGAGGATTGGCGACGCCCCGCGGGCGAATCACATACAAATCCAGGGGGTCACCGGGGCGCCATTTCAACTGAACGAGTTCGCGGGTAAATGACTTACCAGGAAGATCGTAGGTCTCGGCCAGCAGGGGCGGTTGGGCGGTGAGATGGCTGGAGAGCAGATCGAGACTTTCGAGGCTTTCCTCGTATGAAGGAGCCGGCGGGGAGGAAGCGGGAGTGCTCGCAGTGGCCGACGAACTGGCTGCTGGTGGTGCAGGAAGTTGCTGTGCAACGGCGCGTCCGGCGCCGGCAAGGAATGAAGTCGCAAAAATGGCCAGTGCTGCCAGCGTCGGCAAAAATTTATCGAGTGTCATCGGAGCCATCACCAGGAATTTATTTGGAACTCAACGGCTAAGACTGCCAAGCATTTTCGGCAGAAATCGTTTCAAGAGCCAACGCAAACGCGGGCGGCTCGAAACGAGCCGCCCGCATCCGTGTTAATGCAACTTTTACTGAATGTAACCGGTCAATTGATGGCCGGCGCCGTTGTCGAGAGAGAAATCGACATCAGCCTGAACGGGGAAGATCGCTCCGGCCATATCTCCGCCGTTTTCATAGTGCGCGGGGAAAGAGCCGATGGCGGTCTGGTTGGTGCCGTTGAACGGGTTGCCGGTCACAACGGTAATCGTTCCGCCGCCCGTAACTGCGATCGGAGGAATGCCATAGTGCGAACGGAAAACCGCGAGCTGCGAGTAGGGAACGAAATCAGGCAGGGTCGTGCTGGCCTGAGTCTGTGCCGCCGCGAGCAGCGAAGTAACGCCGGCAGGAACCGGAGTCGGCGATACAATGCGGATGATGTTCCATGCGCGGTATCCGCCATTGATGATGTTGGTGAAAGGTACGGCAGTGCAGGTGATGTTCGGCGCAGTGCCAGTGCAGGTCGGGAAGACACCGGTGCCGTAGTTTGCAAACAGCGGATCCACATCATCCAACTGCAGGTAGTGGAGGTTGGTCTTTCCGTTGTACGTGCTGAAGCTCCAGAAAGCATAGCCCAAGCTGTTGGCTAGCGCGCTGGTTTCACTGACTTCTTCGCCCGTGCCGATCGCACGCGAGCGAGTCGCGCCGTTGGAGGCTACGTGATAGAACGGGTTGCCGCATTCCGAAGGAGTGGTGCCGCCGACAAAGCAGCCGCTATTGGCCGGATTGACGCCAATTTCCTGGCTCAACACAGTTCCCTTAGCACGAACGACCTGCCATTCGAAAGTGTTGAAGGTGCCCGAGACGGGTTCGCGTTCAACCACGTTCAACGGCGACCCGGTGGCCAGTACGCCAGTCACGTCCGTGGTGCGGGTGGAATAACCCGACCAGATCGTGGCTGCGGCGTGGCTGGTGATGTTGTTCGGAATAACTTTGTTGAAATCCTGAGCGCCGGTCGTGGAAGGGGCAGTCACGACGTTGGCGAAGATCATAACCGGGTAAGCGCCAACCGGGGTCGTAACGTACGCTGGAATGGTCGATTGGGTGATCGGGTCTTGGCCGCTGATGGAATAGGCCACGACTTTTGCGCTGGTGTTGCTCCAGGTGCTTTGCACGGCTTGGCCAACCGGGTACGGGCCATAGCCGAGTCCGGACTTGCTGGTGTCAGTAGCGCAAGAGCCGTTGCACGAGACGAACGCACGGAGGTTCGCATATAGTGCGTCCTCTGGGCGGATGTCGCTGACGGCGGCCGTGAAGTTGGTTCCGTTCAGCGCGTTGTACACCGCGGTCGGGAGCGTGACCGCGAGATCGTTGACGTAAGGCACGGCCTGGTCACCGGTCTGCGAGGTTGCTCCGGGGTCGATGGTCAAAGTGCCATTGGCTGAGCCGTTGGTGCCGAAGAACAAGCGCTGGCCGACGACGGAGTCAACCGAGAAATAGGCGCAAATCGTGGTGGGAGTCGTGCCGTTGTCCCAGGCAATCCACACGTTGCCACCTTCGGAAGGAACGCCGAAGCTGGAGCGCGCATCAATACCGTGAGCGTGAGCGGTCTTGGTGGTGTCGCTGGACTTGTTGGTCCAGATATTCGCACCGCAAACCGGGGACGTGCCATTGATGGCCGCGAGCGCGAACGAATTGAAACCGCCGGAAGACCCTACCAAAATGGTGACGGACTGGGCCGATGCGGCCGAGGCCATCAGCAGTGCCGCAGCTGCGAGCAGCGGCGCCGCCAAAAACTTGAATTTCTTCATCGATCTTTCTCCTTGATTATCTGGCTTGCGCAAAAATCGGCGCGGAAGATCTTGCGGTTGAGAGTTTTGCGCCGCCGCAGAGACCTGCCTGCCGCGAGCCGAAGAGTTAGACGATTAAGTGGCGCCCGCCCTTGAAAGTTGGTCGAAGAGCTTTTGACGCGACGCGCTGAGTGAACGTGCCTGGTGGAAAGATTTATGACGATTCGTCGAGCAAGGCCGCCCGGGCTGAGGTGTGCTGGACAGTTGCGCTCGTTTCCTGACGCATAGTGCCTGCGCTCTATTACGCGGTCATAAAGCGACGTGGGAACAATCGTTAAAGTCCTAAGACACCCGGCGGATTTTCGGTTCCGCGCAGAACGGAGGCGGAATCGCGCGATAAAGATCGCAAAATAATGAACGCCGATTGATATTGCCGCACTCGTGCGGAGTGACTTTTCATGTTGTTTTGCTCTGTTTTCGCACGAAGTTCGAACGAACGCTGGACGCCGGCGTACAACCGAATTTTAGAAGGTGAGACAAATCTATTTGCGGTTGAGCGGTCGAGAAAAAGCGCTGTGTTACAGGTTCGTCACAGTCCATTCACGCGAAAAAACCGCGGGCACTTGAAGAGGGTCAAAAAAAACATGTATTTCGAAAAGGCGAGAAATAAAATCGAAAAATTCGCCGCGAGAAAACTTTTGGACTGATATTGACGTGAAATCAACTCTCTAATCATCCCCGAGTAACACCGCTGCTGAGAATATGTCGCCCATTCCAAGCAGGGGTGATCCGAGTGAAATTGCAACCGGTACGGGTTTGGTTTTTGGGTATCCTTTTATTCAGCGTCCTCTTCAGCGGTCATCCTAGCGCGGCTCAAACTGCAACTGGATCCATCGACGGCATGGTTCAGGACAATTCGGGAGGAGTGCTGCCCGGCGCGTCGGTGACGCTGGCGTCTGGAAGCGAAACGGTGCAAGTAGCCACCACCGACGAAAAAGGTGAGTTCCATTTCAAAGATTTAAGCGGAACCTACACGGTGAGCGTGGTAGCCGCGGGATTCGTAGATTTCAAGAGCGAGGTGCTCACCGTGGCGGCAGGGCAGAACGTGCGGGTGGACGCGACGCTAGTCCCAGCCGGGGTGAACAGCTCGGTTAACGTTGAAGGCCAGAGCACAACGCAGATTGAAACCGAGAGCGCGCAGATTGCGGGAACGATTACTCAAAAAGAAATCACGTCGGTTGGCTTGAACGGACGAAATTTCACGCAATTGATCGCTCTGGCTCCGGGCGTGAGCAATCAAACCGGGCAGGACGAAGCGCTGGTAGGTATTAAAGGCAGCGTGAAATACAGCGTCAATGGCGGGCGGGTCGAATACAACACGTTCGACGTGGACGGCGGCGACGTATTGAATGCCAGCATCAACGGAAGCAGCAGCACGCTGATCGTCTATCCCAGCCTCGATTCCATCGCGGAGCTGCAGGTGCTGACCTCAAATTACGGCGCCATGTACGGGCGAAGCGCTTCGGGAACGATTCTTTCCACCACGAAGGAAGGCGGCAACGAGTTCCACGGCGACGGGTATCTTTTCGTCCGTAACAACGTATTCAATTCGCGGAACTACTTCGACGAGACCAAGCACGCGCCGCTGTATGAAAAATACGATCCCGGTTTCACCGTTGGGGGCCCCGTGTACGTTCCGGGACACTACAATACGAAGAAGGATAAGACGTTCTTTTTTGTCTCGGAAGAATTCCGCCGCGATAAAGAGCCAGTGGAGTTCAACCAAGCGGTGCCCACGAACGGCGAACGAAATTGCGCTCTGGCGGGAAGCCCGCAAGCGTTTTGCCTGCAGCCCTTCGTCCCCGGGTCGGTTTACGGCGACTTTAGCGATGTGTGTCCGGCCACGACTCCCGCTCCGCCGGGGCTGAATTCGGCCGGCTCCCAAACGGAATTCACGCGGTCAATGGCTGTCAGCCAGAAATTCGGGTTGCCCTACAAGCCGGATTGCCCGGCGCAATTTCCCAGCGGTTCTTTTTATCTCGGAACGCCTTCTTACGAGACTTATCCAGGGAATCTGGTTCCGATCACACCTGTAGGTAACGCGCTGCTCAATACGAATGTCATTCCCGGACCCAATTCGACCACCGGCTGCAATTCCTCTATCAATTCTTGCTACGACACCAGCGTGTCGCCACCAACGCACTGGCACGAAGATCTATTTCGCATCGATCACAACTTCAGTACGAACGAAAAAGCATTTTTCCGATACGTGCACGACTCTTGGGAAACAGTCGTTCCGGTTCCGCAATGGGCGTTCATTCAGAATAGCTTTCCGTCGATCCAAAATGACTTTAAGGGTCCGGGCTTGAGCCTGGTCGCTCATGTTACTTCAACGATTTCTTCGACTTTCGTGAACGATGTGGGGATGGGATTTACCACCGACCACATCACGCTGACGGATTTGGCGGGCTCGTCACAGGTGTCGTTGGCGCGCCCCGCGGCGTTGAGCGGAATGGGATACATTTTTTGTAGCGGCACGATCGCCCCAGACAACACCTGCCAAGATGGCTTCGCAGGCAAGCTTCCCGGACTTGTGATCGGCGGCACCAATGCGGCGTACGGCGGAAAAGGATTCGCGGTCGATCCCGGTTACTTGCCGTGGAAGCACTCCAACCCAACCTACAGCCCGCGGGACGACGCTACCAAGGTCCTTGGAAAACATACTTTGGATTTTGGAATACTGGCGGTGATTGCCCAGCGGAACGAAATCAACCCGCCGGTGGGTGCGAATACGGGAGACCTGCAAGGAATCGTCAACTTCAGCAACCAGAATAGCTTTGAGACCAGCGGGAATAGCTTTGCCGATTTCCTAACGGGCCGGATTCGTTCGTTCCAACAGGATAGCGCGCAGCTGAAATACCACAACAATTACAGCTTTGCCGAACCGTACGTGCAGGATGACTGGCACGTGAACTCGAGGGTCACACTGAACCTCGGCGTCCGCTTGAGTCTCTTCGGCACCTATCATGAAAAAAATCTGAACTCGTATAACTGGGTGCCGTCGGCATTTAGTCAGGCTGTGGCCTCAACAGTTTTTGTCGACCCGCTGTTTGGAAACCTCCGTTACACGGCTACTCAGCAAGCGGTTCCGCTCGATCCAACTAACGCGAACCCTAGCGCCCTTGACCCGAGCATTACGAATGGATTAGTGCACTGCGGAACAAACGGCATCCCCGCAAGCTGCATGAAAGGCCATTTGTTTAATTGGGCGCCACGCATCGGAGTTGCGTGGGATCCGTTCGGCACGGGAAAAACTTCGATTCGTGCGGGCTATGGCATTTTTTATGAACACGGAACCGGAAACGAAGCGAACACCGGTTCGCTGGAAGGCAGCGCTCCGCTGGTGCTCGATTTGGAGCAGAACATTCCGGCGGGTTACCAGTGCATCGGGGGAAAGAGCAACTGCGGAGGGAATGGCGCATATCCTTTGAATGTCACGGCCATTCCCACCAAGGCCATCTGGCCGTACGCGCAACAATGGAGCTTGAGCGTGCAGCGCGAACTGCCCGGCAACATGCTGGGTTCGATCGCGTATGTCGGCAGCAAGGGCACGCACCTGACCGCGGAACTGCAACTCAACCAGCTTGAGCCGGTCGCGGCCGCGCAAAATCCCTTTGCTAAGGGCGTGCCGCTTACCGAGCAAACCTGCGGAACGTTTGATGGAGCTAACATTACCATCGCGGGAACCGGGCAAGTCGTCAGCACCGGACAGCCGGGATTTATCAATCTGGAGGCTGCGTGTTTCGGAACGAATTCCGGGCAGAATTCAGTGTTTCCCGATCCGAACTCGCTGCGCCAGTTTGCCCCCGGCATCGGGCAGATTTACTCGCTGCAGAATGTAGCGAACTCCGCTTATAACGCGCTGCAAATGACGCTGAAACGCACCAAGGGTCCCTTGACCCTGGGTATCTCCTACAGTTACAGCCATTCGATCGATGATTCCTCAGATCGTTCCGACACCACGCTCGTGAACTCTTTTGATCTGCGCCAGAACCGAGGAAGCTCGGACTTCGATCAACGCCACCTTTTGAACGTGGATTACATTTACCAGCTGCCGATCGGGAAGCTGTTCGACGCCATCGCCGATGGCTGGTCGGAAGTGGGCGGTTCGAAGGCGACCCACGATTTCGACAAGGCGCATCCGACCCTCTTGAAGGGATGGGAACTTTCGGGCATCACGATTTATTCGTCGGGCACGCCCTTCAGCGTAATCAACGGAGGCAGCTCCAACGGAATTTCGTCGCTCGATAATGCGGGCGTGGCCAATGGCGTAGGAGCGGGGTCTTATGCCGACGTGGTGGCGAATCCGGGGCGAGCGCCGATCGTGCCAAACGGCAACGGGACGTTTGGACCATTAATCGGAAATCCCAACGAGTTTGTCGCCCCGCAAGGATTGACGTTCGGCGACGCCGGACGCAACTCGTTGAACAATCCCAGTCGCCTGAATTTCGATACGGCTTTGCTGAAGAACGTGAAGATCAAAGAACGATATTCGCTGCAATTCCGGGCGGAAGCATTCAACGTCTTCAACCACACCCAATTCCGGATTTACGATCCTTCTAACATCGGGAATCCTGGAAACAACGTCATCAACTGTTATGGAGGGGCGGACAATTCCGCGGGTGATTCTTCCTGCCTGGCGGGGAGTTCGTTCTTGCATCCGGTGGACGCCCATCGCCCGCGAACCATCCAGCTGGGCGTCAAGTTCTTCTTCTAGAGTTCACGCTTAGGCGCAAGAACACCGCGAGGAGTAAGACCGGGAGTTGCTGCGGGTGAGCGTGAATTCAGACTGAGGAAGGCGAACGAGGAATTAGCGGGGCAGGCGCCGGCCGATTCAAACTCGAATCGAAGCAAACTCCAATTCGAGGAAGTTCGAAGGCACTTCTTGAAACTGATCAGACGATAAGACGAGCGATCATCAGACGGTGCATCCCAACTTCCCTTGCGATTCGTTCAGCTGATTCTAGGCGCCGCCGGCTGCAGCGCGCACCCGGCTAACTTGCGGGGTGAATCCCAAGCCCATCTCACCGAGCACCTGGCATACCGAAATGGGGTCGTGCAATTCCGCGCGATCGATTAAGTCTTTCAGGTTAGCCGCCAACGCCTGGGTATCCAGCGGTTGGGGCTCGATCATCGACAGCTTCTCAAACTGCGTGCGCTGCAGGCTTTCCTCCGAGCGAACCAGTTCCTCGAACAACTTTTCACCGGGACGCAAGCCGGTGATCAGAGTTTGAATATCTTTTCCCGGCTCAAGCCCGGACAAGATAATCATTTCGTGAGCGAGCTCAAGAATGCTCCGAGGCGTACCCATGTCCAGGACGAAGATCTCTCCGGTGTCCGCCAGCGCGCCGGCGCACAGGATGAGCTGCACCGCCTCCGGAATGGTCATGAAGTAGCGCGTGATGTCCGGGTGCGTGATGGTAACGGGGCCACCCGCAGCGATTTGCTTTTGAAAAAGTGGCAGCACGCTGCCGCGGCTGCCCAGCACATTGCCAAACCGGACGCAGGCGGAACGGACGCTATTGAACTGCGCGAAGTTGCGAACCATCAATTCGCCGACGCGTTTGGTCGCGCCCATGACATTCGCGGGGTTCACAGCCTTGTCCGAGGAAATGAAAACCAGGCGTTCCACTTTAAATTCGGCCGCCGCGTCCAGGACGTTTTGAGTGCCGGTAACATTATTAAGGACCGCTTCGCAGGGCTGCTTTTCCATGAGCGGAACATGTTTGTGCGCGGCGGCGTGAAACACGACCTCAGGAAGGAAGCCCGCAAACAGGCTGCGGAGCCGGGAGACATCGCGAACATTGGCGATTTGCGGATCGAGCTGGATACGCTCCGGGCGCAAAGCCAGTTCCTGTTCCAGTTCGTAGATGGAGTTTTCGTCTTTATCGAGAATCGCAATTTTAGCCGGTTGCATAAGCCAAAGCTGCCGGACCAATTCGCTGCCGATCGACCCGCCGGCGCCGGTCACCAGAATTCTCTTCCCTCGATAAACAGAGAGCGCGGCTTCATCGAAATCCGCCGCGCGCACTTTTTCCCGGCCCAGGAGTTCTTCCGCGCGCGTCTCGCGCAAATGAGTGATTGGCACGTGGCCGTCGAGTATCTCGCGGACGCTGGGGATGATTTTGGCCGGAACGCTGGCTTTGCGGCACTCGATCAGAATGCGGGTCAATGTTTGCCGGCTGGCCGTGGCCATGCTGATGATCACTTCGTCGATCAGGCAGCTTTCCGCAATCTGGGCGAGTTCCTTCCCGCCGCCGAGCACGCGAGTACCGATGATGGCCGAACCGTGTTTCTTGGGATCATCGTCGATGAAACCGATCACGTCGAAGCTGCGGTTCAACTCCAGCTCGCGGCGCAACAGAATTCCGGCGCGCCCCGCGCCATATAGCAGGACACGCTTCGCGGAACGCGCGACTGGGGTCGCATCCTTCCTCCCTCGCGCGTATAGCATTCGCCGGAACGCGCGCACGCCGAGCGAGCCCGTCAGCGCAAGGAGGCCTTCGAGCGCGATGATGCTGCTGGGGAGCGCCAGCCATTTGGTGACCGAGAGTTGCGGCGGCAGCAAGTATCGAAGCGCGAGTAAAACGATCGAGACCCACGCAATCGACTTCGCCAGCTCCAAGGCGTCGTCCAGCGAAATGAACTTCCAAACCATTCGGTAATTTCCGCGAAAATAATATGTGGCCAGGCGAAGTGAAACGAGAATGGGAAGCCAAAGCAGAAACTGAGTTCGATTCGGACCCGCCGGCCAAGATTCAAATCGAATCGCGTAAGCAGCCAGCAGCGAAAACGCAAAAACGGAGCCGTCCAGAATCAGCTGATTCGTACGTGAGTAGAGGTCCAGCCGGTTTTTCATGGAAGTCCCGTTTGATTCCTTCCCGGTAGCGGGGGAAGTTGTCGAGCGACGATCTGCGGCAGAAATTGGTTTCGAGACCGAAGTACGGATTTCCGGAGCGGCGGCGGACGGCAACCGGGCAGTGGCGATCGCGTCTTCGCGCCCGCGAAGCTCGAAAAGTCTCCGCAGGGTGCGGAAAACCCACGCAAGGTCGCTAGCGAGACCAATATTTCGGCAATAGGCCAGATCAATCTCGAGCTTGGCCGGCAGAATCGTGCGTCGATAAAAACCCTCGGGGTCATCCTGTGCCGCCAGCATTTCTTCCTCGCGAACATAGGCGATGGCCGCCGGGCTGGTGATCCCCGGCCGGACCTTCAATATGGCTTTCTGGCGATCATTGTAGGATGCCGTGAACTTCGCCACCTCTGGCCGCGGGCCCACCAGACTCATCTCGCCGCGGAGGACGTTCAGCAGTTGGGGAATTTCGTCGATTTTTGTTTTTCGCAGAAACGTTCCCGCGCGAGTGAGCCGTGGATCGCCGGCGCTGGTGATTAATGGTCCGGAGCCGTCCGGAGCCGACACCATGGTGCGGAATTTGATGATTTGGAAAGGCCGGCCGAAACGTCCGACGCGCGTTTGCCGGAAAAACACCGGTCCCCGGCCGGAAACACGCACGGCGACGGCTGCGGCAAGCATCAGCGGAGCAGTGACGAGCAGTGCGGCCGCAGCAATTCCGCAGTCCAGCCAGCGCTTTCCAGTCAATGAATAGAAGGATGAATTCATAATGATTTCCGGATTCCTTCGCAACCGCAGGTCTCGTGGACCGGTGTCGGCTCAGCGTCCAAATTCGTGGGTAATCTCGCGCAGCGCTTCGGCCACGCGGCCAGTTTCGTCTGGCGTCATGCCCGGATAAATCGGAAGCGAGATGGCGCGTTCGAAGTGTGTTTCGGCATTTGGAAACTGGCCGGCGAAGTAGCCCAGCCGGTTTTGATACAAGGGATGCAAGTGGAGCGGGATGAAATGCACGGAGGTGCCGATACCACGCAGCTTGAGTTCTTCGATTACACGGTCGCGGCCGATCCGCAGAGCGTCGGTGTTCACCAGGATTACATAGAGATGCCAGGCATGTTCAACGTCCGCGGGCGCTTTGAAGGTATCGAACGCGGGGAGCGCGGAGAGCTCAGAGTCATACAGCGCGGCGATTCTGGCGCGTGCGTCGCGCATGTCCAGGCACTTGGCTAGCTGCGCGAGACCGATGGCGGCCTGCAGATCGGTGAGATTGTACTTATAACCGGCTTCCAGAATTTCGTAGCGCCAGGAACCTTCTGCAGAATAGCGCTTCCAAGCGTCGCGGCTGATTCCATGCAGGCTCAAGACGCGCATACGCTCGGCATACTCTTCGTTGTCGGTGGTGGCCATCCCTCCTTCGCCGGTGGTCAGCGTCTTAGTGGCATAGAAAGAAAAGCAGGTGATGTCTCCCAGCGTACCGACATACTTGCCTTTGTATTGCGCGGGCAGCGCGTGTGCGGCGTCTTCGATTACTTTCAATTTGTGACGCCGCGCGATTTCCAGGATCTGATCCATGTCGCAGGGATAGCCGGAATAATGCACGGGCAGAATTGCGCGCGTGCGGCTGGTGATGGCGCGCTCGATCTGTGCTGGGTCCAGGTGAAAGGAATCTGGGAGGCAGTCGACGAGAACCGGGCGAGCCTTGAAATAAAGAATCACTTCGCCCGAGGCCGCGAAGGTCATCGTCGGCACGATCACTTCGTCGCCTTCTTGGAGTCCGATGGCGGCAAGGGCGAGGTGCAGAGCGGCGGTGCAGGAATTCACCGCCAGCGAATGGCCGGCGCCGACAAACCGAGCGAATGCGGATTCGAATTCTTTTACACGCGGTCCGGTGGTGAGCCATCCGCTTTGCAGCACCTCGAGGACCGCGCGAACTTCTGCATCCTCGATAAGCGCGCGATGAAACGGCAGAAATGAAGTAACAGTCGTGGACATGGTGGCCTATTTTTCGGAAGTGAAAGCCGAAATTATTTAGAGGGCGGTGGTATCAGCGGCGAAACCGCGCTGGCGTCCGAGCTGGCGCATCTGGGCGATCCAATTGCCGATGAGAGTAGCCCACTGCAGATTCACCTCAACGTACTCCCGACCGTTCGATCCGAGCGCATGGCAACGCTCCGGATGGTCGAGCAGTTCCCGGACGGCTGCGGCGAGCAATTCCGCATCTTCGGGCGGAACCACAACGCCAGCATTGGCGCGTTCAACCAGCTTCGCGCCTTCGCCTTGGCCTACAAAAATCAGCGCTTTTCCCGACGCCATGATGGGAAAAACTTTTGCGGGACGCGCGCTGTCATACGCGGAAATGCCTCGAAGAGACGCCAGCCCGCAATAAGCGATGGAGAAATACTGGGTCAGCAGGCTCGAAGAAACCGGATCGACGAAGGTAAGATTACGCAGCTTCAGCTCCACGCTGAGGCGTGCGAGGCGATTTTTTTCCGAGCCTCCGCCGACGAATAGAAAATGGAGATCGCTGCGATCTTCAAGCAACACGGCGGCTCGCAGAACCACATCGAGCGCGTGGGCGTGGCCGATGGTGCCGGGATAGAGAATGACCTTCTTCCCTTCTAATCCCAAGTTTCGCTTGAGTTCGGTATCAGCGGGCGACGGCCGGTATTGAAAAGTGTCCACTCCGTTGGGCAGGAACAAAACTTTTTCTGGCGACAAATGCTTTTCTTCTATCAGGCAATCCTGAATGCCACAGGTGACTGCGTTCACCCAAGTCGCGTGACGGTAGCTCCAACCTTCCAGCGCGAACATGATCCGTTTCAGAATCGGCGACTTCAAGAGTCCAAGCGCCACTTCGGTCTGAGGCGTGAGGTCGGCGACATTCAAAATGGATGGGGCGCCCCAGAGCCGCGAGAATAGAAATCCCGGGATGGAAAGAATCAGCGGCGGAGACTCGATGAATACGTAATCTGGTTTTTTGGAACGAATCAATCCCAGAATCGACATGGTGGCAAACGAAAGGTAGTTCAACATGCGGCGGAATCCACCGCCCATAGCCGGGTAGGCCCAGACGCGATGAATGACGATGCCGTTCTGCTCTTCGCGACGGTAGAGCGAACCGCGATATTCGGGAGGAATGACGCCCTGCGGATAATTGGGCATTGAGGTAACGACTTCGACTTGATGTCCGAGGCGCGTCAATTCCATCGCGGTCGCGAAGAGGCGCGTTTGCGGCGCGCCGATCTCCGGCGGAAAATATTGTGTGAGGATTAGAAGTTTCATCGCGGTATGGTGGTTCTAAGACGCTTTCAGATTCGCCAGAATCAGGAAATTAGGGCCCAACATTCGCCTTTTGCCAGACAAGCGCCAAGCCGCACGGGACAGTCCGTAGTAAGACGCGAATAGAAAATCCTGATACGCGTGCCGTTGCCGAACTCCGGGTATCGGCAAAATCTCCGACACTTCAAAGCCAGCCCGACTCAAAGCCGAAGATAAAGAATCGGGATTGAAAAAAAAGATGTGACCGCTCTCGGTTAACTGGCGGGCGGCGCCGGCAAAACGCCCGAATCTGGTCCGCTGGCGCCACAACTGGGATTCGGCCAGCGGCACGACGATGGCCAGGAGGCCGCGGGGTTTAAGAGCGCGGCGCATCACGGCGAGTTCGATCTGTGGCTGCCGGAAATAGACGAGCACGTCTAGCGCCGTGATCACGTCGAACGAAGCAGTGGGCAACTGAACATTGGCGAGCGCGCCGTGAAAAATTTGAATTCCCTCCTCGATTGATTTCGCGGCTGCGTACTTGGACGGCTCTACGCCAAATTTCACCCAATCGGGGGAAGGAAAGTAGCGGTCCAGAAAAAACCCGCCGGCGCAGCCAACGTCCAAAATGGTCCCACCGGCAAATTTTTCGCGGATGGAGACGGCTACCCGAGACAGGATGGGCTCTTTAATTGACTCGAACGAGCGCTCGATCCGTTCTGCGGTCGTGATGTAGCGATCCGAGAATCGAGTGGCGAGTTCCTCGGCAGCAGGAAGTGGATCGAGAAAGGTCACCCGGCAAGCCTGGCAGGAGAGGAGACGCTTCAAAGTTGCCGCCAATACTACCGGCGCGCGTGATTCCTGCGAACACAGCGGGCAGCGCACGATGGCGGAATCGCCCGCGGCGTAACCCGCACGAGGTAGAGCGACATTAGCGCTCACTGGCGAGACCTTGAAAAGCCTGAGCGAAAACCGAGAAGTCCTCGGCCAGATTGGGTTTGAATTGTTTTAGGAATTTGTCGACGACCCACGCCCCCGGACGCGAGAAAATCGGGCGAGCCAGCGGATGGACAATCGTGCGCCGGCCGATGGGGCGCTGGTGAAAACCCATGGCCAGTTTGAAATGTTCAAGCTCGGGCCGGGCGGCGAAGGATTCGAGACCCTGCGAGACGACGCGCACGTCGGGCCTTTCGAGCATATTTTTGGTGATGCTGTAGAACAGTGCGTTCATGGGGCTGTGGCGCAAATAGTCGGAATGAGCGTGGGTGTGGAACAGATAAGCGTAGTCGTCGATCAGCACCACCAGCGAGAACGCGCAGAGCGCACCATCAACGAAAGCCCCATAGGCCTCGACAGATGGCAACGTTTCGCAAACGGCCATGTATTTTCGCCACCGGGCTTCGTCGGTATAGAAAGTCTGCAGGTGACGCCCGTGCCGCTCGAAAACGCTGCGGTTGATGGCGCAGCCTTCGCGGGCTAGCAGATCGAAATCAATTTTGCGAACCTCGCAGGACTCGAGTCCGCGGCGGGTACGGCGACGGGCGTCGGCAGCCAAAGAACCAAATCCATAATCCGTATCGTCGCAAACAAATTCGGAACTCTGTGCGCCGGCGGTTTCCGGGCAGGTGTAGCGAATCGCGGCGATCCCACTGCGAAACAGGCCTTTCACTTCGCGAGGCGTGACGGAGACCGCGCGGTGCGGCGGAATGCTCTCCAGAAAAAATTTGCGCTTTTCCACCCACAGGCACGATTCTCCTTCACGAACCGGGATGCCCTGCGCTGAAGCAAATCTATAGATGCTGTCGAGATTCATGTTTTTTTGGATCGCGTTCTCAAAAATCGCGAAGTTCAGTGTGCGGAATGACTGAACGGGTCAACTCGGCAGCGGAAGAGAGGCTTGCGAGCCAGAAAGGCCGGCGGACTCGCCCGGCACGCCATCGAGCAGGTCTCGATACAGCCGTACGAGTTTTGCCCCCTGCGTTTCCCAGGTGTAGTGCCGCGCCACAGCAGTGCGACCCGCGCGGCCCATCGCTTCCGCTTCTTTCGGGTGCGTCAGGACGTATTCTATGGCGGCGGCAATCGCTGCAGGGGTGGTCGGGTCGACGAGAATCCCGGAGCCCGCTTCTTCCAATATTTTCCGCCACAATGGAAAATCCGAGGCGATCACCGGAATTCCGGCTTTCATGTATTCGAAAAGCTTCTGCGGCATGGCTTCGATGTGATTCGGCTTAGGAAGAAAAATTACCAGTCCGGCTCGAACGCGGTCCAATAACTCCGCTACTCCAGCTTGATTCAAGACTCCTCGATGATGTACCCGCTTCCAACCCGGGTGGCGTTGCAGTTCCTGCGGCCGGCAATGTTCCGGGACTTCGTTGCCGGCGATCTCGAGCGCCGCGTTGAGCGAGGCGGGCACGAGCGAAATCGCCTCAACCATTTCTCGAATTCCGCGCTGGGCCGTCACACCGCCGACGTAGACGACCGACATGTCGCGTTTTTCCCACCGTATAGTTTCGGTCCCGGCTGGTTTCGTTTGGGAAAAAGGATAGTTGTGCACGATTACCGTTTTCTCATTCAGCGGAATGAAGCGTTCGGCGATCGAGGGAGTGACCGGAACGAGCGCTGAAAAGCGCCGCGCAGCAAATTCCTCGACGCTGGCCACAATTTTTGCCAGCGCGGGCCGCGTCCAGCCAGGGAGATAGTGTTTCGAGAGAACTCCGCGGGGCATGTCCTCATGAATGTCGTAGATGACCTTCTTGCCTTTCGCGCGGAGTGCCAGGCCTACCGCAATCAATTCGAAATCGTGAAAATGATACAGGTCGGCATCGCTACGACACGCCTCGCGGTACACGCGCCAAACATTCAGGGTCATGCGGCGAAGGCGGTCAGTCTCTATCGGAATTGCCTTGATGTGGACCTGATCGACGGTCTCGTCTTCGGCGTACGGGCCGATCATGGTGACGTCCAGCCCGGCGCGGGCGAGCGATCGGCATTCCTTCTGGAAGATGCGCAGATCAAGGGCCGGGTGCGCCGAAGTCATGTGTACGACTTTCACGGCGCTCACGAAGAAAACCTCACGATATTCCCGCCGATTTCGCACCCTGCGGCACCGGCTGAAATTCGGTCGGGGACGATTGAAGCTCGACTGGCGTGTTGCTTGATCGTGTCGCCGCCATTATCTCCGCGACGATTTTCTCGGCCGCGTCGCCGTGGCCGTAAGGCGCGACGTTCCAGCGAGCGTCGGCAAGTCCGGAGCGCACGGCATCGCGAATTTTGTCCGCGTCCACCCCAACCAGGATGTTGGCGCCGGCTTCGAGAGTCTCTGGCCACTCGGTGCGCTCGCGGAGCGTGACGCATGGAACGCCGAGATAGAAGGCTTCTTTTTGTACGCCTCCGGAATCGGTCAAAATCATCCGCGCGTTTTTTTCGAGCGCCAGCATTTCAAGATAGCCGAGCGGAGCTACAGGAATGAGTTTTCCGGGATAAGCGAACGCCGCCGCGGCCATGACGAGTCTGGTCCGGGGATGAACGGGAAAGAGCACAGGAAGATCCAAAGATCCGATCGTTTCAAGAAGGTCGCGCAGCAAGTCCACGTTTCCTGTATTTTCCGCGCGATGAATGGTCAACAAATAGAATTTCTTGGGTTGCAATCCGTAGTGATGAAGTGTCTCGGCGCTTCTGGGCTCGGCGAGGTGCAGGTTTTGAAGCAGCGCGTCGTGCATGACGTCACCGACAATCGCGCTGCGGCGGCCGCGCGGGTCGTCGGGCGTGCCGATGCCCTCGCGGTGTAGATTCTCGAGTGCGGCGCGCGACGGAACGAGTAACACGCGGCTGAGATGATCGGTTATGACGCGCGCCTGCTCTTCGGGCATGCCCATATCGAAGCTTCGGCAGCCTGCCTCAATGTGAACCAGCGGAACTCCGAGGCGCGAAGCGCTCAATGCTCCGGCCAGAGTCGAAGTGGTGTCGCCATACGCGAGAAACCAGTCAGGATTTTCCGCCGCGAGAATCGGCTCAAGACGTTCAAGCATGCGCGCCAACTGCACCACGGACGACCCGGAACCCACGGCGAGGTTGTAATTGGGCTCGGGCAAATCCATCTGCTCAAACAACAAATCCGAAACTTCGCGATCGTAATGCTGGCCGGTGTTCACAATGCAGTGCTCGATCAGCTCGTCAGCCGCATTTTCATTGTGCTGCTGGATAGCACGGCAGACCGGCCCGAGCTTAACGAACTGCGGCCGGGCGCCGACGATACTCAGCCATTTTCCTTTAGAACTCTGTCGTGTGCTTTTAGTAAACGCCATCAGTCACAGCGGAGCCGGTATAATTTTCGTAATTTGCCATATCGTTCAGCAGTTGCAGATATCCCCCTGTGTATTTCGAATCCATGAGAGTGGTGTTATGCCAAAGCAAACTGAAGACGCCGCCCACGGCGCGGCAACGCTCCAGCAATTCGCGAGCGCAGGTGAGAGCTTCGTGCGCCGCCAGCTTCATGTAGCCTTTCAGGGCGCTGTCCATCACGATGAGGGGAATTTCCAGCAATTTGGCCTGGCGATTTTGCGACGCCAGCCACGGATGGTACGGATAACAGGTTCCGGCGCGAAAGCCGACCCCATCCGCAAAGCCCACGGAAGAATCGTAAGCTAAACCCAAATCGTCCCACTGTTCCCACAGGGCCGGCGTCCAGCGCAGGTAATGCTGGCGACCGCCCAATGCTTTCTCTTCGAAGAAATCTTGAAGAAAGGCGACTTCGCCGGCGAGTTTTGCGCGGGATGCGAACGACCCATAACTGGGATGAATGCCCATCTCGAAACCGCGCGCGCGAAAAGCGGAAATGACAGCCCCGACGCGGGAGTCACGAACATCGTAGCCGGTGTCGTAGAGACTGCTTTCCGGAGCCTTCCAATTAACCATGGGCCGCAGGCCGCGTTTACTTGCGAACGAAATCATTTTATTCAGCAGGCGGAAGTACGCAGGTTCCGCAACCCGGCACTGCGCCGCCAAGTCACGCAGGGCCGCGAGCGGCTTACCGCGACGCAGCGCGTGCCCGGCTGAACTGCGCGGACGGAACGGTATTCCAATGTTATCAACGTCGTGGCTGAGGTTCACGCGCAAACGCCGCGTGGCCGGTTTCCAGTTGGGGAGCAAGCGCGACAGCGCCTGCTCGAAAGCCATGCCCCACTCATCCACGATGGGTCGATCGAGAAAACCTTCGCGCCACGCGATGGTGGAGAAAACGGAAAAGCGTCCGTGGGGGTCACGACGGCCCTGCAGCGTCTCTTCAAATCGCGATAGGGTCAAAAAAGCAGCGGTGGGCAGGTCTACCGCGCACCGGATGCAATCGGATGTGGTAGAGGAGAAGAGTGGTCCGACATTTTCTTCGGGCGACGAAGAAAAAGGGACCCTCAAGAAAGTTCCGCCGTTTGAATCGTACGGCCGCACCAACAAATCCGAACCGGAACTTGACCCGGTCTCGTGCATCCACGGAGCTGACGACGTCTGGAAAATTCCATTTCGAAGATTCTCCCAAAACTGGCCAGAGGCCCGCGGAAAACGAATCTGCTTCTTGGAGCCTGCTACTGGAAAAACGGTGATCCATTTCCGATCCGCACAATCGACGCGCCAGGATTCCCAAAACTCCTGCGCCACACCGGCGCGCCGGGCGATTTCTTTTACGGAATATCGAATCGCCGGTTCGGCGAATTCAGTGGGCCGAACAAATACGCTCGACGGCGGCTGAAAAGGGACGACGCGAGGACTCGTCATGAGCCGGTGAGCCGCGGCCGAGCGGCCCGAAGCTCGATCGGCGCCGAGCTCCGAGGGCGCGAGGTGAGCTTGCGCAACCGGCGGCCCACAGCGGACCGTGTCTTACCCACGGCTTGGCGGGCCATAAACCCGAAATCGAGAGAGCGGCCAAAACTGTTGTGGCGCGGAACCCGAAAAATCCAGAAGAAACGGCGAGGATTGCCACTCGGAGCGACGCGGAAACGGCCGTTAATAAGCAGGGTTTCGCCGCCCCAGTCGGTCGTCAAGCAATTCAGCAGCGAATCCGAAGCCAGGGTGATGTCAATCTGCTTTCCGTGAACCTGGCGCAGACCGGAGCGGAAGGACAGTTCTACATCCACGCCAAGATCTCCAAGGCGCACGACCGCCGCGGGCATGGCACGCAGCAACAGGCGGTTATTTTTCGAGCCGCACTTTTTGAAGAAGACCCCCGCAGCTGCGCTCAGACCTTCCATTGATATGGAGGACGTAGGTTGCGGTTGGGAGTGGACAGCGCGAGCGAGATCAATATTGTATTTCTGAATCGATTCGCTGGAATCGTAGGGCTTTCCCACTTCCCAAACGTCTCCGGGATATAACACGACGGCGGGTGCCCGGAGCTGTGCGTCGACAAAAGCGAAAACGTCACCAATCTGGTTCATGGCGGCGTTCATAAACGAATTCTCGGCATGCGAGAAATAAATGAAGCTCGCGAAGGGAATGAAATGCGCGGGTTGAAAAAAGCGAATCTGCGTGGCCATTTGTGAGAGTTTGCGTTCCGCGCAGCGCCGGTGCGATTCGAGATCTTCAGGATTGCCGATCCAATCCGCGTAAGAAAACTGAGAGAGCAGCACATCCACCCTACCAATCGCGCGCTGTACCGCTTCAAATTCCGGAAGCGATTCAAACACGCAGTCGTTCATATTCAGGAGCGTCGTGCCACCGGCAACGATAGCCGACCAGGAATCGAGCAGCCCCTGGGCACCAGAGACAATGTGGAAATCTTCGCTGATCTTCACCCGCTGCAGGGAGGGCAGTTCCTGGGTCTGAAATCCCAACGATTGGCACAGGCGAACGACACGCTGGTCTTTAGTGGCGTGGAACAACACCTTGATCCGCTTGCGCAGTTCCTGCGGAATTTTCCGCAGATTGCCGGGGCTGAAGTGGTCGGGATGCTCGTGGGAAAACCAAATGTGGGTGATCGAGCCGAAGTCTTCGTACTTGAGGCTCGTCGGCGAGAGCAAATGCCAGCCTTCGTTGAAGGCGCTGCCTTCAATCCACGGATCGCAGATCAAGCGTACCGATCCCGACTGCACGATGAATGATGCGTGATTGACCCACTCAATCAACACAAGTCAAATTCCCTCATGCGGCGCTGACGAGAAAGCGAAAACGGGCCGGGCTAATCATCTAGAATATTTTCTAAACGCTGAAGAATTTCGCTTTTGAGGCGTTCCGGCAGGTAATTCTCCACGATAGCCTGGATGCCGGGCCAGTTCAGATCCAGACAGCCTTGCTGGTGCAGCGCGTACAGGCGTTCGATTTCGACGCGTGCTTCGGCGGAACTGGAAACCGCCAAACATCCCGGGAACGGGTAGGTCCACAGCACATGACGGCCGTGGCCGAGAGATTCGAGGACCATGTGCGACAGCCCGTCATGACGAACCGGACGCCACACCAAGGAAGCGTGGCGATAAAAATCGGTCATGTCGCCGATTCGCCCATGACTCACGACATTCGGAGGCGGATCGTCAATCGCTTCATCGACCAGACCCACAACGTCAAAGCGGACCCGCGGCATCTCGCGGGCCACCTGTAAAATTCGATCGAGGCCGTAGAGTTCCCCGCGCGTTACGGTGGGTACATAGGTCAGAACGGAAAACTCGGAGGGCATCGGCAGAGGACGATTACGAACTTTCGCCGCGGGAAGCGGCATGCGCTCGCAGGAGATGCCCAGCTTGCTGGCTTCGTCGACCAGCCAATCCGATTCCGCCCAATGATGAAACTGGTCGACGACCCAAGATTCGGCTTTGCCTTCGGCGGCGAATTTTCGTTCGTTAATCGTGTCGCTGCCCACCCAATGCACGACCATGTTTTTCTTATTCAGAAGCTTGGCGGCGCGGAAGAATTTTCCGAAGGTGATGCGGCCGCCGATCTGGTAGGCCAGGTCGCAACTGCGCAAATCGCGAGCCATGGCAGTGAGATTGCGGACCCCAGAATCCGGATAGTAAGTGAATGCCCAGCCGTCTCCACTCATCAATTCGGCAAACTGTTTTCCGAAGTACGGCAAGCCGTGAACCAGGACGCGCCGAACGGCCGGATTTCGAGAAGTCCGCAGGATCATTTTCCGGCAATTTCCCTGAACGATGCGTGCTCGGACGAGACTTGGGGCGCAGGAATCAGCAAGGACTGCGTTGACGCGGGCTCTTCGAGAATCCGCTGCCAGCGGCCGAGAATTTCCGCGCGAACCTTGTCCGGCCGATATTCGCTGGCGATCAAACGCATGCCTTCGGTATTGAGCTCCAAAGTTCCGGCCGCGTGAGCTTCAGCAAGGCGCTGAATTTCCGCGCACGCAGAGTCGTTATCTGGGGCGTGCCGGCAGGCCGGAAAAGGATAGGTGTACACAACATGCCGGCCGTGGGCCAGAGCTTCGAGGACCATAAAAGAAAGGCCGTCGTGGCGCACGGGGCGCCAGACTGCGCTGGCGCGCTGAAAAAATCCGGTGAGGTCGGCGATGCGACCGTGAAATTTGACGTTGCTGGGCGCGACCGGAAAAATGTCATCCTCAATTCCGACCACGACGAATTCGATGGAGCGCATGCGTTTGGCAACTTCCAGCACGCGATCCCAACCGTACAGATTGCCCTTGGTCACGCCCGGGATATATACGAGCACCGAGAATTTGCCAGGCAACGGAGCGGGCTTCGCGACCGGATGCGCGAACGACACCTGCACGTGCTCGCACGGCAGGCCAAGGGCGCGCACTTCCTCCGCAATCCAGGGAGAAACAGCCCAGTGAATCTTTTCGCGAATCCAGGGGTCCATCTTTCCCGCGGCGGTCTGCTCGCGAGCATAAAAGACATCGCTGCCAGCCCAGAGCATGACGAGTTTTTTCTTGTTGAGTAAGCGCGCGGCGGAGAGGAACTTCCCCAAACTGACGCGACCGCCCCATACGTAAATCAAATCGGAGCGCCTTAAATCATTGGCGAAACCGGCCAGTCCAGCCGAGTCGCGGCGGGAGAACGCGCGAACATCCCAGCCGTCCGCCTGCAGGAGGGTTGGCAATTTTGCGCAGAAGCGCGCTAAGCCGTGAACTACCACACGATGCGGACGCCGGGCCGATGAAGTCAGCAAAAATAATCCCCAGGGAAACTGACGAAATGGATTACTGCAGGATTCGGCGTGACCGAGCCTACCCGAGTTCCTGGACGAGCTTGACCAACTGATCGTAGACGCGGACTAGCGAGCGGCGCACCTCGGCCTCGAGTGACCAACGAACTCTCTCGATCGGGTCGAGCTGAATGCTCGACGTTTTCTCGGCGCGCTCGAGTTCGAACTTCGCTTTTTCCAGATCCGAGAGATACATCACTAGCAAGTTTTCTCTGCTCATGCAGCTCCTAATGAACGGTTGCGGTTTGGCCGATAGAGGTCGACGCGATCAGGAAAGCCCATTGCCGATTCAATCATTTCCAGCAGCCGCCGCGTGCGCGCGCTCAGCGGTCAACGCAGGTTGAGGGGGCACGGCGGCGATTTCCTGAAGGGAGCCGCGATCGAATATATACGCCGCGCCGCAGTCGGCGCACAGGCCAGCGCCTTCGCTGGTTTCGAGACTGACGCCGCAGCGGCACACCCAACCGATCTGCCGCGCCGGAACGCCGACGACCAGCGCGTAGGCCGGAACATCATGAGTGACTACCGCGCCGGCACCGACAAAGGAGTATTCGCCGATGGTGACGCCGCAAACAATCGTGCAATTGGCGCCGAGCGAAGCTCCGCGTCGGACGATGGTCCGTTGGTATTCTGACTTGCGATTTACATGGCTGCGCGGCGTCATGACGTTGGTGAAAACCATGGAGGGGCCGCAGAACACGTCGTCTTCTAGCTCAACCCCTGTGTACAGCGAAACATTGTTCTGGATTTTGACGTTATCGCCGATGCGGACGCCCGCAGCGATGTTCACATTTTGGCCGAGGATGCAACGGCGGCCGATGCGGCTATTGGCCATGACGTGCGAGAAGTGCCAGATTTTGGTCCCTTCGCCAATTTGGCAAGGTTCGTCCACGAAGGCCGAGGGATGCGCAAAAAAACTCGGCACCACTTGAACCGCTGGCGCTGACGCGCTTAAAACCACCGGCTGCCCATGATCGCGAATCGATTGGCCGGCGGCGTGAAGAATGTTGAGTACGCGCAGGCCGTTCTCGCCGTCGGTGCGCGGGGTGCTGCGAGCCGCGACACACTCGATAAAATGGGCGCATTCCAGGCGCAGAGGTTCGTCTTTCGGCAGGTCTACCACTTCGCCTTCCGCACGCCGCGCGACGGGAATTCGATCGACCCAGTCGATCCGGTGGGGATACAGCACGAGCTTGCGATCGCTCTGCGTGTCATCAAACACCGCCATCTTACGATCGCCGACGATGACCAGTTTTTGTTCCTTGAAGGGATGGAGCCAGCTGACAAAAATATGCGCGGTTGGGCCGCTCTCGAAATTCAGCACGGTAAGCGTAACGTCGGAAATCGGTTGAGTGAGATAACTTGCGCCCTGCGCCGCCACACGCGTCGGAACTTCGTCGAGAAGATAGAGGATCGCCGAAATATCGTGCGGCGCGAAGCTCCACAGAATGTCTTCTTCCGTTCGCAACTTACCCAGATTCAGGCGCGATGAACTGACGTACTCGACTCGTCCGAGTTCGCCCGAACGAATCAAACGGCGAAGCTCGATGACCGCCGGATGATATTGCAGGAGGTGCCCAACCATGAGCACTCGCGAGCGCGAGCGGGCCAGAGCGACGAGTTCTTCACCGTCGTCCGTCCGTAGAGCCAGAGGCTTCTCGACGAAAACATCTTTCCCGGCGAGCAGTGCCTTTTTCGCCAGTTGAAAATGTTTTGCGGCAGGAGCGGCAATGGCGACCGCGTTGACTTGATCCGATTCCAGCAGTTCGTCTACCGATCGTGTGCTTTCCACGGAATAGGTCTCGCGCATCTCGTCCAACCGGGCTGAATCGGAATCGCAAACGGCGCGCAATGCGCCGAGCTGATGAAAATTCCTGACGAGGTTCCTTCCCCAATACCCGCAACCGATTACCCCGATTCCCGGCAACTGATGCGCAGTCATAGCGTGCTCCCTTGTGGTCGGCCTGAAGTTCTGGTGCGTCGTTATGTCTTGGTTTTGAGCAGATACGGTAGGATTTCTTAGTGCGCGACTGCAGCTGCTATTGCTTCTGGCAAATCACCAGTTCTGTGGACGGCCCTTCGGCCAGGATTTGCGTCAGCGCCCAATCGATGGGAAAAATTACAGCGCCGTAAATCTCTCCGAGCGCCGCAAAGCGGCGAACGGGAGCCATGGCAATTCGCCACGCGGTTTGCGGAAAATTGCTGCGCGTGTCGACGGGTTTGTTCATGAAGAAGGCCATGGGGACGCGGCGCTGGATGTGCAGGCCGTTCCGCAAAAGCTCGCGCGTGATCGTGTGCAAGGTGCGGTTGACCTGATGCGGGTGGGGCGGAGTTTCACGATGAACCAGATTTTCGCTGAAGACAAAAAACCCGCCGGGGCGGATTGCATTGCTGATGTTGGCAATCGCGTTGGCGTAATCCTGCTCGGGCACGATGTGATAGAGCATGTCCATCGCCGACACGATGTCGTATTGCCGCGCCAGGGCCGGCGAAGTTGACGCGGAACCAATATCCAGCTTGTACATCGTTACGTCAGCGAACCGTGCGGTGAGATTCTGTACGGCTACGTTCGTAATGTCCGACCCGGAAACCGATTTCACTCGCAGTGATTTCCAAACTCCCAGCCAGAAACCTGTGCCGGAGCCGACGTCCAAAACGGAAGCGGTTTCGAGACCAAGGCGCAACCGAGACACTTCGCGGACGAAAATCGCCTTGCGCAGCCGGTAAATCCAGCGGTTGAACGGAAGTCCGAGCCCGGTGTAGCCGACTCCTTCAAGCCCCTCGCGCTGGCTGAGGCGCTGCTGCCAAAAATCTTCGCCGGACAACGTCGCCGCGACGTTCGGCACCGGGGCCGGCAAATTTTGCGGACTGATGGTGTTGGCGGACTGATTCATTGCTTTTTAGGAATGGTAGAAATCGGCGATCGACTGGACGACAGCGTTCTGCTGAAGATCGCTCAATTCGGGATAGACCGGAAGAGAAAGAACTTCAGCGCTGGCCAATTCCGCGTGGGGGAAATCGCCGGCTTGATGCTCGAGATAAGAAAACGCAGGTTGAAGATGAAGCGGAACGGAATAGTAAATTTCGGTGGGAATACCGCGGCTCTTCAGGAAATCCCGGAGAGCATCGCGATTCGTGCAGCGAATGGTGAATTGATTGTAGACCTGCTCGATATCCACGGGGGTCGGCGGCAACCGGACGATGCTGGTCAGGCCGTAGTCACGGAACAGCTTGTCGTATCGAATCGCACGAGCTTGCCGCCCGCGCGTCCAAGCCTCCAAATGCCTGAGCTTCACGCGAAGAATCGCGGCTTGCAGCGCGTCCAGCCGGCTGTTAATTCCCATCAGCTGGTGATGATATTTCTTCTGGCTGCCGTGCACGCGGAGCATGCGCAAGCGCTCGGCCATTGCTGAGTCTTCGGTAGTCAGCAGACCTCCATCACCGGCTCCTCCCAAATTTTTCGACGGGAAGAAGCTGAAACATCCAAACGCGCCCAGGGTGCCGACGAATTTTCCGTGATAGCGCGAACCGATGGCTTGCGCGGCGTCTTCAATGACGGGAATGCCGGTGGAGCGCGAGAGTTCCAACAACGGCGCCATATCGGCCGGCAACCCGAACAGATGAACTGGCATAACGGCGCGCGTTCGCGAAGTCACGGCAGCGGCAACCGCGGCCGGGGCGATGTTGAAAGTGTCCGGATCGATGTCGACGAAGACGGGCTTGGCGCCGAGCCGCGCGATCGACCCGCCGGTGGCGAAAAAAGTAAACGGTGTCGTGATCACCTCGTCGCCGGGGCCGATACCGAGAGCCATCAAGGCGAGTAGCAGCGCATCCGAACCCGAAGCGCAGGAGATCGCGTGGCGCGCGCCAAGAAACGCCGCACATTCCTCCTCAAACTGGCGAACCTCTCCGCCCAGAATGAAGTGCTGGCTTTCCATAACCGTGCTGATGGAAGCCATTACTTCGTTCCGGATGGAAGCAAATTGCGCTTTCAAGTCCAGAAAATCGAATGGCGCGACGGCACGATTCAACGAGGGCTTGACGATTGGTTCATGACTCGACACACGTGCCGCGTTGGATTCTAATTGTGGGGCTGAGGACACAGAAAATTCTCCAGGAGTGAATTTTCAATGCTTGAGAAGCGTGTTTAGTGAATTCCGGCGATATGATAACCAAGGCCGTAGATCGCGACACCGTTCACGAGCGCCATTCCGATATCGCCCATGACCTTAATCGTTTTTTTCAGGTTACTTTCCGGGATAAACAGAATGTCGTTTGGCGAGAGGCGCATGTCCGTTTCCTGTCCGCGCATTAGGAGCGGCAGATCTACAGGAATCGTGGTTCGCGCCGTATCGCTGGTGGATTGACGGATGATCAAAGCCTGGTGCGTGGAGGCATACTGGCTGAAACCCTGGGCCATGGCCAAGGCTTGCACGACGGAGATTCCCGAACCCGGATCCGGCATGACAAACCCGCCGGGTTTGGCCACCGCGCCGACGACGTACACGACTTCTCCGGTAGAGACGCTGACCACATCGCCGCGGCGCACCACAGCGTTCGCCGAGGAATCTTCTCCCCTCACCAGTTTTCCCAAATCCACAATTTCAACGGAACCCTCTTTGGTGCCGGAGGCTTCGGCGCTGGCCGGTCCTCGAATCACGGTTACGGTGTTTCCGGCATTGAGCGCCAAGCCGCCAGCCATGGAAATCGCCTCCATGATGGTCGTGCGCCGGGCCAAGGGGTACACCGAAGGCTTAGCGACCGCACCGAGCACGGTGATGGTGCTGCCGTGATACTCCTCGACATAAACGCCGACCGAAGGATTGCGCAGCTGGCGCGCGTCAATCAAAGCCTGCTTGATGGTGTGCGCAAGTTGCGCAGCGGTGTCTCCCTCGACATGAATCGGGTCAGCGACGCCCGTGACTTCGATGAAGCCCGAGTCGGAAACTTTGTACTTGCCGTTGAACGCTCCGTCCTCGGCGACGGTAACGCCCAAGACGTCACCTGGGCCGATTTTGTAGTCGATGTCGTTGGTACCTGGCGCAGAATTCGGAGTAATGGCGACGGGCCCGCTGAGCTGCGCGCGAACCTGCGCGACTTGGATTAGCAGAAAAAATGCAACTGCAAGTGTGAGACGAATTTTTAAGCCGAACCGCATTGGACCTTCCCTGTCGTGCCTACTTTCAAAAAATTGCTCATGCCGATCGAATCGTATTCGAGAAATTAGGCGTGCGCGCTGCTGGCTTTTTTCCCATTGAGCGGGAGATCCGGAGGCTTCATTGGCCCTTCAGCTCTGGCCCGCAGGTACGCGTACTCATTGCCATTGGAATTGCGGCTGAATCCATAATTGAAATACTGATAGTCTGGCGAAGCGAAATCGATTCCATTAACGACCACGCCCACGATGGGCGCCTGAACTTCGTCGAGAAGTTGGACCGCGCGGGCTAGGGCCCGCCGCGTGGTCGAGCTGTAGCGTCCGACCAACACCACGGCATCGCTGAATGCGGACAGCATGCGCGCATCCGAGAAAGGAATGACCGGAGGCGAATCCACCACGACGTAGTCGAATTTTCCGCGAGCTTCCTGAATCAGTTCACGCATGCGTTCGGAGGAAATCAGGTCAGCGGGGTTGGACGGCAATCGCCCCGCAGCCAGCAAAGAGAGATCGGCGATTCCAGGCACAGAGGAAAGCGCCTGATCCAGCGAAACCGTGCCAGCCACAACATCTCCGATACCTGCCTTGGTGGCCACTTTTAGCGTTGCCGCAGCCATCGGACGGCGAAGGTCGCCTTCGACCAGGCAAGTCTTGCCTCTTTCCGCCAGCGCGGCGGCAAGATTGATCGATACCGTGGTTTTTCCTTCTCCCGCCGACGCTGACGTGACCAAAATCACCTGCGGCGCCGCCGCAGGAGTGGCCAGCATCAGCGCGGTGCGCAGGTCGCGCATCGCTTCGCCTTCGGCGCTGTGTGCGCGCGTTACGGGAATGGATTGAGTTTTAGGCGCGCCATTGGATCCGGCATTCAAGCTGAAACGGCTTGCGCCTGATCCAGCAATGCGACCGACTGCTCTTCCCGCCGACAGAATCGGCGGAATCATCGCGAGCGAGGGCAAACCCACCCAAGCCAGAATGTCATCTGGCGTGCGCACCGAGTTGTTGAAACTTTCTTTCACGAACGAGAGGACGATGGCCAGGATGATGCTGATCATCGCGCCGATGGCAATGATCAATCCCCGTTGCGGCGCGGTCGGGAGTCGAAGCTGCGGCGCCAGGTCGATGATGTGAATGTTTCCGGACCCCAAGCCGGCGTAAACGCCCGCTTCCACCAGACGCCCGTGCAGCGTGTTGTAGAGATCGGAATTGGCGAGCGCCTCGTTCTTGAGAATCCGATATTGCGTGAGATGTGAGGTGATGTCGCCCATTTGGGCCCGCAGGCGTTCGCGCTCTTTGCTTAACATGCGCTCGCGAACTGCGGCCGCGTTGAAGGCGGTCTTGACTTTGTTGGCCATGCGGTTTCTTTCCGTGGCCAGCTGGGAAGAGAGTTCGTCGGATTCCTGAGTCAGCTTCAACACGTTCGAATTGGCGTCACCGTAGATGGCACGTGCTTGCGCGAGTTGGCCACGGACGTCGACGTAATGCGCGGTGAGCGTCTGATACAACTGGTCGTCGCGCACCTGTGGGATTGCGTCGGTCTGCCCGTCGTCGATCATTCTTACGTAAGCTTCGCTTTCGATGCGATCGGCCTGGGCCTGGCTGAGCTCGTGGTTCATGTCGTAAATTAGCCCACCGAGCGGCACGTCCTTTTCATCCGTTTCCGCGAAGTCGTACTTCTTGGAGTAATCGGCGACCGCCTGGCTAGACTCTTGCGTTTTCTTGCGCAAGTCGTTCAACTGCTGACTGAGCCAATCCGATGATTCCATGGTGTTGGCGTATCGACGCTTGTAATTCTGCCTGACGAATTGAGTGACCAGAGCGTTGACCACGTTTTGGGCCACCACGGGGTCGTGGCTGGCGAAGCTAACCTCCAGCAGCCGGCTGTTATGCACGGTGCTGACGGAAAGTTTTTTGCGAAAGCTGCCCAGCGCGATCGCTTCGAGCGGCGTCCGATGAGCCAAGCTTAGTTGATCGTCCCAGAAAGACTTGGGTGTCTCTTGCGCATCGGAGTCGGCTGGAGCGGCTGGCTTGGAATCGGCTCCATATTGTTTTAGCGCTTTCTTGCCGACAAATTCCGGATCGCGATCGAGATGCAGGTCGCGAATGACCGAGACTGCGAGGCCTTCGCTTTGCAGAATCTGCGCCTGGGTCTCGAGATAGTTTTCGTCGTTCTGATCGGTGTTGAATTGAATTTCGCCGAGAGGTTTCATACCCGCGCTGGCCGGGTCGATTTGCACCCGGGCCACGGGTTGGTAAGTGTCCTTCATGTAGAAAACGCCGGCGGTCACCAGAGCTATGCTCAGTAATATGAAGGCCAGGGCGAAACGCTGGTTTTTTCGCAGTACCCTCACGGCTTGTTCCCAGGTGAAGGCGCTTTCTTCTGGAGACAATTGTTGGGACGCCGCCGGCTCAACAATTTGCCGGGTCGCTCCGCGGTGGATGATTCCGTTGTTATTAAAATGATCCATGAATCAGGTTATTCCTTGCGGGCAGCAATGCCTGAGATCCGGCCAGCTCGTCGCTCGCTTCGTTTTCTAGGAGAAGCCGCTACTGATATTCGACCCTTGGACTTGGTGCTGGAAATTTTCTCTACCACTGAAACGTCCACTTCGACCGCGATTGCCTGGGATAAAAGTTCGATATTTACTACGACCCGGTAGTGATTCTTGGCGCGAACCAAAAAACCTTCGATGCCTTCAAATGACCCGGAACGGATGCGGATGCGATCGCCGCTCTTCAAGAACGGGTGCGGTTCAAAATGCGCGGATCCAGTTGTGATCCGGCGAATCGCGGCGATCTCCGCCGCCGGAATCGCGCAACCCCGGCCGCCCGATTCGACTACTGAAAAGACCCCTGGAGTTCGCAGGAGGTCCAGCTTGCGGTCGAGCCCGCAATGAACGAACAGATAACACGGGAAAACCGGTAAAACCACGACCTGCGTCCGGTCTTTCCAGCGATGCGTGGCCCGATACGTCGGCAGCAGAACTTCAAAACCTTTCTTGCCCAGTAAGTCCGCGGCCTTTTTCTCGTGTTGATGTTTGCTGTACAGCGCGTACCACGCGACGGGAAATCGCTCGTCGTTTCCTAGAGGCTCTTCTTGGCCCAAGTTCACAAAGCTTCGCCCTCTGACTTACAACTGATTGTTTAATCCCTAAGGCCCGCCGCCGAAGCACACCAAATTGCCGGGTAGCGCGGATAGACCACGGAACACGCGCTTACTGGAGACGGATGAACCGCGGCCCGGCTGGGGAAAGCCGCTCCGCGACTAATTTTTAGCTTTCGGGCACGACGTTGATACGCAGTGGTTGTTATCGCCAGATGAAAGGCCGATGAAAACTAAAA
>DASWVE010000128.1:0-13525 GCA_036401315.1 Candidatus Acidiferrales bacterium
GTCGAAGACAAAATCCAATGGGCGTGGCTCGAACTCGGCGGCGCCGCGCTGATGCTCCAAACCTTCGCTACTCCCGGCCACGACTCCAAACCTCCCGCCGGAAAATTAGGCGAAGGCGTCTCCCTGGAATTTCAATGCCACGACGCCATCGCCCTCTACCGCGAATTCATCTCCCGCGGCCTAACCGCCTCCGAACCTCAAGTAGGGAACAACCTGTGGGTCACCAGCCTCACCGACCCCGATGGCTACCGCCTGGGCTTCGAAAGCGCGACCGACATCCCCGAAGACACCAAATTGTCAGAAGTAAAAATCTGAATTCGGCGCCAATCGTTCGCGTACACGCAAACCGTTCCGCCGACAACTTTTGGAGTGCGGCGGCTCTGCCGCCGCTTTGCCCAAGTGGAAGATGCGCACCACCCTCAACAGCGCACCTCCGGGTCGTCGACACACCAACGTAACGAAACGCGACCTTCCATTCGCATAATCCCCAGAACGCCTATAAAATAAAGACAGATGAAGCGCATTTCCATCCTGGGCTCCACCGGCTCAATCGGCCGCCAAACCCTCGACGTAGTCGACGCGCACCCCGGAAAATTCGAAGTCGTAGCCCTGGCCGCCGGCGCGAACGTCAAACTCGCGGAAGAACAAACCGCCAAATTCCATCCGCAAGTAGTGTCGGTAGCCACCGAAGCCGCCGCCAAAGAACTCTGCGCCGCATTGAAAACTCGTCGCGCCACCATCCCCGAAATTCTTTTCGGCCCCGAAGGCCTGGACCGCGTAGCCACCCATCCCGACGCCGAAATCGTAGTCTCCGCCGCCGTCGGAGTTGTCGGCCTCCCCGCCACCTACAAAGCCATCCAACTCGGCAAACACATCGCCCTCGCCAATAAAGAAGTCCTCGTCGCCGCCGGAGAAGTCGTCATGGCCGCCGTCGCCAAATCCGGCGTCGCGCTCCTCCCCGTCGACAGCGAACACAACGCCATCCACCAGTGTCTGCGGGGCGGGGAACCAAAAGAAGTCCGCCGCCTAATCCTCACCGCTTCCGGCGGCCCATTTCGCAAGTTGCCTTTATCGAAATTCGCAAAGATCACGCCCAAACAAGCCCTGGCCCACCCGAATTGGAAAATGGGCCAGCGCATTACCATCGATTCCGCCACCATGATGAACAAAGGCTTCGAAGTCATCGAAGCCCAATGGCTCTTCGGCGTCGGCCTCGATAAAATTCACGTCGTCATCCATCCCCAGTCCACCATTCACTCCATGGTCGAATTTGTGGATGGTTCAGTCCTCGCACAGCTCGGACCAACCGATATGCGCATGCCCATCCAATATGCGCTAACCTATCCGGAGCGCGTTCCGTCCAATAGCCATGCCCTGGACTGGTCTGCACTGAAGAAACTCGATTTCGAAGAAGTGCCGGCGAAAAAATTCCCGTGTCTGACGCTAGCCAAGGAAGCCCTGCGTCAGGGCGGGCTTTTGCCCTGTGCGTTGAACGCCGCCGATGAAATCGCCGTCGCCGCGTTCCTCGAAAGGCGGCTTTCGTTCCTGGGCATCGCGGCGGTCATCGAAAAAGTTTTGGAAAAGATGCCGCGTACCTCGGCACACAGCATCGAAGATGTATTGCATGCGGATAGCGAAGCCCGGCGCCTGGCCCGCATCGAAGTCGAACGCTTCAAAGAAAAGGCAAGAAGGAACTAAATAACAGCAGGGGATCCATGGCAAATCTTTCAAGCGCAATTTACGCAATCTTATCCGTCACCTTAGTCCTCGGCATCATGATCTTCGTCCATGAATGGGGACACTTCATGGCCGCCAAACTCGCCGGCATCCGCGTCGAAGTTTTCTCTTTCGGTTTTGGCCCGCGCCTCTTCGGCGTGAAACGCGGCGATACCGATTACCGCCTCAGCGCCCTCCCGTTCGGCGGCTACGTCCGCATGTCCGGCGACAATCCCATCGAAGAACGCACCGGCGCCGATTACGAATTTCTTTCCAAGCCGCGCTGGGTCCGCGTGCTCATCGCCTGCGCCGGCCCGGCCATGAATTTGCTTCTCGCCTTTCTAATTTTCTGGGGAATTTTCTGGATTGTCGGCACGCCTTCCGAAGACTATCTCCGCCTGCCCGCGCAAGTCGCCGCCGTGCAGCAACCGGCCAAAGCCGCGGTCGCCGCACCTTCCGGAATCGAAGCGGGCGATCAGGTAATCTCCGTGAATGGCGCCAAAACCGCCACGTGGGAAAAAGTTTATACCCAGGTAAAAGATCTCCAGCCCGGCAGCAACGTCTCGGTCACGGTGCAACGCAACGGCTCTGAACAAACCTTTGACGGCAAGATGCCCGCGCCGCCCGCCACCGTCGAATCGCTCTTCGGCTACCCGCTGCTTCCGCCCGTCGCCGACGAAGTCGGCATCGGCACGCCCGCCGATCGCGCCGGCCTGAAAGACGGCGACAAAATTCTCTCCATGGACGGCACGCCCATCGTCACCTGGGGCCAGCTCGTCGACCGCATCCGCCACTCCGACGGCAATCCCATAAATTTCACGGTCGAGCGCGCCGGCCAAACCGTTCCCATCGCCATCACTCCGGTTCAAGCCATGGGAGCCGACGGCAACACCGTCTGGCAGGTAGGCGTCTCGCCGAAAATTAAAGAAGACTTCGCCCGCGAAGGATTCTTTCCCTCCGCGAAAATCGCCGCCCTCCAAACCGCCGCCGGCATCCGCCAGATTGGCACCGTCCTCGGCGGCCTTTTCACCGGCAAAGTTAAAATCCGCGAACTGCAAAGCGTAGTCGGCATCGCCCGCGCCTCCGGCCGCGCCGCCAAACGCGGCCCGCTCGACCTGATTTTCTTCATGGCCGTAATCAGCCTCAACCTCGGCCTGTTGAATCTCCTCCCAATTCCCATTCTCGATGGCGGCCACGTCCTGCTCCTGGCCATCGAAGGCATTCTCCGCCGCGATCTAAGCCTCGCGGTCAAAGAACGCTTCGTCCAGGTCGGCCTGGTCTTCCTCCTGGGCATCTCCGCCTTCGTAATCTACAGCGACATCTTCAAACTAGTTCAAAGCCACTAAGAGCAGCAATCAACAAACATCGCGCGATAACGCAGGCCTGTCATCCCGAACCCGCTCGCGGGTGAGGGATTTGCTTTTTACGACCCGCGCGCAACGCTCGCGCCCCTGCACGACTCACTGCCGTTGATTCTCGCCTCGGTTCACGTTGTGCGACCGAGGCGTGGCCGCCCTTGCCACGCCGACGAGGGACCTCTCTTCGATTTCAGCCACTCCGCGCATGAAAATAATCACCTCCACCTCGCTCCGCCACTTTCCACTTTGCTATACTGTCCCTGCCAAACAAAATGTCCGCCACCCCCATCCATCGAGTCTCCACCGGCGAGCGCATCAATCACGAGACTCCCGGCCACTTGCAACAAGCCCTCGGCGCCAAAGGCATTCGCCTCACCAAACAACGCCGCGTCATCCTGCAAGTAATGGAAACCGCCCGTCGTCACCTCGACGCCGGCGAAATTCTCGAACGCGCCCAGAAGATCGATTCCAACGTCACCCGCGTCACCGTCTACCGCACCCTCGATCTCCTCAAGCGCCACGGCCTCATCGACGAACTCGATCTGCTCCATCTCCGCGGCGACCGCCACTTCTACGAAAGCCACGGCCCGCGCGACCATATCCACGTGGCCTGCATGAAATGTGGCAAGGTACGCGAATTTGAAGGTGAACTGTACGAGGAATTGAAACGCCAGATTTCCCGCGACTGCGCCATCGACATCACCGTCATGCGCACCGAAGTCGGCGGCATCTGCCACGACTGCCGCAAAAAACAATCCGGCAACTAGGTTTTCGTCCAAGCAGGAAGGGAACTACCCGACGCAAGCATTCGTAATCCGAATCGCGTCCGCACCGTGATCTGGTCTCGTGCAGACTGCCGCGAGAGCAGAGCGATCATCATCACTACTGGCGCGAGCTGCAGCGGCCGCCGCAAACCAGCCCCGGAGGGGCGACACAAGTTAGCCCGGCCCGTAAGGGCCGGGAAAAAGATGGCGCGCAGCGCTCTCCTCTAAGTCGCGCGAATCGCGTCCGCCGTTGACGCCGTTCGCGCACGCCTTCTTGACCCGCGCTACTCATCATTACTTATGAGCTTCGCTCTCCGCGACCCACTCCGTCCCATCCGACCACTTACCCACCGGAATAAAAAACGTAGTCAAATGGTCCGCCGCATCCTGCCCCGCGAATATCGGTGAGCCGTCTGCGTTCGCTCCCCACGCCGCCTCGGGAGTCAGCGGCACAAAGAACATCAAATGCGGGTGCCAACGTCTGCCGGCATCGCCCAGATATTGGCCGGGCGACATCATGTACGACATCGACCCCATTTCCGGCTCCGTAAATGTTTTCTTGGCGAACCCCGCCTGAATCTCCTCCAGCATTTTCTCTTTGGGCACGCCTGCCAGCACCAGCTCGGTCCTCTTCACCATGATCGGCCAATACGTCCGTGCCGCCGGAGCATTAAAACAAATCGGCCCGCGCAACTTCGGATTCCAAAAATCCGCATCGTCCGGTCCCGCCGTCCACGACCGCAACACCGCGCATACGAATCCATTCTTGCCCTTCGCGGCGATCTCGTATCCGCGCGTGCCCATCACCCAAACCTCAGCATCCCCCGAAATCGAAACCGGTGCCGCGCTCCGCGCCAAAGCAATCTCCGCGTCGCGCTCCATCCGGTACTGCTCCACCGGCGCCATCTTCGGATAGGCCGTTGCCGTCGTCGCCGTCTGCCCCAACGCAGCCCCGCAACCGATAAACGACGCAAGCATCCCGGCACCCAACACGGAATTCGTCCAAATTTTTCGAATGTTCATGGATTCCTCCCCGGACATCCCCAGTCGGCCGCAGTGGGATTGGCTCGACTCTGTATTGCGGATTGGGATGCCGGTCAGGGTCCACGAGGTTTGCCGCGTCACCTCTGGCGTAAACGCGCAGCCTCTCCTACCGACCAGGTGCCAGCCTACCTTGGAGTGCGGCGGCTTGCCGCCGCCTTGAGAAGTAACCTTAGGGCGGAAACAGAACGGGGTTCAAAACGCGGCCCGAGGAGACGCCGCCAAATTCGTCGGTTGGCATTGGCTCAAAAAAAAAACGCGATAGCAAAATCGCACTCCAGCGCCGGGAGCGCCAGAGGGTTGGTTCAGGTAAGAATCGCCGCGAAAACTCTCAGCCCTTCATCGTTCCAATGACCGCCTCGGTAAACTCCGTAGTCGAAGCTTTCCCACCCACATCGCGCGTCAAAGTTTTCCCCGCCTTATAAACAAGAAACAACGCATCTTCAATCGACTTCGCCGCCGCATCCTCACCAATATGCCGCAGCATCAAAATCGAACTCATCAAGAGCGCCGTAGGATTCGCCACATCTTTCCCCGCAATATCCGGAGCCGTCCCATGCACCGCCTCAAAAACCGCCACGGTCTCGCCCATGTTCCCACTAGGCACCACGCCCAATCCGCCCACCAACCCCGCCGCCAGGTCGCTCATGATGTCGCCATACAGATTCGTCAGCACCAGCATGTCAAACTGATGCGGATTCAAAACCATCTGCATGCACGCGTTGTCGATGATCAGTTCCTTGTATTCGATATCCTTGTATTCTTCCGCCACCTTCCGGCAGCAGGTCAAAAACAAACCGTCCGAAAGCTTCATGATATTGGCTTTGTGTACCGCGTGAATCTTCTTCCGCCCATATTTCCGCGCATACTCAAACGCAAACCGCGCAATCCGCGTCGAAGCCTTCTCCGTAATAATTTTCAGGCTCTCCACCACCCCCGGCACCACGGTGTGCTCCAGGCCCGAATACAAATCCTCGGTGTTCTCCCGGATCAAAACCAAGTCGACGCCCAAAAACCGCGACTGCACCCCCTCCAAATTTTTCACCGGACGCACATTCGCATACAAATCCAAGGCCTTGCGCAAAGCCACGTTAATGCTCGGCGGCCCGCCCACCACCGCGGTCGTCAGCGGCCCCTTCAGCGCCACCTTATTCTTGCGAATCGATTCCAGCACCCCAGCCTGCATGAAATCCAGGCCGCGCCGCTCGATCTCCGCGCGCGCCGCGATCTCATCCCAGGTAATATCCACGCCCGCCGCCGCAATAATCCGCTTCACCGCCGCGGAAACTTCCAAACCAATCCCGTCGCCGGGAATTAAAGTGATCGTATGTTTCATGGTCGGCGATTATTTTAGGGGATTAACGCAGCGTTGTACACGGCGCAGCCGCAAGCTTTTCAGGGTGGCCCATCCTTCCCGCCTCTGGAAGGGTGGGGCCTTTGACTTCGACTTCGTCGCTCGCGCCGCAACCAATTCGCCTCCACCAGAGTCAAACCACTCCGGGAGGACCAAAAAATGAAAACCATCTCGTTAGCTATAGCCTTCTTAACCGTTGCGCTTCCGTATTTCGCGCAAAACAATCCCACCCCCGCCGCCACCTTCAACCTTCCTGCCGGCCAGGGCCTCGTCGCTAAACTCACCGCCGATCTCGACGCCACCAAAGTCAAGCCCGGAGACGTAATCCAGGTCCAAGTGATCCAGGATTTGAGGCAGGGCCACACTACGCTGCTGAAAAAAGGTTCCACCGTCTCCGGGAAAATCGTCAAGGTCGAGCTTTTCTCCAGCGGCAGTCCTTCGAGCATCGTCTTGATACTCGACCAAGTCACGCCGTCCGGTGGCTCCGCCGAATCCTTTAGCGCCCGCATGGGAGCCCTCTCGCCTCCGCCGGAAATTCAAACCGACTCACTGCAGGAGGGTCGCGGCCGGGCCCAGACCGACACCAACGCCGCCAACTCCGGCGGCAAAAACGTTTCCAACGGCTACGAACTTTCCGGAGGCAGCGTCGGCGTCCGCGGCATCAAAGGCGTCACCCTCGCCTCCACCACCGACGCCGGCAAACTCTATTCGATAATCCAATCCTCAATCGGCGACGTGAAACTCAAAAAGGGGTCCGAGCTCGTTCTCAACCTTCCGGCGGAATAGGCATCTACCAAGTAAAAATACAGCACGCCGGACATGCCCCGTCGAAACCGCCCGCGCCAACTCCACGTCGAACTAGGAAGAGAACCGCGGCTTCGCCCTAGGAGGCTCCCAGCCATGAAATGGCGATTCATTCCAGCCCTCGCGTTCAGCTTTTTCTTTTTCACCGCCGTCACCGGGTCAGCCTTCGCCCAGCAGGAATTCGCCCCAGCCCCGATTCCATCTGCAATCCGCTCCGCCAAAACCGCCTTCATTTCTAACGCGTCCGGCCAATCCATCATGCCGCCCGGAACCAGCGATCTCGCCTACAATGAGTTCTACGCTGCCATCAAAACTTGGGGCCGTTATCAGCTGGTCGGCTCCCCAGCCGACGCCGACCTGATCCTCGAAATTCGTTTCTTGAGAGCCGACGGCGGCGATTTCGAATTCCGCGCCACAGTTTTCGAGAAGAAAACGCACACCATCCTGTGGGCCTTCAGCCAAAGCGTCCCGCAATCCGCCAACACAACCAAGAGCCGCCAGCTCTTCGATCAAGCCATGCGCACCCTGGTCGACCACCTCGAACAGCTCGCCGCCTGACCCCGCGCATCAGCGGGGCACTAGCCTTAGCCTGTTGATGACCAAGCACCTTAACTCGCCTTTTCTTTGAAGCCATATTGCCTTCACCTGAATCTGATATAATGTCTACGAGTTCGAGGCCTGTTCGCCACGGCCGATTTTGCGGAGGAATCACGAAATGGTCCAATTGACCCCGGTTGCCATCACCAAAGTAAAAGAAATCCTGACGCAGCAGAACCCGTCCCCGACGGGCTTGCGCGTCGCAGTCGTCGGCGGCGGTTGCTCCGGCTTCAGCTATCACATGGCCTTTGAAAACGCCGTCAACGAAAATAGTGACAGCGTCTATGAATTCGACGGCCTCAAGGTCCTCGTCGACCAGATGAGCGAGATGTATCTCGACGGCGTCCAGATCGACTACATCGAGACCATCGAAGGTTCGGGCTTCAAGTTCAACAACCCGAACGTCAAGAGCACCTGCGGCTGCGGCAGTTCCTTCAGCGTCTAACCACGCTGGCACGATCGAAGTCGCGCACCAATGACCACGCGCCGCTTCGACCAAGGCTGACCAAGTTGTCGCTACCCAAACATTTCGGCTCCCGGAGCGCAAAACTCTCCGGGAGTTTTTTTGTGCCCGCGATAAATGTTTTATCAGCGTTACGGCGCGATCGTATGTCCCATCACCCAACACCAAGACTTGTCATCCCGAAGCGCAGCGAGGGATCTGCTTTTTACGCTCAAACCGCAACCAACAATCGCGACGAGAATCACAACAACAATCCGCCTTTCGTCACGGCAACCAACCGCCTCGGAAGGGCGGGACTTCAGTCCCGCCGTAGCGCCGACGCAAATCGAGGGGCTTTAGCCCCTGAAGCCATTTTTTCGCGCCGCCAAGACGCCGCGCATCGCCCATGAAAATCGCCCTAGCCCAATTCAATCCCACCATCGGCGATTTCGAAGGCAACACCAAACGCATCCTCGAACTCGCCGCCGAAGCCAAAAAGGGCGGCGCCGAACTCGCCGTCTTCTCCGAACTCTGCATCTGCGGCTACCCGCCGCAGGATCTCGTCGAACGCCCCTCCTTCGCCGAGCGCAACCAACAAGAATTAGTCCGCCTCGCCAAAAAAATCGCCATCCCGTCCCTCGTCGGTTTCGTCGGCGAAGCCATGGACACCACCGGCAAGCCCGTAGCGAACTGCGCCGCGCTCATCGCCAAAGGAAAGGTTCTCTTCGAGCAGCGCAAAATGCTGCTCCCCACTTACGACGTCTTCGACGAGCAGCGCTACTTCCAACCCGCCCACACCCAGCACGTCTTCCCGTTCCAATCCGAGCAGCTCGGCATCACCATCTGCGAAGATTCCTGGAACGATAAAAGTTTCTGGCCCCAGCAGCTCTACGACCGCGATCCCATCTCGGAGATCGTAGGGAAGGGAAGTAGTCTTCTGCTGAACATTTCGTCGTCCCCCTACACCATCGACAAGCGTTCCCTGCGCCACGACATGCTGCAGAACATCGCCAAGGAATACCGCGTCCCGCTCGTCTACGTGAACCAGGTCGGCGGTAATGACAGCCTGATCTTCGATGGCTCCAGCGTCGCCTTCATGCCCGACGGCCGCGTCGCCGCCCGCGCCAAATCCTTCGAAGAAGATTTGATTTTCTTCGATTCCGTCACTGGCGAAGGCGACGTCCGCCCGGTCATCGAGGACGAACTCGAAGCCGCCTTCCGCGCCCTGGTCCTGGGCACCCGCGACTACGTCCGCAAATGTGGATTCAAAAAAGTAGTCGTCGGCCTCAGCGGCGGTGTCGATTCCGCCATGGTCGCCGCCATCGCGACGGAAGCCTTGGGAAAGGAAAACGTCCTAGGCGCCGGCATGCCCGGCCCGTATTCCTCCGAAGGCTCGCTCAGCGACGCCCAACAGCTAGCCAAAAATCTCGGAATCGACTTCGTCATCCTGCCCATCTCCGACACTTTCAATTGCTACCGCAAAACTCTCGCGCCAGTTTTTACCGGCAAGCCGGAAGACACGACGGAAGAAAATATTCAAGCCCGCATCCGCGGCAACCTGCTCATGGCCCTCTCCAATAAACTCGGCTCCATGGTCCTCAGCACCGGCAACAAATCCGAAATGGCCGTAGGCTACTGCACGCTCTACGGCGACATGGCCGGCGGCCTGGCCGTAATTTCCGACGTCCCCAAATCGATGGTCTACGCCCTAGCCGATTTCATAAATCGCAAAAGGGAAGTGATCCCCCAAGCCACCATCACCAAGCCGCCCTCCGCCGAACTCCGCCCCAACCAGCGCGATCAGGACACCCTCCCCGATTACGGAACACTCGACCGCATCCTGAAAGCCTACGTAGAAGATCTCCGCAGCCCCGAAGAAATCGCCGACCATTTCGATTTCCCGTTAGACCTCGTCCGCCAGGTAGCCTTGCTAGTCGACACCAACGAATACAAACGCAAGCAAGCCCCCCCAGGCCTAAAACTAACCAGCAAAGCCTTCAGCGTAGGCCGCCGCTTCCCCCTGGCCCAAAAATTCTCGAACTAACCGTCGCAGTTTCCGAGTCAAACATAAATCTACCCATCATCGCGGTCGCCAGCTCAGCACGTGTAGGGGCGGGTCTCAGACCCGCCCGCCGTTGATTTTCAGGGTGGCCACGGCCTCCTATTGTATTACTTGCACCGTACTGAACTATGATATAGATTTACTATTCCTGCAGATTGCCTGATCCGAGGACGTGAACGAAAGCCATTCGGCGCACTGGAGAGGTCCGTGGACTCACCAATCTCGATCATTTTGCTGCTGCTACTTTGTCGCGGTCTCAGTATTCAGAACTTGCCAGAGGAATCAGCGGACCAGAAAACATTGCGCGTTGTGCACAGCGCTCGGGAGCAGGCACGTTCTTGGATAGAACTTTATGTGGATGAACTCCGTACGAAGGCCCTCGATGGTGATCGTCGGGCGGGAGCGCTTGCAATCAAAATCGATCAAGAGCGCGAACGACAAGATAACTGGGAAACGTCCGCATGGACTATACCCGCTTCGTGGTTCATGCCAGGCGAGAGTGTCAAACTTGAAATCGGAAATGGCCTTGTTGCGATCAAGGGAACCGCGCGGACACTGATTTCGCGCGGACTTCCGAGTCCTCCAGGACTGGCTAAATCGGACGAAGAGTTGGTTTACACAATTACTGCACCGCCGGAAATTCGTTCGCGCATTCTGATGGAAGGCTTGCGACGCGACTTGGCCGAATTCTCGGAGATTCTGACGTTCAACGGCAGGGACCCGATTAGGGACGCTTTTGCCGTTTCGTGGAAGAGTGCGTGGTTCGATGCCGAGAGCGTTTTCTGCAGATACAACCCGGGTGCAAAATTTACCGATCTCAATGGAGACGAAGAGGTCTGCCAAACACGCCGTGTTGATCCCGCCAAAAAATGACTAACTCGACCACAGAGACTCCGGTTCGCCGCCCTTGGTGAACCCGGTCCTCGCGGATAACAGTTTTAGGGGCCCGGCTGCACTCTAAACCCTCGCGAACGCCCGCACCGGAAACGATCCCATCCCCTTGGCCTTCACCGGCGCCGTCGTAAACGTAAACCCGCTGACCGGCAACGCCTCCAGATTGCCCATACGCTCCACAATCGGAATCCCCGCGCCCAGCAAAATCGTATGCTGACTCAAGGCGGGACGAACGAACTGCAACGCCAATTCTGTCGGCGCACTGTGTTCTTTGCGAGGATTTTTCGCGGTAGGATCTAGTTGTACTCGAAAATCTGCAGCGCGGTTCCCTTGGTGCTCGCGAACCACAGCTTGCCGTTCACCATCCGGTGGCTGGTAACTTCCTCCAGGCCCGGCATGATCTCGACTTTCTGCGTGTTCAGGTTCCAAATCGCGTGAACCGACGGCTTGTTCACGTCGTCGGCGTCGACGTATTCCACCGCGACGTGGGTGTTGTCTCCCAGCGCCGAGACGTCATCGATCACTCCGCTCGGCCCACCAAGCTTGCGCGTTTCCTCGCCCGTCGCGGGATCGATCACCAGCAAGTGGTCGTCGGCGCCCCCCGCCAGCAGATATTTTCCATCGGGCGTGAAATCCATATCGAACATTTCCAACTTCGAAGCGCTGCGATTCTCATGCAGCATCTTCCAGGTTCCGGTGTCGTAGATGCGAATCACCGTGTCGCCGCCAGCAGTCGCAAACAGCTTTCCGTCGGCGCTCGTCGCCACCGCCGAGGGCCCGGAGAAATCCGAATGCAACATCGCCACCGGCTTCGCCGTGTCCCTCAGATCCCAGATCTGGCCCGAATCGCCCAACGCATCGATAAAAACCGAATGCCCATCGCGCAGAAACTCGATCGTGTGAATGCGGTGCTCGCTCACCTTCCACTGCTGGCCTGCGCCGCCTGCCAGCGGAACGATTTTCACCGTCCCATCCCAAAAGCCGACCGCAAACCATTTTCCGTCGCGCGAAAAATCGGACGCGCTAATTCGAATATCGCTCGCCTGCGCGAACAGTTCCTTCCCGCTGGCGATATCCACCACGCGAAGGCTTCGATCCGCGTCGCAGAGAGCCGCCAGCGTCTTGCCCGTCGGAGAAATCATTTGGTACGTCGATTCGCACGGCAGCGTGACGCTCGCCACTGGCTTCAATTCCGCCGCGCTCGCTGTTGCGTTCCCCGAAAAGGTCCGGCAGCACAGCGCAATCACCAAACCCAACGAGCGCTTCATGCCTTCTCCAGTACGATGTCGAAGTTCACTGCTGCAACGATGTGCGTACCCGGATCGCCTTTGATCACCACCGGACGGATCAGTTCGCGGCTGGTGATCAGCGGATCCACTTTCATGTTCTTATCCGGATCGCCCTGGAATACCGGGTCCGTCGCGAAATAAAGTTGCGTGGTGATCGGCTTGTGCCCCGGCGCAGTCACCAGGTAATGCACGTGCTGGCCCACGCGCGCGGGATAATGTCCCGGCATCACCGATTCAAATGCGTAGCCGCCCTTGCCGTCCGGCTTCATGATCGCGCGATACAGGTAGCCTTCATTGTCGTAGTGCCCCGCGTTGTCGGTCTGCCAGATTTCCAGCGTCGCATCCTGCAAGATATTTCCGGCAACGCTGTACACCGTGCCCGCCACCGCCAGCGGCATGCCCGGATCGTTGGCGCCGCGCAGCATCATCGTGTGCGGCGCATCGCGCTTGTAAAATGGCCCGAGCTCGCACCACGGCGTCGGCGTCTTCCGCTTTTCCGCGTCATCCCACGCGCGCGCCACTGCCGCCACCGGCATCGCGCCGCTCGCAATCGTCAGCGCTCCCAGCGCGGCACACTTCTCCAGCAATTCCCGTCGCTTCATTTCCATGGAGGGGTACTCCTTCGCGCGGGAGTATAGCCCTGCTCCGCCGACCGCCCGAAACTTATTTGCGCGCGCTTTTTCGCATCCGCCACGGCAGCCCGGCTCGTCGTGGACCCGGCCCAGCCTTTGGATTAGAAAACGGTCGTCGCGAACGCCCTTACCGGAAATGACCCCATCCCTTTAACCTTCACCGGCGCCGCCGTAAATCGAAATCCATCCCCAGGCAGCATCTCCAAATTGCACATATGCTCCACAATCGGAATCCCTGCGCCCAGCAAAATCGTATGCACCGGACGCGCCCCATCCCCCGTGTCGTCGATGTTGTACGAATCGATCCCCACCAACGCCGCCCCCGCGTCTCGCAAATATTCCGCCGCGCCCCGCGTCAAAAATACGTGCCCCTCAAAATACGCCTCCGTCGCCCAATGCCGCGACCATCCCGTCTCCACCAGCACCGCCTTCCCGCGCACATCCAATCCCGCAAAAGCCTCGCGCCCCACCGCCCGCCCCGCCATCGACGCCGCCCGCAACACCACGCCCTCCAAATCCGCCACCGCGCTCAATTCCACCTCCGCCAAATCCTTCCCATCCTCGAACCGGTG
>DASWVE010000129.1:0-51020 GCA_036401315.1 Candidatus Acidiferrales bacterium
ATCGAGAAATGGACTCGACTGTTTCCAGACGAGCCGCCTTTCCAGCGATAGGTATTCCCTACTCGAGTGTGATTCCGGGCTATCGCCTTTTGATACGGAAACCATCCCAGCCGACGTGGACTTCGAATCGTCTGCATCGTCGAAGATTCGCACCACCCACACGTAGGTGTTCGCGGCCTCCGACAAGGTGAGCGTTAGCCGGACCGGAGGTTTGGCGGTGATGGATCCCGGCGGCGCGAGATGAAAACTGTGGCTTTGCAGCGCGGACTTCATGGCGGATTCGATCAAGTTGGCGCTGGCAGCGTCCACAGAGGAAATATTTTCGGTATTCAGTACCACGGAAGTGGACGGGCTGACGGCGGATGCGACCTGGTCGGCGAGCTGGCTCACGGCGTCATTCCAGGATTTCGGAAGCGCGGTTGGCGTCTGGGCTTGGACCAAGGCCGCGGATGCGAGGTGCAAAAGTGTCGCAAGGATCGCGCAGCGAGCAGCGGAATGGAACCGGAGGCAGGAGCGCATCAGTTTTGGTGGGCGCGAATTGTGAAAAGCATTCGCAAAAAATCATCTTAGCATACCTGTTTCGAGCGGCTGGTTTGCGGCGGCCGGCTGGGTGGCTGCGGCTGGCACTTTGGATCACGCTTCGCTGCGGCGGTGCGCCCGGCGCCTCTCGAATTTTTCCGGAGACTGGCGGGTAACGAAGCGTTTGGTCCTGGTGCCAGCCGGAGCCACCCGCAAGGGTTTTTGCCGGCGTACTCCCGGTGGAGAAAATTCGTCGCGGGAAAGGCCGCGAGAAATCTTCGTCCGGGAATTTCGGGTGCTGCGTGCTGCGAATCATTTGCCATTGGCGTTACCCGGCGTGTTGGTCATGGCTGCCTGGGCGGATTTCATCACGTCGTTGGTGAAGAAAAACTTGCCGTCGTTGGGGACCATCATGATTTGCACGCGGTCGCTGAGGCGCTGGGCAACCGTGAGCTGGACGAGTAGAGGATTGGTCTTCAGCGCGGCGGCTTCGAGCTGCAATTTTTCGGCGTCGGCTTGGGAGGTCACGCGAATCTCGTTGGCTTCGGCGTCGGCCAGCAGCGTCTGCCGTTCTTTTTCAGCTTTGCCGTCGATCACTTTGGCTTGAGCAGCGGCTTCGGCGCCTTTCACGGTTTCTTCGTTTTGCGCGGCGGCCAGGAAAACGCGGCGCTGCTGCTCGGCTTTGGAATCGATGACCTTGGCCTGCGCGTCGGCGTCCGCGGTTTTCAGGTGAGCCTGGGCGGCGGCGTCAGCATCGAGGATCGTGGTTTGCTTGCGGGCTTCGGCTTCGAGCTTGGACTGTTCGATCTGCTTTTGTTTCAGCGGCAGCGTGTACTGCATCGAATCGGATTCGGCTTGGGCCATCAGGACGCGGGTACGCGCGTCGGCTTCGGAGCGTTTGATCTGGCGGACTTTCAAGGCTTCGGCCTGCGATTCGGCGATTTTCACTTTTTTCTGCTCGATGCTTTGATCGACGGTCACGCGATCGTCTTCCTGTTCTTTCAGCAGCAGGCCCTGCAGTCCGGCGGAATATTCTTCAGGAAGCTGAATTTTACGGAGCAGAACTTCCTTGACTACGATTTGATCCTGGGCCAGGCGCGCGGTGATGAGTTGCGTGGCCTGCGCTCGAAATTCTTCGCGTTTGGTGGAGAAGACATCGCGCACGACGTAGTTGGGGCCGAGTTCGCGGAAGACGCTGGTGACCACCGGCGCGACGATTTGTTCGTCGATGGGCTGCGGCAGATTGGTCTGGATGTAATCGAGATGGCGCGGGTCGAGGCGGTAGCGCACGGTGACGGCCACGCCGACGGAGAGGCCTTCCCGGGCTTCGACGGTCAGGACCTCGAGGCCTTTGCTATCGCGCGCATTTTCCGCAGCGGCGGTGGAGAAGACTTTGTCGCGAATGTCGAAAAGCTCGGCGCGCTCGACCAGCGGCGTGACGAGGTGCGTTCCAGCGTAGAGCGTGCCGGGACGCACGCCGGAAATTTGGCTGACGCGGACCGCGGCGTGGCCGTCGGGTACGACGAGGATGCTTTTGCCGGCCAGGGTGAGGACCGCGGCGATGGCCAAAAGTTTCGCGGCTCCCGCCCAGCGGATGGCGCGGCGGGGTCCTGTGCGGCGCGCGAGATACGCGGCGCCAGGCGTCTGCACGGTGGCTGGGCGAGGCTGGGCTTCGAATTCGGGCGAAGCCGAAGCGGCGCCGGCCGGCTGCGAAGGCGTGGAGTCCTCGCCCCGGCGGAGAAGGCGGTCAAGTTCAAAGGCCAGATAAATATCGTAGAGCACGATTCCGATCGCGATGCCGACGAATCCGAAGCTGACGACGAAGAGCAAAAGCCGCAGAAAGAGCATGACCGTTCTCCTTTTTGTTTCCCTGTTCCGTGCGCCCCTCAGTCTGGCCGGCGGCGAGCGGGTGAAGCCGTTACAAAAAGTGCGCGCCAAGCGCGAACTGCAAAAATGAGCAGCAGCGCTAGGCTGCCGTGCGATGCAGCCCGCTGCTCCGGCGAATCTCCGGGACGGCGGCTACGCGCTGCGCCAGGCTGGTCGCGTGGGCGGACGAGGGCATGAGTTTCATGAGGATGACCAGTCCGACCCACTGCAGGCTTAAAGCCACGGCGAATGAGATGAAAATGGCTCCAGCGATTCCGGCAAATCCGATGGCATTACTCATGGCGCTTCTCCTTCGTTTCCGGCGAGCGCTTGGTGCTGGGCGTTTCGGCTCGCCTTCGCGGGTGAGAATGCAGGACTGGGGCCAGATGCGCGGACCGAAGGCCCGTGGCGAGGTCTACCGCACTTGGATTCTTTTCAGTGGGTTAGGAGCGAGGTCGAACGACGCGGTAACCTTCGTCATTATTCAGGGTGTGGGGCGGCTTGGACGGTGTGGAACGGGACACGCAGCCCGGCCAAGCGGCGTGGCTCGGGCGAATGTTGAGTAGAACTGATAGAATCCGCAAAGATTCGCTGGGAAGTTCAGGTGAGGCGCAATGGCTTTGGGGCAGCAGAACGACGCGAACATGCCGGGCGGCCCAGAACGTGGCGACCCGCGGGTACGGGTGAGCGGGCCGGGGACCGCGCCTAGCGGATTTCGTCTGGGCCGCGTGTTCGGAATTCCGATCTATGTGCATCCCAGCTGGCTGATCATTTTTCTGCTGATCACCACCACGCTGGGCAGGCAATTCGCCACGGACCATCCTACCTGGTCGCCACCGCAGAATTGGGCGCTGGGAATCATCACCAGCATCCTGTTTTTCGCATCGGTGATATTTCACGAATTGAGCCACAGCGTGGTGGCCAAGCTTTACAAAATCTCGGTGGAATCGATCACGCTATTCATTTTCGGCGGCTTGGCGCGGATCGTACGGGACCCCTCGAGCGCGGTGCAGGAATTTAATATAGCGATTGCCGGGCCGCTTTCCAGCATGTTTTTGGCCGGATGCTTCTGGCTGGTGGCGCGGGCGGTGCCGAATCACCCGCTGATTTTTGCGGCGTGCACCTGGCTCTGGGAAATCAACCTGATGCTGGCGCTATTCAATCTGGTACCCGGATTTCCACTGGACGGCGGACGGATTCTGCGTGGAATCGCCTGGGGCATCACCGGAAATTTCGACAAGGCCACGAAAATCGCTTCGGGCGCGGGGAGATTCTTCGCCTACCTACTGATTTTCGCCGGCATCTGGCAGGCGTTCAATGGAAATTGGGTCGGCGGAGTCTGGACCGCGTTCATCGGCTGGTTTTTGCTGAGCGCCGCGCGGGACAGCTACACCCAAGTGGCGCTGCGTAATAATCTGACGGGCGTTCGCGCGGCGGACATCATGACCGCGGACGTGCCTACCGTAGAGCGCAACATCTCGATCGACGACTACGTGCACGAAGTGATGCGCACCGGACGGCGGTTTCACATCGTGACCGGAGCGGGCCGTCCAGTGGGACTGGTGACGCTACACTCCGCGCGTAATGTGCCGCGCGAGGAATGGGCCAACAATTCGATCCAGACCGCGATGATTCCGGTGGAGCAGATCCATGCGGCGTCCCCGGAGGAGCCGGCGCTGGGCGTGCTGCAGCGCATGCAATCCGAGGATATCAATCAGATGCCGGTGATTTCCGAGGGCCGCATCGTGGGGATGATTGCGCGGGATACAATTCTGCGCCTGCTGCAGACCCGGCTGCAGCTGGGCCACCTCGCTTCATAGGGCCCGGACTTCGAGACCTTTTTTTTGCAGGGAATTTAAGCGCCGGCGGCTTTTTCGGATTCTTCGGCTTCGCCTAGAACTTTCGCGGTGATGGTGATGCCGTTCTTGGTGGCGTCGAAGCGCTGCTTGCGATCCATCTGTTTGCCGAGGATTTCACGGACCGCTTTGCCGACGCCCGCCGCCAAACCTCCAGCCTCTACTTTGGCTTTGCCGCCGACAGTGCCGGGGCCGAGCTTGCGATCTTCGAACTGAATTTCGACTTCGATTGTCTTGGCCATTCCTAGTGGTGCTCCTTTTTAGCTAGCCTGCAAGATAAGACCCTTAAGACCGTATCAAATTTTTTCCAGTCGGACTAGCGGAAGGCCCATGAATTCGACAGTTTTGCATGGGGCGGCCAACTGGCGGTGCGGGGCGGCGCGTGCGAAAATACGCGCAACCGATGACGACGGATCCAGGTTGGTTTGCAGCGGGTGGTTTGTGCGGCGCGGCGGGAGCGTATGCCTGGGGCGCCATGTGGCCGGGTTCGCAGCTATTCGGCCCCACGGTTCGACACACCGGAGATGAATCGAGCGTCGCCTTGACGTTTGACGATGGGCCGAATCCCACGGCGACGTCACGCATACTGGATTTGCTGGCGCAGCACAATTTGCAGGCGACGTTTTACGTGATCGGCCAACACGTGCGCGCATTTCCGGAACTGGCCAAAGAAATCGTCGCGCGCGGGCACGCGATCGGAAATCACACCGACACGCACCCCTCGTTGGCGTTGCTGTCGGCGAAGCGTATCCGGGCAGAACTGGACCGCTGCGACGAGGCCATTGGCGCGGCGACGGGCAAGAAGGCGAATTGGATGCGGCCGCCGTACGGATTTCGCAGCCCGATGCTGAACGGAATCGTTACGCAGCGGGGAAACGCAGGCGTCGCGATGTGGTCCGTAATGGCGCGCGATTGGAAACCGCAGCCGGCGCAGCCGGTAATTGAGCGCTTGCGCGGCACGCGTGGGGGCGATATCGTTCTGCTGCACGACGGCGATCATCAAAAGCTCGAAGGCGATCGCGGCCACGTGGTAACGGCGCTGGAATATTGGCTGCCGAGATGGAAGGACGCGGGCCTGCGGTTCGTGACCATGGATGAGATGACCAAAGTTTCGGGGCGGCCTAGCGCATGATGGATGAAAAGCGGTTCTACGACGAGAAGCCCGAAACCAAGCAGATGACGCTGGTGTGCCCGCACTGCCGCGAAGAAGGCACTTTTCCGGTGCGGTGGATGATGCGTTCGAAAAAAGCGGCACTGCCGCCCGGCGGGGACGCGGACGACCGCGCGAAGTTCCTGAAGGCCCGGTCGTACATGGTGCGCATGGACGATCTGGTGGCTTGCCGCAACATGCGTTGCCGCAAGCGTTTTGACCTGACCGGGCAAACCGTCATTATTTTGTAGATTTTTGTAAGCCTGCCGATTGAACCGCTAGAAATCTTCCAGGGATCTGCCCGATATCGCCGTCTCCGGAACGCCGTCGAGAACTTCGCGGACTTTTTGGGCGATAGCTTTGAGGTTGAAGGGTTTCTGCAGGAACGACATCCCGCCTTCGAGCACGCCATGACGGAAAATGCTGTCGTCGGTGTAGCCGGAAATATATAAAACTTTCAAGCCGGGCTGCCGTCCGGCGAGGCGCGTGGCCAGTTCACGGCCGCTTATGCGCGGCATGACCACGTCGGTGATCAGCAGTTGAATGGGCCCAGCGTGTTTTGCGGCGAGGTCGAGGGCCACCACGCCGTCGGAGGCTTCGAGAATGCGATAGCCGCGAGCTTGCAGGTATTCGCTGACCAGTTCGCGCACGCTTTCTTCGTCTTCTACCAGCAAAATCGTTTCAGTGCCGGGTGCCGGGCCAGCGGTTACCTTTTCCGGGGTCGGCTTATCCGCTTCGGTCTTCACCTGCGGCAGATAAACCTTAAACGTGGTGCCTTGACCCATTTCGCTGTAGACCCAGATATACCCGCCGCTTTGTTTCACCACTCCGTAAACCGTAGCCAGGCCTAGGCCCGTGCCGCGCCCTTGTTCTTTGGTCGTAAAAAACGGTTCGAAGATGCGCGCCTGGGTGGCGGCGTCCATGCCGGTGCCGGTGTCGCTGACTGTGAGCATGACGTACGGGCCGGGCTCGACTACGGCGTGCTGCGCGACATAACTGTGATCGAGATCGACGTTCAGAGTTTCGATAGTGAGGCGGCCGCCTTCGGGCATGGCGTCGCGGGCGTTCACGACCAGATTGAGAATGACCTGCTCGATCTGGCTCGGATCGGCTTTGACCCGGCTGAGATTGGCGCCGGGCAGAAAGGCCAGTTCGATATTTTCGCCGATGACGCGCGAAACCATCTGGATCATGCCGGCGACAGCGTCGTTGAGATCGAGCACGCGCGGCTGCAACACCTGGCGGCGGCTGAAGGCCAGCAACTGGCGCGTGAGTGCGGCGGCGCGTTCGGCGGCTTGCTGGATCTGCACGACGTTCTGGAGCGCAGGCGCGGCGGCGTTGCTCGGAACGGCGGCCAGACGGTCCGTCAGCATTTCGGCGTGGCCTTTGACGACCATCAGCAGGTTATTGAAATCGTGCGCGACGCCACCGGCGAGTTCGCCGACGGCCTGCATCTTGGCCGACTGGCGCAGTTGATCGGCCAGGTGCTTGCGGTCGGTGATATCGAGCGCGACGCCGATGACGCCGAGCAGTTCGCCTTCACTATTGTGGAAGGGCTGGACGTGCGCTTCGAACACGTGATTCTGCCAGTCGAGTTCGTAGGTGATGGAATCTCCGCCGAGAGCTTGGCGATGGGCCAGAATCGACGGAAAGTTCGGATCGTTGGTCTGGAAATATTCGAAGAGAGTCTTGCCGGTCATGCGCGAAAATTGTTCGCCGAGCTTTTCGAGTCCGGCGCCCAGGCCGGAAGTGAAGCGATAGTCTTTGTCGGCGGTCCAGAGGACCGCGGGCATTTTTTCCAGCAGGACGGCGAGGCGAGTGCGGCCTTCGTGGCGATCGATCTGTGATTTTTCCAGATCCTCGAGCATGCCGTTCACCGCGGTGCCGAGAAACGCCAGTTCGTCGTGGCCGGAAACTTTCAAGCGCTCCGAAAGATTTCCGCTGGCGCCGATCTGGGTAATGCTTTCGGTAAGGTTGGCGATGCGCGAGATGACGAAGCGCTCGAGCAGGAACAACGTGACCGCGCCGAAAACCAGCGCCGCGGCAATCAGCAGCAGCAGGAACTGCAATTGGCTGGTGCGACCCTGCTGGTAAATCGTGCGCGGCAAGACCACCTGCATGATCAGCGCGGGCTTGCCGTAAATGTCGTCGAGCCGCTGATAGGCCGCCACCGATTCGTCGCTCAAGGGTTGGACGGCGACCGGATTTTCCGCGCTGATTTCGCGATTCAAATTCTGAAAAGCGATCGGAGCGGAAGGTTGATCGATGCGCTGAGCCACCAGCGCTACGTGGGTCATCGCGCCGATGCGGGCCAATTCGGCTTCGTCGAGCAGGCGGCCCATCACCACGCTGCCGGAAACCGGTCCGGTGCCATTGCTCAACAAAATCGGGCGCGAATCGACCAGGACCGGCCCGTCGGGAAGCAGCAGAATTCCGGAAACGCGGCTATCCGCGGATGCGTGCGTCAGTAGCAGGGAGCCCGGCTTCAGGTGCTGCCGCAGCCCGACGGGCAAGAAGGTGTCGCCGCCCAGGTCGGGATTGAAGCCTTTGGCGAAGCGCAGATTGCCGTCGACGTCCGCGATCGCCACAAAATTGATTTTCAGCTGCGCGAATGTCGTCGCCGGGAATTCGGACTTGGAATACGTCTCATTTTGGCCGTGTACGAAGGCATTGGTCTGGTCCCAGGAGCCGTATTCGCTGGTGGTGCGATCCAGCGTGTTGATTTCGTTGGTCAGTGCGCTGGAGGCGCGTTCGATATTCTCGCGGGCGACGTCGGCTTCCAGCTTAGTAAAACTACGCATCAGCAAAGCGCGGGAAAGGACGTACATCCCGCCAACCAGGCCAACCATGGCGATGGCGATGATGAGCAGAGTTTTCCGGCGGAGCGAGGAGGGCACATGGAGCTGCGCGATGGATAGAGGGCCCAAGGTTAAATTATAGCTTTCTAATGGCCGGTAGGAGGGGCAGGGTGTCCTAGTCGTACACGGTCCTAAGGGATATAGGCAGTGGCGCGGCCGTTCGCGGGCGGTGCGGGCCAGACGCGCATCGTGCAGGGCGAATACATCTTGTTTCTGCAGGGCCGCATCCTTTAGATTGAAATAAAATGAGGTTCTTATGACTGAACCGGCACGGCGAGAATGGAGGCGAGGGCTTCGCGGCGGAATTTCGCTGGGAATTCTGCTCGGATGCAGCTTGATCGCGGCGGGATCTGGCGCGGCTCAGGACGGCCCGATGGCGCCGGCGCAGCCGGTCCAGCCGCAAGCTCCGAAAGCGGCGGAACAGCCAGCGAATGGCGCGCCGCCAGCAGCGGTGCCTGATCCGGGTGCTCCGGCTCCAACTGATGCGGCGGCGCCCAACGACGCGGCGAGCCCAGCAAAATCCGGAGCGGCTACGACCGATCCAGTGCTAACACCGCTGGCGAAACCGACGCCGGGGCCGAAAATTACGGTTCCGGCCGGAACCCACATTCCGCTGGTCCTGCACAACGCAGTATCGACACGCAGCGCGCGCCCGGGCGACCCGGTTTATTTCGAGACCCTGTTTCCGATCATGATCGAAGGAAAGGTGGTGATTCCGGCGGGGTCGTACATCAGCGGGGAAATCACGGAATCGAAGCGGCCCGGGCGGGTGAAGGGTCGCGGCGAATTGATGATGAAGCTGACCGAATTGATTCTGCCGAACGCGTACATGGTCAACCTGAACGCGGTGCCGAGCAATGCCGGCAGCGGCGGAAACGAAACGACCGACAAAGAAGGAAAAATCATCGCCGATTCGAACAAGGGCAGCGACATCGGAACGATCGCAAAGAGCGCGGGTGCGGGCGCGGGAATCGGCGGGTTGGCCACGCAGAGTGCGAAGGGCGTCGGGATCGGCGCAGGAATCGGCGCGGCGGCGGGTTTGGCGGCGGTGCTGCTGATGCGCGGACCCGAGGCGGAGTTGCCGCGAGGTTCGACGGTGGAAGCGGTGATCGACCGTTCCATTCTGCTCGACGCCGACAAAGTGCAATTTACCGGGCCGGGGCAGGCTTCGGCGCTGGCCGGGCCGCCGAACCGGGAGCCGGTGCGCAGCGCCAATCCCTTCTGACTATTTTCTGCTGAGTTGAGAATTGCTTACGACGATGCGCGCGAGCGTGTAGCGTTGCGGGCTTGAAAAGCCGGCGTGGCGAAACGTAGCGGCGAAAAATCCTCCGCAGCGAAGTTCGTTTTTCCTTCCACCACCCAGTCACGGATCAATCTGGCTGTGACTGGCGCCAGCAGCACTCCATTCCGATAGTGACCCGTAGCGATGAACAAGCCCTTTACGTCCGTAGGCCCGATGATCGGCAAATGATCGGGCGAGCCGGGACGCAGGCCGGACCATTGTTCGACAATTTCGGCGCCCGCCAGTTCCGGGGCCAGCTCGCACGCCGCATCGAAAATGCTCTTCAATCCTTGTGGCGTGGTGCCCTTGGTGAATCCTACCGGTTCGAGCGTGCTTCCGGCGACGATGCGGCCATCCGCGCGGGGAACTAAATAACCACGCGATGAGCGCAGAACTTTTTTCAGCGTTACGGCGCTGGAACGCAGCGCCATCATCTGGCCGCGGACCGGATAGGTCGGTGCATAGCGCGCGACTTCGACGCTGCCTGACGATTCCGTTTCGCCAATTCCAGCGCAAAAACTTCCCGCCGCGATGACGACGTTGGGCGCGGAAATTTTCTGGTCGTCGGCGAGGATGCCGATGCATTGACCATTTTCGGCGAAGATTTGGCTGACGACGCGTCCGGCGGAAATTTCGACCCCGCGATTTTTTGCAGCGGCGAGGGCGGCTTCGATGAGCAGCCGCGGATCGACAGTCGCTTCATCGGGCAGCCACGCGGCGCAGGCGGTTTGCGGGTTAAGGGCCGGCTCCACGGCGCGCGCCGAAGAAATTGTGACCGATTCGGCGTTCAGCCCGAAACGCGCGTACTCGGCGAGGAATGCAGCTCGTTGATGCAGGTTATCCGGTCCCGCAAAGACCTCGAAAGCTCCTTCGCGAACGAACCCGACGGTAAGTCCCGACGCTTCCTCGATTGCCGCAACAAAACCATGATAAAGACCTAGGCTTTCCTTTCCGAGTGGAACGAGTGGCAAAGCTTCAGGTGAATCGGGACCCGGGGAGAGCATGCCGGCAGCAGCCCACGAAGCTTCGCGGCCGGGTTGCTGGCGATCAAGAATCAGGACGCGAAGATTATCAGCGGACAGTTCGCAGGCGATGCTCGCGCCGATTACGCCGCCGCCGACCACAATGACATCGAAATTCTTCACGAGTAAATGATAGCAGGAATTTTCGATGGCTCAGGCCGGAGGCAGCGCGCGGGTGGCCGAATGCGATAAGACTTTCACCTCAGAAATTCTCGGAACAGAAATTCTGACCGCAAAAATTAGAGCGATTCGACCAGTTCCTGCGAAAGCAAGCGCGCTTTCTGCGAGAGATTCTGCGCGCGGGCCCAATCGCCGGTTTTTCCGGCTTCGTTGGACTGGGCCATGAAACTCATAATTTTCTCAACCAGATCATGCTGCGCGGCGCTGAGCTGGCGTCCGGACGACTGCTGCAGATTGTGCTGGGCGATATTCAAATCATCGCCAGTCTTATGCTGCAAGGCGGCTTGATCGCCCGGAGAAATTTGCGGAGAAATCTGCGGAGCGGCGGGCCGCGCCGGAGCTTGCTCCGAAGCGCTCTCCGCCGAAGTATCGGTAGCAGGCTTACGCGCGGGAGGCGCGGGCTTGGTGTGCGCCGGGGAAACGGGAAGTGAAGGCGTGGAGGTCGGCGCAGGATTCGGCGGTGCCGGAACATTTTCCAGCGGCGGCGTAGCGTTGGTATCGGGCGCGATCGTGGTAAGCGGTTTCGAATCGGCGAGCGAGGGTTCCGGCGCAGAGGCCACGGGCGGCGCGGCCTTCGCGGACTTGTGTCCGCAACCAACGGACGCGACAACGAGGCCGCCTAGACAGACGAGGACTAGGAATCGAGTGTTCATAGCAGGGCTGGGTCACCCTTTTTGTTCTGCTGCAAACGGCTGGCCGAAGTCCCGAACTTTTCCCGACGGCGCTTCCAGGGAACGCGCCAGCGGCAATTCCAGGCGGAACGTCGTGCCACGGCCGACTTCTGAATCGAATTCTATACGACCATTGTGCAACTGCACAAATCGAAACGTATTGGCCAGTCCGATGCCGGTGCCGCCAGGACGGGTGGTGAAAAAAAGCTGAAAAATTTTCTTCTGATCTTCAGGCGGAATGCCGGCGCCGGAATCGGCGACGGCAATAACCGCGAATTCACCATTGCGGCGCAGGCCCAAAGTGATGCGCCCTCCGGGCGGGGTGAATTCGCTGGCGTTGACCAGCAGGTTCAGCACGGCTTGATGAATGATCTGCTGGTCGACCAGCACATGCGGAAAGCTCGACGGCATTTCGAGGCGCAGGTCGACTCCGGCTCGGGTAATGGACGGCCGGGCAGCGTCGGCGATTTCTTCGAGCAAGGCGCGCAGGTCCGTTGCTTCCAGTCGCATTTCCAGCGGCTTGGTGAAATTCAGGAAAGTTTTCACCGCGCGATCGAGACGGTCGATTTCGCTGTCGAGCATTTTCACGGCCTGCTGCGGCTCGGGATCGACCGGCATATTGGCTTTCAAAACTTCCAGCCACAAGCGCATGGAGTTCAGCGGATTTTTGACTTCGTGCGCGACTCCAGCCGTGACCCGGCCGAGCGCGGCGAGGCGTTCGGAAACCTGTAACTGGCTGCCGATGCGTTCGAGAGACTCGACGTCACGCAGAGTGATCAGCGCGCCCATCGGCGTACCGTGTTCACGAATCACCTGCGCGCTGACGCCGATGCGCTGCGAGCCCTGCAAACCTTCCAAAGTGATTTCAGTATTCTCAATCGAGTCGACCTGATCGCCTTCGATGCCGAGCGCCTCGCGAATCGGATGGCCCTTGGGAAAAATCTCGCTCATGCGGCGGCCACGCAGATCCTGCGGGCGGTCGCCCAGAAATTTTTCGACGGAGGGGCTGACCAGCACGGCGCGCCCGGCCGGATTGAAAAGCAGCAGGCCGTCTTCGAGCCCGCTCATGACCTGGTCGAGATTCTCGCGCAGGGTGCTGAAAATTTCGCGGACGTCGCGCAACTGCTTGCCGATACCGATGATCTTGGTGCTGACCGTGCCGAATTCATCGCCGCGCTCGACGGGTTCCAGGTCGAATTCTCCGGCGGAAATGCGGTCGAGTTGCGCGGAGATGCGATCGATCGGCGCGAGAGAAGCTCTGCTGACCACGAACGCAAACAGCGTGGAAAGCAAAACCGAGCCGAGCGCGTAATAACCGGCGGAACGCAAGCCGGGTGAAATTTCGCTGCGGATCAGCGCCGAAGAAAGGCCGATGCGAATATCACCAAAAGGTTCGGAGCCGAGGACGAACGGAAGCGAGTCTTCGTACACCTGCGGCGGGCCGTACAGGGTGCGAATCTGCTCGAAGAATCCGCCGCGCACGATGGCATCGACGGGAGGACGCGCAGCGATTTTTTCGCCGCGGAGCGCCGCGTCGCTCGAGACCAGCACGATGCCGTCGCGATCGCTGATCGTAATTTCGTAGATGGTGGGCGAATAGCCGATGGCCGATTCCATTACAGAATTGAGCGTGTTGCTGTTGTCGAGCGCCCGCTGCACGTAGGCGTGCAGGTCGGCTGGACTGTTCGAGGCGGGAGCGTCGCCGCGCGCGGCCGCGTCCGTCAAAGAATTCTTGGTGGCCAGAAAAATCTGGTCGGCGACGAAATGCGCGCGGTCATCGGCTTGGCGCAAGGTCTGGCGCGTAAGCCGCGCAATGTACAAACCGGAAACCACGGCAACGACTGCGAGGACGAGCAACGAAGTCGCCAGCGTGAATTTAGTTTTCAGGCTGAGACGCATCGCTCTGCCCCGCCTCGTATTCCTTCAACTTGTTGTGAAGGGTTTTGAGGCTGATACCCAAAAGGTCCGACGCGCGCGTTTTGTTCTGACCGGTGGCGGCGAGGGTTTGCAGGATGAGCTCACGCTCCACAGCGTCGACGGTGGTGCCGACCGGAAAGCGCAGGCCCGAAAGGCCGGCCGTCGTCATGGCGGATGCTTTGCCGAATTCGGCCGGAAGGTGCGAACGCGAAATGGTGCCGCGATCGGAGGCGATCGAGGAACGTTCGAGTACGTTGCGCAGCTCGCGAACATTTCCGGGCCACGGATACGACTTGAAAAGGTCCATCACGTCGGTGCCGACGCTGGAAACTTTCTTGTCGTACTTGGCCGAAATGTCGGCGAGGAGATGTTCGATAAGCAGCGGCAGATCGTCTTTGTGGTCCCGCAACGGCGGCAGATGAATATGAAAAACGTTCAGGCGGAAATAAAGATCCTGGCGCAAATGTCCATCGGCCACGGCCTGCTCCGGATTTTTGTTGGTGGCGGAAATCACGCGGACGTCCACGGCCGTTTCGACCTTGCTGCCCAGCCGGCGGACTTTGTGATCTTCAAGGACACGAAGCAATTTGGCCTGAGTAGGCGCGGGCATTTCGCCGATTTCGTCGAGTAACAGCGTTCCGCCGTCGGCCAGTTCAAAGCAACCGATGCGGCGTTCGGCGGCGCCGGTAAACGCGCCTTTTTCGTGGCCGAAAATTTCGCTTTCCATCAGCGATTCGGGAATCGCGGAGCAGTTGATGGCGACGAATGGCCGTTCGGCGCGCGGCGAAAGCAGGTGAATCGAACGCGCCACCATTTCTTTGCCCGACCCGGTTTCGCCGGTGATCAGTACCGACGCGGTCGAAGGCGCGGCGATTTCCACCTGGCGCATGACGTCCTGCATGGGGTCCGATGTCCCCACCAACACGCCGATTTTGCCGGCAGCACGCAAATCGCGGCGCAGGGCGACCACCGTTTGCTGATCGCGGGCGTGGCCCAGCGCGCGTTCGATCAAGGCGCGCAGCACCGGCGGCTTGAGCGGCTTTTCGATATACCAATAGGCGCCGGCTTCGATGGCCTGAATCACGCGTTCATCGCTGCCGCGGCCGGTAATAATAATGACGGGAATGCGCGCGATTTCCTCGCCCAGCTGGGCCAGCAGGTCGAGCCCGTTCATGCCGGGAAGTTCGACGTCGGCGAGAATCAGGTCGGGCTGGTAATCCTGGAATTTGGCGAGGGCTTCCTCGCCGCTGCCCACGCCGAGAATTTCCCAATTCCATTTGCGGAGCAGCGCTTCGTAACCCTTGCGGGCGTTGTCTTCGTCTTCGACGATCAGGATGCGCTGCAGTTTGGAGGTTTGGCTAGCCATCAAACATCGAATCTATCAGCAGTAACAAGGAAATCCAAGCGAACGCCTGAACGCGCTTTGACGGCCGCGAAAGCGCCGGAGAATTCTTGACGGCTTAAGCGCGGCGAAAAATCAGCGGACGCTGCAGGACCAGTTCGAGTTTCATATTCTGCTCGAGCGTCAGGTCCTGCCCGATTCCGGAGGTGGCCATAAAAGCCTGGGCCGCGCCAGTCGCGGCGCCCTTGGCGGCGTCCTGCTTGTTGTTGTTCACGATGCCAGGTTCGGCGCCCGCGAGAGCAGCCATAGCCATGGCCAGCGCTTCCTGCTGATGGTTGCTGGTGGGCGCTTCGATTTCGCCTTCGCGATCGAACAGCACGTGGATAGAGTGCACGCCAGGCGCGTCGATCAGCGCCGCCACCAATGGAGCCCAGCCGGAGCGGGTGCGGATATCGTCAAAGGTGATCCACAGATGGGCACGGCCCGTTTTTCCGGCGGACTGGACTTTATCGAGATGGCCGCGAATTTCGGTGCCGCGCGGCAGCGTGGTGCCATCGGGCGAAGCCACGGGTTCGAGCGTGCGGACTACGATGCGCTTCCCGGTCTTGTCGACTTTGGTGGATATCGGCGTCTGCAGGGCGACCAAAATCCGCGTGCCGGGCGCGATGGCGTAAGGAGGCGCGTCGGTATTTTCAATCGGCGCCGAGGCAGTGGCTGCGTCTGCAGATGCAGCGGGAGCGGAATCCTGGTTCGGTGACTGGGACTGCGCAAAAACGGGTGCTGCGCTAAAAGCGGTGAGGGCGACAACGCAGAAAACGACTCTCCAGCGATTCATAAAATCCTCCAAAAATTCTCGCATTCGGCTGGAGCGCGAAAGCGAGGCACTGTTAAAGACAATATAACAGATGCGATTCGGCGTGGCGACAGGCAAGTTTGGAGGGCGGCTCATCACCGCCAGCCGTACCATCGGGCGGAATGGCGGGCTTCCAAGAAAAACCTGTTCGGAAATGAGGACGGCTGACTTATAATTCGCCCCGGTTTCGTCGATTTTGGCAATCGCCCCCAACCGCATAGGCATCCCGTGCAAGCAGTGCATGGTCCGAGTCATACCCGAATGTTCGCGGTTTCCCAGCCCGTCAAACTTCGAGGCACTCAAAACGCCGGACGGGAAGTGTCGTCAGGAGGAAGCATGAAATTCATACGATGGGCGGCCCTTCTCTTCGCAGCAATTTTAATGGTGGTGCCGGCGAGCCATGCCGGCGATGACAAAAAGCCGGCAGCAAAAACTACGCCAGGTGATCCTGCGTCAGCGGTAGTGGCGCCAGCGAACACTTCCGAAACTGCAACTGTGGCTCCGGATGCGGCCGTACCGGCTGCTCCGACGCCTGCGGCGACGCCAGCGCCTCCGCCTCCGAATCCCGCGGGTCAGGCCGCGACGTCCGACGATGATTCTTCCACGGGCGAATCGCCGCGCTGGACGCCGATGCCGGCGCTGGATGGCAATCCTGGTCTTTACACGTTGGAAACCGGAGATACGCTGCCGAAGCACGGCCTAAATGTGGGAATCGGGCTGAACAAGTTTTCACGCATGCCGGGCGAGATCACGCAACTGCAATTGCTGCCGGCTGTGAGCTATGGCGTGACCCGCTGGTTTTCGGTGTTCTTTAACATCGACGCGGAAGATCACCTGCACGTCGGCGCGCCGAGCCAGTTGAGCCTTTCGTCAGTGAATGCGACGAACCCGCAGTATCTGAATACGATCTACAACTCGGTGATTCCGTCGACGGGTTTCCGGCCCGGATATGTGGAGGACGCGCCGTTCGCTTCGCATAGCGGCACCGGCGTGGGCGAAATCGACCTGGGCTTCAAGATTGGTCTCCTTTCTGAACGCCGCGGAAAACCACTCAGCCTTTCGATCCGCAACGACTTTTATATTCCGACTAAGACCGGGTTCACTGATTTGCTGGCCAATCAGGTGCAGTATGGGAAATTCAATTACGGAATCGGAGTCGAAGCCAGCAAGACGATTCTCCACAACAGCATCGTGGCCACCGCCAACTGGTCCTACCGCTTCACCCGGGATTCGACCTATAACGTGACCGTGGGCTCCGTCGTGCAGCCCGAAGTCCTGAACCTTTCCGACCAGATGCAGATCGGCGCCGGGATGCTGGTATTTCCGGAGAAGCGTTTTCAGATCATCAGCGAATACGACGCCACGATTTACGTCGGCGGAAACGGAATCAAGAATACGACGGTTGGCCCGCGCGATCCGGTCGACAGCCTCACCGGTTTCCGGCTGTACGCCTGGAAATGGGCGGCGCTCGACCTGGCTTACCGCTATTCGCTCGACCTGACCGGACACCGCGACCGGAATGGTTTTGTGATCAAGATCGGAACCGCGTTCTGGCCGCAGAAACCTTTGCCGCCGGACAGCGTCACTTCGGCCTGCGCCGTAGACAAGACTTCCGTCGCGGCGGGATCAAACGAAGGCGTGGTAGCGACGGCGACCGCGACCGACCGCAACGGCCGGCCGCTAATCTATGTGTGGACCGCGACCGGCGGAAAATTGAGCGGCGTCGGATCCTTCGTGCGTTGGGATTCCTCCGGCGCACCGGCGGGAACTTACACGCTGACCTCGCGGGTCGACAACGGGATCGGCAATTCCTCGAATTGCTCGGTCACTGTCGTAGTCCGTCCATAGAAATCAGCGCAGAACGCTATTTGGCATCGCCGCCTCGATGGCCGGGCGGCGCAAAGTTTCCCAAATTGGAATTACTACGGTTCCGAAGTTGCACTCCTTACGAGTGTGGCCGCTTATCCCTCCGCGTAGTTTTACGAACTTGTTAAGTATCCCACATTGAAATTACAATTCCGGGCGGCGCCGTGTCACGTTTCATGACAAAGCGCCGATTTTCGCGGCAAATTGGGAATGTTCCCATTTGGTCCCGATTGTGCAAGTCAACTCCCGTTAAGAAACATCAGGAGGCCACAACACGCCATGGGAGCTTCGTCCAGACCGGAAATGATCGAGGCAGCTTTTACGTCGGAGCGCCCGTCGACGCCGACGGTTCTGATTGTCGACGACGAAGATTCGACGCGGAACCTGTGCCGCGACGTGGTGTCGGAATCCGGCCTGCGCACGCGCAGCGCGGCGACCACCGAGCAGGCGCTGGACATTCTCGATCAGTGGCCGGTGGAGATCCTGATCACCGACCTGCGCGTGCCGCAGATGGGCGGCCTGGAGCTGTTGAAACGCGTGCGCGAGAATTTTCCGCACACCGCGGTGATGGTGCTGACGCAGTACGGCACCATCGAAAGCGCGGTCGAAGCAACGCGGCTGGGCGCGGCCGACTACATCACCAAGCCGTTTCACATCCCGGAGCTGCGCAGCAAGATCGATCGCATGGTGCGGATGTTCGAAGCCGACCAGGAAAACCGGGTCCTGCGCGAGACGCTGCGTACCCGGCCGGGATTCGGCGGGCTGATCGGTCTGTCGCTGAAAATGCAAAAAGTGTATCGCCTGATCGAAAAAGTCGCCCAGCACGCCTATCCGGTTTTGATCCTCGGCGAAAGCGGGACGGGCAAGGAACTGGTGGCGCGTAGCGCCCATTTTTCCGGAGTGCGTCGCAACCGGCCATTCATTCCGGTGGACTGCTCGTCGCTGGTGCCGACGCTGATCGAGGCCGAGCTGTTCGGCTATGTGAAAGGCGCTTTCACCGGCGCGATGCACACCAAGCAAGGGCTGATGGAAATCGCCGACAACGGGACCTTATTCCTCGACGAAATCGGCGACATGCCAATCGATATGCAGGCCAAGCTTTTGCGCGCCCTGCAGGAAAAAGAAGTGCGCCCGGTAGGCTCGACCGAACGGGTGCCGCTCGCGGCGCGCATCATTGCGGCGACGAATCGCGACCTGGAAGCAGCGGTGCGGCAGGGAACTTTCCGTCAAGATCTATTTTTCCGTTTGAACGTCGTGCAGATCAAATTGCCGCCATTGCGCGAGCGCAAGACCGACATTCCGGTGCTGGTCAATTCGTTCCTGGAAAAATTCAGCGAAGCCAACGGCAAGCTGCGGACGATTTCAGAAGACGCGATGTCGCGCCTGATGGCCTATGACTGGCCGGGCAACGTGCGCGAATTGGAAAACGCGATCGAACGCGCCATCGCGCTGGGTTCGGGGCCCATCCTGCACGCCGGCGATTTGCCGACCAGCTTGCAGTACGGAACGGGAGAACGCCTGCCGCAGAATGACGAATTGTTGCCGCTGGAAGAACTGGAGCGCCGGGCCATCCTGCGCGCGCTGAAGGAAGCCGGCGGCGATAAATTAGCCGCGGCGCGAATTCTCGGCATCGGCAAGACCACGCTTTACCGCAAACTGAAGCAATACCAAGCCGATCCCCAAGCCAATTAAACTTCCACTCACCGTCCCAGAAAATTTGCGCCGAAATCCGCTCATTTATCCCCGCCATCCCGCCTGAAAATTCCTAGGAAGGGATGAACTACGTGTCTAATTGGGAAAGTCTTGCCGCTCTCCCGAAGTAAGTCTCGCCTAGCTTCATAAAAACAAGAGGGTTAAACGATGTCGCGGGTGGTTAGGGTAATGCATGGTGCCTTGCATGGGAACACGCGATACGGCGGTGCAGGCCTACGCGATGGAATCGGCGGAATCTGCGACGGCGCGAAGCAGCGGTTTGGCGCTGGCGACCAGCGCGCCGCCGAACGACTTCGCCTTCCGCGCGGTCTTCGATTCGAGCGACGAAGCTCTGACTCTAGTGGATGAATCGGGAGTGATCCGGCGCGCCAACCGCCGGGCTTGTGAGCTGATCGCGGCCAAATCCGACGAAGTAGTGGGTTCGCGATTGGTCAGCTACCTGGCGCAACCTGCGGTGAAAGAGTTCGAAACCTGTATGAATTGGCGCGGTCGTCGCAGGCGGTGGCGCGCATTGACGGCGAGCTAAAGACGGGTTTCCCGGTCCGGCTGAATTTTCGCGCGCAAATCGCCGGAGGGCAGTTGCTGCTTTTGTGCCTGGAAGAAGGCTCGCTGGTGCAGCGCGCCGAAGGGAAGTGGCGGCAACTCGAAGCCGAGCTACTGAGCGTCTTGGATTCGGTGCAAGCGGGAGTGGTGCTGGTCGATCTGGCCGGACGCTTGCGGTTTTCCAACGCGCGCTTCAGCCAATATTTTGGCCTGGAGCGGGATCAACTGCGCGCCACGATGTCCTTCAGCGACCTGGAAGGTTTGATCAGCCAGCGCTTTCGGTCACCCGAGGGATTCGCGGCGCCGTGGAGACTCTTCGCCAGCGGCGAAGACCGGCCGGGCCATGACGAGCTGGAAATGTTGCGGCCGGCGCGGCGGGTGCTCGAGCGGTTCGCGCGGCCGGTGCTGGACCGCGATGGCCTGCGCATGGGCTGGCTGGAACTGTATTACGACGTGACCGGCGAGCGGCAAATCCAGGCCAAGCTGCTGCAGACCGAAAAAATGGCGGCGGTCGGTCAGCTGGTTTCCGGAATCGCGCACGAATTGAACAATCCGCTGACGTCGATCATGGGTTACGGGCAATTGCTGCTCGCCCACGGCCTCGATCCCGCGCAATTTTCGGAAGCCAGCAAAGTGTTCCACGAAGCGGAGCGCGCGCGGCGGATCGTAAAAAACCTGCTCTATTTCGCGCGCGAAAACGAGCCGGAACGCACCCGCGTGAACCTGAACGAAATCGTGGAGCGCACCCTGGCGCTGCGCAGCTATGAATTGAAAGTCGAAGACATTCTGATCGAATGTAGCCTGGACACCGACCTGCCGGAAACCATGGCCGACCCCTACCAGATGCAGCAGGTGATTCTGAATCTGCTGGTGAATGCGGAGCAGGCGTTGCTGCACGGGCGCGGCAAAGGAAAAGTCCGGATCCGAACCCGGCGCGCCGAGGGCAATCGCATTGCGGTGGACGTCAGCGACGACGGCCCCGGAATCCCGCGCGAAATTATTTCGCGAGTCTTCGATCCTTTTTTCACCACCAAGCCGGCCGGTTTGGGCACGGGCCTGGGACTCTCGATCGTCTACGGAATTGTGAAGCAGCATGACGGCGAAGTAACCGCCGAAAATCAAGCGGCGGGCGGCGCGCGATTCACTGTGGAATTGCCGGTGGTCGAAGTGCCGGCCAGCCCCAGCGAAACAACCGAAATGGAATTGCGGGTCGCGTCAGCCGTGCCACGGAGCAAAGTTCTGGTGGTTGAGGATGAGCCCACCGTGGCGCAATTGATCGTCGACGTGCTGCGCGAGGAAGGGCATCAAGTCGAAGCGGTTTTAGACAGCCAGGAAGGCCTCACCCGCTTGGCGCGTTCGCGCTACGACCTGATCATTTGCGATCTGCGCATGCCGCGCCTGGACGGGCCGGCGTTCTACGACGCGCTGGTACGCTCCGGCAGCGCAGCGCGCGACCGGATGATTTTCATTACCGGCGACACGCTGGCGCCGCGCACCATGAAATTTCTGCAAAACGTGAAAGTTACCTATCTGGCCAAGCCATTTCTGGTGGAAGAATTGAAACTCGCGGTGAACCGCCGGCTGGAAGCAATCGCTCCGGCGCCGCGGGAAAAGATGCCGGCCCGCGCGAAGCGCGCGTCGGGCCGAAGGAGTTGAACGCGATGCCGATTGCAGCGAAGGAGGCGGCGATTTCCGTGGAATCCGGAGCATTGTGCGGGATCGCCGACCGCGCCCTGGCTGAGAGGATTTGCCGCGAAATCGAATCCGCGGCGGGTTTTTCGCCGGTTTCTGTCGCCGCGAGCCTGGCGGAATTGCTGGAGTGCATGGCTACGTTTCGCCCGCGCGTTATCCTGCTCGACGACGACCTCGCCAACGGAAACCCTTTGAAAGAATTTCTGCGTCAACTTTCGGAGGCGGCTCCCGTCGTGCTGATCGCTTCGTTTGAACGCCAAAGAGAAATCGCGCCGCTGGTGGCCGAAGCAAAAATCGAGTTCGTGGGACGGGAAGGCGACTTTGTGCCGCTGGCGGCCAGTCTGGTTCTGCGACATTTGCGAACTACCAAACGCGCTCCCTTAGAATTCACGCCGGCCGCGGGCCCAATGTCCGACGAGCTTTCAGAAATATTCAGGCACGACATCAATAATCCGCTGACCGGAATTTTGGGCAACGCCGAGCTAGTGCTTTCGCACTCGGCCGGTTTTCCTCCGGCTGATGTGCAGAGACTACAAACCGTGGTGGAACTGGCGGTTCGCCTGCGCGAGACCATCCGCCAATTGAGCGACGCGTTGGAAGCGCAAAGCGGCCCGCGTCGAAGCTAGTTCGCGGCCGCGCCCGGCGGTTTTTCCTTCAAGACCAGAACCAGAATGCGGCCGTCGGAATGAAATTCTCCGCCGGTGGCCGTCTTGGCGGTGAGCAGCGGGTCGCTGGGCGTGACGTGCGCGCGCTGCACGACCAACCCAGTTTCGGAAAGCGTGTCGTTCACGTATTCGCGCTCGCCATCGATCGCGGGATCGATCTTGTGCGTCAAGCCGTTGTTGCGCTGGTCGCGCTCAAAGCCGATGTCGTGGGTCGCGGCGATGCACCACAGAATCCGGCCATCGACCAGGTACGGCGATTTCCAGGCCCGCAGATGATTGCGCGACATGGCCACGCGCACCGGTTCGGCATGCGCGAAGCCGTAATCCTGCGGCCGGTCGAAGAGATACAGCGTGCTCATCGGCATGGTCAGGTAGTCTTTCTTCTCGAAAGAATCCATCACCGCATTCATCACCGTGTTTTCCACCGAACTGTCGACGTGAACCCAACCCGCCGTGCTGAAAACTTTTTCTAATTCGGCCTGGCTGCCGATGATGAAGACATTGACCATGTCGCCGGGCTTTCCTTTTTCATCGGAAATCCGTCGCGGAATTTTGTTCAGAATCGAGGGCGTGATGAAGGGCACCGGAGTTTCGGGCGGTCCGCCAATCGCAATCGCAGTGGAAGTCGAAAGTCCGGGACGGATAATTTCCAGCTTCACCTGGAAATTTCCGGTCGCGGCGCCCGCGTCTTTCATGCTCTGGTTGATACCGAGAAAAAGCCGGCCACCGACGGGAGCTTCGTACTCCAGAGTTTTCCCCACCGCGAAAGCCTGCGCGCCATCGTCGGAACCAAGCCGCGCAATCAGCGTTCCGTGACCGGATTCGGTGACCGCGTATTCGTGAATTAAATCCTCGAAAGCGCGCGGCAGGCCTTCGGGGCCGAAGGTGCGGCCATCGGGATGTTTTTTGTCGGCCGGGTAGGTGATCGTGCCGGTTGCGATGAACCGGATTTTTTCACCCTGCCGCAGGTCAACCTTGGTATCCATCCATTCCTTGGTGGCGTCGACGTCGAACTGGTAGGCGGTAGCGTTTGCGGAACTCGGCGCGGATGGCGCGTGTTTCGGCGTAGGAACTTCCTGCGCCGAAACAAAATTAGCCGTGAGCGCGAACCAGGCGCACCACCTCAACCATCGTAATTTTCGCGCCGGCATCAATCGATCCGTCTTGAAATTCGTCAGGCTAATCGCCCGACAAATTCTTCGGCGAATGCCGCGCCAGCGTGGCCAGCAGCACTTTCGCGCAAGCCGGCGGGGCGATCTTGCCGTTGAGCACAATGTCCTGCGCGCTGATGTCTTTGCCGTAGAGGCTGCGGTTCGCATTGTTATCGGCGCGCAGCGTCGAACCGGTCAGCGAAACGCCCGCGAACAAACCTCTCGCGCGGGAGTAGGACAAAATTTCGGCGCGTATGGTGGCGTCGGTCTCCGCCGAGGCGCTGCGTCCGACCGGTCCAGCCGCAGCGGAGGCATCGCCTCCCAGCTTTACTTTGCTGGTCAGGATGCTACTGGCGGCGCGGTCGTTCATCAGCAGCAGCACGAAATCGGTAGCTTGCACGCCGATCTGAAATCCGAAGCTGCCGCCTTCGAGCGCCATCATCGTCGGCGCGCCCCAGGGACCGCGGAAATTCTCGCCGCTGCGGCAGGTCATCACCCCGCGGCCATAGCTTCCACCGACAATAAAGGCGGCTTTGACCACCGAAGGCAGCACCACTACGCAATCGGCTTTGTCGATCACGTTCTGCGGGATGTCATCGGGGATGTCCATGATTTCTTTGGTAACCGTGCCGGCGTTGTCCACCCGATCGCATTCCTTATCTTGGGCCGGCACGGGCAGCGCGAGCGCGAAGATCAAAACCAGCGCGGAAATGGTTCGTTTCATAGTGCCTCCTAAAAGCTCATCGCCTGTTAGACGGTTGGGAAAAGAAATACTCGAATGGGATGTCGAAAATCGGCCGAAGGCAGCCTGGTTTTTTTTCGTGAACCCGGCGATTCTACACGCGCCCCGATGCCGGGGCAACTGCGGGCGCCGGCGCGGGCGATTCAGCCGAAAAAAAGCACACCCGGCGCACCCCCTATTTACTTCGGGGCCGACTTTCCCTACCATGTGCGGTGCTAGCAAACCTCGCGCCTGGGTGCGAATTTGCAGCGCAAGGCCTTAACCTCCACCAATTTAAAACGATGCCACGCGCCCCTAGACTTGTCGTGATTGAACCCAACGGCGTTCGCCGCGAAGTGGCCATTAATAACACTCCCTATCGCATTGGACGGCAGGCCGGCAACGAACTCACGCTGCGCGATAGCCGCATCAGCCGCCAGCAGGCGCAGATTCTTTCGGTGAACGGCACCATGGTCCTGGAAGACATGGGCAGTCGCCACGGCACCTACGTCAACGGCCAGAAAACCCTCCGCCACGAACTGCAGGCCAAAGACCAAGTGGATTTCGGCATGGCCGACTCCTACAAGCTGTTGTTCTTGGGAGAAGGCGCGACGATTGAAGAGCTGGTGGAACGCGTGGAAGCGCCGGCGCCGGCGAGTTCCGGTTCGCGCGAACTGTATCACCTCGGCGTTTTGCTCGAAGTGGCTCGGACGCTAGGCACGGGCTTATCGCTGGAAGATGTGCTGACCGCGGTAGTCGACGCGGCGATTCAAGTAACGCGTACCGAACGCGGCGTGCTGCTGCTGGCGAATGAAGGCCAGCCGGGATTGCAGATGATCGTGGCGCGCGATGCGCAGCGCGGGACGCTGCGGCCCGACCAATTGCAGGTTTCGCAATCGGTGGTGAAACGCGTGGCCCAGTCGCGGCGCGAATTGATCGTCAGCGACACCGGCGAAGACGGCGGCATGAGCCAGCAGGAAAGTGTGGCCCGGCTTGAGCTGCACACGATTATCGCGATTCCGGTGGATAAGCTGCCGGTGATCGAAACTTTGGACGCGACGATTTCGACGCGCCAGGGCGAACTGCTCGGCGTTCTGTATCTCGATAGCCACGTGCCGTCGAGCGCGTTTTCCGATTTGGACCGCGAAGTTTTGCGCACCCTGGCGCGGGAAGCCGCGACGGTGGTGGAAAATGCGCGGCTGTTTGCTTCGTCGCGCGCCAAGCAGCGGCTGGATCACGAAATCGAAATCGCCAGCCAGATTCAAAAAAATCTTCTGCCAAAGGCTTTGCCGAATTTGCCGGACGTCGCCGTGGCCGGTTCGACTCTTTCCTGCCATTCGGTGGGCGGCGATTGTTTCGACGTGATCGAATTGGGTGGCGGGCGCCATGGATTTTTCGTCGGTGACGTTTCGGGCAAGGGAATTTCGGCCGCGTTGCTGGCCACGCTGCTGCAGGGCGTATTTTTCACGACGGCGGCCATGGATATTTCGCTGCCCGGCGTTTTTTCCCGCGTGAATCAGTATTTGTGCGAGCGCAGCGGAGAAGACCGCTACGCCACCGTGTTCTACGGGATTCTCGACAAGATGGGCCGCTTCGAATATGTGAACGCCGGGCACGTGCCCCCGCTGCTGAAGAAAAAAGCCGGCGGGCTGGAAGGCCTGGGTTCGGCCAACTTTCCAGTGGGCATGTTTGCCGAAGCGGAATATCAGAGCGCTCGCGTGCAGCTCGATCCCGGAGATTTCCTGGTCATCTATACGGACGGCGTTTCCGAAGCCGGCAACATGATGAACGAGCTCTTCGAAGAATCGCGCTTGCGCACGATTATCGAAAACTTTTCAGGCGAAACCGTGCACCAGTTGGGTGACGCGATTCGTGAGGGCATGCGAGTCTTCACCGAAGGCGCCGCGCAGTCCGACGACATCACCATCCTGTGCATCGAGTACAAGGGCAACCTCTCATGACGCGCAAGGCCACGCCCAAGACGCCCTCCGCGCAAACGCACGAAGGGCTTCCGCTCGATACGCTCGAGCAGGTGGTAGCCACGCTGAATCCGGAAACGGATCCGGGCGAGCTGGCCGCGCAGATGGTGTGCGTGCTGGCCGCTCCGGGACGTTTTGAAGGCGCGCGGCTGTGGCGCGTAGTGAATGGCACGCCGGTGGTCTGGCAGGAAAGCGGCGAGCTTCCCGCTGCGGATGTCAGCCGCATCGAAAGAATTCTGCACGGCAAAAATCCCAACGCGAATGGCGACGGCACCACCTGGGTTCTCGGACGCGGAGCGAATCCCGTAGGCATTCTGGAAGCGCAGCCCAAAGGCAAGCTCGACGCCAATACCCGCGGATGGATGGATCTTTTCCGGCGGTATGCCGAAGTCGCGCTGGAAAGCAGCGAGCGCCGCCATGCGGTCATCGAGCTTTCGACCATCGTCGAAGCGACCAAGCGGCTGAATTCGACGCTCGACCTCGCCGAGCTCCTGAATATTATTCTGCAGCTGACCACCCGGCACACCGGCGCGGAACGCGGCACGGTTTTTCTGGTGGACCACGAGCGCAACGAGATCTGGTCGCTGGTTGGGTTGGGGCTGGACCAGCACGAGATTCGCCTGCCGATCACCAAGGGCATCGCGGGATGGGTGGCGTCGCACGGCGAAGCGGTGAATCTGGAAGACGCCTACACCGATCCGCGTTTTGAATCCGAAGTCGACCTGCGGCTCGGCTATCGCACCAAATCGCTTTTATGTTTGCCGATTCTCAGCAAGAGCAACGAGACCATCGGCGTCCTGCAGCTGCTGAACAAGAAAAACGGCCCGTTCACCAAAGCCGACGAAAACCTGCTACGCGCGATTTCCGACCACGTCGCGCTGGCGCTCGAAAATGCTCAGCTACACCGTGATTTGCTGCACAAGCAGCGCATGGAGCGCGATTTGGCGCTGGCCCGCAGCATTCAGCTGGGCCTGTTGCCGGAACGCCCGCCGCAATTGGCCGGCTTTGACATTGCGGTGTCGCACCGCCCGTCGCTCGAAGTGGGCGGCGATTACTACGACTTCATTCCACTCGCGCCGGACACCATATTAATGGTAGTAGCGGACGTGGAAGGCAAAGGCGTCGGCTCGGCGATGGTCATGGCCAATTTGCAGGCCACGCTGCACGCACTGCTGGCGCATCTGCATTCGCTCGAACGCCTGGTGGAATCCTTGAACGACATGATGCTGGCCGATACCCGCGGACAGAAATTCATGACCATGTTCGTCGGGCTGCTCGATCAGCCCAACCGGACGCTTCATTACGTGAATGCGGGCCACGTGCAGCCGGGCGTTATTCGAGCGAATGGCGACATCGAATACTTAACCGAAGGCGGAATCGTCGTGGGTCTCTTTGCCGGGATGCGCTACGAGCGCGGGCATGTAAAGCTCTTCCCGGGCGATGTGGTCGTGGCCTGCACCGACGGCATTACCGAAGCGGATAATTCCGCGGAAGAGGAATTTGGATCCAAGCGGCTGGTGGATCTGGTGGCCAGTGAACGCTCGCTGCCTGCGCAGGAAATCGTAACCTCCGTGCTGAAGGAAGTGGATTTGTTCTCGCACGGCGGCACGCATGATGATGACCGCGTGATTTTCATCATGAAGGTCGTCTGATTTAACTTTTAGTTCGCATTTCCTTCCGGATACTTCTCAAAAAAATCGACTACCTGTTTTTCGTATTCCAGCGGAGCTTGCCCGAGTGCGGAGGCGTGCCTCGCTCCTTGCACCATCCACAATTCCTTTCGCCCGATCGCCGCATTGTAGATCGCTTCGGCGTGGCGGCAGGGAATGCGGTGGTCGGCGGTTCCGCACATCAGCAAAACCGGAAAAGCACGAATGGCTACAGCCTTCTCCGGCGAGATTTCGTCCACGTCGAATCCAGCTTCCTTCTGTGCTGCATTCATCGCCGTTATCGTTGCGGGACGAAACAGCGTCTGGCCCAGCAACGGACTGAGTTCGAGCCCGGCGTAGTCGTAAGTTATTTCGCGCAGGCTGGCGAAAGGATCTTCGGCGGCGACGGCCGCAATGCGCGGCTCGATGGCCGCGGACTGCAATGCAATGGCCGCGCCCATCGAAACCCCGAGCGCGTATAGATGACGGACGGATTCCGTGGCGTACAGCGAATTCACGATCGCTTGCGTGTCGTGGCGTTCCAGCCAGCCGTAGGTGGCGATCGTTCCGCCGCTCTGTCCATGCGCTCGGGAATCCATCATCACCAGCCTGTAGCCGTGGTGCAGCAGGAATTCGGCGTGGCCCAGATTGCCGGTGCGGTTATCGGAAACGCCGTGGAATAGCAGCACCCAGTCGCCATTCGGATGCGGCGGGTAAATTTTCCAGCCGCGAAGGACCGCGCCGTCGGCCGCGCGCACGTCGAAATCCTGCTTTGCAGCCGCGGTACGCGCGAGCATTTGATCGGCCTGCTCGCGTCGGTCAGGATTCAGATTCGCGGGATGCAGAATCGCCGGGCCAAGCTGCGTTCCAATGAGCGCTGCGGCGATTGGCAGCAGCAGAAGGATCGCACCGAGAACGTAAAGAAGTCGTCGCATCACGTGCCGCTGTAGATGATACGAACCGGCGGAAGGAATTGTTGCAGCGGGGAAGTTCGGCGCTGCGACGAAGTACCGTCGACCCTTAAAAACGGGCCTACGATCCGGTGGAAGAGTAGTGACGCGTACCGAGATTCCACAGCGAAATGGCAGCGGTCAGAAACACGGCCGCGACCACCGGAACAAGCGGCGCGAAAGCGGGTGAGACGGTACGCCCCAGAAGCCGCACGCTGGGATAAAACGACGCCAAGCCGAAGGGAACAATCCAGCAGAGGAAAAATTGCACGAACGGACTGTAGATGGTCAGCGGGTAGCGGCCAAAGGCCATCATGTTCCAAACGGGAGGATGCACCCCGATGCGGTCTTCGAACCAGAACGAAACCGTGGTGAGCATCAGAAAAACGGAAACGTAAATCAGGCTGGCGCACACGCCGAAGAACAGCAGCAAGGCAAAGCGCGTTGGCGTCCAGGGAATGTTTAACTGACGCGAGGCGTAGATCATGCAAAAGGTGCCGGTAGCGATTTCCTGGATGGATTCGATGCGAAACGTCTCAAACAAAACCTGAAACAGCGACGACACCGGCCGCAGCAGGACGCGGTCGAATTTACCCTCGATGATGTAGTTGTTCCCGAATTCGTAGAGGTTCAGGCTGATAATGTTGAAGAAGCCGTAAGGAATCAGCGAGAAGCCGTAGAGAAATAAAACTTCTTCGAAGCGCCAGCCGCCAATCTGCGGAACCTTTTTGAACAGTACGATCACGAATCCCAGCGCGAAGACCGTGGCGGCAAAGCTGGTGCCCAGGCTGACGAAGAAATCGCCGCGATAGCTGACCCGGACTTTGGCGTACTGTGCGAAATAGTCGGCGAAAAGCAGCGCGTGGCGTTTCGCGCCGGCCAACAGGCGCGCAGCGCCGGAATTTTCTTCCGGCGTCGGCCCGCCATCGCGCCCGGCAAACCGGCTCATTTGTTCGTTCGTGGACATTCGATTTCGCTATCCGCCGTGAATCGTGATTTTTTCCGAAGCGCGATTCCACCAAAGATGCGCCAGCACCAGCAGCGCCACCACCCAGAACCACTGAATCGCGAGCGCGCGCAAAGCGGTCGCATGGTCGAGCTTGCCGAGGTAAATCTGCAGCGGCGTGTAAGCGATGTGCTCGAAAGGCAGCCAGGCCAAAACCCGCTGAATGTTCTGCGGGAAAAAACTCATCGGAATCAGCAAACCGGAAAGCAATTCGATCAGCCAGAATTTCGCCCGAATCAAGGCCAGAATCGATTGCAGCGGAATCGCGCAAGTGCCGATCATGAAATTAATCGAGCCCATCAAGAAGAAACTTCCCAGCACGCTGACCAGGAACAATCCAAAGTTTTCATGCGACGATGGCCCCTGCACCGGAAACACCAGCGCCACGACGATCGCCACCGGAACCGTGAGCAAGCCCAGACGAAACGCCGATTCGCCCATGGCCCGCGAAATCCACATCCACTGCATCGAAACCGGCTTGATCAGGTCCATCGCGATCTTGCCTTCAATCACTTCGTAAGCCATTTCCTGGTCGATCGTATTCCAGTAAAACGAGCGAATAATCCAGCCGACGCTCACGTAAGTCAGCATCTGCGAAAGGTTGTACCCCGCAATCGTCTGCCCGGACGTGAAGACCGCGCTCCAGATGAAGTAATACACGGTCACGTTCAGAAAATAGGTGACGATTCCGGTGAAGTAGCGCAGCCGGAACGCCAGCATGTTGACGAAGCCGACGCGCGAAAATTCCGCGTAAGGAATCAGCGCGTCGTAAACGCTGCTCATGCCGGAATCTCGATTTGTGCTTCGCCGGCGTAGATGCGTTTGATGATTTCTTCGATGGGCTCGTCTTCGATCAGCAGGTCGCGGACTTCGACGGAGGCCAGAACCTGGCGCACGAGATCTGAAGTAGAAACTTTGATGCGGTCGAAACGAATGCGATGGGTGATGTCGTCAAGCTGCTCGACTTCGCAACCGTTGCGCGAAAAAGCTACGAGACCCGCAGCCTGCGCGCGATCCTTCAGCGCAAATTTTATGTATTTCGTGCGCAGCAGTTGTTCTTTCAGCTGCGCCAGCTGGCCGTCGTAGAGAACTTTTCCGCGGTCAATGATCATGATGCGGCGGCACAGCTCTTCAATGTCGTCTAGATCATGCGTAGTGAGCAGCACCGTGGTGTGAAATTCGCGATTGATGGCGCGGAGAAAATGGCGGATCTGGTCTTTGGCCACCACGTCGAGGCCGATGGTCGGCTCGTCGAGAAACAGCAGCGGCGGATTGTGCAACAGCGCGGCGGCGATGTCGCAGCGCATGCGTTCGCCGAGGGACAGCTTGCGCACCGGAGTGTGCAGATAATCGCGGATATTCAGGATGGCGTCGAAATGCTCCATGCGCGCGTCGAAATCGCGCTGCGACACATCGTAGATTCGCCGCAACAACTTGAAAGATTCGATGACCGCGATGTCCCACCACAGTTGCGTGCGCTGGCCGAAAACCGCGCCGATCGTTTTGACGTAACGGCGGCGCTCGCGGAAGGGCACGAAGCCGTTGACCCGAATCTCGCCGCTGGTGGGCACCAGAATTCCGGTGAGCATCTTGATGCTGGTGGATTTTCCGGCGCCGTTGGGGCCGATGTAGCCGACCATCTCGCCGCGCTCAATCGAAAAGCCGATGCGGTCGACGGCCGCCACGGTTTTGTACTCGCGCACAAACAGGTTCTGCACCGAGCCCCAGACGCCCTCGCGCCGCTTGAAACTCTTGAAATGCTTGCTCAGGTCGTGGACGTGGATAAGGGAATCGGCGCTCATCGCAGCAAAGATTCTAGCATCGCACCCGTTAACGCGCTCTTCCGCCAAACGAGAGCGCGGTTGCGGTGTTAGACGCGAAAATTCCGGAAGGGTAGCGCGGAGTTTTTCGCTTCGTGACGGCGCGCGAGTCCGCAGGACGATTAGATTCGGAACAAAACGTCTTCGCGGTTGAAGAGTTTTACGGCAATTGCCAGGGCAAGGGCGCCATACACGCAGGAACTGGCGAAAATCAGTGCGATGTAGCCCCAAGGGTGCGCTCCGGCGACGATTTCCTTGCTGACTAGGCTGGTGCTCATAATCGGAATCAGCGCGGTTTTGGGATTCAGTTCGACTCCCGGCAGGAATGACGCGACGGCCGGCATGATCACGATAAAAGTAAGCGGCGAAAGATAGCTCTGCGCCTCGCGAAAGCTTTTGGCGAAGAGCGCGATGGCCAACATCCCCGCCGAGAACAAAACCGAGAGCGGCAGGACCATCACGATCACCGCGAAGACGCCTTTGGGATCCAGAGAGACGCTGAATGGGCTGGCCTCCCCGGCGCCGACCATGTGCGACATCCCATGTTTGGCCCAGAAAAAAGAAATAGTCATGGAGGTGACCGCAAGCAAAGCCGTAGCCAGCGAGGCAGAAAGCACCATGAAGAATTTTCCAAGGACCAGATCGGTGCGCGAAACCGGACTGCACAGAATCGTTTCCATCGTGCCGCGCTCTTTTTCGCCGGCGGTCAAATCCATCGCCGGATACATTGCGCCAGTCATGCACAAAATAATGATGAAGTAGGGAACGAAGCCGCCGAACATGCTGCCGCCGACCTTCTCTTCGGCGGCGACATTCTTTTCTTTCACCTCGAAGGCGTCGATTAATCCGGGCGGCAGGTTCCGTGCGGCGAGCTGCTCTTTCACCACTTCCCGGCGATAGTCGTCGAAAAATTTCTGCGTGGTCTCCAGCGCGAATTCCGATTTCAGGTCGCTCTTGTAGTATTCAATGGTGACCGCGCTTTTCTCGCCACGATCGAGAGCAGCGTCGAACCCCGGCGGAATTTGAATCGCCTCGCGAATGGTTTTCTCGGAGATTTGCGTGGCGGCATCGGGAGCGGACGGCACGATTTGCACCCCGCGGAAAGAATGCAACGCGTCCAATAATTTCGGCGAGTCCTCGCCGCCCAAAACCATCACGCGCGGAATTTCCTTGGCGGCGCTGCGCACCATGGTCACGCCCAGCACGCCCATGCCCACGGTGAGCAAAGGAAAAACCAGAATGGGCACGACCACCATCGAAATGATGGTGCGGCGGTCGCGCAGCGAATCCATCAATTCCTTGCGATAGACTGTCCCGATGTTGTGCAGGCTCATTACGCTTCCCCTACGGTGCGGACGAAAATGTCTTCCAGGTCGGTCAGGCCGCTGCGCGCGCGCAGCTCGGCCAGAGTCCCTTCAGCGAGCAGCTTGCCACCATGGATGATGCCGATGCGGTTGCACAGCTTTTCCACTTCGGACATCACATGGGTGGAAAAAATTACAGTTTTGCCGCGGTCGCGGCAATCGCGGATAAAACTCACAATGGCGCGCGCCGCCATCACATCCAAGCCGACGGTCGGCTCGTCGAAAATCATCACCGAAGGATCGTGCACCAGGGTGCGGGCGATGGAAACCTTCTGCTTCATTCCCGTGGAAAGCTTTTCGCAGCGGCGCTCGCGGTAGGAATTCATATCGAGCGCGTCAAACAAACGGTCGACGGACTGCCGCAGCGTCGTGCCTTCGAGTCCATTCAGCCTTCCGAAATACTCGACCATTTCCTGCGCGGTCAGGCGCCCGTAGAGAGCGGTGGCCGTGGAAAGAAACCCAACGTGTGCGCGGACTTTCGCCGGCTCTTGAATCACGTCGAATCCCGCCACCTTGGCGGTGCCGGAGGTGGGCTTGAATATCGTCGCCAGCATGCGCAGGGTGGTCGTTTTTCCGGCGCCGTTCGCGCCCAGCAGCCCATAAATTTCGCCGGGCGCGCAGCGGAAGCTCACCGCATCGACGGCGCGCACTTCGCCGCGCTTCTTATCGCTGAAAATTTTGGAAAGCTGCAAGGCTTCGATCATCGGCTGAGTCTCGGGATTATGCTGGAATCGTGTTCGCCCCGCAAAATCAATCGTCGACCACGGGTGCTCACGGCCAACACCTACTACGCGCCTGCCGGCGAAATGTTACGGCCTCGGGCTTGCGCCGCCACTCGCCGGAAAGAATTGAATCCGCAGGGTTTGGCGATTGCGTAAGCAACCTTGGAAGCTGTCTGCTACAATTTTGCGACTTCGGGGGAAGCCAGCACGCCAGAGATTCGGGGCTCCAAATGGCAGAAAATACCAGGCGAAAATGGATTATAGCGGTTGTCGCGATCGTACTGATCGTTGCGCTCATCGTCTTGCTTTCCAGCCGGGGCCACGCCCCGCGAGTCCAAGTGGCCAACGTCGCGCGCCAGGATCTGATCTCCGCCATTGTCAGCAACGGCAAAGTGGAGCCGGTCTCGCCGGCCACGTCCCGTGCTGAATTTCCGACTTTTGTCACCGACGTGAAGGCCACCGAAGGCCAGGCGGTGCGTCGCGGTCAAGTTATCTTGACCTTGGATGACGCGGACATTCGCGCGCAACTTTCCCAGGCGCGCGCCGACCTGCTGATCGCACAAACCGACCTGAAGAATGGACACATGGGCGGACCGCCGGACGAAGTCGCGCAGCTTCAGGGTGATTTGGCCAAAGCGCAGACACAGGTCGCGAACCTGGAAAGAACCCAACAGTCGCTGAAGGACTTGCTGGCGAAGCAGGCGGCCACGCAGGATGAAGTCGCGCAAAATGACGCAGCTCTGGCCACGGCTCGCGCGAACCTGCTCACTCTGCAGCAAAAAAAATCCGCGCTGGGCCAACGCACCAGCGTCAGCGTGGAAAGTGCCGGCCTGCGGGTAGCCCAGGCGCGCGATCAAGTGGCCTCGCTCGAACGAAAAGTGCAATCGGCGACGGTGATCGCGGCCACGAATGGAACTCTGTATTCGCTTCCGGTACGCAAAAGCGATTTCGTAAAGGTTGGCGATGTTCTGGCCGAAATGGCCGATTTGAGCCAGGTGCGGGTGCGCGCGTTCGTCGACGAGCCGGATTTGGGCTCGTTGGCCGAAAATCAAGACGTGCAAGTGAAGTGGGACGCCAGGCCCAACCAGACCTGGAACGGGAAAGTGGAGCAGGTGCCGAAACAAGTGGTACCGCGCGGGGCGCGCAGCGTCGGCGAAGTGCTCTGCTCGATCAATAATGACAAGCTGGAGCTGCTGCCGAATATCAATGTTGAGGTACGCATCCTGGTTCACGAACTGCATCAGGTGCTGGTGATTCCGCGCGGCGCGGTAAACGCGGATGCGGCCGGCCATTTCGTCTGGGTTTACAAAGACGGCGTGGTCAACCGCCGCAATATAACCATTGGGATTGCCAGCGCGTCCAACTACCAGGTGGTTTCCGGGTTGAACCTGGGCGACCAGGTGGTGGATCGAACCGAAGATGAAATGCGGGACGGCATGAAGGTGCGCGCGTCGGAGGCTAAATGAACGGCAGCAGGGGACGGTTCGCGGTGAGCATGATTTTCCGGAAATTTTTGAACTTGGTGGCGTTCTCAGCGCTCGCGCTAGCCTTCTGCGCGACTCTAGCGCCGGCGAGCTCCGCGGCGCTCATTCCTCCAGCGGACGCGACCGCGCTAATTCAGACTGCCCAGCGCCAATTCAATTCCGGAAATTATTCCGGCGCGATTTCGTCGCTGCAGGCCGCCATCAGCATGAATTCGAGCAGCGCCGAGGCGTATTACTGGCTGGGGCGCAGCTACTACGAAATTCGCGATTATGACAACGCCGTCACCGCGGGCGAAAAATCGGTCTCGCTCGACCCAAAAAATTCCGCGTATCACGATTGGCTGGGCCGGATCTACGGTGGCAAGGCCGACCGGGACCGCAGTTTTTCCGATGCGCGAAAAGTGAAAAAAGAATTCGAGGCCGCCGTGCAGTTGAACCCCTCGAACGTCGTGGCCCGCCGCGATTTGGAAGAATATTTGATCGACGCGCCGTGGGTGGTCGGCGGCAATAAAGATGAAGGTGTAAAACAGATCGATGCGATTGCAGCGCTCGACCCGGTGGAAGGCCACCTGGCGCGCGCGGTCTATGATCTCGAAAGCCTGAAGAAACCGGAACTGGCGGAAAAAGAATATCGCGACGTGCTGGCCGCGAAACCCACCAAAATCGATCCGTACTTCGAAGTCATCTCATTTTTTCAAAAACAGAATAAGCCGGCGGATATGCAAACCGCGATTCAAGCCGCCGCGCAGGTCAGCCCTAACGACCCGCGGCTGGCGTATGCGCGAGGAGTCGCTCTGGTGCTGGCGAACAATAATCTGCCGGAGGCCGAAAAGAATTTGAAATCGTATCTAGCCAGCACACCCGACCGCAGCGACTGGCCTTCCCATGCGGCCGCGCGCACCTGGCTGGGCCGCTTGTACGAATCGCAGGGCAAACGCTCCGAGGCCGGAGAACAGTACCGCGCTGCTTTGCAGCTCGATCCGAACAACAAAGAAGCGAAAAACCGCCTCGACCAGCTCGAGAAGTCTTCGCACTAATCCGCCGAAACCGGCGCTAGCGTCGGCGTTGGTATCTTCGAGGCCCGCGTCCGCATCCAACAAGCCTGTGACCGAACACCATATCGACATACCGAAAAGCACTCCGCTGCTCTGGGGCGAGACCTGGAGCCTCGCCATGCAGGCGCTGCGCGCGAATAAAGTGCGTGCGATGCTGACCATGCTCGGCGTGATCATCGGCAGCGCGTGCATCGTCCTGGTCGTCACCGTGGCGCTGGCGGGGAAGCGCTACATCATCGCGCAGATCGAAGGCGTCGGCTCGAACCTGATTTACGGCGAACTGGAGCACACCGGCGACAGCCAGCGCACCGCGCTCGCCGATGAAGTTACCGTGGAAGACATGGACGCGGTGAAAGCGGCGTTTCCCGAAGTCGCTTACGCCGCCGGAACGCACGACCTGCCCATGACGGTGGTGATTAGTGGCGTCGTGAAGCCCGTCAACCTGGTCGGCGTCACCTCCGAATTTCAGCAGATTCGCCGCCTGCTGGTGATCAAAGGCCGATATTTCGACTCGGACGACATGGCCTCGCGCAGCAAAGTTTGCTTGCTGACGCCCGACCTGGCCAAACTCGCGTTCCCCAACGAAGATCCCATCGGCAAGGACATGCGCCTGGGCGATTTGCATTTCACCGTGATTGGCGTCTTCCGTGAACGCACCGCGACTTTCGGCGAAACGGAAATCACCGATTATTCCGCGATCGTTCCGATCGGATTAATTCAGTACTATGCGGGCGAGGAATATCTCCGTACGTTTTACGTTCAGGTCACGGACGCCGATGACGTCCCGAAGTTAACCGATCAAATCAAGGCGTTTCTGAAAACGCGCCACCGTCCCGGTGCGGAATATCGCGTGGACAATCTGAAGTCGCTGCTCGATTCGGCGCGCAAAATCTCACTGGCGCTGACCATCATCTTGATCGTCATCGCCATGATCGCCTTGACCATTAGTGGAATCGGGATCATGAACATCATGCTGGTCACCGTGACCGAGCGCACCCGCGAGATCGGTATTCGCAAAGCAATCGGCGCGCCGCGCGACGCGATCCTGTATCAATTCTTGATGGAGGCGCTGCTCATCAGCGGGACCGGAGCTCTAGCCGGAATTTTGATCGCGGTCATGATTCCCGCGGTCATGAACGTCGTGATCAGTTATTTTCCGGCGGCCGCCGGAGTGAAAGTTCCCGTTTCCTGGGTCTCGGTGGTGCTGGCCTTTTTGGTATCCTGCTCAACGGGATTGCTCTTTGGGTATTTGCCGGCGAATCGCGCGGCCAAGCTGCATCCCACGGAATCTTTGCGCTATGAATAATCGAAAATTTCTGAAATCGCTAGCGACGGCGAGTCTCGCGGGCTTGGCGCTAGCGTTCACCCTGGCAGCCACCACCGCGCGCGCCCAATCGCAGGAAGACGGCAAGCTGACCATGCGCCACGCGGTGACGCTGGCGCTGCAGAACAGCCGCGACCTGGCGCTGGCGCGCGTGCAATACACCGTCGCGCTGAATCAAACCTCGCTGGACCGCGCCGCGTTCTTGCCCAATGTCTATACCGGTTCGGGCGCCGCCTACACCTCTGGTTTTCCTTCGCTGGGCGGATCTCCCCCGGCTGTCTTTCAAATGAATTACGATCAGTCGATTTTCAATCCAGCGCTGAAGGCGCAACAGCAGGCTGCCGAAGAACACGCCAAGACCATGAAACTCGAAGTCGACCGCACCCGCGACGACGTGATCGTGCGCACCGCCGCAGCCTATTTGGAACTGGCCAAGGTCCGCCATTCGCTCGAACTGCTGCGGGGCGAACAGGCCAGCGCCGAAAAAATTCTCACGGTCACCCAGGAGCGGGTGCAAGCCAATCAGGAACTCTCCATCGAAGTCACGCGCAGCCAGCTGACCGCAGCGCGTGTTCAGGAAAGAATCGTCAAACTGGAAGGGCGCGACGAAGCCTTGACGCAGCAATTACGGAATATCACCGGGTTGCCCGACGGCGAAACGATCGAAGTGCAGCCGGAAGATCCCGGATTCGAAACCGATCTGCAGGACGCGCAAATTTTGGATCTGGGCCTGCACAGCGACCGCGACCTGCAGGAAGCGGAAAACGACCGCCTCGCGCGGCAGCACATCCTGCGCGGCGCGAAATTGGGATATTTCCCGACGCTCAGCGTGCTGGGCCAGTTTTCGATCCTCAGCAAATCCAACAATTACCTCGATTTCTACAAGAAGTTTGAACGCAACAACGGCAGCGTCGGCATTCAGCTGACCATCCCGATATTTTCGTCGAAGACCCGGGCGACCGTCGCGCTGGCCAAAAGCGAGCTGAGCGCGTCGGAACTGATGCTGGGTAACAAACGCCAGCAGGTGCGACTCGATTTGCTGCAGAAGCAACGCAACGTGCGCGAACTCGACGCGACGCGCGAAGTAGCGCGGCTCGACCTGAAGCTATCCCAGGAGTCGCTGCAATTGCTGCAGGCCAAGTTCGACGAAGGACGGGCTAACCTTCGCGACATGGAAAATGCCCGGCTCGACGAGAACGACAAATGGGTCGCGTTCCTGGACGCAGATTTCGCGCGCCAGCAGGGTCAGCTCACGCTGCTGCAAGCCACTGGTCAGCTCGCCAAGGTGTTCCAGTAGGGAAAGCAGCATCAAAAGCATGGCTTGGGTCATATGGCGAAATCAGGTAAAATTGAACCTTGGTAAGTGTGTGTTTCCACTACGTAATTCTAGGATTGGCGCAGTTCTGAGGGAGAACACTTAATGGCATCAGTAATGAAGACTTTATTTTTGAATCCGCCGAGTTTTGAGAAGTTTGACGGTGGAGCCGGATCCCGCTGGCCCGCAACCCGCGAGATCGAATCCTATTGGTATCCGGTATGGCTTTCTTACCCCGCGGGAATGCTCGAAGGCGCGCGCCTGCTCGACGCTCCGCCGGAGCACAAGACCCCGCAGGACGTGGTGCGCATCGCCCAGGATTATGACTTCGTCGTTCTCTTCACGTCCACGGTCGGTTTCTATAGCGACCTGAAAATGGCCAAAGCCATGAAGGAAGGGAAGCCGGCCATCAAGATTTGCTTCGTCGGTCCCCAGGTTCAGATCAAGCCGGCCGAAAGTTTGCTGGCCAGCCCCGACATCGACTTTGTCGTGCGCGGTGAATTCGATCACTCCGTGGTCGAATATGCGCAGGGCAAGCCGCTCGCCGACATTTTGAGCTGCAGCTATCTTAAGGACGGCAAGGTCGTCCACAATCCGCCGCGGGCCATGCTGCAAACCGCGGAACTCGACGCGCTACCGTACGCCACCGACGTCTACCAAAGGAATTTGACCGTCGAAAATTACAACGTGCCCTTCCTGCTGAATCCTTACGTTTCCTTCTACACCGCGCGCGGATGTCCGGCGCTATGCACCTTCTGCCTGTGGCCGCAGACGCTTTCCGGCCATGCCTGGCGCGTACGCTCGGTGGAAAATGTGGCCCGCGAATTCAAGCAGGCGCACAAAATGTTCCCGCAAGCCAAGGAATTTTTCTTCGACGACGATACCTTCAATATCCGCAAGGATCGCGTCATCGCGCTGTGCAAGGAATTCAAGCCGGTGGGCTTCCAGTGGTCCTGCACCGCCCGCGTGCACGGCGATTACGAAACTTTGAAGGCCATGGCTGAAGGCGGATGCCGCTTGCTGATCGTCGGCTTCGAATCCGGCGACCCGCAAATTCTGAAGAACATCAAGAAAGGCGCGACCATCGAAATGGGCCGCACCTTTGTGGAGAACTGCAAGAAGGTCGGTATTCGCGTGCATGGCGACTTCATCATCGGCCTGCCCGGCGAGACCAAGGACACCATCGAGAAGACCATGCAGTACGCGCGGGAACTCGATTGCGAAACGATTCAGGTTTCCATGGCCCACGCTTATCCCGGCACCGCGCTCTACGACCAGGGTATGAAGGAAGGTTTCCTGGCCGGCGAAGCGATCACCGACGATCTCGGGCACCAGCTTCCCCATTTGCAGTATCCCGGACTCTCCCGCGAATACATGGTCGATTCCGTGAATCGCTTTTACGACAATTACTATTTCCGTCCGCGCGTGGCCTGGAGAATTGTCCGCGACGCCATGTGGGATGCCCACGAACGCAAGCGCCTGTTCCATGAAGCCGTTTCGTTCATGAAGCTGCGCCACGACCGCATCAAGGTCGCCAAGAAGGGCGTACAGAAGAAAGCCATGGTGCAAGTGCCGCCGATGCCGCAGACCGGCGAATCACAAGGCGCATGAAATCGTCAGAAGGTCTGCATTTCAAGACCTTTATTCTGCTGCTACTGATGGTGACGTTCGGCCCGCTGGGCGACGCCTTCCTGGGAAAAGGAATGCGTCGAGTAGACTCCGCGGGCCTGCGCACCCCTTCCGATTTGTTCCATTTTTTTCTGCGCGCTTTCAGTTCCGGTACGGTGTGGACCGGAGTTCTGCTCCTCGTTGCTTTCTTCACGGCCTACACGCTGGTTCTGTCCTGGGCGGATTTCAGCTTCGTTCAGCCCGCGTCTTCGTTTGCTTACGCCATCGTCGCGTTGCTCGGCCATTATTTTCTTGGTGAATTTGTCAGTACCACCCGCTGGATCGGCATCCTGATTATCTGCCTCGGAGTGTTTTGCGTCGGAACCACGCCGCCGAGTACGACGGAGCGGGCGTGAACACTTTTATTTCCGTGAATACGTCGCCTTCGGACCGGAGCTAGTTTTTCCATGCTCCCGGTGACGGCCTGGGCGGCAGGTTGGACGACAGCACGATACGCGCTGTTTGCGCTGGCCTTCGCGCCGCTCGCTTACTACCTTGTCGCTCTTTTTGCCGCTCGCCGTTTTTTTGCCGCTCCGCGCTGGGTCCCGCCGTCGCCGGACTTCGCGCCTCCCATCAGCATTCTCAAACCGGTGTACGGCTTGGACCGCGAAACTTACGAGAATTACGCGTCGTTCTGCGCCCAGATCTACCCCGAGTATGAAATTCTCTTTGGCGCCAGCGACGAGCAGGATCCCGCCGTCTCCGTCATCCGCAAACTCATCCAGGATTTTCCGGATCGCCCGATTCGCCTGCTGATCGGCTCCGAACGCCTGGGCGTCAGCGACAAAGTAAATAAGCTGTGCCGCCTGGCGCGCGAAGCAAAACACGAAATTCTTATCGTCAGCGACAGCGATGTGTTCGTCGGCCCGGATTATCTGCGGGCCGTCGTCGCGCCGTTCGCGGATGAGCGCATCGGAGGCGTCACCTGCCTGTACCGCGGCCTCACCGACGGCTCGCTCGCGGCCAATTTAGAAGCGTTAGGCAATAGCACGGATTTCGCCGCCGGCGTTCTGGTTGCATGGCTTTTCAGCGAAGTGAATTTCATGCTGGGCGCGACCATGGCCGTGCGCAAAACGTGCCTGGATGAAATCGGCGGCTTCGAATCGATGGTCGATTATTTCTCCGACGACTACGAACTGGGCAACCGCATCGCCGCGAAAGGCCACCGCGTCGAATTGATTCCGCAGGCAGTTTCCATCGTGTACCCGCACCAGACCATGCGGCAGGCCTTCGTGCACCAAATGCGCTGGAATCTGAGCATTCGCTTCTCGCGTCCGGCCGGGCACCTCGGTTTGATCTTCACCCAGGGCTTGCCGCTAGCGATTATCGGCGCGATTTGCGCTCCATCGGTCGTTTGGGGGCTGGGAATTTTGGCGGCTTATGTCGTGCTGCGTACGGCCGTGGCTTGGAGCATCGGCGTGGCGGGCATGCGGGACCTAAATTTGCGTCGGCACCTGGAATTATTGCTGCCGCGGGACATTTTTGCTTTCGTGGTGTGGTTCGCCAGTTTTTTCCCGCGCAATATTCTCTGGCGCGGAAAAAAATTTCAAGTGCGAGACAAGAAGCTGGTCGCTATCGAAGACCACCCAGCCTAGACTCAATCCAGACTTCAGTCTTTCCTCAGTAATCTCTTGTAGACGTCGTTCGCCACCCGAAATTCCTGCTCCAGTTCCTTCGAAGTGAGATTCACCCGCAAATGCTCAATGGCCTGCGTCATCCGGTCGAGCGCGCGCGAAATATTTTCTTTGTTGGTGTGGGCGATATCGCGCCACAGCGGAAAGGGACTGCCTGCCAGGCGTAGCATGTCGCGCGCACCGGGCCCGGCCAAGGTCAGCGGCAAACCCGTCTCGTCCGCCTCGTCGCGAACCACGCCCGCCAGCGCCACCGCCAGCATTTGCGGCAGGTGGGAGACGATTCCGAGGGCCCAGTCGTGCGTTTCAGCGTCGCACCACGCCGGGGTCGCGCCAACGGCCGCTAGAATTTCAGCGAACGCGGCCACGCGACGATCGGTGTCGCTTTCCTGCGCGATCAGCGCGTACGGGCAATTCCGGAACAATTCCGCGTCGGCATACTCGATTCCCGAGTTTTCTTTTCCTGCGATCGGATGGCCACCGAGAAAATGGGCACCGCGGGCGAACAGCTTCGCACCCTCGCGGCAGATCAAACTCTTGGTGCTTCCCGCGTCGGTGACCAGCGCACCCGGCTTCGCGTGTTCGGCGATCCGCGGCATTACTTCGAGAATCCCGCGAATTGGCGCTGCCAGGTAAATCAAGTCCGCGTCACGGACGGCATCTTCGATACTCGTAGCAACTTCCTGAATCGCGCCGCGTGCCAAAGCCCGACTCGCGATTTCCGGGCGGTCGAATCCAACCACAGGTATGTTCGGGAAGTACTTCCGTAGCGCCAGCGCAAACGAACCGCCAATCAGGCCGGTACCAATGATCGCCGCGCGCGCAAAGGGAACTTGAGTTTTCGTGGAGGACACGCGTCTAGTCTAATGCAACCGGGGAAAATTCGTCAGGCGCCCTGGCCGGCCAACTGGACGCCGCGTTCGGCGTCGGTCGGTTCCAGGATTTCCACTTCGGAAACGTCTTCAAGTTTGGCCAACTGCGAAATCAAAGTATGCCCGGCGCGCTCCGCCTGCACCGTCATTTGCACGTCCAAAAACGCGCCGTCAGGAGTGGCGTCGGCGGCCAAATGCAGCAAGTCGAATCGCCGCCTTCGGGTCACGCTCAGCACGCGGACCAACGCGCCCTCCGCATGCCTCACCCGCATTTGCAGTTTCAGGATGCTCACAGCGCGACCTCGTCCATCATTTCGGAATTCGATTTGCCCGGGCCGACGATCGGCCACACATTTGCTTCCTGATGAATGATCACGTGCGCCAGCACCGGCCCGCGCGCAGCCATCAGCTGATCGATCGCCGAATCCACCTCGCTGCGGCGATCGACGCGGAATGACGCCAGCCCCATCGACTGCGCCACCAGCGCAAAATCGGGATTGTCCGAAAGATCCACTTCGCTGTAGCGCCGGTCGTGAAACAATTCCTGCCACTGCCGCACCATGCCCAGCGCCGAATTATCGAACAGCACGATCTTGATCGGCAGCTCGTAACGCCGCAGCGTGGCGAATTCCTGCAGGTTCATCATGATCGAACCGTCGCCCGACACATTGATGACGGTCGCGTCGGGAAACGCAAACTGCGCGCCAATGGCCGCGGGCAAACCGAAGCCCATCGTGCCCAGGCCGCCGCTGGTCAGATGCTGCGCCGGACTCGTAAAGTGAAAATGTTGCGCCACCCACATCTGGTGCTGGCCCACGTCGCAGGCCACGATGCAGTTTTCGCCCGCGCGTTCCGACAATCGTTTCAGGAAATCCGGCGCGTAAACCTCAGTGCCTGGCGCGTCGTAATTCCAGACATTCGACTCCTTCATCGCCAGACATTTTCGCCGCCACGGTTCGATATCGAGCGGCGCGGCCAGCGCCTTCAGGCTGTCGCGTAAATTTCCCGTCACCGGAGCTTCGGCATGCCGCAGCTTGCTGATCTCGGCCGGGTCCACGTCGAGATGAATCACTTTCGCGTGCGGAGCAAAACCATTCAACCGGCCCGTCGCGCGATCGTCAAAACGCGCACCGATGCAAACCAACAAATCGCTTTCCTGCACGGCATGATTCGCCGCCTTGGTTCCATGCATCCCCATCATGCCCAGAGCCAGTTCATGCCGCGTGGGAATCGAGCCCAACCCTTTCAGCGTAGCCACGACTGGAATCTGCGTGGTCTCCACAAATAATTTCAATTCATCGATAGCCTTAGCCATCCCCACGCCGCCGCCGACGTACGCGACGGGTCGCTCGCTCGCGCGCAGCAACTGTTTCGCGTACGCGATCGATTGATGACTCGGCGCCGGGGTCGTCTCCGATTTAGACGCCCTGTCGAATTCGTACTCGGCCACGGTGTTGGCGATGTCCTTAGGCAGATCGATCAGCACCGGCCCCGGCCGTCCCGAGCGCGCGATGCGAAATGCTTCGTGCACAATCTCCGGAAGCTCCGCCGCCGTGCGCACCAAAAAGCTGTGCTTCACCACCGGCAGCGTAATTCCAAAAATGTCGACTTCCTGAAACGCGTCGGTACCCATCAGCGAGGTCGCGACTTGGCCGGTAATCGCCACCACCGGAACCGAGTCCATATAAGCATTGGCGATTCCGGTCACCAGATTCGTCGCGCCCGGACCCGAAGTCGCCATGCACACGCCGACTTTTCCCGACGCGCGCGCGTAACCGTCGGCAGCCAGCGCCGCGGCCTGTTCGTGCCGCACCAAAATGTGCCGGATCTTCGAATCGATCAGCGCGTCGTAGACCGGCATGATCGCGCCGCCGGGATAGCCGAAAATGACTTCGACGCCCTCGCGCTCGAGCGCCTTTACCAAAAACTGTGCGCCTTTCATTTCGCACCTCGTGCTGTCGCGGCCGTGTCCGGCTTCAGCCAGGACATCTGCGCGCGCAATTCCTCGCCGACCTTTTCGATCGGGTGATTGCGATCCTTCTCGAGCAGCTTCGAATACTGCGGGCGCCCGGCCTGGTTCTCCAAAATCCATTCCTTGGCAAACGTTCCGTTCTGAATTTCTTCCAGAATTTTCTTCATGCTCTCGCGCACATGCGCGTCCACCACGCGCGAACCGCGGGTAATGTCGCCATACTTCGCCGTTTCGCTGATGAACTGATGCATCTTGGCGATGCCGCCTTCGTAAATCAGGTCGACGATCAGTTTCAATTCGTGCAGGCACTCGAAATACGCCGCTTCGGGCTGGTAGCCCGCGTTCACCAAAGTTTCCCAGCCGGCCTGAATCAGTTCGCGCGTGCCGCCGCACAGCACCGCCTGCTCGCCGAAAAGATCCGTCTCAGTTTCTTCCTTGAATGTCGTCTGAATCACGCCCGCCCGCGTGCCGCCGATCGCGTGCGCATAGGCCAATGTGCGATCGAAAGCGTGGCCCGAGGCATCCTGATGAATCGCCAGCAAGCAGGGAACTCCGCGGCCGTCTTCATAAGTACGCCGCACCAAGGCGCCCGGACCCTTGGGCGCGATCATGGTCACGTCGACCGTCTTCGACGGCGTGATTTGCCCGTAGTGAATATTGAAGCCGTGCGAGAACAAAATCATCGCGCCGTCTTTCAGGTTAGGCACCACTTCGTTCACGTATAGCGCGGGCTGCGCCATATCCGGCGCCAGCATCACGATCACGTCCGCGCCTTCCACCGCTTCCGACGGACCGACCAACGCCCAGCCGTCCTGTTCCGCCTGTTTCCACGAAGGTCCCCCGCGGCGCAGTCCCACGACCGTATTAATTTTGCTGTCGCGTAAATTCAACGCATGCGCGCGCCCCTGGCTGCCGTAGCCGAGTACGGCTACGCGTTTGCCCTCGAGCGCTCGAGGATTCGTGTCATTCGCCCAGAACATTTTCGCCATCGTGATTCTCCTTTTTTTGGTCGCCGTCCGCTGGACGGCAAATTTCGAAGTGCGAATCTCTATGCGGCGCTGGTTACCGCGCCTTGCGAAGCCGACGAAACCAGCTTCGCGTATTTGGCCATCACGCCGGTTTTGTAATGCGGCGCCGGAGGCTTCCACTGCGCGCGCCTGCTCTCAATGTCGCCTTGCACGTCGAGCCGCCTCGCCTTCACGTCCAGCGTAATGATGTCTCCATCGCGCAGCAGCGCAATCGGCCCGCCTGCGGCGGCTTCGGGCGCCACGTGGCCGACCATCAGACCGTGGGTCGCTCCGCTGAAGCGTCCATCAGTGATCAGCGCGATTGATTCGTCCAGACCTTGGCCCACCAGCGCGCCCGTAACTGCCAGCATTTCGCGCATGCCTGGTCCGCCTTTAGGACCCTCGTAACGAATCACCACCACGTCGCCGGATTTGATTTCGCGATTTTGTACCGCCGCGAAGCATGCCTCTTCCGAATCGAAAACCCGCGCCGGCCCCGTGTGCAGCACCCGTTCGTGTCCGGAAAGTTTTACGACGCAGCCTTCCGGCGCGAGCGAGCCGTGCAAAATCGCCAGCCCGCCGTTCGGTTTCATCGGCGTCGCCAGCGGACGCAGCACCTGCTGCCCGGCGGTTTCCGTGGCTCCTTCAATTTCCTCAAAAAGTTTCCGTCCCGACGTCGTCAGGCCGTCTTTCAACAATCCCGCCTCTCGCAGACGCTGCGCCAGCAACCGCATGCCGCCGGCGTGAAACATATCCGGCGCCGTAAAACGGCCACCGGGTTTCAAATCAGCCAAAATCGGAGTCTTCGCCGAGATCTCATCGAAGTCTTTCAAATCGAGCGGCACGCCCGCGTCGCTCGCGATGGCCAGCAAATGCAAAACCGCGTTCGTCGAGCCGCCCGTAGCCGCAACCGACGCAATCGCGTTGTGCAGCGATTCGCGAGTGATGATCTGGCTCGGCCGAATGTCCTTCTTCAAGAGCTCCATAACCAATTTGCCGCAGTCGAACGCCGTCTTTTCCTTGCTTGGGTCGGTAGCCGGAACTTCGTTCGCGCCCATCGGCGAAATTCCCATGAACGTAATCGCTGTGGCCATCGTGTTCGCCGTGAATTGGCCGCCGCACGCTCCCGCGCCGGGGCACGCATGATCTTCCAGATCGCTCAATTGTTTCTCGGTCATCTTTCCCGCCGCGAACGACCCGACCGCTTCGAACACATCCTGAATCGTGACCGGTCGCCCCTCAAAAGTGCCGGCCTGAATCGACCCGCCATACAGCGATAGGGAAGGGATGTTCAGCCGCGCCAAAGCCATCACCGTTCCAGGGATGGTCTTGTCGCAGCCGCAAATCGCCACGACCGCGTCGAAGGCATGGGCCCGCACAAATAATTCGATCGAATCGGCAATGACCTCGCGCGAAATCAGCGAAGCCTTCATGCCCTCGGTCCCCATGGTGATGCCGTCGGAAATCGTGATGGTGTCGAACTCAATGGGCGTGCCGCCCGCCGCGCGAATGCCCGCTTTGACGTGCTCTGCCAGTTTGCGCAGGTGAAAATTGCAGGGCGTAACTTCGGTCCAGGTATTCGCCACGGCGACCAGCGGCTTCGCCAGATCCGCATCGGTCAAGCCGGTACCCTTCAGCATCGCGCGGGCCGGCGCGCGGGAAGGACCCTTCTTTATGGCGTCACTCTGCATTTTTATGAGCTCCTTGGTAGTAGGCGGTCTGGGGCACTATAAGTCAAATTTGTAAAAATTGCCGAAACTATAAGCCATTATTATCAATGGCGCTTTACGTGGCGCTTGACGAACTCTCGCCTCTCTCGTATAGTTGCGCCTTCAGAGCCTCTATTTCGGCTCTGGGCGCAGAAACTCTTGAACGCACACTTTTATTACCGTTTCGCTTTTACTTACCGCTTCTTCTATACGGGGAAGCGGGCCGGCGAGACGTGCGCGGGAGTGGCACCAAAGATTAGCTAAAACCGCACAAAGTCTTCTTACGCCGGCCGCGAACTCGAAAGAGTACGCGGCCTTTTTTGTTTTAGGGCGGATCGCACCACCGGAGGAATTCATGAGCGCCATGAAAATCGGTGATTGGCGGGCCAAAATCGACGCCATCGACACCACGCTGCTGCATTTGCTGAATGTCCGCGCGGGATTTGCGTTGGAAGTGGGCCGCCTGAAGGGCGAGAACGGCCAGCCGCTGCGCGTTCCGGAGCGCGAGCGGGAAATCCTGGAGCGCATGACCCAACTGAATCCCGGCCCGCTCGACACCGCCGCGGTGGAGACGATTTACCAGCGCATCCTGGATGAATCGATCCGCATTCAGGTGCAGCACGGGCTGGGCAGCGCCGAGGCCGGCCCGTCAGCGTCAGCGGCGGAAAGAAAAAACGCGCAACTGAAGCCGCGCAAGGTGGTGTCGGCATGAAAGTGAAACCGGCGGCGCGCATTGCATTTCAAGGCGAACGCGGAGCGTTCAGCGAAGAAGCCGCGCTGAAACTGCTGGGACCGGAAATTGTCCTCGTTCCGCGCGGATCGTTTGACGCCACTTTTTCGGCGATCCAGGACGGCACTGCGGATTACGTGCTGGCCCCGATGGAAAACAGCCTCGCGGGTTCGGTGCACCGCTCGTTCGATCTGCTGGTGGAAAGCGGGCTGCACATCATCGGCGAAGTGGTCATTCCGATTGTCCACAACTTAATCGGCGTTCCCTCCGCGAATTTGGCTGGCCTCACCTCGGTCGAATCGCATCCGGTGGCGCTAGCCCAGTGCGAGCAGTTTTTCATCGCCCATCCACAGCTGAAGCGTGTCGTCACCGAAGATACCGCCGGCAGCGTGCGCGAAATCATGCGTGCCGGGGACGCGCGTCGCGCCGCCATCGCCAGCGCCCGCGCCGCGGAATTGTATGGCGCCGCGATTCTTCAGGATCACCTCGAAGACGATCGCGAGAATTACACGCGTTTCTTTCTGCTTTCGGCCTCCAACGAAATTCCCGCGGACGCCGACAAGATTTCACTGGTTTTCCAGTTGCCGCATTCGGCCGGCGCTCTGCAGCAGGCGCTCGCGCCATTTGCGCGGCGCAGTCTGAATCTGATGAAGATCGAAAGCCGGCCCATGCGCGGAAAGCCCTGGGAGTACCGTTTTTATCTCGACCTACAGGCTTCGGCCAATGGCCCCGCAACCATCGCGGCGCTCGAGCAGCTGAAAGACTTTGCGGTCGACCTGCGCATTCTGGGTTCTTACAAATCAGCGGAAACAGCGGCAAGCAGCGCAGTGAAAAAAGAAACGGCGGGGGGCGCCTGATGCTCATCAAGATGGCAGCGAACGCGACCAAGGAACAAATCGCACACGTGGTCGAACGCATTCGCGAGTGCGGCTTTCAGCCGCATCTCAGCGAAGGGGAGGAGCGCACCGTGATCGGAGTCGTGGGCAAAAGTGACGGGCGGCGCGGCGAAGTGGAAGCGCTGCGGGCCGCGCCCGGGGTGGATGAAATTATCCCGATCAAGAATCCGTTCAAGCTGGCGTCGCGAACCATGCGCCCCGAAGGCTCGATCATCGAACTGGGCCAGGGCGTAAGAATCGGTGGCACCCAAGTCGTCGTCGGCGCCGGGCCCTGCGCCGTCGAATCTGCACCGCAGATTGAAGAAGTCGCCGGACGTGTGGCCGCGGCCGGAGCGAAACTGCTGCGCGGTGGCGCGTTCAAACCGCGCTCGTCACCGTACTCGTTCCAGGGCCTCGGCGAAGAAGGCCTGAAGATGATGCGCGCAGCCGCCGACCAGCACGGTTTGCTGGTGGTCAGCGAAGTCATGGATCCGTCGCAGGTAGATCTAATGGTGCGTTACGTCCACGTGCTGCAGGTCGGCGCGCGCAACATGCAGAATTACTACCTGCTGCGCGCCCTCGGCGAAATTCAAAAGCCGGTTTTGCTGAAGCGCGGCATGTCCGCGACCATCGAAGAGCTTTTGCTCAGCGCGGAATACATCATGTCCGGCGGAAACTACAACGTGATCCTCTGCGAGCGCGGCATCCGCACCTTCGATACCTACATGCGCAATACCATGGATATCGCCGCGATCCCGGTGATCAAACAGCTTTCGCATTTGCCGGTGATGGCCGACCCGTCGCACGGCACCGGCCGCCGCGACAAAGTCGCCGCGATGGCTCGCGCGGCAGTAGCTGCGGGTGCAGATGGCTTGCTAATCGAAGTGCACGAAAACCCCGAACGCGCGCTAAGCGACGGCGCCCAGAGCCTCTACCCCGACCAGTTCGATGAGGTCATGGACGAAGTGCGCATGATCGCTCCAGCCGTCGGCCGCAAAATCGCCGGCAGAGTCGTGCATGAGCAGGTCGCCAAAATTTAGAACCAGAAACAAACGAGGCGCTGCGGCTCGGCCCGCGACTAAAGTTCCCGTTATACAAATATAAGTATATTGGTATATAATGGCTTCAGCCTCGAAACCATTCGGTTAAGATGAAAGCTAGAGCAAAGCAAAAAGGTAAGCCCAATTCTCGAGTGACCGCCGGCAGCGGAAACATCTTCGCGGACTTAGCTCTTCCGAATGCCGAGCAGGAACTGCTGAAGGCGCAGCTGACCATGCAAATCTACGGAATACTGAAAACGAGCGGCATGACTCAAGTTGCGGCCGCCAAAATTCTAGGAGTACGCCAGCCGCAGGTGTCCCTATTGATGCGGAACCGCGCGGGGAATTTCTCGGTTGGACGCCTGATGGAATTCCTCACGGCCCTTCGCCAGGATGTTGAAATCACGGTGCGTCCCACGCGCAAGGAACATGGCGCAGTCTCGGTGCTTTTTGCTTGAAGTTGGTTTTTCGGGTGGGTCCAACTAGGCTTTCTGCAACATTACTTCCGTGGACTTGATAACGGCCGCGACGGTATCGCCGACCTTCAGCTCCATTTCTTCCGCGCTGCGCCGCGTAATCACGCTTTCGACCACGTGCGTGCCCACTTCCACGGTCACGTGGGCCATGATGTCGCCCAGCTGCAGCTCCACGATCTTGCCGATCAGATGATTGCGTGCCGAGAGTCTCATGCGCAAAAGTGTAGCGAATTGCCGTAGAAGTGTCGAGACTGGGTATTGGCGCCGCTTGCCCCGATTCAGGCGCCGCTTGCCGCTGAGAGGGCCTAATTTCCAGCCGGAAACGGACGAGCGCCCAGTAGCAGGCTCTTCTTCGTGGGATCGGCCGGGCCGCAAAATTTCGCCTCGCCTTGCAATTCCGGAAATTGCCGGCATAAGTCCTGAAAAATACCGGGAATTTTCTCGACGGCCAGATGTTGCCCCATGGTCATCATTTCCGGAACCAAATCCTCCGAGCCTTGCAGAT
>DASWVE010000130.1:0-16649 GCA_036401315.1 Candidatus Acidiferrales bacterium
TCGCGGCACTGGGAATTTTATTGGCGTGCTGCGCCGGAACGGCTTCGGCGCAGGACTGGTTTAAGACCGGCACGGGCCTGGGCGTGACCAAGGCGCGGGTGGCGGTTCCGGAATTTCCGGTGCGTGGGGCGACGCCTCCGGCGCTGGAAAAAACATTTCACGACGTGCTGTGGGCCGACCTGGACTACTGCGGAATTCTTGATCTGGTGAGCCCGAGTTTCTATCCGCCGCAAATGCCCAGCCAGCCAACTGAAGTGAATTTCGCGGAGTGGGCGGCGGCTCCGGCGAATACGTACATGCTGGCCTATGGAAACTTGTTTCTCGACGGCGGGAATCTGGCGCTCGCCGGATATTTATCGGATGTGCACAATCCCACGGCGCCGATCGCGCTACAAAAAGTATATCGAGGGCCGGCGACCGACGATGGTGCGCGCAAGATCGCGCACCAGTTCGCGGATGATATCGTGGCGCGGCTGAGCGGCGGAGGTCCGGGAATCGCGCAGACCCAGATCGCTTACGTCAGCAACAAAAGCGGCACCAAAGAAATCTGGGCGATGGATTATGACGGTGGTAACCAGCACCAGTTGACGCATCTGAAGTCGATTTCGCTGACGCCGCGCTGGTCGCCGGATGCGACGCGCATCGCGTTTACCTGCTACGTGCCGTTCCGCGGAATTACTTCGCCGCAGATTTGCATTTATTCCACGGCGTCGGACCGGCTGATTTCGTTTCCTCGGTATCGCGGGTCGAATAGTTCTCCGGCGTGGTCGCCCGATGGCAGCCAGATCGCGTTTATGTCCAGCCAGGGCGGCGATCCGGAAATTTTCATCAGCGACGCGACTGGCGGAGCGATGAAGAAGGTGACGTTCGCGGCGGGCGTGAATACTTCGCCGGCGTTCAATCCCAAAACCGGCAAGCAGATTGTTTTCGTCAGCGACCGCGCGGGCGACCCGGTTTTGTATTTGGCGAATTCGGACGGGACGGATGTGCAGAAGCTGGACCTGCCGGATATGGGTTACGTGGTGGATCCGTCGTGGTCACCGAATGGGCAACTGTTGGCATTTAGCTGGCGACGGCCGAGCGGGAATTTCGATATCTATATTATGGACATCGTGAACCGGCAGTTGGTCGAACTGACGCGCGATGCAGGACGCAACGAGCGTCCGAGCTGGGCGCCGGACGGCCGGCACATCGTTTTCGAATCGACACGCAATGGGAAGCGGGAAATCTGGTCGATGCTGGCGGATGGTTCGATGCCGCGGCAATTGACCTACGAAAGCCAGAACGAATCGCCGAGCTGGTCGGCGAAGTAGTTTTTTGGGCCGGGCGAAGTTTTTGTGAGGCGGATTTTTTAGAAGTGGAAAGACACTTGAAGGAGGCAATCCATGCAGGGTCGTAATTCTCGTCAGTTCATGCTCGTGCTGGGATTCATCGCAGTAGTGGGATTTGCAGGATGTAAAAAACCGGTGGCCAGTTCGCATCCAACGTCCGCTCCAGCGCCGACTTCGGCGCAGCCGACGGTGACGTTGAATGCGACGCCGACCGCGGTGAAGGCCGGCGATACGGTGACCTTGAGCTGGACGTCGACCGACGCGACCGATGCGGACATTGAACCGGGCGTGGGGAAAGTCGCGCTGCAAGGCTCGACGCCAGTGAACCCCGCGGATTCGACGACGTACACGATTACGGCGACGGGGCCGGGCGGCAGCGCCACGGCGACGGCGCGCGTGACGGTGGGCGGCGGGGCGGCGGTAGCGCCTCCTCCGACTTCCAACAATCAGAGCATGACCGAATTGTTCGAGCAGAACGTGAAAGATGCGTTCTTCGACTTCAACAAGTCCGATCTGCGCGGCGATGCGCGGGAGGCCTTGACGCGTACGGCGGAATTTTTGCGTTCGTATCCGCAAGTGCGGGTGACGATCGAAGGGCATTGCGACGACCGCGGCTCGACCGAATACAACATTGGGTTGGGTGAGCGGCGCGCGCAGGCAGCGAAGAATTATCTGATCTCGCTGGGCATCACCGCCGACCGCATGGACACGGTGAGCTGGGGCAAGGAACGGCCCTTCTGCACCGAACAGACGGACGCGTGCTGGCAGGAAAATCGCCGGGCGCACTTCGTGGCGGCGCACTAAAGCAAGTTCATAACGAAACGAAGGACGAGCAGCCCGAAACGTGCGGCAGAAACCTGCTGCACGTTTCGGCGTTTGGTGACGGAGACTCTTGGGAGGATTTATGCGCGGACGATCGATTGCGCTGGGCATCATGGCGGTGGGCGTAGGACTGGTGGGCGGTTCGCTGTTGAGTCCGCGGCCGACGGGCGCGGTGTCTAAGGAAATGCTGCAGCTGCAGGACCAGGTGGCGCAACTTTTACAAGGGCAGCAGTCGATGCGCAGCGCGATTGACGCCAACAACGCCTCGACGCGCACGTTGATCCAGCAGCAACTCGACGCGATTAATTCGATGAATGCGCAGATGACCGGCCTGCAGAAAAGCGTAGGCGAAGCGACCGCGAACGACAGCTCGAAGATCGACGCGATGACTTCGCAGACCCAGGGGATTTCGGACAATTTGCAGGACGTGCAGGCGCGGGTGGGCAAGCTGGCCACGCAGATGAATGACATTCAGAGTTTGCTGCAAAGCATCGACGGGCGATTGGCGGGAGGCGCGACGCCTTCGGCGTCGTACACGCCGCCGGTTTCGAGCGGGCCTACTGCAGTGGCTGGTGGCGCTGGTGCGCCGGCGGACGCTTCGGCTCCGGCCCCCACGCCCACGCGCGGGCTGGCCGGGATGCCGGGAATCGCGTCGGACACTTTGTACCAGAATGCGTTGCGGGATTTCACGACCGGGAAATACGATCTGGCGCGGCAGGAATTTTCGGACTACGTGAAAAATTTCGGGTCGACCGATCTGGCTTCGAACGCGCAGTTTTATCTGGGAGAAATTTCCTACGCGCAGGGCGATTACAAAGATGCGGTGGGGCAGTACAACAACGTGCTGAACAATTACCCGCAGAGCTACAAGCTGGCGGCTTCGCTGCTGAAGAAAGGCATGGCGGAACTGGAATTGGGCATGAAGGCCACCGGTGCCCGGGATCTGAAGGAAGTGGTGCGGCGATTCCCCGGCTCGGACGAATCGCGGAGGGCCAGCGCGAAGCTGAAGGAATTGGGGATTCCGACAACGTCGAGGTCGGCGCCCAGGTAGGAACGGGCGTGACGCGGTAAACACTTCGGTTCGAAATTTGCGGCGGCGAGAATTTTCTCGCCGCCGTTTTGCTTTTAGACGCGCAAATTATCCGGCTGCCAATTCTGAATCATCTGCTTGATTGCTTTGCGGTCGATGATCTTGTCGGCGAGGACTTTGCGCACCAGGCCGGGGAGTTCGGCGTCGCTGGCGAAGCGCAGGGAGACCAGCTGGTTGACGGTGAGCGCCGGGATGCTGGCTTGCAGGTCGGCGGGGAGCAGGCGCTGCAGGCGCAGCTGCATTTCTAGGCGAATGACGCGGTCCTGCACGGTGAGCGGGAAGATGCGCGCGAGGAAGAGCGTCAGGATCAGGGCGATTGCGACCAGGAACGAAACGATCGACCCGAACGAATGGACGCGGATGGCGACCCAGAGGGTCCAGACGAGATTGAGACCGAGAATGGGCGCGGCGATGAAATGAAAAGCCGGCACGAATTTTGCGTGATTTTTGTAGTTCTGCGCTTGCGCTTCGGGCATGGGGGAGTCTCCGTCGATGTGAGGAATTGAGCAAACGGAAGCATAACAGAGGGCGTGGGGAACCGACGTTCTGCGCGATCGATTTTACAGGTCGCGTGTAAACAGCAGATCCCTCACCCGCGAGCGGGATTCGGGACGACAAGTTTTCGAGTGGATTGGCGTTGTTGACGAATTTCGCTGGGCGAAATTTGGCGTGTTAGACTGTGAAAAGAATGGGCAAGACGTTTGACATCGGGATTGAATCGCTCGCGGGCGGAAAACGCGCGGCTTTCTTGCGCGAGCCGCGCACGGCGCCGCTGCCTTTGCCGCTGCGTGGCGTGGGGAAGGGTGCGCCCGCGGATTCGACCGGCGGCGCGGCGGGGAAGTCGTTCTTCATTGAGACGTTTGGCTGCCAGATGAACGATCACGATTCGGAAAAGGTCGCGGGTGTGCTGCAAGGCCGCGGGTACTGGCCGGTGGAGACGCCTTCGCAGGCGGATCTGGTTTTGTACAACACGTGCAGCATCCGGGAGAAGGCGGCGCAGAAAGTTTTTGCGCGGCTGGGCGACTGGAAAACGCTGGCGGACGGGAAAATTATCGGAGTGCTGGGATGTTTGGCGCAGCAGGAAGGCGAAGAGATTTTCGAGCGCGCGCCTTGGGTTAGCCTGGTGTGCGGTTCGGCGAGCTACCGCAAATTACCGGAATTGATCGACCAGCTGGAATCGGGCGGGCGGCGGGTGACGGGGCTCGACCTCGACACCGATGAGACTTTCGAGACGGACATTACGCGGCGCGACCGGCTGCTGAGCGCTTACATCACGATTATCGAAGGCTGTGATTATTCCTGCGCGTATTGCGTGGTGCCGCGCACGCGCGGGCCGGAGCGCAGCCGGGCGAGCGAAGCCGTGCTGGCTGAGGCGCGGCGTTTGGCCGACGCGGGCTACACCGAAATTCAATTGTTGGGGCAGACCGTGAATTCGTATCGCGATCCGGGGCCGCGTGGCTGGCGATTCGTCGACCTGCTGCGCGCGGTAGCGGATGTGCCGGGGATTCGGCGCGTGCGTTTTACCACTTCGCATCCGAATGATTTCACGCGCGAGATTGTGGAAGCGATCGAGGCGGTTCCGGCGATTTGCAATCATGTGCATTTGCCGGTGCAATCAGGATCGAGCCGGGTGCTGAAGGCGATGCGGCGGACCTATACGCGCGAAGAGTATCTGGAAAAAATTGGCTGGATGCGCGCGGCGAGCCGCAACATCAGCATCACGTCCGACATCATCGTGGGATTTCCCGGCGAAACCGCGGAAGATTTCGAGGATTCGCTGTCGCTGCTGGACGCAGCGCAATACGATGCGATTTTTTCGTTCACCTATTCGCCGCGGCCAAATACTCCAGCGAAAGACATGCCTGATGCGATTCCCGAGGAAGAAAAGAGCAAGCGGCTAGCGAAGCTGAACGAACGCCAGCGCGGAATTCAGACGGCGCGGAACGAAATGACGATTGGCGACACGTTTGAGGTCCACACCGACGGGCACCATCCGGCACGCGGCATGTGGGGCGGCAGAACGAGCTGTAACCGGCTGGTAAATTTCACTTCAACGCGCCCGGCACTTCTGGGAGAATACATTCAAGTCAAGATTTCGCACGCGAGCGCGAATCTGGTTTTTGGCGAACACGTCGAATAAATTGCGATCGACGGCAGTGCGGGAGGCCCCATGGAACTCGAAGTCAAGATTCGAGGGTTGATGATGGATCCCGTGACCAACATGCCCGTGGTGGTCCTGAAAGAAACTTCCGGCAGCGGCGTCCTGCCTATCTGGGTGGGAATCTACGAAGCCAACGCCATCGCGTTGGAAATCGAAAAAGTGCAAACCCCTCGGCCGATGACCCACGACCTCCTCAAGAACGTCCTGACCGGCCTCGACGTGCGGGTTCAGCGCGTGGTGGTCTCCGACTTGAAGGACGACACTTTCTACGCTTTGATTTGGATGGAGCGCGACGGGCAGACAATTTCGCTCGACTCGCGGCCCAGCGACGCGCTGGCTCTGGCGCTGCGGCTCGACTGCCCCATTTTCGTCGACGACGAAGTTCTAAAGCATTCCAAGACGTCTTCCGCGGTGGCGGAGAAGAGTTCCAGTGAAGACCTGCGCAAATGGCTCGAAAACCTGAACGACGAGGATCTCGGCCGCTACAAGATGTAAGTATGCGCGCTGCGATTCTGGCCGCGGCGTTCCTGCTAATCGCATTTCTGGGTGCGCGAGACGCAGCCGCTCAGGAACCTGCTGCAAAACCGGCCGAAGCGGCTGCGCCCGACCCTCCTCCGCACATCGCGTACCTCGACAAAGAAAAAACAATTTACGTTACGGATTTTGCCGCAGCGGGCGATTCACCCGCGCCAATCGCGCCTCCCAATAGCGGGCCTATTGATCCAGGATCGATCGGTTCTCCGCGACCAAACGCGAGCGATGTGGACGCACCGCCGCTCGCCAATGCGGGAGCGAACCGGGTTTTGTCTGATGACTTACTGCGCGGATTTAAAAAGGCGGGTTATAAGGTCAAATATCTCGGTCCCCGCGATCCCATTCCCGAAGACGGCATTTTAGTTTCTGGCGCGTTCACGCAGACCGGAAAAGACGGCGTCTTGCGGCTCATTTCGCCGGGGCCGGGGCCGGCTGGGGCGGACGTGCAGCTGTACGTGACGACCGGAAATCTGCTGCGCACCAGGCGTGCGCTCTACGAGCCCATCGACAAAAACGCCAATTCCGCCGGTGCGCCCATTCGCCTGAATCCCGAGGTGGCCAGGCTGAAATTTTCTGTTCCCGCCAATCCTGATCCCAAAGCAGTGAAGAAGGTGGCCGAGCAGATCGTCGCGGAGCTGCAGCGCCTGACCCTGCAGGCCGCAGCGCAGGGCCTGAGCGGCTCCGGCGACCCCATCAACCAGTACGCCAAGCCCTAAGTCGAAGTAACCCAGACTCCCTTCCCAGTGCCGTCAACCGACTCTTTGTCTGGGCCCTTCTCCCCGAAAAAGTACTCCTAGAAACGGCTATTAGCTGATTAGGCTGGGCGCCCGCCATAGTCCTAGTACCCCCTTCTAATCTGGGTATATTCAACCTAGGAGAATCCCGTTATGAAACGCCTGCATGGAGCTCTTTGGAACGCTCTACCGGTCCGCTTTGACCGACGAACGCGGAACGCGGTCGTCTGCGTGGCCCTGCTTCTGGGGCTGTTGGGCGGGGTGTCGGGCTGCGCGGGAGGGTTTGAAGGCGCGAAGCCGCAGGCACCGCTGATCATCTCGCAGCCGGTCAGCGTAACCGTAACCGTGGGTCAGACCGCGACGTTTAGCGTGACGGCGACCGGCCCGGGTCCGCTGAGCTATCAGTGGTATGTAAACGGGTCTCCTATTTCTGGCGCAAATTCCAGCACTTATACGACGCCCGCTACCACGCTGACGCAGAGCGGTTCGATTTTCACGGTGGTGGTATCGAATCCCAACGGTTCGGTGAGCAGCGGTCCGGCGACGTTGACGGTGCAAAACACCACTCCGATCGCGGGCAGCCTGGTGCCGAGCAACGCGACTCCTCCTTACAACTCGTCAGTGATGTTGATTGCGACATTTTCCGGGGGCACAGCAGTCATCGGTTCCACCGGCGTGGGAAGTTCGGACATTACGGCATCGGCGACGAGCGGTGGCTCGTATCCGACTCCGGCTTTGACTTCGACGAAGACGTACACGCTGACGGTGACGAGCCCGGGCGGAACGATGGTATCAACCACGTGCGTGGTGACGCCGACGCAGGTGACGATTACTCCGATTACGCCAGCGAATCAGACCACCGCGCCGGGGCAGCTCACTTTTACGGCCACCGCTAGCGGCGGTTTGACGAACAATTTGACCTGGACCTCGACTGGCGGGACGTTCAACGGCAACGTGTGGACTTCACCGACGACGCCCGGGACTTACACGATTACGGCGACCAGCGTGGACGAGCCTTCGGTATTCGTGACCACGACCGCCACGATCAGCGTGCCGGTGATCACCACCCAACCGACGAGCCAGCATGTTTGCACCGGTGGAAATTTAGTGCTGAGCGTGACGGCGTCTTACGCGTCGAGCTACCAGTGGAATTTGGGCGGCACGCCGATTCCCGGCGCGACGAACTCGACGTATACGGTGGCGGCAGCGGCCGCAGCCAACGCGGGAAATTACACGGTGACGGTAACCAATGGAGCCGGGAGCGTAACTTCGGCGGTGGCCACGATTGCAGTGGGTTCGCAGATTACTTCGAACCCGGCGAGCGTGACGGTTTTGCCGACGCAGACCGCGACGTTTTCGGTGGTGGCGCAGGGACTAAGCCCTTTTACGTATCAGTGGTACCAAATCCCATCGGGCAGTGCGACCGGGGCGGCGATTCCCGGCGCAAATTCGGACACGTACACGACTCCGCCGGTGGATGCGACTTACAACGGGGCTGAATACTACGTGGTCGTCACGGATTCCTGCGGCACAACTCCGCTGACTAGCACTTCGGCGACGCTGACCGTTAACACTGGAAACGCTTCGCCGACGATCATCACGCAGCCGAGTGGTGCGGGAACGGCGCCAGGAGGGACCGCCACGTTTACCGTGGTGGCTTCCGGAACGCCAGCGCTGAGCTATCAGTGGTATGTGATACCGGCGGGGCAAACGACCGGAATGCTGGTCTCGGGAGCGACGTCCGCGAGCTATACGGTTCCCGGTTCGGCGACCGCGGTGGGCGACGATCAGGATCAATACTACGTCATCGTCACCAACGCTTACGGCCAGGCAGTTTCGCAACCGGCCACGCTGGCGGTGGGCAGCGGCATTCAGATCACGATGCAACCAGTGACGCAGTACGTGGACGTCGGCGCGCCGGCGACGTTCCAAGTGACGGCGGTTTCGAATTTGCCGCTGACGTATCAGTGGTACGAAGCCGCGCCGGGTAGTTCGACGTTCACGGCGATCGCGGGAGCGACTGGTTCGACCTACACGCAGGCTGACGCGCAAACCGCCGATTCGGGTTCGGTGCTGTATGTGGTGGTGAGCAACGGAGTCACCACGTCGGTGACCAGCGTTTCGGCTGGACTCTTCGTGGGCCCGTTGCAGGGCATACCAAATCTTTGCAATACGAATTGGTCTCCGCTGGGCAATGCGGTGGCGCAATCCGGGTGCACCTTCCAACTTACGGCCGCGACGGGCGATCAGATCGGCGTGCTGATCTGGCCGAACCTGATTTCGACGGGCGACATTCAGCTCAGCTTCACGATGACGCTGAGCAATCCGAGCGCGGTTCCGGCCGACGGCTTCACCGTAGTTTTCGGCGACCCGTCGCTCGGAGCGACGCTTACGAGCGAAGGCGCGCCGGGCATGGGGCTGGGAGCGAAAGGAATTCCCGGTACGGTATTTGGTTTCGACACCTACCACAACGGCGGCGATCCCATGGTTCCTTACGTGGCGGTGGGCCGCGGCGAAGCGGCCCTGTTTGAAAACCCATGGTTCAACGTGAATACGAGCATTCCAGTGCTGGTCGCGGGCGGCATGACGATTACCCACGACTACACCGTAAATATTTCGCAGGGACAAATGGTGGTGACGCTGGATGGCGTGCAAGTGATGTCAGGAGCCGTTACGGTTCCACCGGTTGCTTATTTTTATATCACCGCGTCCACCGGCGGCTCTTACGAGCAGGCGGTGATCAGCAATGTGTCGGCTACGGTTTCGGTGCCGACGAATTAACGAACGGCGGTTGCGGGGCCACTGAGTAGGGAACGGGGTAGGAAACGGAGTAGGGGACTGGGGAGATTTGAGGAGAATTGGGATGCGATCGTTTTTACTGGCGATAATTATTTTATTCGTGGGCAGCACTGCGGCGATGGCGCAGGAAGCGTATAAAGGCGATGCAGCGGCGTCGTACACCTGGGTGCATGCGAACGCTGGTCCGGGAGAGTGCGGCTGTTTCGGCGTCAACGGCGGCGGGGTTTCCGGCTCATGGAATTTTAGCGGACGTTGGTCGGCGGTGGTGGATTTCAGCGCCCAGACCGCGACCGGCGCTCCGACGAACGGAAGCTCATTGACCTTGTTTTCGTATCTAGCCGGAGCGCGCTACCAGCTGCCGCAACCGTGGTTGGAGGGGAAGCATAAGCCCGAGCCGTTTGCGCAACTGTTGTTGGGCGCGTCGCACGCCGGAGGCGGGGTGGCGGGTCTGGGCGACACGACTTCGCGATTCGCAACGCGGATTGGAGGCGGAGTCGACGTGCCGCTGAATTCGCGGTTCGCGCTGCGCGTGGTGCAGCTCGATTATTATTTGACGACGTTTCTGAATTCCACGAACAACCACCAGAACAATTTGCTGGTCGGCGCCGGCGTCGTGTTTCGTTGGTCCCGGTAAAAATATTTCTGAGCCAGTAGTTGTGCGTCCCCTTCAATCGTTGAGTGCGTCCGGGCCGGCTATGGCCGGCGGAGATCCATCAGCACTACGTCCGCGCGTTCCTGCTCGCGTTCGAAGACGAGTTCGTGGCCGTCGGGGGAAATGTCAAAATCGCGGACGTTGAAGTTGGCGGGGAAATTGGTCACTTGGTGTTCCGCGCCGGTCTGCAGATCCATAAGCCACAGATTTTTGTGCTCGAGGTCTCCGCGCAGAAACACCAGTTCGCCGTTTGCTTCGAATCCCACGTGTCGGGCTCCGCGCGTCAGAGTTAGCTGGGGCAGCGGATGCGCTGAGCCATCAGATGCGACAGCCCTCAGTGAAAACGTGGTGCCCACATCTGCGCCGGAGTAAATCACGAAGCGGCCGTCGGGCGACCATGCTGGGTCGACCGAATATTCCTGAACGAGCGTCGAAGGCGCGCCGCCATTCAACGGAAGGCGCATCAGGTGCGGCACGCCATTTTCATTCGAGGCGGAGGTGATCGATTGGCCGTCGGGCGCCCAGGCTGGATCGCCTTGCAGGTCGAGCGAGCCGGCCACAACGCGAGCGCCGGTGCCGTCGGAGTGGATGGTGCACAGGTTGGTTTGATCGCGTTGCCACACCGAAAACGCGATATTTTTTCCATCAGCGGAAATCGCCGGGCCGCCGATGATCCGCGCGCCCGGCCCATTCCACAATTCCGTGTCCGTCCCGCTCGCGACCTTCCAGATACTTTCACTCGTGCTGTTCGCAGAAACATACAGCAGGTAACCTGGCCCCAAGCGCGGGGAGAATCCGGTATCGGTGGTCATCGAGATGCGATCGGGTGCAGTCGTGGCGGCCGCATCAGCCGGCAGCGACGATTGCGTCATCGGCATGCGCCACAGGGTGCGTTTCGGACTCGCCAGGGTTAGGACCAGGCGCCGCCCATCGGCGCTGGCCGCGAGCGAAGTGTAGCGTTCGAGCGCGGAACTGAGGCGATGCGGAACGCGGCGCTCGACGTCGATGCTGTATAGCCACGGACCCGAACCACCAGAATCGGTGGCGAGGTAGATCAGCGTGCGCGCATCGAGCCAAACCGGATGGGTCACCCGTGAATTGTGCGAAGTGATGCGCTCGGCATTTCCTCCGGCGGCAGATATGCGCCAGATGTCCAATTTGTCCGGCAGCGCGCCCTGTACGAAATAAATAAATTTCGAATCGAGCGACCACAACGGAAAGTGCGAATGGAGGCCGCTCGGCGCGGTGAAGATTGCACGCCCCGACGATTGCGGAAGACCTTCGGAGACGAACATGGGGTCGCCCGGCCCGGGTGTGTGATAGACGAGCCGCGAGCCGTCGCGCGACCAATCGAATTCCGCCGCGCCTTCCAGATAGGGTTTCGGCTGCCCACCCAGCGTGGGGGCGGCCCAGACGTCGATCACATCGGCGCCACCGGGGACGGGTTTTCGAACCCAATAGGTAACGAACGAGCCGTCGGGTGTGAATCCCAGCGTGCGTACCGAGGGATTTACCAATTCCGGCGCGCTTCCGTGCGTCAAATTGTGAAATTGTCCGGAGCCGACCTGCGTGACCCACACGTCCATCGGGCCGTCGCGGTCGGATAGAAACGCGACGAATTGTCCGTCGCGGGATACGGCGGCGGCTTCGTCGACGGCGTCGGAGTCGGTAATGGTTTGCAACTTGGCGTCGGCGATGGGACTGGTCCAGAAGCGGTTCGTGCTGCGTAGCCAGAGGACGGCGGCGATCGCGAGAACCGCCGCGGCTGCCAAAATCAAAAGCAATGTCCATCGGCCGCGTGACGAAGAGGGCGTGGCGTCTGGCGAGGTCTGAGTGGCTGCCGGAACGCCAGTCGAAGAACCGTCGTTGCCATCGGACGGTGCTGCTCGAAGGTTCCGGCTGGCCGCCCAGGCGTCTAGCTCCGCCTTGAAAGCGTAAACCGAGCCGGCCTTGGCATGCAGGTGCCGGTGGACGGGCATCTGCTCCCGTTTTTCCCAACGCTGGACCGTAGTCACGTCGCGGTTGAGGTAGGCCGCGATTTCCTTCCACGAATCCAGGCGGTCTTCGGGCGGTTTCCCGGCTGCCGTCGTGTCTGGAGTGGTCTCGCTCATGGAAGGTGCACTGGCCCGTTTTTGCTGGTGGGGCGGACGACGAACGGGCGGGCGGATTGTAACTCTGCGGACTGTATACGGCAATGTACGGTATTGAGCGGTAATTCTAGCAAATTGAGGTAGTTCCGCGCTTCGCTGTTTGACCCAGGCGGTACCGAGGGCTGATGGTGTGCGCAGCGGAACCTGAAATCGACAAAATGCGATTCTTGCGCCGCAAAAATGTGCATTTCAAATTTGGAGGCTTTATGAATCGCAAGGCATTTGGTTGGGTGGTAGGCGTTATCGCAATCCTGGTGCTGGCTACGGCCGGCACCGTCGCTCAGGGCCAGGGTTTCCGGTGCACCAGATTCCACGGGACGATCGCTGACTACACCCCGGCCAGCACCGGCGGGCCGTGGGATATGCGCGGCACGTGGACGCTGGTGCTGCACGAATGGAACAACACTGCGGATTTTTCGGCGGAGATGAACATGGAACAGTCCGACGAGGGAATCATCCGAATGGCCAACGCCGCGGGCGATACGGCGGACCCGACTGCTGAATTCAATAATCCCGCGCTGCGCGGCGCGCATACCCATCACATCGTGCTGCAGGGTATCGCAGTCACCCAACTGCCCACTGGCGGGTTTCAGATCAGCGGCCCGATCAAGCTGGTCACCAAAGACGGCACTCCCGCGCCGTTCGCGCAGTCCACGTTGCAGGTGCAAGTGACCGGCGGCTCGGTCGTCAAGTATTCGAATGTGACCTTGACGTTCATCGGCGCGGCGACCGGGCATTTCGGCACGCAGGCCATTCACGGTGTGGTTCGCGATTTTCGCGAAGAGGAGGAAGAAGCAGAGGCCACCGCAAAGTAAGCAGCACGAGAGGCGCGCGCGTATCGCTTGGCGGCTGGCCCGAACGCGCGCGCCACCTCGAATCAAGCGGTTTTGAAAAGGCGTGTTACATCGGCTAACCGCCGATGATCGCGCCTTTATTCGTAACACGCACTCCGCTGCGTTTTAGATTAGGTTTTTTGACATGCGTACGAAGTGGCAGGGCATTTTGGTGGGCACATCTGCGGGGAAGGGCTCGGTGCCGGATTCGGCGTAGCCCATTTTGCTGTAGATGATGGCTAGTTCGGGGCGGACGTTTACGGTTCGGATGTCCATCACACGGCAACCGGCTGCTTTCGCGCGCCGTTCGGCTTCGGCGGCCAGCTCTCGACCCACGCCCTGGCGCTGATGAGCTGGCGAAATCGAGAGCAGGCCGAAGTAGGCGCGTTCGCCGCGCAGTTCGAGGTAGACGCAGCCGGCCAGCTCGCCAGAGATTTCTCCCAGCAGGAAAACTCCGGTGCCAAACATGGCTTCGATTTGCACGGCGTTGGTTCGGTCGCCGTAAACCAAGAAAGCTTCCACGCGGAAGGCGAGGTTCACCAGTGCGACGATCTGTGGAATGTCGGCGGCGGCAGCGAGGCGAATCAACATTCCAAACATAGTAGCGCACTCGCTTGAGCGAAGCGGCGTGGCGGCTTGAGTTGACCGACACAGCTATCCAGGATTAGTGACAAGAGTCGAAGGAGGTGTGGTTTTGCGAGCTGACCGAATGATGCGATTCAGGTCTGCTTGAGAAACTGGCGGCGTGGGGCCGGTCCTGCTTTGCTCGAGGGAGATTTCAATTTCAATGTCGTCAGCATACAACTGCAAGCACATTTTCGCCGGACGGCGCGCTGGGTTACCCAACTGGAATCCCTGGAAGCTCTTGGACCGGATGTTGTAAATCGCCGAATCGGTCGTCGGTGGCGCGATTGCCTTGATCATTATTACGGATGACAACGCAGCTGCGCGACCGGAAGGCGTGAAAAGCCCTATGTCGTTTGGCGTAGTGCGGTAGATTGCTTTCATCAAGGCGTAGTCGGAGCGAAGAACGTCTGTCCCGTAGATCCGAGTGAACAGCTCCGGTTCTGCGTTCTTATTCTTGAACATGTTGTCCATGAACATACCGGGCGCTCCAACGCAGAGGAGAATCGAATTGCCGGAAAGGAACTTTACCAGCCGGCAATTTCCGACACTCCGAGTTTTCGCATCATCGAGATCACTCCACGGAACGTCGAATTCAACCCCTTGAAACGATACTTTTTCACCTTTCGCGGGGGAGACAATCTGGTCTTCGACTTCGACCGGAACGCTCCCCACGATTGGAACCTCTCGGCCGATTTTTCGAGCTTGAAGGGCGAAGAATGTCTGCAGGCCAAAAAACCAGAGGTATGCAAAGCACGTAAGAACAAATACCGCAAACCAAGGCAGAATGCGCGTGAAACGCGACATTACGCTCCTCTCGGTGAAGATCCAACCCGGCCATGATGCGGCTTATCTTGGGGCGAAGGAACTGAACGATGGGTCAGGTGTTTCCAATTGGCAACTCGACGGTTATATGATGTGGACGCCGAAACACTTTCGCGCAGCCAGCCCTCGATTCGATGGCGTAGAGCTGTGAGGCACACTTGAACTCCGTTGTTCATGCAGTGGGTTGGACGCTTTTTATCTCGGGTTGGCTGGTTGCTTTTGCTGGCACCCTCTGGATCATCGCCGCCGCGTGGCAACGAAACATTCTGTGGGGTTTGATTTGCATATTGGTTCCCGTCATTCAACTCGTTTACATCGCTGCCCATTGGAAAGACGCTAAGGAAGGGTTCTTCCTGCAGCTGGCGGGCGTTGCACTAATCGTCCTCTCATGGTGGATGGGTGTGCCACGCTCGTGAGCGACGGCGCGTCCCTGATCGCGAGGCAGCCTCGTCTCTTAGAAAATTCACAGCGAAATCGAGCTAACTCCATTTTGTGCTTGCAGATGGCTGTGGAGAGTGAGTAGAGTGAGCATCGACTAGTGGAAGTAGCGCCTTGGGCCGCCACATATAGGCCTGTGGTTGCCGTACGGCGAACGAGAGGCACAGCTTGACCTGCGTCATAGCAGTCGCCAATCAAAAAGGTGGCGTTGGAAAGACTACCACTTCGATCAATCTAGCGGCCGCGCTGGCTTTGAAGAAAAAGCGAACGCTATTGGTTGACCTCGATCCCCAATCTAACGCGACCATCGCGTTTTTCGATCCTGCGGAAATTCAGGCGTCGATGTTTGACGTTTTCGCAGACCATCCGACCGAAATGGCGAATATTATTCGCCCGACCAAAGACCCGTTCCTGTTCGTGGCTCCGGGGAAGCTCGCTCTGGCGCGCCTGGAACAGCAGCTGGGCGGGCAGTTCGACGCGCCCTATAAGCTGAAAGACGCGCTGACGCCGATTGCCAAGGACTACGATTTTATTGTTTTCGATACGCCTCCGGCGCTGGGAATTTTGACGGTGAACGCTTTGGTGGCGTCGACGCATTTGCTGGTGCCGATTCAGGCGGCATATTTTGCGATTGAAGGCACCGACGATCTGCTTGAAACGTACGGGCGGATTCGTTCGCGGCCGAATCCGGATTTGAAATTGCTGGGCGTGGTGATCACTTTGTTCGATAAGCGCACGAATATTTCGCGCGATACGCACGAGCAGATCCGCGCGGTATTCGGCGAAACGCTTTTTAAGACGCGCATCAGCAAGAACGTGCGCCTGGAAGAAAGTCCGGCTTATAAAGAAACTGTATTTTCCTTCGCGCCGAAATCTTCGGGCGCCGAAGATTATAAAAAGCTCGCTCAGGAGGTCCTACAACGTGTCCAAGAGGATCGGGTTGCCCGTCACACTCAAGATGCGGCATGACGCGCATTACGTCGAGACCCTAACTAGTTACAGCGGCGCCGCAGTCGGGCGCATGATCCCGACGGATAAAGTGCGTCCAAATCCCGACCAGCCGCGCAAAACTTTGGGCGACCTGCGCGAATTGACGGATTCGGTGAAAGAGAAGGGCGTGCTCGAACCGCTCCTCGTGCGTTACATCCCGCGCGAGGACACCTACTATATTATTTCTGGTGAACGCCGCTATCACGCTTCGAAAGCCGCTGGCCTGCCGGAAGTGCCGTGCATCATTAAGATTGCTGACGATGCCGAGACGCTGGAAATCGGCTTGATCGAGAATTTGCAGCGCAAGGATTTGACGCCGTTCGAAGAGGCCGATGGCTTGCAGCGGCTGGCGGATCATTTCGATTATACGCACGATGACATTGCGCGGAAGATCGGGCGGGCGCGTTCCAGTGTCACCGAAACGATGTCTTTGCATGTGATTCCCAGCGAGATTCGCAAGGCTTGCATCGATCGCGGCATCTTGACTAAGTCGTTGCTGCTGCAGGTGGCGCGCCAGCCGAATGAAAAAAGAATGCAGGAGATGGTTCACCGTATTGCGCAGGGCGGCTTGACCCGCGATGAAGCGCGCAAGGAGCGTCAGCAGCAGACCGAATCGGCGCCGCGGCCTCAGCCCTTTTTGTTTGACTATCGCGCGGACGATGAGTC
>DASWVE010000131.1:0-20296 GCA_036401315.1 Candidatus Acidiferrales bacterium
TGCCGCCAGGCCGCCGCACGATTCGCCCTCTTCGCATCCGAACGCCGCCACGTACACCAACCCCGCCACTTTCGGATTATTTCCCGCTTCGGTGATCACCGCGCCGCCGTACGAATGCCCCACCAGCAGCACCGGCCCGTCCTGCGCATTAATCAAACGATGCGTCGAAGCCATGTCCTCCGCGATCGAACTCAGCGGATTTTGCACCGCCACCGCGCGTAATCCCTTCGCCGCCAGCAGCGGTATGATTTTCGACCAGCTCGAGCCATCCGCCCACGCGCCATGCACCAGCACCACATTTTTTAGGCCTTGCATCGGAATTCCTCCAGTCGCTGATTTGATTCTGCAGCGGTACGTCGGTGAAATTTTTGGTTGGTTTGCGGTAGAACGCCAGAAGCAAAAAGAAACGATATCGCTGGCAGCCAAGATGAGCGCGAAACCGCGGGTTGTCAACGCCCCGTTTTCGCCCCACGGCAAGCAACCAAATCTCCCGCCGCACAATCGATGATGTAGCTCACAATCGGGGTGGTTCGCAGCAGCGTTCGCCACACGCGGCGATTCGCACATCGTATTTCGCATTCAAGGAAGACTTTCATGCCGCATCTCCGCGCCACCGCGTTCGCCACTATCCTCGCTTCTACATTTTTCCTGACCGTAGCATCCACCACACACGCCCAACGCCTCACCCCCGCCGAAATGGACCCCACCCAAAAACCCGGCGACGATTTTTACCTCTACGCCAACGGCGGCTGGCTCAAATCCGTCACCATCCCCGCCGGCCAATCCACTTTCGACGATCGCGCCATCCTCACCGAAAAAACCACCACGCGCGTGCGCCTTCTCATCAGCGAAGCAGCCGCATCCAAATCCGCCCAAGGCACCAACACCCAAAAAGTTGGCGACTACTTCGAAAGCTTCGTCGACCTCAACGCCATCGACGCCAAAGGCCTCGCCCCGCTCTCCGACGATCTCGCCGACATCGATGCCATTAATACCAAAGCCAGCCTCTCCGCCTATCTCGGCGGCACGCTCAATATCGAAGTCGACGGCCTCACTTCCAACGCCGATCACGTCTTCGGCGTCTGGGTGAATCAAGGTTTTCACGATTCGAAAATGTTTCTGCCGCACATCTGGCAGGGCGGCCTCGGCCTCCCCGATCGTGACAATTATCTCGACGCCTCACCCGCCATGGCCGACCAGCGCGCAAAATACCAAGCCCACATCGCGACAATCCTGCAACTCGCGCAAATCACCACCGACGACGCCACCGCCGAAAAAAAAGCCGTCGCCATCCTCGCGCTGGAAACGCAAATGGCTCGCGCCCAAGCCCCCGATTCCGACGCCCTCGACGTCTTCAAGCAAGATAATCCGTGGAAGCGCGTTGACTTCGACGCCAAAGCACCCGGAATGGATTGGAATTCCTACTTCCAAGCCGCCGGCCTCGCGACCCAGGAAGATTTCATCGTCTGGCAACCGACCGCCGTCACCGGCACCTCCGCGCTGGTCGCCAGCGAAAATCTCGAAACCTGGAAAGACTATCTCCGTTTCCATCTCGTCGAGCACTACGCGCCAGTGCTACCCAAAGCGATTCGTCTGGAAGATTTTGGCTTTTACTCCACCACTCTGAACGGCATCACGCTCGCGCCCGATCGCGAAAAAATCGCCACCACCGCCACCAACGCCGCGCTGGGCCAGGCCGTCGGCCAACTTTACTGCGCCCAATATTTTCCGCCGGAAGCCAAAGCCGCCGCGCAAGCCATGGGCGTGAATCTCATCACCGCCTATCGCGTGCGCCTCGCGAACCTCACCTGGATGTCGCCGGAAACGAAAACCAAAGCCATCGCCAAGCTCGACGCCTTTACCCTCGGCCTGGGCTATCCCGATAAATGGATCGATTACGACGCGCTCGACGTCGTCCGCGGCGACGCCTTCGGCAATCTTCGCCGCGCCGAAGCTTTCAACCGCGCGCGCAATATCGCGCAGATGCACGAACCCGCCGATCCCGCCGAATGGCGCATCGATCCCCAAACCGTCGGCGCCATCATCGTCTTCACGCCTAATTCTGAATTTTTTTCCGCCGCGATTTTGCAGCCGCCATACTTTGATCCGCAGGGCGACGCCGCCTCGAATTACGGCTCCGCCGGCGCCGGCATGGCCCACGAAATCACCCACAGCTTCGACGAGCTGGGAAATATTTACGATGCCCAGGGCCGCATCGGCATGTGGTGGACCGCCCAAGACATCGCGGCCTATCGCGCAGTCACCGCGAAACTCGTCGCGCAGTTCAGCGCCTATTGCCCGCTCGCCGGCCTCTGCCTCAATGGCCAGCAAGTGCTCACCGAAAATAGCGCGGATATCGCCGGCCTGCGCGTCGCTTACGATGCTTACATTCTCTCGCTGCACGGAAAGCCTGACGCCGTCATTGGCGGCCTCACCGGCGACCAGCGTTTTTTTCTCGCATTCGCCGGACGCTGGCGCCGTCTGCAAACCGAAGCCGCGTTGCGCAAGCAGGTTAAATCCGACACGCACCCCCCGGGCCAATATCGCAGCGACACCGTACGCAATCTCGACCCTTGGTATGTCGCGTTTCCGAGCGTCGCGCCCGCCGAGAAGTTGTATCTGAAATCCGCAGACCGCGTGGGCATCTGGTGATCCCTTTGCGCGTCGCCTGCGTCGAATGGCCGGAAAATCTTTCGCCCGCGCATCGCGCGTGGGATGAAATTACGAAATCCGTCGCGGCCGCGCGCCCCGACTTGCTGCTCACCAACGAACTTCCCTTCGGCCCGTGGATCGCCGCCGCGCCGGAATTTTCCACCGACGCCGCCGACCGCAGCATCCGCGCCCACGAAGAAGGCCTCGCCGCGCTGATCGGGCTGCGCCTCCGCGCCATTATTTCCACGCGCCCGGTCTGGAACGGCAGCCGCCTGGCCAACGAAGCCTTCGTCCTCGAAAATGGCGCGACGCGCGCGTTGCACCGCAAACAATATTTTCCCAATGAGCCGGGCTGGTTCGAAAGCGAATGGTACGCGGGAGACAACTCAGGTTTCGAAATTGCGGAAATTCTGGGAATAAAAGTCGGCGTCCTGATCTGCACCGAAGCGATGTTCAACGAACAAGCCCGCGCCTACGGCAAGCAAGGTGCCGCACTAATCGTAATCCCGCGCGCCACCGGAAAAAATCTGGTCCCCTGGAAAATCGCAGCCGCCATGGCCAGCGTAGTCAGCGGCGCCTACGTCATCAGCTCCAACCGCGCTGGCTCAGCGACGGTCGGCCCAAATTTCGGCGGAACCGGCTTCGCCTATGCCCCGCAAGCCGCCCCCCTAGGCATCACCACCGCCGCAGCGCCGCTACAAACATTCGACCTCGACCCGCTCACCGCCCAAGCCGCCCAACGCGAATACCCCTGCTACGTCCCCGAACGCACCTAAACCAAACCCTCGCGCCTCACGAAGCCACAACGACAAACTTTTTCGCCGGAGGCGCGGCAAAAATTCACGTCCGGCGCAAGACACCTTGGAGTGCGGCGGCTTGCCGCCGCCTTCGACCCGCCGCCCGCCCCGCCCAATCCATCCAGCGCGGAGCGCCTTCGCCGAATCCGAAATCACCAAAAACCCGCCGTCATTCTGACGAGCGCCTTCCGCGAAGAAGAATCTCATCCATGCTCCCGCGCCAAGCTCAATACGACGCCGCACTCGACACCAAAAACAAAAAACGGCAGAGCGCCGTAAGTGCCACACGCACCCACGCACGTTCTGCCGCAAAAATTACCCACTCCCGCCAACTCGCAGAGGGAGCGCCATCATCGTCTAGTGATGATGATTCGCATCCTCCGCCGAAGCCTTAATCTCCCCGCTGGCCTGCGCCAAGAGCTCCTTCGCGCGTCCCGCATGCCCGCCCAAATTATAATTATTATCCTTCTGCGCTTCGTCCACCTTGAACCACGCCTGCTGAATCAATTGCTGCGCCGCGCGCATGTTACCGTGATGCTCGCCCACGTCCACCGGCGGCGGCCCGCCCTGCGGAGAACGCGCCATCACGCCCAAACTAAACGCACCGCACAAAGCGACGCCCGTTAGCACCATTCGCTTGATCATTTTTATTCTCCTCAGTGGCATGCGGCTCCGGGCCGCGCCTTATTGCCGTGAATTGAAAATGTAAACGGAAAAATTAATCCCAAACCGCGATAATAATTTTCCCGCTCTCGCCCAGCACCAAAGTCAAACGGTTCGGATCCGAATCCAATTTCCCAATCCCGTCATCTGCCTTGATCACATGCACCGTCTTCGGCAAAGTCTCTTCGCGCACCACCTGGTCCGCGTTCACGCCCGATGGCGGATTCTCGCCCTTCGCCACGAAATATTTCCCGAGGCATTCCGTGCAGTCATTCGGCGGATTCGGCGCTTCGACGTATCCCGGAATCTGCTTCAGCAGCACGCGATTCGTCGCGCTGTAGACCCGCACGCCGCGGAACGGATGCCCTTCTTCCAGCGTGAAGACCGCCTCAATCGTCGGGCTCTTCGCCGGCGCCGACGCATCCGTAGGAGCCTGCGCGATAAACGCGAGGTCAAGCATGCCGTCTTCCGGCGCGCCCTTGGTCATCGGCACCAACTCGCCCGATTCCCAGCCTTCCGTGCTGGTGATCGCGCGCACGCGAATCACGTCCAGCGCCGGTTCATGCGTGCTCCGTATCACTTCCACACTGCTGATCCACAGTACCGCGGCCTGCACCGGCTGGGTCTCTTCGTCGCCCGATTCGGACTCCGCGCCCGGCGGCATCGCGTCCTTGGAATCCTTCGCAGTGTCCTTCGCCATGTCTTTCTTCGGCGGAGTCGTATTCTTGGTCTGCCCAAACGCGGGCGCGGCAAATCCAAAACACAAAATAAGCACGGCCAATGCTGTAATCGGCTTGATCATTTTGATCATCGCGAACCTCGCTGAATTTGATGTAGAGCCACATCGGGAACTTCCGGACGAAACTTGGGAATATTTGTGCCGGCCTCGACACTCGCCGCCGCCGCCGAATTAAAAGCACCGTTAGCAGCCGCCCGCCGCGTGCCGTTAAATTTTTCCACGCCCACCGGGTCCGCGTAGCTTCCGCCGCCCGCCGCGCCCGCGGCCATCGTGACCGCCGTCGCGCGATCGAATTGCATTTCCAGCCGGTCCAGCGCGTTCAAAATCAAATCCGTCGGCACAATTTGTATCAAAGAACAGAACATCGTCCGCGTGCTGGCGAAGCTGCCATTCTCGGTCAGCTTGTTCACCGGAGCTCCGCCGCCGCACACCGAAAAATATTCGCACTCGCTGGCGCAGGCGCGCACGCCCGCCGAAATATCGCGGGCCATGGCCTGCATCGCCGGGCTTTCGAACATTTCTGCCATCGAGTGCCGATGCACGTTGCCCACGGTAAAATTGTCGTACTTCACGTTCTTGTAACCGAGCAGCTCCGGCGAAAAACTCGAAACGTTCCCGTGGCAGTCGATGTTCACCATGCCAAACGGCTCGACCTGCGCGTTATCCACTTCCGTGCCTTCCGGCCGGAAAATCCGCCGGATCATTCCATCAATCTCCCGCACAAATTGAATCCGCCCGCTCTCGCGCGAAAGCGTCCAGAACTTATCCAGAAATTTGCGGAAGCTCTGCACCGGGTCGCTGCCCGTCAGCAAAGTAGAAACGTGCGTCCCTTCCGATTCCTCGACGTTGAAACACACGTCGTCGATGCCTTCGGAAATGTAAAAATCCAGCATCTCCTCCGGCATGTTCATGGATTTTGCGCCCAGCACCGAAATCACATGGAACGGAACGTGTTCGCGCCGCAGCAACCGGATCCCCGCGATGGTCTTGTCGAACGTGCCTTTGCCCGCGCGCGTCACTCGGTTCGCATCGTGCAATTCCCGCGGCCCATCGACGCTCACGCCCACGTTCATGTGCCACTCGCGGAAAAATTCGCACCACTCCGCGTTCAGCAGCATGCCGTTAGTCTGAATCGAATGTCGCAGCTCCACAAAATCCGGACGCAGCTTTTCAATCGCTTCGAACGCGGCTTGATAATACGAAGGAGGCACCACCAGCGGCTCGCCCGCATGCCAGATCACCGTCAGTTGCGGGTTCACCCAACCCGACGCGAAAATTCTTTCGAACGCCGCCACAATCGTTTCCAGCGGCATCACCGTCTTCGCGTCGCGCTCCGGCAGGTAGCAGTATTTGCAGTCGATGTTGCAGAAAGGCGTGGGCTGCAGCACGACAATGCTGATCGACGGAGACACTCCATCCGACGCACAGTCGTGCCTGCGCTCCTGTGGCCCTTCCTGCGGAGAGGTTCCCACCGGGTTTACCAGTTATGCCAGAAATTGTGCCAGTTGTGCCACGGCCCGCCGTTACCCCAACCGCCGTTGCGCCAGCCGCCGCCATTGCCCCAGCCGCCGTTGCGCCAACCACCGTTGCGCCAGCCGCCATTGCCCCAGCCAAAATGGAAATTCGGCCACTCGGAGGTTACCGCCGCCGCTTCCGCCGGTGTCATCGGCTCCGCGAAATCGATCGCGGAGACCGCCGCGCGAATTTCCCCCAACCGCGCCGCCACGCTGGGCGCATGTTCATGCGCCGTCAGATCCACCGCCGCAGGTTTAGCCGGCGTCGCCGCCAAGGCCGAAGAAATTCCCAGCACGCCCGCGGGAAGAAGCATTGCAAGTGCCTTCAAAGTCAAACGCCGCACCGTCATACGCATCTCCTAAACATCGCCAAGATTATTCCAGCCTCATATCGGCCACGCGTACCCGTCACTTGGCCAACACATCACCACCACGCCGCGAAAAATATCACCCCGATTTTGCACGGTCAAGAAATAATTTCATTTCTTACATAACAATTGCGTGACACCCCGCCGCTTCGTGACCACGCCTTCGCGCCCAGCGCCTTCGCCGTTGCAGTTTCAGTCGCAGTCGCCGTTGCAGCCGCCGTTGCAGCCGCCTTGCCGTTGCCGCTGCAGCTGCCTTTGCGGGTGGCCCATCCTTCCCGCCTCTGGAAGGGTGGGGCCTTTGCCTTCGAATTTGCCCTTGCCGTTGCCTTCGAATTTGCCGTAGCCCTTCCGGGTGCCGCACTCTTCGCCACCCCCGCGAAACGTGCGGGTTTAGATTCCCGCGCGCCGCGCCCCATGATAAAAATGCTCGACTAAATTCACGAAGGACCCGAATTGCCACTCCGCCTCACCGCGCTTCTCTTGATCCTCCTCGCCGCCCAGCCCTCCCACGCCCAAACGAAACCGCAAAATCCCCCTGCCCGCATCCACGGTTTCGCCAAACAAGGCACCATCCCCCTCGCCGGCGTCCACGTCACCATCCTCTCCGCCGACGCCCGCAAGAAATTCGCGGCCATCACCGACGGTTCCGGCGCCTACTCCATCGCCCTCCCCGCCGACGGCCGCTATTCCATCCGCGCCGATTTCCGCGCCATCACCACGTCGCCGCAACAAATCGTTATCAATCCCGCCCGCCGCGATCTCGCGATAAATTTTTCCTTCGAAGGCGCCGCCGTCGCCACCAGCCTCTCTTCGCTCTGGCCGCCGCTGATCCTCGCTCCGGTCGCTGCCAATACCATCAGCCTGCAACCCAACGTTGCCAATCCCGGCGGCACTTCCGGCGCGCAATTCCCGCAATTCACCGGCGACCCGATTTTCTCCGGCGCTACTTTCACCCTCAGCGGCCAGCCCACCATCATCACGCCGTATTTTCTGATGGCCGATCAGATGCGCGCCGATTTCGAAGACGGCCACGAACTCCAGGGCCCGCCGATGAAGCCGTACGCCACCTTCACCAACGAAACCTCATCCGATACTGCCGCGGGCAACGACGGCGACGCTGAAGCCATCGACGCCGCCACCGCCAAATCCAAACCCCACGGCGAAATTTTCTGGACCGGCGGCACTTCCAAACTCAACGCCCAGCCCTACGTCATCGCCGGCCAACCCGTCCCCAATCCCGCCTACAGCAGCAACGGTTACGGCGTCGTGCTCGGCGCCCAGCCTTTTTTTCCCGGCCTCACCAAGCCCAGCCCGCGCGATTACATTCTGCTCAGTTACGCCGGCGGCCTGGCCTCCACTATCGTCAACGATTACGGCACCGTCCCCACCGAACTCGAGCGCGCCGGAAATTTTTCGCAGCTGGTCGATTCCACCGGCGCGCAGATTCCCATCTACATTCCGCGAACCACTACGCAGTATCCCAACAACACCATCAACTCCGCGCTCGATCCCGCCGCCCTCAATCTCCTGAAATTCCTGCCCGAGCCAAATCTGATCGGCACCGGAATCAATTACCGCCTGCTCACAACCCAGGGCACCCGCGGCAATACGCTCGGCGCCAACTACTCCCACAATTTCGGCGCGCTCACCAGCGACCAATCCTCCGCCCAAAGCCTTAATATCAATTTTAATTTCGGCGCAGTCGGCGCCGACGTCGTCAATATTTTCCCGCAGCTCAGCGGCAAGCAGCGCACCCAGAATTACGGCCTTACCCTCGGTTACACCATCGTCCAGGGCCAGTGGGTCACCAGCTTCAACGTCACCTCCGCCCGCAACAACGCGCAAATCCGCAACCCGTACACGAACGGCCAGGACGTCGCCACCAGCCTCGGCCTCTTCGCCGACATCGACCACCACCCCATCAACACCAATCCCGAAAATTACGGCCTGCCCAATTTGCTCTTTAACGGTTTCACCGCCTTCAGCGAAACCCAGCCGAATTTTCAGCTGACCCAAACCCTCAGTGCCTCCGGCTACTCCGCCTGGACCCACGGCGCGCACATTCTCCGCTTCGGCGGCGATGTCGATCGGGTCGAATTCAATCTCTTCGGCGGCACCGACGCCACCGCCAGCTACACTTTCACCGGCGGCTACACGCAAATTTTGAACGGCTCTACCGACGATCCCGTCGCCTCCACCGGCTCGTCCTTCGCCGATTTTCTGCTCGGCCTGCCGCAGCAAGCCAAAATCGAAGCGCCGAACCAAAAAGCACACGTGCGCCAGACCTACTACGACCTCTTCATCCGCGACGATTGGCGCATTCTTCCGCGCCTCACTCTCGTCGCCGGCCTGCGTTACGATTATTTTTCACCCTACGTCGAAACCGAAAATCGCCTCTCCACTCTCGATTACAATTCCGATTTCTCGTTGGTCGCCGCCGTGCTCCCCAACGGCGTCGGCCAGATCACCGGACAAAAATATCCGCGCAGTCTGGTTCATCCCGACCGCAATAATTTTTCGCCGCACCTCGGCCTCGCCTGGCAAGCGTCGAAACACACCGCGGTCCGCGCTTCCTACGGCATCAACTACACCGTCGCCCTCTACGGCAGTTTCATTCAGGACCTCGCCTACCAGCCGCCTTTCGCCAACGTGCAGATCAATGGAAATATCCCGCACCTCATTTCGCCCTTCAGCTTGCAGGAAGGTTTCGGCAATTCGACCGTCATCGGCAATTACGCCATCAATCCCGATTACCGCCTGCCTTACATCCAGGTCTGGTTTCTCGATGTGCAGCGCGAGCTGCCGCTCGATTTCGTTCTCGACGTCGGCTACACCGGCTCCAAAGGCACCCGCCTCGACATCATCAGCACGCCCGGCCCGCTGAATCTGACGCCCTTCACCAACGCCCATTTTGATTTTGAGGATTCCGCCGCGTTCTCGAAATACAACGCGCTGGTGGTGCGCGTCAACAAACGCCTGCGCCGCGGCTTGGCCCTGCAGGCCATCTACACCTATTCGCATTCCATCGATAACGCTTCTTCCACCAACGCCGGCGTTCCGGTCGTCGCCCAAAATCCTAACGACCTCGCCGCCGAAGAAAGTAATTCCGCCTTCGATCTCCGCCACCAGCTTACCGGCAGCTTTTTGTATCAACTTCCCTTCGGCCCGGGCAAACCGCTGCTTCACGAAAAAAACTGGGCGTCGAAATTCGTCGGCGGCTGGGAACTTTCCGGATTTTTCACTTTCGCCACCGGCTTCCCGCTGACGCCCTACATCAGCGCTTCCGTCGCCGAAGTCGAACGCGGCACCCAGGGCTCGGTGCGTCCGAATCGCCTGCCCGGCGCTTCAATCACCCAGGGCGGCGGCCACCTCGACCACTGGTTCAACACCAACGCCTTTTTCACCACCTTCATGGCCGGCCAGCTCTATGGCAACGCTTCCCGTTTCTCCATCCCCGGCCCCGGCGTGCAAAATATAAATCTCAGCATCTCGAAACGTTTCGAGCTGCGCGAGAGCCGCAGCGTAGAGCTCCGCGCCAGCGCCAACAACGCCTTCAACATCGTCCAATACGCCGGCGTCGACACCCAATACGGCAGCACCGCCCTGGGCCAGGTCGACGCAGTCCAACCCATGCGCCAACTCACCTTTCTAGCCCGCCTCCGCTTTTAAGCATTGGTCGTAATGTTAACCAATCCGTGAATCATCCGTAACCTAACCATCCCATTCCGCGTCATAATGCTGCGAACCAACGATTCCACCAACGCCCAACGCAAGCGCACGATGCAAGCGACCCAGTACCGGAGGCTCCATGCGACCCACTAAATTTTCCGCGCCCGCAGTCTTGATCGCCGTAACCATCATCCTCGCTCTCGCCGGATGTTCTAGCTCGTCATCCTCATCGAATTCCAGTTCCGGCTCGTTCGCCGGAAAATGGGCCTTCGAACTCGAACAGAACGGCGCCGCACCCAACTACGAGATCGATACGAACTTCACCCAGACCGGTTCCGCCGTCACTTCCGATGCCGGCAACACCATCGACGGATTCGGCTGCACCAATCTCAACGAGGCGCCCAGCGACATGACCAGCGGCACGGTCAACGGCTCGACGTTCAACCTCACCTTCACCATTCACAGCGGCCAGCCCGACGCACAAACCCTCACCCTCACCGGCACTCTAACCAATGCGGGCGGCAAACAAATCGACGGCACTTACGCCTGGAGCACCGGCCCCTGCAACAGCCTGCAAACCGGAATATTCACCGCGGCCTCCATCGGTTCGCTCACCGGCCAATACGGCGGCGTGTTGATTAACGGCGCCAACGTCAGCGATACCATCACCGGCATGGTTACCGAGGATTCCGACTTCACCACCTCGGCATCGATCACCGTCATGAACAATTCGTGCCTTTCGGCCATTTCGCCTTCCGCCAACATCGGCGGGTATTCGGTCGGCCGCCTCACCAGCTTCTACGGCACCGCTGGCTCGAATACGGTCGCCTTTGCCGGCGCCACTACCGGACCCGCCGCCACCATCGACGGCGTCTGGAGCGTCGTCCCGGGCTGTGCCAACCAAGCCGGCGGCACCTTCGATTTCTACAACGTAGCGAAGAGCGGCCAGCCCGCCGCGCAGCCCGCAGCCGGCACGTCAACCGCAGCCGCGTTGCAAGCCACACCCAGCCCCGACCTGCTCAAGAATTTCGCGGCGCTCGTAGCTTCGCGCCACAACAACCCCTAAACGCAGCAACGCACCCAACCCAAGTTGAGTGCGTCGCCAAATTGCATTTTGATTCTACAGTTTGCGCTTCGAAGCCCCCTTCTTTTCAAACCCGAGCGCAGTAGGTGCGACACCCTCCTACAGCCCGCCACGCGATGATCGGCTCAACGCGAACCACACATCAACACCACGCCTCACATGTATAATATTTTTTTCGTAACGAAGGGAGAGTCCCGCAAGTGCTCAGCAGAAGAATTCAAGACGGCGTAACTTTCGTCAGCCAATGCGTCAACCACATCTTCCGGCGCGGAGCACTCCACTGCCCCCACTGCGACGGCGTCCTAAAAGAACAAGTCGCCCAGACCGGCCCTGCCTACCTGGTCTGCCCCGCCAAAGGAAAAGGCTGCCCCGATCCAGTCAAAAGTTTCGAAAGCTCCATAGAAATGTACGAATGGCGCGACAGTACCTGGCAAATCATCGAACGCGCCTGCAAATAAAATCCTGAAACGCGAACGCATCCACGCCACCGCTTCTGAACTTGCGGGTGGCCCATCCTTCGCCGCCTCTGCGAAGGGTGGGGCTTTTCGTCGTCACCAACAAAAATCTCTCCGGCTCTGCCGCCAAATAAAACATTACCGCTAACCCGCAGTTGGCCGTCATCCAGAGGAGCGCACTTCGCGACGAAGGACCTCTCTTCGATTCCAACTTCTTGCCCGGCCCAACCCACGCCGGCAACACCACGTCCCCACTACGCCCCCAACGGCAACCCCACCCTTACCGTAGTCCCCGCCCCATTCGACTCAATCTTCATCGTCCCCGCAAACTGCCCAATCCTCTCCCGCAGTCCACGCAAACCCACTCCCAAAACATTCGCCGCTGGAATCCCCGTCCCCTGATCCGCCACTTCCAATTCCACCCGCCCATCCAGCCGCCGCAGCCGAATCTCCGCCACCTTGCTCCCCGAATGCCGGTGAATATTCGTCAAAGATTCCTGGCACACGCGAAACAAAGCCGTCTCCACATCGATCGGCAACCTTCCGAAATCCTGAGCCACGGTAAATTTCGTCTCGATCCCCGAGCGCTGCGAAAATCCCTCCAGATAAAAATGGATCGCCGACGTCAGCCCCAATTCATCCAGCAAGGGCGGATGCAACAAATACGAAACCACCCGCACTTCCTTGCTGGCCTGCTGCACCGTATCGATCGCTTCGGCCAGCGCTTCCTTTCCCGGAGCCGAAAGTTCCGCCCGCCGGTCGATCGCGTTCAAACTCATCAACGCCGCCGCCATGTACTGACCCACGCTATCGTGCAATTCGCGCGCGATACGTCGCTGCTCCGCGTCCCGCAGCGTCAACAACCGCGAAGACAAATCCCGCAAATCGTTTTCCGCTTTCCGCCGCTCCAGCACTTCCTGAAAAAGTTCGTTGGTCCGCTCCTGAATCCGCGTCTCCAAAACCTGCCGCGATTCACGCAGCATTTCTTCCGCGTGTTTCCGGTGCGTGATGTCCAGCACCACCCCGCGAAACATCACCGGCTTCCCCGCCGCGTCCCGCTCCACGTCGCCGCGAATGTCGATCCAGCGCTGCTCGCCCGCCCGCGATACCACTCGATATTCCAGCGCGTACTTCGCGGCCGGATCGTCGAAAACTTTCTGCATCGCCTTTTCCACCGTCGGCCGGTCTTCGGGATGGATCCGCCGCAGATAATTTTCCACCGAGCCCTGCGCTTCCTCGTCCGTCAGAAAAAATATCCGCGTCAGGTTGCGGTCCGGCGTCACCCGGTCATTAATCAGGTCCAGCGTCCACGCCCCCACGTCCACCGCTTCCAGCGTCGAGGTAATCCGGCGTTGCGCCTCCCGCAATTCGTTTTCGATCCACTTGCGCACGCTGACTTCCTGCGTCACCCCCGCCAGCACCGCCGGTTCACCACCGAGCCCGCGAACCACCGCCCCGCTTACTTCGATCCAGTGCCGCGTGCCGTCCGGCCAAACGCACCGGTACTCCATCGCAAAATTTTCGCCGCTCTGGATCGCCGCCAGCACCGTGGCCTCCTGCACCGGCCGGTCCGCCGGATCTATCGCCGCCAGCAAATCCTCGTAGCTGAAGCCAGCCTCCGCCGCCCGCCCAAAATTAGCCTTGCACTGCGCCGAGCAGCTCAGCACCCGCCCAGGCAACTCCAATTCCCAGGTCCCAATCTTCCCCGCCGTCAGCGCCAACTGCAGCCGTTGCCCTGTATTTTTTTCCATGATGGAGTACCTGGAAGTCTACCAGAACTGGTACGTGGCCAGACGGACCCGCCGCCCGCGCACCTTCGTCGCATCGCTTTTGATTTTGCGGGTGGCCCATCCTTCGCCGTACCTGCGAAGGGTGGGGCCTTTGAATTTGATTTTGCCGTTGCTCTTCCCGGTGCCGCACTCTTCGCCGCCTCTGCGAAGGGTGCGGGTTTAGACCCGCCTCATCACCGAACCTTCCGGCTCTGCCGCCGACGCAATCTGCTTCCACTCACTCGCCTTGGCCGTCATCCAGAGGAGCGCACTTCGCGACGAAGAATCTCTCTTCGATTTCCAATCACGCGCAGACTCCAACCCCGGCCACCTGTAGCGGCCGGCTTCAGCCGGGCGTCGCACGCCGCCCGCCCCACCGAGCAATCCAGCGCGAAACGCCTCCCCAACTCCCGCCGCACCGCCCAAATCGTCGTCATTCTGAGGAGCGCCTTCCGCAACGAAGAATCTCATCCATGCTCCACCGCCAGAATCGGCACGACGACGCACCGCCTTTACCACGCCAAATCGGTAGACTCACCGGCAGGCGCGAATTGGCGCGCACTTCAAAAATGCGCAAACACCACGGCGTTGTAAACCATATGCAAAATCATCGCCGCCTCTAACCTCCCGGTCTTCTTGAACAACATCGCATTCGCCGCCCCGAGCATTCCCACCGGCAGCCACGCCAGCGGCGCATGATAAATCGCGAAAAACGCCGCGCTGCCCAGCACCGCCCGCCATCCGCCCCACTCGCGATCCAGCGCCCGGAACAGCAGCCCGCGAAAAAGATATTCCTCCGCAAACGGCGCGACGAATACCGCCATCGCCACGTACGCGGTCAGCACGCCGGGTTCTTTGGCCATTTCCTCTTGCGATTTTCGAATCATTTCCGCGGCCCACGGAATGTGCTGCAACACGGCCTCATACCCGTGCGCGAATAAACCGAGTGCGACTCCTCCAGCCACGCCTAGCGCCATCGCCGCGAAACCTCCGCGAACTCCTACTCCATCCAACCAGCTTGGCGCCTCTGGTTCCGCCGCTCCGGCCAAAGGCCAGCGGCAAACGTCGCGCAGCGTAACATCGCGGTTCCGCAAAAAATTCGCCGTGCCCACCGACACCACCGCGGCGCACATCGCGTACGCAATCGCCATGGCCATTCCGATATGTTGGCGCCCGGCAACTCCGACGAAGATAGCCATCACCACCGCGCCGACTTCGATCAGGACGCTGATCGCGATCATCGCGTGCATCAGCGTCGGCGCCGGCGGCAGCTTCTCCGACCACGGATCGTAGAGATACGGCAGGCGCGCCCGGAAGTTCTGCCACATCGCCGCGGCCGTAATATACGAATACACGATGCCCATCACCGCGATGTGCCATTGCTGCGTCAGCACCCCCAGCGCAAACGTCAGCATGCCCAGTTGCGCCGCCCACAGCCGGCCTCTGGGAATTTTCTGCGGCTCGCCCGAATCCGAAGTCACCGTCACCAGCGTGACTGTCTTTTCCGCCATGCTGCGCCCGAAAAAGAACCAACCGATTCCCACCAGCGCGATCTGCTTGATGTTCTGCGGATACGCAAACGCCGCATACCCCAGCACCAGCACAACCATCGCTGTCGCAATCATCGACCACAGCCAGGCCTTGGCCTTCAGCAAATCCTCCAGTCCTCGCGGCCAGGTCAATGCGATCCACAGCGCGTTCCCCTCCGACAACAAGGACTTCGGCCCCAGAATCCACAGAAAATAGGTGCCAAACAAAATCGCGGCCCCGCACAAATAATTCCAGGCGCCGCTCGCGTGCGCCAGCAGACCGCGCAGGTTGAACAGCTGAAATCCCGCCACCGTCAACGGAATCAGGATCGTTTGCACGATCGCGCTGCGGTCGCGGATGAACCACAAGAACTCTTTGCGGTAGAGCGGCTCCCGGCCAAACTGCGTTGCCTTCTTGCCCGGCGTGGCCGGACGTGAGTCTTCCGCCCCGAAATTTCCGCTCAGCCCGCGCGCCGCACCCCACACACTGAACTGGACTGCTGCCGCGGTAATGACTGCGGCAAAGAGCCAGCAGGTCAGCAACCCTGATAAAAACGAAAATGAGCTTCCCTGGTGCGCGCCAAGATACAGATTCAACCAGGGCCACGGCATTCGGGTAAGAGCATCGGGAGCTTTGCGCAACACGGGCTCGATCTTCGGAATCAGCGTGATGCTAAAAAAGAAAAAAAACATAGACGCATAGCCCAGCCACCCCATCAGGCCGATGATCGCTCCCCGAGTGCGCGGAGCGACCCGCAGAATCACCGCGATTTCCAGCGCTTTGCCCAGACAGGACGCCGCGATCGCAAACGGTATGCCGATCAGGAAAGCTGCGAGAACTCCCAATTCCAGGCCATAAACTAGTCCGTAGGTAATTCCCACGAAAATCGGCGCGCCCCAATACATCGGATTCGCCGCGATCGGCGAAAGCATCTCCGCCAGAAATACCGCGCCCTCCGGCACCGGATGCGAGAACAGCCATTCCCACATCGGATGCCTTCGCCGCTGCAAATCCAGTTCCAGCCCTTCGCCCTGAAAAATCAACATGGCCAACCACAGCAGCAGAGCCGTGGAACCGGAAAGTGCCGTCAACGCGCCCGCTTGCGGCAGCCCGCTGATTCCCCGTTCCACCCGACCAGCCACCACAAAATTCCTTCCCCCTTCGTCCTCCATCTCCTCGCGTAATTTTTTCTCGACGTCCTCGTCCGTCCCTCCGTACTCGTTCACGATTCGTTTCGCTTCATCTGGATAATAAGCGGCCATGATCCGTCTGCCCGCACCGGGGGCGCGCGCTTCGGAGATCCGAGATCTGTTCACGGCGAGCAAAAAATTCTCGCTGACCACCACTTGCCCCTTCCGCTCAGCCTCAGCACGTTGGGCACCCTTCACCGCGCCTTCCACCACAAACGCGGCTATCGCATTGATGATGACTGCCAGCAACATCGTTAGCAGAACGCCCCAATAGGCGTTATTGCTGGCCCGGCGTTGTTGCAGCAATTCGGATTGCCGCAATCGTCGGCCCTTGGCGCGTTGCCGCGCCGCGCCCAGCAGTGTCCAAACGGTCTCCCAGAATGTTGGAGAATCGGGCCGCTGGTTGTTCATCGTTGCGGGGGGCGAGCCGTCAATTTCAGGAAAATTTCTTCTAGGCTGGCTCCCTCGTACGCCGAACCCAGTTCTGCCAGCGATCCATTGGCCACCAGCCGCCCTTCGTTGATGATCACCGCGTGGGAGCACAGCTTCGTTACGTGGTCCATCAAGTGCGTGGAAAAAACTACGGTCGTTCCCTGCTTAGCTGTTTCGAAAATTAAATCGTAGAAAAGATGTGTCGATTCCACGTCCAGCCCGTTCGTGGGCTCATCGAGCACCAGCAGCTTCGGCTCATGCAGCATGGCCAGCAGCAATCCCAGTTTTTTCTTCATCCCCCGCGAATAATCTTCCGCGTAATTGTTGATGTCCTGCAGCAAACGCAGCTGCGTCATCACCGGCGTCATCCGGCGCATCGCCGCCGGCACATTCAGGCCGTGCATCGCCGCGCTCAATTCCAGGATTTCCCAGCCCGACAAATACGAATAGAAAATCGGCTCGTCGGGCAAAAACCCGACCAGCTTCTTCACCTCCACGCGATCCTCGAATGCGTCGCGCCCGTCCACCAGAATTTGCCCGTGCGTCGCCTTCAGAATCCCCATCAACAAGCGGAATAGCGTCGTCTTCCCCGCCCCGTTGGGGCCCAACAACCCGCAGATTTGCCCGGCAGGCACGGAAAACGAAACGTCTTTGAGCGCGGTTTTATAGCCAAACGTCTTCGTGACGTTGTCGAACTTAACCAGCGCGGGGATAGGCCCTTGGCGCAAGGCTCCCGGAACCGCGTCTACCTCGCGCACGCCGCCTGCTTCGCCACGCGAATCGAGTGTTCGGTCGCTCACCTTAGGTACCAGAAGTTCACGTTCATGGCACGTATCCTAAATGTCTGCGACCAGAATGCAATATTTTTTGGTGGTTCTTGGGATGGTTTGTCGCCTGCGAAGGAAACTGAATGACCTGCCCGATCTACCGGCTGAACGTCGGCAGGTGCACCACGTCCGTAGGCGGCACCGGTTCCGTCGGATTCCCCGCCTTACGCCAAGCCGCCAAACCACCCGCAATCACGAACGCGTTAAATCCTTCTTTCCGCAACAAATGCGCCACGCTCGCGCTGGTGCCTTCGTTCCTGCAGGTGCAGTACAAATAAATATTATCGCCGCGCGGAAATTTCTTAATCTCGTCCGACAAATTATTCGGCTCGATGCGGATCGCGCCCGGAATCCGGTACGAATCCGCCGAGTAATATCCGTGGCTGCGCACGTCGCCCAGCAAAATTTTCCCCGGCGGCCCGGTCTGCAGCTTCTTCGCCAGCTCCGCCACCTGCACCCGCGGCACCACGCGATCGCCGCGATGCTTCCAATACAAAGAAGCCCGGTACCCGATATATCCCAGCACCGCGATAAAAACGACGACCTCCACCGCGTGTCCCGCCTGCCGGAAGCCAACCAGAATCTTCCCCAGAAAATCGCGAAAAATAAATCCCACCGCGCCATACGCCAGCGCGTACCAAAGCGCCCCCACGAAATCCAGTCCCAGAAATTGCCAGTACGGCATTTTCATCGAGCCGGCCAGCGGCGCCGCCATCGAACTCACTCCTGGAATAAATTTCGCCACCGTCAGCGTCACCCGCCCGCGTTTGTAAAAAGATTCCGCCGCCTTCAACACGCACGTTTCCGGATCCACCGAAACGCGGCACAAAAATCTCAGGATCGTCCAACCCGTATGCCGCCCCAATAAATACAGCAGCGTATCCGCGGTCAACATCGCCACCACCGCGAACGCAATCAACGCCGGCCCCCACAGAACTCCCGCGGCCGCCGCCGCGCCTCCCGCCACCAACGCCACCGCGCCCGGCACCGGCACGCCAATCGCCTCGGCGAAAACCACCGCCGAAACCACCACGTACCCGTGCTGCATGATCAATCGAAGTATGTCGTTCATCGTTTTCCACTGTAAAGACTAGCACGCCTCATCCGGCTCCGCCGCCGAACTCCGCCTCAGCACCCAACCGTTTTTGGCCGTCATCCAGAGGAGCGTTTTCCGCGACGAAGGACCTCTCTTCGATGTAGGCCTCTTGCCGCGCTCCCCACTGCGCCCGCTTTTGCTTTTCAACATTTTTAAAATGGATTCACCATGCCGCGCGCGATTCTACTTCGCCGCAATCCTCGCCAAAATGTCATACACCGGCTTGTTGTCCGCATACACCTGCCACTTCCTGATCAAGCCGCCCTCCACCACCGCCATCCACGCCGCCGTCACCCGCCATTTATTTCGCGGCGGCGGCGTCCGACCCGGACCATCCCCCGGCCCCTCCGCGATCGTCCCGCCGGCCCCGCCAAATACCGCCACCGTCTTCCCGTCGCCCAGCACTTCCTCGTGCTCCACCCAATAATCCGGGCAGATCGCGTAATACGCCTTCCACGCCTTCACCAAATTCGCGCGGCCGGCAATCTTGCCGCCCAGCGAATCGATAAACTCCGCATCGTCCGTCATCAACGCCGCCACTTTCTCCGGGTCGCGGTTGTTGATGCGATCCATATAAGCCAGCACAGTTTCCACGGGCGTCATCGCGCGCGCTCCTCGCCACAAAATTATCCACGCCAACGCAGCACGAGCGGAAAACGCGACTTACTTTCGTAAGCCGCGCCCCCCGCCCGCGCCGTTCGTTTCGTTTTTTCCAGCCGCGAAAATTTCGCGCGTTAGAAGCTAATCTTCAAAATCTGCCCATTATTCCCAACGAACCACCCGGCCCGCGGATTCGCAAACGCCACCGCCCAATTCCCATCCACCCCGGGAATCGTGTACCACGTCCGCCCCTCGTCCGGAGTCCACGCCGCCGGCCCCGAAGAAAAATCCGGCTGCAGCTCGGACGTCACCACCACCGCGCGTTCGTATTCCCAATCCTCATTTCCGCCGCCCTTGCCCCAGCCGCCGCCCCAATATCCGCCGAACGACGCGTACCCGCCGTTATCGTCGTAATGCCGCCCGCGCACGTACGCCAAACAAAAAATCGCGCCCGCCGTCGGCGGCTTGTTCGTCAGCGTCCACGTCTGTCCGCCGTCGTCCGACGTCGCCGCATCCGCCAAAGTGTTGTCCGCCAAATCCCCGCCGGCCACAATTCCGTGGCGTCCGTCGCGGAACGCCACCGTCGTCGCGCCGCCGCTCGCCGAAGTTTCCAGCGGCGTGTTGTAAGCCTTCCAGGTTTGCCCGCCGTCACGCGTAGCCAGCACGCGCGCCGCGATCGCCTGCGCTCCGGTCACGAACCAGGCGTTCGCAAATCCCTGCGTCGCCGCGCAGGTTCCGCTCGACGAAAACGAAGCCTCGCCCGGCAGCGCCGCCGGCATCCGGTTCGCAATCGAATTCCAGGTGTGCCCGCCATTGAACGTGCGCAAATCCGGAAACACGCCATTCACCGAATCGCTGTGCGCCACGCCGCGCTCCGCATCCCAAAATGCAAAACAATCGTAGAACGCGTT
>DASWVE010000132.1:0-8690 GCA_036401315.1 Candidatus Acidiferrales bacterium
CCGGCTCGGGCTCGGCGCAGCACGCCATCGAAAATAAACGAAAATCCGTCGCCGTCCTGTATTTCGAAAATCAAAGCGGCGCCAAAGAAGACGAATATTTTCGCGACGGCATCACCGAAGACGTGGTCACCGAAATTTCCAAAATCGCCCAACTGCAAATTTTCCCGCGTTCCGAAATGCTGGCCTTCCGCGACAAGGCCGTCACCGCCCAACAAGTCGGCCAGCAACTTGGCGCCGCCTACGTCCTCGAAGGTTCCATCCGCCGCTCCGGCAGCCGCGTGCGCATCACCGCCCAGCTGGTCGAAGCCTCCACCCGCCATTCCGTCTGGGCCGAACGCTACGATCGCCAGCTCGAGGACGTTTTCGCCATTCAGGAAGAAATCGCCCGCAGCATCGCGCAAGCCTTGCGCATCACTTTGACCCCGCAGGAAGAAAAAATCATCGCCCGCAAGCCCACCGAAAATCCGCAGGCCTACGATTTTTATCTCCGCGGCCGCAATTACACCCGCCGCGAAAATTACGATTACGGCTTGCAGATGTTCGAGCAGGCCATCGAACTCGATCCCAATTTCGCGCTGGCCCACAGCGGCATCGCCCATCTCTGCGGCTTGATCTACGAAGTCCGCGAGCAGAGTCCCAAATGGATCGAACGCGGCCTCGCTGCCTGCGATCGCGCCACCGCCCTCGCGCCCGACCTGCCCGAAGTTCTCGTCGCCCGCTCGCGCATGTGCTACTCCCAAAAAAAATACGAAGAAGCCGTCATGCTCGCCCAGCGCGCCATCGAACGTAAACCCGATTGCGACGGCGCCTGGAATATTCTCGGCCGCGCCTTTTTCGCTTCCGGAAAATTTGAAGAGGCCGCCGCCTTCGCCGAACGCGCCCTCGAAGCCAACGGCGACGATTACAACACCTACATTCCCTACCACCAGGCGCTCGAAAGGCTAGGACGCAAAAAAGAAGGCGAGTCCATCCGCCTGCGCATGGCTAAAATTCTGCGCCAGCAACTCGAAATTGTTCCGGAAGACGTTCGCGCCCGCATCCTGCTCGCCACCCAACTCGCCAATTCCAGTCAGGACGCCGACGAAAGCATTCGCCACCTCCAAACCGCCATCGCCCTCCGCCCCGGCGACCCCAACACCCTCTACAACGCCGCCTGCACCTACGGCGTCCTGGGCAAAAAAACCGAAGCCATCGAAACCCTGAAGAAAGCCATCGCCGCCGGCTACGGCAACCTAAACTGGGCCGCCAAAGACAGCGACCTCCTCTGCCTCCACGACCTCCCCGAATTTAAATCGCTAGTAGGAATAAGCAGCTAACTCCAAACGCACGGGAACAAACGGCGGAAACCCGCGGCGAGATCGAGCGGCAAGAATAGCTTCGGAAGGGCGGGGCTTCAGCCCCGCCGTAAAATCCGCAAACGAAAAGGGGCTTTAGCCCCTGAAGCCATCCCTTTCGTCACGGCACGGCTTCAGCCGTGCCGCAAAATCCGACGCGACCGAGCCGCTTCAGTCGCTGAGGGACTGCACACCAACTACGAGGATTCAAAGTTGTCGCTCAATCGCCCGACGGTCTCGCTCGTCGCCGATTTCTCGAAAAATACCACCATAAGCATCCCGATCGCCCACAGAAAGTAGCCCCAAAGCGGATGGAGGTTCTCCTCCCGGAAAACAATCCAGCAAAACGGAAACAGCGCGACAACAAAGCACTTCAGAACGATCTGGAGGGACCGCCTCACGCGGCTGAATAGACAAATTCCGGTGGATATTAGAAAAACAACATTGATCAAACCACTCGCCATCAGGGAAAAAGCTCCGAGCGGCGTCATTATCGATGCGTCGCCATGCGCCATTTGTAAGATTTCGCCCGGAGCTAGGAAAAGCGAATAAAACGCGCAGTAGAAACCAAAGGCCGGACCAGACTGGACAATTTCGCCATCAACGGCCGGAATGATGAAGCTGAGCAGATAAATAGTCAGCCCAATCCAGAAAACTCTCGTCTGCGGAACGATCGATCTCAATTCATTAATCCGTTCTCCGCTGGCTCAATCCGATACCCTCTGGTACCAACATGCCATGCGCACGAACCAGCCCCGTAGGGGCGGCATAAGTTAGCCCGGCCCGTAAGGGCCGGGGAAAATGCCGTTCGTGAAAATTTCCTTTCGCGCGGCCTTCTCGCGCGAGCCTTCGTAAAGTCCAAGCACCCAACCCACCACGTACTCCTAATTCTCTTCCTTCGGCGCTTTCCGAAACGCCTTCAAAGTATCTTCCAAAGTAAGCATCCCCTCCAGCTTCGCCAAATTCGCGCGGTTCGCCACCGGCAACATCGCCCAATCCGCCATCACCGCCAGCGCCTCCGACAAAGTCTGGTCCGGAAACAAATAAGGCACCGGCCCTTTCGATTTCGCGCGGATCGCCGTCGTCGTCGGCGAAGCATCCGGCGCCAACCGCATCACATCTTCGCGGTCGAGCAGCCACCACTCGCCCGGCCTCATCCGCAGCAGCAACGCCATCTCCGGAGCCGCTTCCGCCCGCTTCGCAATTTCCGTAATCGTTTCGCCCGGCTCGCACACCACCACATTCGCCGGACACATCGCATCCTCCACCGCCAAGGACATCATTTCCCGCCGCTCTTCCAGCGAAGGCAGTACCGTCCCATCCTGCCGCGCCAGCACGTCGAACAGCGGCACCTTCTGGTACGCCCGCGAAATTCCGTAGGCCACCATCGTCGAAATAATCACCGGCAAAATCGCCGTGTAATTTCCCGAAAGCTCGATAACCATAAAAACCGAAGTAATCGGCGTACGCAAAAATCCCGCAAACAAAGTCCCAATCCCCACCAGCGCAAACGTCCCTACCGTCCCGGTCAGCGAAGGCACAAAATGATGCTCGATCGCGCCCACCGCCCCGCCCAGCATCGCCCCAATAAATAGCGTCGGCGCAAACGTCCCGCCCGGCGCTCCGCTCAAGAACGAAAATCCCGTCGCTAAAAGTTTCAGCGCCGCCAGCACCAGCAAAATCTTCCAGGTGAACTGTCCGTGCATGGCCTGGTCCACAATCGCGTAGCCAGCGCCCATCACCTGCGGAAACTTGATTCCAATCAGCCCAATCAGCAGTCCCGCCGCGGCCGGCTGCAAGTAATGAGTCCAGCGTGGCAGCGCCATCAATTTCGGCCGCGCATAAACAATCCACTTCAACAGAATCAGCGAAGCAAATCCGCCCACGATTCCCAGCACCACGTACGCCAGCATTTCGAACGCGCCCGCCACCCGGAACGGCGGCACCCGAAACAACGAGTCCGCGCCCAGAAACGCGCGCATCGTCACCACGCTCGAAACCGCCGCCAGCACAATCGCGCCCAACGCGCCCGCGCTCCACTGCCCAATCACTTCTTCCACAATAAACAGCACCGCCGAAATCGGCGCGTTAAACGCCGCCGCCAGTCCCGCCGCCGCGCCCACTGGCGCAATCAAACGCAATCGATCCTGCGACAGCCGCAATCTTCGTCCCAGCAGCGACGCGATCCCCGCGCCCATCTGCAGCGAAGGATCCTCCGGCCCCAACGATTGCCCGCTGCCAATCGCCAGCGCGCAGGCAATGAATTTTCCGATGACCGTGCTGAATGGAATGTATCCGTTCGAAATGTAAACTGCCGATTTCGTCTGGTTCACGCCGCTGCCGCGAACCGCCGGAAAAACCCGCATCGCCAGGAACGCCACCACCAATCCCGCAATCGTCGGCGCCAGCACCACGCGCGGAAATGACGGCACCAGCGATGATCCCAACAAAGCGATCTGCGTCCACTCAATCGCCAGGCGGAAACACACCACCGAAAGCCCGCCGAAGACTCCGATCAGCACCGCCAGCAGCAGGAAGAACCGGTCTTCCTGCATGGTGAAAACTTGATGCGTGAATGTTCCCCACCGCTCCCGCAGCCGAAAACGCGAAGGCACCCGCTCCTCAACCGGAGCGGCCTCAGGTTCCGCGCTCGGAGCCGCCGTCGCGGCACCCGCCGCCAACGGCGTCTCGTCCGGCAATTCCGGCACCGGCGCTGTCACCATCTCACTCAACGGTTCACCATCATTCGGCTGTGCCCCAGCAGCCACAATGCGCGATCGTCGCCCGTCGGCTCGCCGCACGTCTTCGCCGCCGCGTTTTCAATATCAAACGTCGTCTGCATCGCCGCATCCAGCCGGTCCGGAAATCTCTGCAAATCGCGCGCGCTCCAATCCGGGCTCATCTTTTCATTCGTCGCATACGCAATTTGCAATTCGCTTCGCGGCGGCGTCTCCGCCAGCGAAACGCCAGCTTGCTTCGCGCAGCTCTGCGCCCGCGTCTCCGCCAGCGCCAAAGCATTCGCCGCCCGCTGCGCTTTCACCTGCTGCGAAAGCCCGCCCAAAAATGGATTCACCACAAATACCCGGTGGGCCATCTCGTCATACCTGGCAATGTCCGGCTGATTCCGCCGCTCCGGCGAAAGCCGGTTGAAATCTTCCAGCGCATCCTTATATTCGCCCAGCTCAAACGCCGCGCGTCCCGCCCCCGCCAGCGCTTCTTCATCGAATCGGTCCGCCGTTAGCAGCGCACGATACAAAATCTGCGCCCGGTTCCACTGCCCCGTCACCAGCAGCAGTTGCCCCACGATTTTCTGTTTGCCCACGTCGCCATCCGGCGTGTTTTCCGCCAGGTCGATCACCGCCGGCGTCGCCTGCCCAATCGCCTTCTTGGCGATCAGGTATTCGCACAATGCGTGTCGGATGTGCCAGCGCATCGCCACCGAATCGTCCGGCCACTCGCCATAAATCGCGCCCTGGTAATATCGCAGCGCGTCGGACATTGCGCCGTTGTGTGCCGCGATTCGCGCCAGTTGCAAATTCACTTCGCCGCTTCCCGGTGCCTCCGACAGCAGCGCCAATAAATACGGCCGCGCTTGGTCGTACCGCCCCGCCGCCGCCAGGGCCTCCGCCAGATGAAACTGAAATTTTGTATTGTTAGGGGAATAAACCAGCGCGTTCTGGTAATCCGTCAACGCCGCTGCCGTGTCGCCGGCCTGAAACCGCTCTTCGCCATACGAAAAATAATCGTCAGCCAAGGTGTGGACTTTCTTGTGGTACATCCGCGTAACAAACGCCGTAAACAAAGACAAAGCAATCAAACTAAGAATGCAAAGTAAAAAAACCACTTCCCGCGAATTCAATCGCCGCTCAACCGCCCCCGCCTCACTCTGTGCCCCCGCCACGTTCTGTGCCCCCGCTTCCATCACTTCTCCGCGCGACACAATTATTCTAAATGCTTTTACGCACCCAAGTGCGCACAACTTAAAAAATTTCCAACCGGCCGCAACCCCAGCGAGGAAGCAGCGAAGCGGCGTACCCAACTCTCAGATCGAAACCTGGCGGCGATGACCGCGCCTCGCCGCCAAACACCTTGGAGTGCGGCGGCTTGCCGCCGCCTTCGACACCGCAGCCAATCGCAAATCGATCCAGCGCGAAACGCCACCACAACCACACCCGCTCGCCGTCATCCTGAGCGTCAACGAAGGATCTCATCCATGACGATTCATCGCCGCACACAGCGTCCGGCGATCGCCACCGACCATCCGGCTCTGCCGCAAGCCTCAGCCCAAACACACCCCCGCCTTTGGCCGTCATCCAGAGGAGCGCATTTCGCGACGAAGGATCTCTCATTTCGCGACGAAGGATCTCTCTTCGATGTAAAACCACACGCAGAAGTAAAACGAGGAGGGAAAACTACAAAACTACGCCTGATCGATCAACCGATGATGAATCGCATACAACGCTAATTCCAAACGATCCGATACTCCCAACTTATCGAAAATATTATGCAAATGATTCTTCACCGTCTGCTCGCTGATAAAAAGTTTCTCCCCAATCTCCCGGTTCCGAAACCCTTGCGCCACCAACTGCACAATTTCCTTTTCGCGATCGCTCAATAGCGGCTTCTCGCGCCTCTGCCCCGACTCCGCCGACTTCTTAAACGCATCAATGACTTCAGCAGTCATCCGGTTATCGAGCCAGATTTCCCCGTCAGCCACCTTCCGAATGCTCTTCACCAATAAATCGCTAGCCGACTGCTTCAACACCACGCCGCGCGCGCCCAAACGCATCGCCCGCACCACGTCCCGATCATCTTCCGCCGCCGTCAAAACAATCACGCGCGTCGGCAAAGAATCGAAATTCACTTCTTCCAGCACGCCCAATCCATCCTTCTCCGGCATGCGCAAATCCAGCAGCAAAATGTCCGGCTTCAACTTTCCGAGCATCTTCACGCACTCATTGCCGTTCGAAGCCTCGCCCACAATCTGAATCTCGTCGGCCGCTTCCAGCAACTTGCGCAACCCATCCCGAAAGATGGCGTGGTCGTCCGCGACCAGGATTCGGATCACCTGTTTTGCTTTCGTCATTATTTCGGCTAGTTCAGTGGGATTTCTACTGTCAGTCGCGCCCCGTGCCCGGGGTTCGATTCCACCGTCAGCGTGCCCCCTACGCTTCGTGTCCGTTCTTTAATCGAAATTGGTCCTAGGCGCAGGCGGTCTAGGTCTTCGCTGGCGTAATTCCCAGAAAAACTGAAGCCGTGGCCGTTATCATCAACAACCATCGACACTTTCGCCTCATCTTGGCCTAGTTTTACCACGACGTGACTCGCCTTCGCATGCTTTTTTATGTTGTTCAGCGACTCACGATAAATCTGAAACAATTCCCGGCAAATTCGGTCCGGCAGACGCAAACTCCGGTCCTCGATGAACAAATCCACCGCCAGCCCGGATTCATTGCGGAAGCGCTCCGCAAATCCCAACATCAGCTCCCGCATATCGGCGCTTTCCACCCGCAGGGGCCGAAGGTCTGTAACCATCCTACGCAACTCTTCGCTTTCCTGTTGCACCGTTTTCTGCAGTGTTTCCAGTTCCGAACCTGCCTGTTCCGGAGCCCACGGGAACTTATGCCTCAAAACATCCAGCTGAATATTTAAACTCAATAGCGTCTGCAAGATACCGTCATGCAGGTCCCGTGAAATCCGGCTCCGTTCCGATTCAATCGCTCGCGCTCGCAGGTGCCTCATTAGGAACACGTTCTCCAAAGGCCCGCCGATATGCCGCACGATCTGTTCCAGCCAGCGGAGGTCCGCCGCCGTGAATTTCTTCGCCGCCCCGCCCGACCGCTTCGGGTTGATCAGTAGTACTCGCCCCGCCGGCTGCCCCGCCGCATCGATCGTCGCCGCAATCAGCGAATGTGCCCCGAATTCTTCCTTCGTCGAATTCGGCGGCGCTGGCAAATTCCGTAAAGCCTGTCCCGTCCGCCGGTCCCATCCAAAGCCCTGTCCCGCCCCCGTCTCCGCGAATTCCCACCCAAACGAAACCTCAAAAGAATCCGTCAGAAAAGTTTCAGACTTTCCCAGCGCCAGCGTCTCCGGGCCCACCGGCTCCCGCTCGCTGGGATGAATCTTCCACACAAAAAGCCGCTCCAGCTCCTCATCCCTTACCGCCAAACAAGCCTGCTCGCACCCAAACCCCAGCGCGATCTCCCCCAAGGCCTGCCGCACCGATTCCGTCAAACCACGGTCAAATTGTAGAAGTTGCGAGAGTTTCTCCAGAAACTGCTGCCGTTCCAGATGCTGCCGCTCCCGCGCCCCCAAAAATCCCATCCCCAACCCGGAAATCAGCGTCGCCAGCCCAATCGCCAGCCAATGCCACGCCGTCCGCATCGCAAAAGGCTGCGTCAACGCAAATCGCGCCACAATCCCCACCGAAGCCACGCACACCAGCCCCAACATCGCCCGCGAATTCCCGCGCGTCGAGAGCGCGAACACCACAAACAAGAACAAAAACCACCAAGCCCCTACCGAAGGCGTCAGAAATAAAAACGCCGCCAAGGCGACAAAATCCACGCCCAGCGGCAATTGAAACCTCGTCTGCGCCACCACCCGCTCGTACAAAAGCAATCCCAGAGCAATCAGCAAGTAACCGGCCAACAGCGCCGAACTAGCCTTAGGCGCAGGCGTGTTCGACATCTCAATCAGGTCCACCAGCGCCAAAGCAGCAAAAATCACGCGCGCCAAGGTAACCTGACGTTCCAAATGCATCCGTTCAGCGTTTTCGAGCAGCATAATCGGCGGGCAACCAAATCCTGCTAGTTTTTCGTTTTTTCTTCGGGCCTGAGTACTTCCTGACTCACAAAGTTTAGCAAGCCCCCCCAACTCCCGAACACCGCCTCACGCCCCCCTGTCCTCTTATGGTTACCGCACATTCAGCGGTCTCTAATCCCGCCTCGACGTGAGCGACAACCACCTGTAGCGGCCGGCTTCAGCCGGGCATCCACGCTGCCCACGCCGCGACGGCTCCAGCCACTAAACCGCGCACATCAAGTCGCGAAGCGAGCTGCCCGCCCGCACCCGCGATCGCGAAGCGTCCGCGAATTCCAGAGCACCCAGTCCACTTTGGAGTGCGGCGGCTCGCCGCCGCCTTTGACCCGCAGCCCACCCCACCGAAACGCTCCAAGCGCGAAGCGCCACCACAACTCCCGACACCACCACCCGACCGCCGTCATTCTTCTATGAAAACAGGCGCACTTGTCCAGGGCCTTTGCTTTTGCGATGCGACAAGCTTCTATTCGTGCTCGAGGCACATAAGGATTGTCCGGATATTCCGCCGCCCCATCTGAGGATGGTCCTCGAGGG
>DASWVE010000133.1:0-15012 GCA_036401315.1 Candidatus Acidiferrales bacterium
TAGTTCTTCGGAGGGAAGATAGCCGAACTGACGTTGAATCTCTCTTAGCTCGCTAAAAATCAACGGCGAGTCTCCTGAACCGCGAGAGTATTCATTCACCAGCGCAAATACAATGGGCTCGAACGGTGCGTGTCGTAAAGCGATAATACGGCGCTATGCGGTTCCGTCCAAGGCGAATCGTCGGTTTATTCTTGCGCGAAATTTCTAATAGAAATGACGCGCAATTCCGTCAACTTCGCATAGAGTCGGGGGGTGCAAGTGCGCAAAATCTTGAAGAACCTGCCGATGCCGTTGCTTGGTCCGCGTTGCGCTCTTGCTGCCGTACTGCTCGTGGGCGTTCTGGCCGGTGCCCCTTTGTTGCGGGCGCAGCTACCTGCTTCGCCACAATACACTGGACCTGGATCGTGCGCTTCGGCCGCTTGCCACGGTAGCGTCTCGCCACGCAGCGACAACCGCGTCCTGCAAAACGAATACAGCACGTGGATCGTCAAGGACAAACATTCCAAGGCTTACGCCTCGCTGACCGGAGCAACCGGCGAACGCATGGCCGCGATTCTGGGATTGAAGAAAGCCGAAACGGCGCCGAAATGCCTGGCCTGCCACGCGCTGGATGTTCCGGCCACGCAACGCGCGCGTACGTTCGACCTCAGCGAAGGCGTCAGCTGCGAAAACTGCCACGGGCCTGCAGCGGCGTGGCTGGGTCCGCACACCGAACGCGATTGGACGCACCAGAAATCGCTGGCCGCCGGAATGTACGATACGCGCGACGTGACCAAGCGCGCGGAAAAATGCCTCAGCTGCCATTTGGGCAACGAAGAAGAATCGGTGGACCACGAAATGATTGCCGCCGGCCATCCGGACCTTTATTTCGAACTGGATTCGTTTTCGGCGGTGATGCCGCGGCACTGGAAAGAACCGGGCGAGCCAGGCCAAGATCCGGGCGCCGACCCGTGGTATGACGTTCATGAACTCAGCACCGGGCAGGCCGTGCAGCTCCGCGAATCGCTGCTGCGGCTGGCTTCGCGAGCCAAAGGAAAAGTTTGGCCGGAGTATTCCGAGTTGCAGTGTTATTCCTGCCACCACAGTTTGACCACGCCGGAGGATAGCTGGCGGCAGGCGCGGGGATATACGGGACGCCGTCCGGGCGATCCGCCGTGGAATCCATCGCGCTACACGATTTTTCATGAATTGGTCGCGCAGGCGGATAGCGACCAGACTGCGAAACTGGATGCTGAACTTGGCAATGTCGCGCATCTGATGAGCCAGTTGAATCCGGATCGCGACGCGGTGATCGCGGCGGCGACGAACTCGGCCCGCATGGTCGGCGAATTGTCCGCCAAGGTCGATTCCACGCCGAACGATTCGGGCGCCACGCTGCGCCTGCTGCAAAAAATATCCGGAGATGCGGATAATGTTTCGGGGCAGGGCGAGCACGCCGCCGCACAGGCCGCCATGGCGATTCAATCGCTCTACGTGGCCTACGATCGAAATCAGAAGATGCAAAATTCCGAGCAACTTCGCGTGGCCATCAGCGGACTTTTCCAGGAATTGCAGAACCCTTCAGCGTACGATCCGGCGCGATTCGCGGCGCGGATGCATCAGGTGAACGCGCTGCTGCGTTAGCGACATCGCCATCGGGAGAAACCCTGTGCAGCAATTTGATCTAATCGTGATCGGTTCGGGGCCCGCGGGCGAGAAAGGGGCGGTGCAAGCCGCGTATTTCGGCAAACGCGTGGCGCTGATCGAGTACGAGTCCATCCTTGGCGGCGCCTGCGTCAATACCGGAACCATTCCCAGCAAAATTCTCCGCGAATCCGCATTGTATTTTTCCGGGGTGCAGCAGCGCGGGCTCTACGGCGTGGACTATTCGTTGAAAGAAGGTCTCACCGTAGAAAATTTCATGCATCGCAAGGACGTGATCGTCGAAGCGCAACGCCAGAAAATCCTGCAGAACCTGGTCGCGCACGGCGTGGAACTGATGCGCGGAGTCGCTTTCTTCGAGGACGCCAACACGATTTCAGTGCTGCGGGCCGGGCATGCGCCGGTCAGCGTCCGCGGCAAAGTCATCTTGATCGCGACGGGCTCGACGCCCCATCGCGCGCCCGAAATTCCTTTCGACGACGAAGTCGTTTTCGATTCCGATTCGATCCTGGGCATGACCGTCATCCCTCGCAGCATGGCCATCGTGGGCGGCGGCGTCATCGGCTGCGAATATGCTTCGATCTTCACCGCGCTGGGCGTGGAAGTCGCGCTGGTCGACGGCCGCGATCGTGTGCTGCCCTTTCTGGATGGCGAAATTTCGCACTGCTTGCGCGAGCGGCTCGGCCAGCTCGGCGTGAACTTTTATCTGGGCGAACGAACCACGCAAATCGAACGCACGCCGAACGGTGTGCGCATCGCGCTGCAATCTGGAAATACGCTGGCGGTGGAAACCGCGCTGTTTGCCGCCGGACGCCGTGGCGCCGTGGATCAGCTGCACCTGGAAAAAGCCGGCGTCACCTTAAACAAGCGCGGTTATGTCGAGGTGAACGAGCATTACCAGACTGGGATCACTACGATTTATGCGGCGGGCGATGTCATCGGCTTTCCGGCGCTGGCTTCGACCTCGATGGAGCAGGCGCGAGTCGCCGTCTGCCACGCTTTCGGGCTCGAATACAAGAAACGCCTCGCCTCCATGCTGCCGATGGGCGTCTATACCATTCCGGAAATTTCCGCGGTGGGCGAGACGGAAGACAGTTGCAAGGAAAAGAAAATCGAGTACGAGGTGGGCCGGGCACACTATGCGAATAACGTGCGCGGGCAGATCGTCGGAGATTTATCTGGCATGTTGAAGCTCATCTTCAGGAAGACCGATCGCCGGCTGCTGGGCGTGCAGATTATCGGCGACAGCGCGACGGAACTGATCCATCTGGGGATGATGGCGCTGGAAGCCGAGATGTCGCTCGACATCTTTATCGAATTCGTTTTCAACTACCCGACGCTTTCGGAAATGTACAAATACGCGGCGTACGATGGGCTAGGAAATCTCGCGGGTCATAAAGTGCGAGAAGGCTAAGTTCAATCCGTAGGGTTCCGCGGGAATTTCAAATATGGCAAGCGCACGCCATCGATAATAATCTGGTCCGCGCGCATCGAAGGATCGGGTTCGAATCCAGCCGCGCCTCCGGCCGTAACGTAATCGTCCTGATCGACGCCATCGCCGCTTACACCCAGCCCGCCAACTAAAACTCCATTTTTATATAGCGGCTCGGACCCCGGAAAAAATACGACGCCGCTCATGTTGACCTTGGGCCAGGCGGCGCTGGGCACTTGCAGTCCTTGGGTGCACGGGTTGGCCACATCCATCGTGTACAAATTGAAAAACGGTCCCGCAGCGGTGCCATCGATTCCCGAAGGGAAAAAAGGCTGCGCGCCGAATCCGATGGTGCGGTTCGTTACCGCGGTTCCCATGGGCACCTGATTGAGGTCCGCCGGCTGGCGCGTCGCGCCGCTGAAGTAGATCACGTTGCGGGCTTTCGACGCCGCCACGTCGATGCTGAATATTGTGGAATCGGTCATGCGGTACAAAGCGATCAGCGTTCCGTCGAGATCGCTGACCGAGATGACCATTTTCGCTTTCACCCCGATGGGCAAACGGATTTGCGCGCGAGTGGTGTTCGCCGTGGCCACGGCGTTGGCGACAATTCCGGCCACGTCAGACGCGGTCAGGCCGCCGATTGGTCCGGCCGTCTGCGGGATCAAATCGCCTTCGGGCGGTACGCCGGGGCTGGCTACCGGGCCGACGGAAAAAAGCGTAGGGTTGAATGTGCCGGGGTTTGTGCCGTTCGGCGCCGAGGTTTGATTCACGAACGGCAGCGTGATGCCTGCGATCGAGACAATGCCCGGCGCAGGAAAGGTCGGAAAGCCTACGCCATCGGTGGCGGTGTTCGGACCTCCCATCGCCGCCATCGCTGCCGCGGCAAACGCCACGTACTCCGAAGTGTCCGCGTCTGTGGCGACGACGCCAATGCCTCCGACTTCCTGGCCGTTCTTGAAAATCGGCACGCCGCCGGGATTCACGGCGGTCGGCTGCGTGTCGTTTACGTCCGCTTTGCCTGTGGTTATGCCGTATCCAGGCGACGCGCCAGTGATCGTCGTCGACGGCGGAACCGTGGGATTCAGTGCCGCGGCGAGCGTGCAGCCTCTATTTGTATTCTCGATGCCGTAGAGCGCTGCGCTAGCAGAATTGATAACTCCCGGCGGGAAATGAATGCCGCTGATGAAACGCACCGTGCGCGAAGACAGGGGAGCCTGGTCGTTGCTGAAGAAGGCGCCGGTGCGCGCGAGTGAAACCGCGAGGTCGTCCGTGGGGATGGCGGCGCCGAAGTTACCTGACGTGGTGGTCGGAGCTGAGGGTCCTTTATACACGGCCAGCACGCGGCCCAAACGGTCGACGACGGCGATCACGGTTGAATCGGATTGCGCGGCGGTAGCGGCGGCTTGCACCAGCATCTGCACATCAGCCTGAGTGAGGCTGGCAGTGGCGGGCGGAGGCTGAACTGGCGGGGTCGTGGTCGAACTGCCGCCACCCCCTCCGCAATTACCCAGCAGCGCGCACAGCGGAAGCACGAATCCCAGGCGGTGCCAGCGCCGAAGCCTTGAGCCGGATCGCTTCACGTTGTCAGGTGATGCACTCATTCCGCAATCCACGATGAAATTTCGTGAGGCCAATGGGTCATTCGTATCACAATACCGCCAGCGGTTCCCAAACATTGCTCAGGTGCGGTGCTCATCTGGTTTCTCGCAAGTATTGCCGGCAAAGGTTCACCCTGGTCCTGGGCACCAGGATGTGCGGCGTACTGCTGATTTTCTACGTCGGCCTGACCGGGACGACCGTTTCTGCCGCGACGCCTACGAAGGCGGACGTTTCACTCGTATCGAAAGTTCATAACGCCGCGCGATCCGCCGCGAAATTCGTGTTGCAACAGTCATCGCCTCAACAAGAGCAGCAGCGCCTGCCAGGCCAGACCGCAGCAAAGAAAGCTTCTTTGCAGGGCACTGTGCGTGACACGAACGGAAGGCCGGTTATCGCGGCGCACGTCACCCTGCAGAATACCGGCACGCATCAAACTCTCGAGCGGGTTACGGACGCGCAAGGAGTCTTTCGTTTTCTGGAATTGCCGCCGGGTACTTACCAATTCGGAGTCGACGTCGCCGCGTACCAAAATCTGGCGCCTGCCGAAATTCAATTTAAGGCGGGCGATAATCTCGTTCGTGAGCTCTCGCTCGTTGCGCTGCCGTCAACGAGGCCGTCATCGCCGCAGTTCCCGGAACTGCCGCCAGTAAATACCACGGGTGCGGCGGGCGTCGATTTGACGAGTCCACCTTCGGCCGCGCCGGCGCTGAGTCAAGACGGCAATGCTCCGCAAAATCCGCCCGCTGCGCCGCTACCGCCGCCGGACCAGGTTTTTCGCACGGAGCCGGACCGCTGGCTGATCACCATGCCCAATTGGGACCGCTACGATATCGGCGGCGAATATCCCTATGTGAAGGGCAGCCGGTGGGATCCGTTTAACCGCAACAAGCTGAAAGGTGACTTGCCGATCATCGGCAAGCAAACATTTTTGAATATCACCGGTATCAGCGACACGTTCGCCGACGGCCGGCGGCTGCCGGTCCCCAGCAACATTAGCGCGGCGAATCCCGGCAGCAGCGATTTCTTCGGCAAGGGCGAGCAGTTTTTCCTCGATCAGCGGTTTCTGTTTTCGTTCGATCTTTTTCACGGGGACACTTCGTTTCGTCCGGTCGACTGGCGCATCCGGATCACGCCGGTGATCAGTTTGAATTTTCTGAAGGTGCGCGAACTGGGGATCGTGAATGTCGACGTCCGCGGCGGCACTTCGCGTTTCGATTCGCACGTGGGCCTGCAGGAAGCGTTCGGCGAATTGAAGCTGCACGATATCGGTCCGAACTACGATTTCGTTTCCGTTCGCGCGGGGATTCAGGGATTCAACAGCGACTTTCGCGGTTTTATTTTTGTCGAGGAGCAGCCCGGGGTGCGCTTCTTCGGTAATTTGCATTCGAACCGCTGGCAATACAACGCGGCGTATTTCAATTTGCTCGAGAAAAATACGAACAGCGGCTTGAACTCACTGGCCTTGCGTCACCAGCAGGTGATCATCGCCAATCTCTACCGCCAGGATTTTCTGTTTCAGGGCTACACCGCGCAGGTCAGCGTGCACTACAGCGATGACGACGCCACCGTGCATTATGACGACAACGGATTTCTGGTGCGGCCTTCGCCGGTCGGTGCCGTTTTCGCGAACGGCATGATTCGCCCGCACAGCGTTAAGGCCGCCTACGTTGGATGGACCGGCGATGGCCACATCGGTCCGGTGAATCTGACCCACGCGTTTTATCAAGCGCTGGGCAACGATAGTTTCAATCCTATCGCCGCTAGGCCGGTGACCATCAATGCCCAGATGGCCGCGCTGGAACTTTCTGTCGACAAGGATTGGATACGTTTCAAAGGCTCGGCTTTTTACGCCTCAGGTTCCGGCGATCCGCAGCACGGCAAAGCACGAGGATTCGATTCGATCGACGATTTCCCGGAATTCGCGGGCGGCATTTTCAGTTTGTGGGAGCGCGAGAGCATTCGTCTGACTGGCTCCGGCGTGGCGCTGACCGCCGGCGACAGCCTGTTGCCCGATTTGCGTTCAAGCAAAAATGAAGGCCAAGCCAATTTCGAAAATCCCGGGATTTTTTTGGCGAACCTCGGCACTGATTTCGATATCACGCCGAAACTGCGCGGCTTTGTGAATGTGAATTACCTGCGATTCGAACGCACCGAAGCACTCGAGCAAATCTTGTTTCAAGCGCCGATTCATCACAGTATCGGCTGGGATTCCAGCGTTGGCGTGCGCTACCGGCCGCCGCTTACTGAGAACATTGCTATCACCGCGGGCGCCGCTGCGCTGGTTCCGGGGCAGGGGTTGAAAGACATTTACACCGGTAAAGTTATGTATTCGGTTTTTACCGACGTGAAATTTCAGTTTTGAGGCGTGAAGTTTAGTGGATATGGAAAAGTCCTCAATTCATTTGGCTGATCGCCTACGCCGCTCACGGCGGTTCGTGCCGCTCGTCCTCGCCGGCGCGTTGACGATCGTCGGACTGATCTTGTTCACGGGCCGAATGCGCGCCGGCCAATCGCAAGCACAGCACAATTGGCTCGGTCAGTCACAGGCCGACGTGGATCGACAAAACACGGGCTGCATTTCCTGCCACGTATCGACGGACGAACCGTCGATGCATCCGACGCGCACCGTGCGTCTGGCTTGCACGGATTGCCACGGGGGCGACACCAGTGTGGTCGCGCAAACCGGTGCAGATCCGAAGACGCCGGAATATGAGCAGCTGAAAAAACGCGCGCATCCGCAGCCCAATGATCCGGCGCTGGCAAATACCTCTGCCAATCCGCAGCGGCTGTACACCAAGTGGCTGCGCGAAAGTTACGAATACGTGAAATTCGTCAATCCCGGCGACCTGCGCGTCGCGGCGGAGACTTGCGGCGCCAACGGGTGCCACACGCCGGAAGTCTTGAAAGTGAAGACCAGCATGATGACGCATGGCGGAATGTTGTGGGGCGCGGCGCTCTACAACAACGGGTCGTTTCCGCTGAAGAATACTCATTTCGGTGAAAGTTATTCCGCGGAGGGCTTGCCGCAAAATATTTTCACGGTGCCAGCGCCGACTGCTGAGGAGACCCGACTGAAGGGCATCGTGCCGGAGCTGACGCCGCTGGAGCGCTGGGAGCTTTCGCAGCCCGGCAACGTACTGCGCGTCTTCGAACGCGGCGGCATGAAGAAAGGTGAAATCGGTAATCCCGATCGTGAGGAAGAATCGGGCCGGCCCGACGACCAATTGGGTGAGCGCGGCTTCGGCACGCTGCTGCGCACCGATCCAGTTTTCCTTGGCTTGCAGAAAACTCGCCTGCTCGATCCGTTGCTCTCGCTGCCGGGCACCAACGACCAGCCCGGCGATTATCGCGGCAGTGGCTGCACGTCCTGCCACGTGATCTACGCCAACGACCGTTCTCCGCAGCACTCCGGACCTTACGCATCTTTCGGCCACCTCGGCGAAAGCGCATCTTCCGATACCACGATCCCCAAGAACGAATCCGGCCATCCAATCAAACACAGCTTCACGCGCGCCATCCCGTCCAGCCAATGCATGATTTGCCATGTTCATCCCGGCACGAATATGGAGACGACTTATTTCGGCTACACCTGGTGGGACAACGAGGCCGACGGCGAAGCGATGTACCCGCGCGAGCAGCACAATCCTACGGAAGAAGAAAAATATCAGGCTTCGCTGCGAAATCCGGAAGGCGCGGCGGCGCGCGGGCTCTGGTCCGATCCCAAATTCCTCGAAAAAACGGGCAGCCCGGAATTCAACAGCAAGCTGCAGCAATCGCAATTCGCCGACTTTCACAGCCACGGCTGGATTTTTCGCGCCGTCTACAAGCGCGACCGCAAAGGCAATCTGCTCGACGCCGACAATAAAACCGTAACCGCCGACGATCCGGACAAGTTCAAAAAGGCCGTCCACCTCGCCGACATTCATCTCGAAAAAGGAATGCATTGTGTCGATTGCCATTTCGAGCAGGACGCGCATGGCAACGGGAAGCTCTACGCCGAGCCGCGCGCAGCGATTGAGCTCGACTGTGTCGACTGCCACGGCACCATCGACCGCAAAGCCACGCTGGTTTCGTCTGGGGCGGCGTCGCCTCCTGGGGGAACCCATTTCGACGCGCTGCGCACGCCGTGGAGCACGCGCCGCTTCGAATATCGCGGCGGTAAATTATTCCAACGCTCGATGGTCGAGCCGGACAAGGAATGGGAAGTGGTCCAGACTGTCGACACCATCACTCCCGGCAACGAACACTACAATCAAAAATCAGCCTGGGCCAAAACCATTCAGATCGACGGAAAGTCCTGGGGTAGCGTGCCGTCCGACTCCGCGAAACTCGCTCACGCAAATAGCCGCATGACTTGCTACTCCTGCCACACTTCGTGGACCCCGAATTGTTTTGGCTGCCATCTTTCGATGATGGCCAATCAGCGCAAACCGATGCTGCACAACGAAGGCCTGACCACGCGCAACTGGACCAGCTACGATTTTCAGGTGCTGCGCGACGACGGATTCATGCTCGGGATCGACGGCACGGTCACCGGCCATCGCGTTGCTCCGGTCCGTTCCTCTTGCGCGGTCGTGGTCAGTTCGCAAAATCAGAATCGCGATTGGATTTATTACATGCAGCAGACCGTTTCGGCCGAAGGATTCAGCGGTACCGCATTTAGCACTTTTGTTCCGCACACCGTGCGCGCTAAAGAAACCAGAACTTGCGAGGATTGCCACATTTCGGATCGCAACGACAACAACGCTTGGATGGCGCAGGTGCTGCTGCAGGGCACCAACCTGCTGAACCTGATGGGCCGCTACGTTTACGTCGCGGCTGGCGCGAAGGGTTTCGATGCTGTCGCCGTTGCCGAACACGACGAGCCGCCCGCGATTATCGGCAGCTATTTGCAACGCGTTGCGTACCCGCAGGATTTCAAGCAGCACGTGGCGCACGACCGCCAACTGAAGGAAGTTTATCACCACCTCGGCAACGTTTTGGATTTACAGCTGCGCGGCGAATATCTCTACGCGGCTCTGGGCAAGGGCGGGTTCCGTATCTACGACGTCGCAAATATCGACAACAAGAATTTTTCTGAACGGACGATTACCGCACCGGTGTCGCCGCTGGGGCAGCGATTTTATGTGCCGACCAAATACGCAAGTGCCGTGGCCAGCCCGTCGACGCTTGCGCTCGATCCGGCGCGCACGCGGCGTCCGGAAAATGAAGAGCAGGCCATCCACCCGATGTACGCCTTTCTGTATGTCGCCGATAAATACGAAGGCCTGGTGGTGGTCGGCGATCCGGATCCGAAGAGCAAACGTCCGGGCGTGAGCACGCTGCTCGACGGGAATCCGCAGAATAATTTTCTGAAGCGCGCCCTCGCTTTCAACCCGGATGGAATTCTCAACGGTGCGCGGCGCATCACCATCGCTGGAACATTTGCTTACATTCTTTGCGACCGCGGCCTGGTCGTCGTCGATCTGGATAATCCGCTGCAGCCGAAAATCGCGGCACAGGTCGGAGCGCCGGACTTGAAAGAACCGCAGGGAATCGCGATTCAGTTTCGATACGCTTTTGTGGTCGATCGGGAAGGCCTGAAAGTTCTCGACGTCACCGATTTGGCGCATCCGCGCGTGGTCCCCGGAGCCCAAGTGCCGCTGCAAGATGCCCGCAACATTTATGTCGCCAGAACCTACGCGTACGTGGCGGGAGGCAAGCAGGGCGTGGCCATTGTGGACGTGGAAAGGCCTGAGGCGCCGAAACTCGACCGAATGTTCACTGCGGATGGCGCGCTGAATGATGTGCGGGATATAAAAATCGGGATGGTCGATGCCAGTGCTTTCGCTTTCGTCGCCGACGGACAAAACGGCCTCCGCGTGCTGCAGATTCTGTCGCCGGAAGATTCTGCGAATTCGTACGGCTTCAGCCCGCGGCCCACTCCCAAATTAATCGCCACGTATCACACTGCCGGACCGGCGCTGGCCATCTCCAAGGGAACCGATCGCGACCGCGCCGTGGATGAAAGTGGAAACCAGATCGCCGTTTTCGGCCGGCGGGGAGCCAGGCCGTTTACTCGCCAAGAAGCCGCGCGCCTCTACCTGCGCGATGGTCAGCCTTACAGCGTTCCACACAATTGAAATATTTTTGGATGACTGCGCGGAGGGTCGGCGTCAGGCCTGCCTACATCGCTCGAATTTTCATGTAGCGAATGAAATCGGGAAGCATCGCTACCCCTGCTGCAACGATAACCACTGCAACGGCGCCGAGAACGTAATATTCAAACTTCATCTTTCGTCCCTCCAAATTTCGCACCTCGAGTAGGCCAGCCGAACGCCACTCCTAGAACATAGCAAACACGCGGAAAGCGAAAACATACAGGAAGTCCCGTATTTTGCACCGGGGGTTCCCTGTGGGCCGAGGACTAGGGGAGGTCCTTAGCGGTGGTGGTCAGGACGAACTTTCCATGTTTTACGCCGCGCAAGCTCAGAATCTTATCCGCAAAACTCTTCATCTCGAAGCTGCGGCCTTTCATGATGATCACTTCGAGGCAATTGTGATGGTCGAGATGGACGTGCGTGGCGGCCAGCACCTGCCCGTGCATATCGTGTTGCAGGCTGGTCAGCCGGTTCGATAATCCCGCCTTGTGATGGTCGTACACCAGGGTCAGAGTGCCTACCGCCATACGATTCTGTTCGATGTCCTCTTCCACCACGCAATCGCGCACCAGATCGCGAATGGCTTCGGAGCGGTTGCCGTAGCCCTTGCGATCGATGATGCGGTCGAATTTATCGAGCAGTTCCTTATCCAGCGAAATGCCGGTACGAATCAGATTTGGCATGGGCCTCCGTCTTGCACCAGATAGCCTGTAGCACGATTTTAAAAAATGTGTTACACACTCGGCTGTGAAGATCGCTGGACAGGAGAGCCAGCCTCGCGTGCATCTTCCTTCAAAGATCTCAGTCTATACGGTGCGCCAGCCATGCTCCAAGCTCGGGCCGAGGGGCCCGGTCCATCTCGTCTTTATATTCTGGTCTCTATGCTTAGCATCGATGCTCATTTCACTCTCGCTTGCCGCGCAGGAGCGGACGCCGGTCGCTAAGAGTGGTAACGCGTATCCGGCTCAGCTATCGGGAACCGTAGTGGACACGTCTGGCGCGGTGATCTCAGGTGCGACCGTGCTGGTGCACAGCTCCAACGGAACTGCGCCGATCGCCAAAGAGACGGACGGCAACGGCTCGTTTCTTATTTCCGGACTGCCGCCAGGTGATTACCGGTTGGTGGTATCGAGTCCGGGTTTTGAAGCCAAGGAAATTTCAGTAACGATCGGGAGCACCGAAGCGCCGACTCCGCTGCGCATCGCTCTGGCGGTGAGCCATGTGAGCACCACCGTAACGGTGAACGGCCGCAATGATAACCTGGTCGGAATTGCCGATTCGGCCACCCAGGGAACGGTGGGCGCGGCCGAACTTCAGGATCGTCCGATCCTTCGATCTGGAGAAATTCTGGAGACGGTTCCGGGTCTGATCATCACGCAGCACGCTGGCGGCGGCAAGGCCAACCAGTATTTTCTGCGCGGCTTCAATCTCGATCACGGCACGGATTTCGCCATCTTTATCGACGATATGCCGCTGAATTTGCCGTCGCACGCGCACGGAGAGGGCTATGCGGATTTCAACACCGTCATCCCGGAATTGGTGCAGCGGGTGAATTACGAAAAGGGTCCTTACTATGCGGACGTGGGCAACTACGGCTCAACGGGATCGGCGCATTTGGAATACTTCAAGGAGCTGCCCGGAAATTTTATCCAGGTGGAAGGCGGGATGTACGGTTTTGGGCGTTTGGTTTTTGGCGTTTCGCACAAACTCGGCTCGGGCATTTTGCTGTACGGCGGCGAAGCCTATCACGAGGACGGTCCCTGGACCCATCCGGACAACTATTACAAATTCAATGGGATCGCCACCTACAGCCAGGGCACGGAACCCAGCGGCTTCAGCATCACCGCCCGCGCTTATCATGGCAACTGGCACTCCAGCGATCAAATTCCGGTCACCGCCATTCCCATCGTCGGTTACTTCGGCGCACTGAACCCGACCGACGGCGGCCATTCGCAGCGATACAGCGTGCAGGGTGAATGGCACCGCCAGGACGAACATTCCGAAACGAAAATTTCGCTCTACGGTTTTTATTACGATCTCGATTTGTTTTCCGATTTCACTTACTTCCTGAATGACCCGGTGAAAGGCGATCAATTCGAACAGCAGGACCGGCGCTTCGTGGCTGGGCTGGACGGGCACCACACGGTTTTCAGACGCTGGTCGCATCGCAAAGTAGAAAATACGCTCGGTGTTCAGGTCCGCAACGATTGGGTGCACAACGGCCTGTACCGCACCGACGATCGGGTGCGCACGGACAAGACCGATCTGGTGGCCTGCTATACCAACCCCATCCCCCAATGCGGCCCCGACGGGACCATCAACGGAAAATATCCAACTTTGCCCGCCGATGCGGATTTGAATAACTTCAGCGACACCATGCTCGGTTTTTACGCGGAAAATAAAATCCAGTGGACGGACAAATTCCGCTGGAACCTGGCCATACGCGGAGACGAAGCGATCTATGACGTCCGCAGCCTGACTGCGCCGTATATCGCCAGCGAATTGCCGGGCGCTCCGGTGGTCGACTTTTCGCGGCTCAATTCGGGTACGGTTACCAAGTTCCTGCCCAGCCCCAAAGCGACTTTGATTTTCGGCCCTTGGGCTAAGACTGAAATCTACGTACAGGGCGGATTCAGTTTTCACAGCAACGACGCGCGCGGCGCAACGCAAAGGACTGAACCAATTTCGCCGGACAATCCGTTCCCGACGCCGACCAACCGAGTTACCCCGCTGGTCCAAACCAAGGGCGGGGAAGTTGGGGTGCGTACGTCAGCTCTCGCTCATCTGCAAAGCACGCTGTCGCTCTGGTATCTCCACAGCAATTCTGAACTGCAGCAGGATGGCGACACCGGTGCCACGGTTCCTTCGGCGTCGCCGAGCAACCGCTACGGCATCGAATGGGCGAACTACTACACGCCCACGGACCATCTGGTTTTTGATTTAGACATGGGGGATTCTCGCGCCCGATTCACCGAATTTGATCCCGACGATGCGGCGTTCTCCAACCCGGCCGGAGCTCCGTTTCCGGCGCAGGGCCCGGGCGGCAAGCTGGTTCCCGAAGCGGTCAAAGTAGTGATTTCATCGGGCGTCACGCTGCACAACTACAAGGGTTTTACGTCGACTCTACGCTTGCGCTATTTTGGACCGCGCGACTTGACATCGGACGCATTGAATCGCTCACCTTCAACATTACTGCTCAACTTGGGGTTCGGGTATCGCTTCAACAGCCAATGGCGCGTATCGGCCGATCTTTTGAATTTGCTCAATGGACGTGTGGACGATATTACTTACGCCTATGTCTCCCGAATTAGGCCAACCGGCGCGCCGGAATTCACCAACGTATACCATCCCTCCGAACCGATTCAGGTGCGGTTTTCGTTAGTCAGGACTTTTGGAGGAACCCGCTGACGGATTTGCCGCGGTGGTCGTAAGAGTTCCGCTGAAGCCGCAAACCAAATTTAGCCTGACCTACCTTTTCCGCCATGCAAACGGCACAAGGGCGGAAATGCCAGACGCGGAATAAAGCGCGACACCGCTTGTCACGATTCGGTACAATCCCGCGAAGCGGCAAGTATCGAGGCCCGGTACTCCGTTCACCGTACCCGGAAACCTACCGCAGCATGAACGAGATAACCGAAATCGACGTTCTGTGGATTACGGCCGGGCTCGGCTGCGATGGCGACACCATCGCCATGACGGCTGCGACCCAGCCGAGCATCGAGGATCTGATCCTCGGCGCTATGCCTTTCGTCCCGAAGATCAAGCTACACAATCCCTTCCTCTCCATGGAAAACGGCGATGAATTTATGGCCGTGTTTCATCGCGCCGCCGAAGGAAAGCTAAAGCCTTTTATTCTGGTGATCGAGGGCTCGATCCCGGACGAGACCAACAAGAAAGAAGGCTACTGGGCTGCGTTTGGCACCGATGCGCAAACGGGCCAACCGATTCTGACCTGCGATTGGATCGACCGCCTCGCGCCCAAAGCCTGGGCGGTCGTCGCCGCCGGAACCTGCGCGACCTATGGCGGGCTGCACGCCATGGCCGGAAATCCCACCGGAGCCATGGGGTTGCCGGATTATCTTGGATGGAAATGGAAGTCAGCTGGAGGCGTGCCAATCGTTTGCGTGCCGGGATGCCCGGTGCAGCCAGACAACATGACCGAGACCTTGCTGTATCTATTAACTATGGTCGCCGGGC
>DASWVE010000134.1:0-3667 GCA_036401315.1 Candidatus Acidiferrales bacterium
CGATCCGGAGCGCGGGAGCATGGATGAGATTCTTCGTCGCGAACAACGCTCCTCAGAATGACGACGGTTGGGTGGTGGCCTGGGGAGTTGTGGCGGTCCCGCAGAGCGGGACTAGGTTGTTTGGTCGAGGCGCGCGGCGCGTCAAAAGCGGCGGCAGAGCCGCCGCACTCCAAAATGGTTTGCGCCGGTGTGCGGGTTTATTTGTCTCGGCTGGAATTTGACTGCGGGCTGCGCCGCTTCGCTGCTATTTGTAGCTACTGCTTGCAGGTGAGGCGGTCGACGGTGACCCAGTCGGCTTGGGGTTTGTGGGTGGCGTAGGAAATTACGAATTCTTTCGCGGATTTGCGTTCGAGGACGAAGCGCTGATTGATTTGGGCGTCGGCGCCGTTCGCGGCGGGGAGCATGTCGCCGACCCAGGTTAGCGTGTCGGCGTCCCAGCCTTTGGATTCGAAAAGGCGCGCGCCGCCGAAATTGTCGTAGATGAAATTGGAGAAGTGCTTGCCGGTTTTGTTGTAGCCCCAGAATTCCACGGCGTGAAAGCGGTTGGGTGCTTGGTCATCCCACCGGAACATCAGCCAGGAGCCGTCGAGGTCCGGCGTGATTTCGACGTGCGCGGAGATTTGTTTTTTCGAAGCTGGAAACTCTCCCGCGCAATCCCAGTGACCCACGAAAAATAAAAATGGCTGGAGTTCGGGTTTTAGCGCGGGCGGCGGTTGAGTCGACACGCCGGTGACGGGTTGCGGCTGCGTTTGGGCCGGCGCTTGCGTCGACGTCTGCGCGTGAGCGCGCGGCGTGGCGAGCGTCAACGACGCGGCGAGCAGCAACCCGATCAGAATCGTCCGCGCTGCCGCGGCGAAAATCGGCGCGCCCGTCATGCTGACACTTCCCCGTAAACAAGATGGCCGCAAGCGACCAGGCCGCCGCGTTCCAGTGCGCGGCGCGAGCCTTCCGCGGCGGTATCACAGCGCGCGGTGGGAATTTTTCCAGCGGCGCGGGCTACGCTGCAGATTTCCTGCACGATGTAGCCGCCGTAACCTTTGCGGCGCGCGGCGTCGGCAACCGCCATGAAAATGTCCGCGTAGGGTGGATTGTAGTGGGTCAAATATCCGGCGGTGGCGACGATTTCGCCGGAAATTTCGAGCACCCAGTCCGTCAGGACTTCCTGAGCCTGCGCGAATTTCTGCGCTTCGGCTTCGGTGATGTGGCGAAAGGCCGAATGTTCGGGCGGCGCAATGTGCGGGGCGCGGGGCTGCGGCGTTGCGCCACCGGGGCCGGCGGTCTCGATGGCCTGGTCAGCGAACAAAACTTTTTCCGCGGCGATATTTTTGGTGGTGTCGAAAAGCATGCGGGTCATGAACGGGATGTTGGTTTGGGCGCGGACGTGGGTGGCGCGGGTGACGGCCAGCAGGTGGCGAAACATTTCGAGGGCGTCGATGCGGGCTTCAGGGGCGACGTGGAATTCGATGATCTGGCGCGGGTAGTAGCGGTTGGCCAAAGCGCCGTAGCCGGCAGCTTTTCCATCGATGGAGACGAGGTAGGCGTCGGCATGGCCGCGGGGCAAAAACGAATCGTAGATGATCTGGCAATTCGCTTCGGCGCGATACGCTTCGCGCATCGCCGAGATTTCCTCCGCCGGAACGCGGCGCGCTTCGATTTTCATGCGAAGACTTTACCGTATTCGTTGTTGCGGCCCAAGAGGCGAGGAATCTAAACCCGCACCCTTCTGGGAAACGAAGAGTGCGGCACCCGGAACGGCGACTGCAAACGGCGAAAGGCAAATTCAAAAGCCCCACCCTTCGCGAAAGGCGCGAAGAATGGGCCACCCTCAAATTCGACTGCAACAGCGAAATGCAAAGACTGCCGGGCTAAAGCCCGCCGCTACAGGTGGCGGGTCACGATCTTGCACGCCGGATCGTTGCTGGGAATGCGTTTGTTCCGTGAGGCTCGGTGCGGCGCGCAGGAGAGACTGTGCGCCGCACCGTTTTTGCATTCGCTGATTGTGACTAGACGGTGGTGATGTTGCCGTTCATGCCGTTGGGGTAGAAGCCGCCGCCGGTGGCGCCGCTGGTGGAATTGGCGTAGACGATGGCGAGCACTTCGCTGGTGGTGCGGGTGCGGGCCAAGGCTTGGTAATCGACCGGGAAGTATTGCGTGCCGTTGGGCGGCGGCAGAATGTCGCGGCCGTCGACCTTGAAGAGGAACGCGTCGTTGTTGGCGGCGCAAATCAGGCGCAGCGTTCCGGCGTGATACGCCTCGGTCAGCGCGATCTGCGCGGCGACTCCCAGATAATCTTTGCTGGAAATCAACGGAGCAGCTCCGCCGTAGGCCGAAACGCCGACATCTTCAAACGCGCGCGCGACGGCGATGCAGTGCATGAAACCCTCGTAGCCGGTACCGAGCGCGTCGAGATTGATGGCGGGCTTGGCGATGGCGTCCGCGCCGAGCGCGCCGCGCAGCAGGTGCACGTGCTGTTGTTCGTCATAGGTGATTTCGGCCATGACGGCTTTCAGCTGCTTGGTGACTTCTACTCCGCCGGAGGAGCTCAGAAAGCTGACGATACCGCCGCCGGTGGTGGGGCCCGGCGTGCCGGTGCCGTTCAGGTTGAAGCCGCTCTGCGCCAGCGTCTTGCCGGTGGTGACCACCGTATAGAATTCCGCTTCGAGGTATTCGAGGTTCAGCGCGAAATTCAGGATGTCGACGTCGGTGATGGCTCCGGCGGCGACGGCGCGGGCGGTGAGGCCGGTGCGGTTGATGCCGGGAATTTTGTCGAGAATTCCGAGTTTACCGCCGACGACGGCGGCGCTGGCCAGGCCCGCGGCGCCGAGGCCGACGCTCTTCACGAATCCGCGGCGGTCGACGGGCGACTGCAGCGCTTCCGAGATTTTCTTTCCGTTTTCCATGGGATCTCCTTTTCACTTCCGGTGCGATTTTTAAATTTGCGAAGACGATATGAATTGGCGCGCCGGGGTGCGTGGAGGTTCCGGGCGACGGTTGAGTTTTAGGAAAAGTGAAAATTCCAGGAGCGGTCCCGGGCGGGGCGTGGGTCCGTTCAGAGCGTGTACGCGGGAGAGTGGGAATCGGATTGGATGGATTTGTTTTTTTTGGTTGGGTGCGCAGGAAGATGCATCCGGCTCTGCCGCCGGAATGCCACGATAGCGACCAACCGCTTTTGGCCGTCATTCTGAGCGAAGCGAAGAATCTCATCCAGTACGCGGTCTCGGCGGCCACAACGTCGAAGTGTCCCCGTCGTGTTGATCGCGATGCTGGAGCATGGATGAGATTCTTCGCCGCGAAAAGCGCTCCTCAGAATGACGACGGTTGGGTGGTGGAGTAAGGAGTTGAGGCGGTCCCGCGGAGCGGGACTGGGTCGTTTGGGCGGCCGCGCTGACGGGTCAAAAGCGGCGGCAGAGCCGCCGCACTCCAAAATGGGCTGGGCGACGTTGCAATTCGAGGAGGCTCCGCGTCGCGTCTCGGCGCGGGCCGCGCGCTTCGCGCCTGGGTCGAGAAATCTCGCCGGACTCGCATCATTTGGCGTGGAATGTCCCGATTTGTCCTGTTCTGACTCTTGTTGGCTGGTCCTTATATAGCGCATGATGCGCGCGCGGGGTGGGCTGCGCGGAGCCCTGCCCGGAATTTTGGTGCGTGGCGCCGCCGGACGCCACGGGAG
>DASWVE010000135.1:0-5918 GCA_036401315.1 Candidatus Acidiferrales bacterium
GGGTTGGCGAAGGGTGGGGCCTTTCGCGTCAGACAGCGACCCCGACATTTCCGCGTGAGAGTTTTGAATTGAGCGTAAAACCCCCACCCTTCCAAAGGCGGGAAGGATGGGCCACCCACAAAGGCGTGTCGGCGATTATTCTGAGCGCGGATTCGTCGCATTGATTCTGGCGTGGGAGCATGGATGAGATCCTTCGTCGCGAAAAACGCTCCTTAGGATGACGGCACAAAAAGAAGAGCCGGCAAAATCGCCGGCTCTTCTTTTTGGTGATCGACTTTGGTTGCGGTTGAAACTATTTACCTATGGTCGCCGAATATTTTGCGTCGGCGGCTTTGGCGGCGGTTTCTAACGCCGGGGCGCGGTAGTGCAGGACCAAGCCCGCGTCATTGACGTGCAGTTCGGTGATGACCTTCACGTTGCCGATCGCTTGGATGGTGATGGCATTCGGCGTAGTGGCGGTGGTGCTGGTTTCGCGGTAAGCGGAAATGAAGGCCGCCTCCGTGCCCTTCACTGAGCGCAGCAAAATCACCGGCATGGCGCTGCGTGTAGCCAGCGTGTAGGTGTATTCACCGGCCGGAAGAACGGCGGTGCCCCAGTGCGTTTCGGAAGTGAGCGTGAAGCGGCCGTGAGCTTCTTCAGCGTGGGCCACCATCGGCACGACCGTGGAACTGAGCAAACTAAGAAGCAAAACCTGAACTTGCGCAAAGCGGCGGATCATTTTCATAAAAAACGTCTCCTTTTTTTACGGCTTGCGGCACACGCCACCCAACGCGCACAGCGATTTACGTTGCGGTTTTGGCGTCGCAGACAACGGAGTCCGCACAACTAAAAGTGGGACTACAGGGGTTAGGAGGGAACCTCTGGGTTCACTTCATCCGCTACTACGTCGCAGTAGATGACGAGTGCAGTGTCGCAGGAGTAAGAGGACGCGTCCAATTCAAAGTATCTATGATGAGGATAGGTGTAGTGGACGTTTCTTCCACGTGAACGCGATGTTGCAAATTGGAACGAGCGTTTCTTTCGTGGTGGATGCTGTTTCCACTACGCAGCGGCGGCTTGTTTACTCTTGCACGGGTTATTGGTCGACGACGAACGATCCGCTTCTTCGCCTGATTCGCGAGTTTTCAGCCAAACCGTTTTTGGCCGTCATCCAGAGCGAAGCGAAGGATCTCTCTTCGATTGTGGTCTGGGCAAGAACATCGAAGCGAAGAGAGGTCCTTCGTCGCATGAAACGCTCCTCTGGATGACGGCCAAGGTCGGGTGAGCGGCGTCGCAAACACGGCGGCAGAGCCGGATGCTGTGTTGCCGCTACCGGCATGGCAAATGCGGGCGGGTCTGAGACCCGCCCCTACAAACACCCACGGGAGTGCGGCGGTTGCATGCCGCACCACATGTAGGCGCGGCATGCGGCGCATTCGCGCTGCACTCCCCTGCACCGGCGTTGCGGTGTTGCGTTCGTTGCTGCGTGCCGCCGCTACTTGCGGCGCTGGGCTTGCTCGCTGTCGAGGGCGCGTTCGCCGGCGGGCGTGGTGATGATCGTATCGGGCATGCGGATCGCGGCGTAGAAACCGGCGGCGAGCATCGCGCCTACTAGTGGCGCGATGATGAAGAGCCAGAGCTGTTCGAGCGCCCAGCCTTGGACGAAGAGCGCGGGTCCGATGCTGCGCGCGGGATTCACCGAGGTGTTGGTGATGGGAATGCCGACCAGATGGATCAGGGTGAGCACCAAGCCGATGGCGAGGCCGGCGAAGCCTACCGGAGCTTTTACATCGGTCGCGCCGAGCACGGTGACGACCAAAAACATGGTGAGAATTACTTCGGCAATGAACGCGGCGACGACGCCGTATTGTCCCGGCGAGTGGAGGCCGTAACCGTTCGCGCCGAGTGCGGCGCCGTGCAGATCGTAGCCGCCGCTCGCGCCGCTGGCGATCAGCAGAATCAAAGCGGACGCGACGATCGCGCCAAACAGCTGCGCGACGACATACATGAGCGCATCGCGCGTGCCGATGCGTTTGGCGAGCAATACGCCGAGCGTGACCGCCGGATTGATGTGGCAGCCGGAAATGGGGCCGATGGTGTAAACCATCGCGAGCAGCGAGAGGCCAAACGCGAACGAGACGCCGAGATAACCGATGTGGCTGCCGGCCAGGACCGCGCTGCCGACTCCGCCGAACACGAGCACGAAGGTTCCGAGAAATTCCGCCAGGTATTTTCGCAAGAGAGGTGCCTCCTTCTGAGAGTCCCGGGAGTATACATCGGACGGCGCGAAGGTAAATGTGTTTGCGTTCGCCGCAGCACGGGGACGAAGGAGGCGGATTTTCGCGGCAGCGGTGCGAGTAGCCTACGCGGCTTTTACCAGCGATTCGGAATGGCCGATCAGCTCGGTCATATCGGATTTGGAGACGACGCGGCTGATTCCTGCGGCGTCGAGATCGGATTTCATCAGCGCGTGAGCGTGCAGCGTGAAAAGAATTTTGGGGACGTGCGGCATCAGCGCGGAAAGAATGCGCGCGGCTTCCAGGCCGTTCATCACCGGCATGGAAAGATCGAGAATGATCAGATCGGGTTTGTGAGCGATGGCCATTTCCACCGCTTCCCTGCCGTTAGTGGCTTCGGCGCAAATTTCCAGAAATTCGTGATCTTCAAAAAGGCGGCAGAGCGCTTTGCGCAGGTGGGCGTTGTCGTCGGCTACGAGAATTCGTTTTGTTTTCTTGCCCATGGCGGCGGTAAAACAAAACCTGGATGGTGCGATTCGCGGCAGCTGGGGTGAGCCGTGTGTTCTCCCAAACAGAGTGCGGCGCGGAGCGCGGACTTTCAATACGGTGAATGTAGTACCCAGCGACTTTCACACCTATTCTCGCGGGGGATGCGATTGTCACGTCCAGTGACACGGTTTTGCGCGTACTGTAAAAGGGCCGGCTGACCCGGAACTACTTCTTGAAGAGCTGGTTGGCCTCGTTCCAGGGCATGGCGCCATCGAACATAGCGCGGTAGGTGCCGGAATCGTGAAGTTCGCGCGCGGCACGCTGGGTGAGGCCCATCACGGCGCGGGTGATTCCGGCGCCCACGCTGACGCGCGCGACGCCGAGTTGTTGCAAACGCGAGATGCTCGGCGAGGGCGGCTGGGCCAGCGCGTTCAGCGGGAATTTCAGTTCGGCGACCAGGCGGCGGAGGGTGTCTTCGTCCGTGACGCCGGGAACGAAAACGCAATCGGCTCCGGCGGCGATGTAGGCGTGCAGGCGTTCGCAGGCGCTGGCGAAACGTTGCGCCGGCTCGCCGATTTCGGCGAGGTATTGGTCGGTGCGCGCGTTGATGACCAGGCGCACGCCGAGCTGGTCGCTGACGCGGCGAATCGTTTTAATTTTTTCCACCTGCAGGGCGATGGGAAACAGTTTGGCGCCGTCGGCGTGGTCGAAGTCTTCGAGGTTGAGTCCTACGGCACCGGATTCGATGGCGCTGGTCGCGGTTTTCGCTACGTCTTCGTATCCGGATTCGAGATCGGCGGTGACTGGAATTTTCACGCTGTTCGCGATTTTCTTTACGGCGGCGAGCATTTCGTCACGCGGGATGAATTGGCCGTCGGGATAGCCCTGCGAAAAGGCCACGCCCGCGCTGGTGGTGGCGATGGCCGGAAAGCCGGCGTCTTCAAAAATGCGGGCGCTGGCCGCGTCCCAGGCGTTCGGCAGCACCAGGATTTTCGGACCTTGATGCAGCTGGCGAAGTTTCTCGGCTTTGGCGGCTTGGTCGTTCATGGATTCCCCCGGTTCACGCCCAAAATAAATCTCACTCCCTGGCGAAATTATAGCGCTGCGAGGGGTACTTCCCTTCCGCGCGGCGGGTGAAACGCTGCTACCAATTTGGATTGGATCGCCGAAAAGATTCGCGTGCTTGCTTCGTGGGGCGATGCTGGCGCGACTGGGCGCGATGCGTGACCTTCGGTGTAGGCGTCCGCGGAACGTGCTCTTCACGGTATACTTTTCGTATTGCGGTTCTCGCCCGCGAATCACACATCAATGCAGCCATCGCTACGTTACAACATGCCGGAACTACGCCGACGGATTGTCGAGCGCGCGCTTTTTCGCGGCGCGGAAGTGACCCTGGCCAACAAGGATTATTTGCGCACGGTGCGGACGATCCTGACCACGCTGTTCGAAACTGACACGCGGCCGCGCGATGCGACCGCGGCGGCCCTGGGCATCGGCAGCCGCAAAGCAGCAGCGCAAATTATTGCGCGCGAACCGGGCGTCGCCGCGGGGCTCGGCGAGTATGCGTGGTTCTTTCGCAAGGAAGGCCTGAACGTGGTGCTGAAGAAAGAGGATGGCGACGTCTTCAACACAGGCGACGCGCTGGTGCGCGTGGAAGGTCCGCAAAATAAAATCCTGGCGTGCGAGCGCGTCGGGCTGAATCTGCTGCAGCGCATGTGCGGGATCGCGACGATTACGAAACGCTTGCAGGAGCGCGCGTGGCAACGCTGTCCGGCGACGCGGATTGTGGGCACGCGCAAGACTCCGTGGGGCCTCCTCGATAAACGCGCGGTGCATCTCGGTGGCGGCGGGACGCACCGGTTGAATCTGGCCGACGGCATTATGATCAAAAATAATCACTTGGCGCTGTTTCATCGCATCGAAGAGCGCGCGGCTCCGGCGGCAATCGCGCAGGCCTGGAAAAGCCAGCGGCGCGCGCGGTTCATTGAAGTGGAAGTGCGCACGGAAGACGGCGCCATCGCGGCGGCGCGCGAATTCAACCGCCTGAAGAAGGCCGGCGGCTCGCGGGTGCACGATTTTCCGTGTCTGGTGATGCTCGACAATCAAATGCCAGAAGATGTGCGGAACATTATCGTGGCGCTGCGCCGCCTGGGCCTGTGGGACGCGGTTCTGATCGAAGCCAGCGGCGGGATCACCGAACGCAATTCGGATCTGTACGCGGACGCGGAGGTCGATGTGATCAGCATCGGCGGCCTGACCCATTCCCCGCGCGCGCTGGATCTGAGCCAGCGGCCGGGTTAGCCAATGCGGGCCATCTCGCCAGCACCACGGTTGCCTTTATACAAGTACTTATATACTTGCCTCGTGGTTCAAGACCCACACGAAAGCAGGGTTCGTTGGCAGGGCAACTCGTTGGAGGTTCTTCGCTCGTTCCCCGATGCAGTTAAGCAAAATATCGGAGGCGACCTGTCGCGACTTGAATCCGGGGAGCCGCCGCTTGATTCGAAAGCAATGGGCAGTGTGCTGCCAGGCGTATCGGAACTTCGAGATCAGTATGGCCGAGCCTGGTACCGCCTGATGTACACACGGCGGGAGGGCTTGATATTTGTCTTACATTGCTTCCAGAAGAAGACGAATCAAACGGAGCAGAGGGACATCGAAACGGCGCGGGAACGGCTGAAAGTCGTAAATGAGACGATTGCTCTATTGAGGAAGAAGAAAGATGGCAAAAAATAAGCGAGATGTTTTGGACGATCTGGGATTTTCACCGGAGCAGACGGCACTACTCCGAGAAAAGGTACAGCTGCAGACGGCAATCGTGAAACTTGCCAAAGGTTATTCGCAGGCACAGCTAGCGGAGCTTTTGGATGAGCACCAGCCACGGATCAGTGACTTAATGACCGGTAAAGTTTCGAAATTCACTCTGGATACGCTCTTCCTATACGCCGAGAGGCTGAAACAGAGAAGGAAAGTCGGGAAGAAGGTTGCGCTCTATGCCTAAGTCCAGGAATAACGAAGCGCTCGAGCATGCGGCTTCTAAACTCGCAAAGATTGCCGCGAAACGCCTCAGCGCATTACCCGCAGACGAGCAGGAAAGTCGAATCGCGGCTCCGAAGCCCGCCTTCGGCGTACCGATCCGGAGCGCGGGAGCATGGATGAGATTCTTCGTCGCGAACAACGCTCCTCAGAATGACGACGGTTGGGTGGTGGCCT
>DASWVE010000136.1:0-14854 GCA_036401315.1 Candidatus Acidiferrales bacterium
AGCCGCCGCACTCCAGGGTAGGCTGATTACCTTCGACTGGCGTGGCTACGCGATTGTTTGCTAGCGCGGATTTACGGGCGCGCTTCGTAGACGATGTTGAATGGGGTTTCGGTGGCGCGGCGGAAACGAGAGAAGCCGGCACTGTGGACTACTTCGCCGATGCGTTTTTCGCCGGCTTGGGCCCCCAGGCACAACGCCACTTCCTGCGAGCGCGAGCAGGGGGTGCACAGCATCGTCGAGAACGAATAATAGACGCGGCCGACCGGGTTGAGATTGTCTTTTAGGTCGTCGTTGGCGAAGGGTTCGACGATCATCCAAGTGCCGTCTTTGGCCAGCGACTGGCGAACGTGTTTGGCGGCGCCGACCGGATCGCCCATGTCGTGCAGGCAATCGAAGACGGCGACGAAATCGTAATCCTTCCCGGGATATTCGCTGGCTTTGGCCACTTCGAACTTCAGGCGATCGTCGAGGCCCAGGCGTTTGGCGGATTCGCGCGCGCCTTCGATGGATTTATCGTGGTAATCAAAACCGACAAATTGTGATTTGGGGAAGGCCTGGGCCATCAGCAAGGTGGATGCGCCTTTGCCGCAACCGACGTCGGCGACGCGAGCGCCGGCTTCGAGTTTGGCCTGCACATCTTGCAGCGAAGGAATCCAGGAGCTGACCAGATTCGCGGCGTAGCCCGGGCGGAAAAACTTTTCGCAGCCGTGGAAGACGCCTTCGTCGTGTTCGTGCCAGCCCATGCCGGCTCCGGTGCGGAAAGACTCGGTGATGCGCGGAACGGCGGCGAGCGAGCCGAGCGCCAGTTCGAATGCGCCGGGAATGTAGGCGGGACTGTCTTCGTTGGCGAGCGCGAAAGCCTGTTCGGTGCTCAGGCTGAATTTTTTGGTGGCGTCATCGTAGGTGACGTAGCCGCCGGCGGCTTGCGAAGAAAGCCATTCGCGGACGTAGCGCTCGTCGGTGTGCGTTTTCTTCGCGAGCTCGGCGGGAGTCATGGGGCCGGCGGCGAGGGCTTTGTACAAGCCGAGTTTTTCGCCGATCACGACCATGCCGGCGTGGACGGCGGCGCCGAGATCGCCGACGAATTGGCCGATGAAGGCGTTCAATTTATTCATGTCCAGAGGCGCGGGGGACGGGGAAGTGCTCATGATTATTTCTCCTGTGGCCGGATGGCCTGGGGCCGAGGCTGAGTCGGACCGCGGTAGTTTCGCGAATAGTGTGGCGCGGGAACGGTAAAGTCAAGCGTGGCGCACGGAGCCGGCCGCGCGGTGGCGTCCGCGGTACGTGAACGGTCGGTTGAGTGCGCGCGGACAGGTTATGGCGCGGACAACGCAAGGCGTGCGCGAACGGCGCCTGGTAGGCGACGCGATTCGCGCGACTTTGAGGTGGGCGCTTCGCGCCGTCTTTTACCCAGCCCTTGCGGGCTGGGCTAACGTATGCCGCGCCCACGGCGCTGGTTTTGCGGTGCGCGTGTGTTCGGCGAGTGCGCTTCGCGCCGAGCGTTTGGGCGGTGAAGCGACAAATCAGACGAAGATAGAGTGGCCGAATAGTCCGAGCATGTCGAAGAGGAAGGTCTGGGCAGATTCGATGTGGTTCAAATCGAAGGCGCCTTCGATGATGCCTGGTGCGAGCTGGCGGTAGCGGACATTCATTTCGCGTGCGCCTGGCTCGTTTTGCATCCCAAACAAATGCTGCTCGACAGTTGCGCGGATGTCGGGATTGGCGGAGAGATACACGAGGGTTGCGGTGGGCGAGGTGGCTGGATCGAAGGCGAAGGTTAGTCCGACAGCCTGCTGATCGGGCACGGAAAAGCTGCCTTCAGCGAATGGGGAAGTGGGATCGGTGGATTTGCCGTTGCGGCTGAAGTGGCGCATAGCCCAAAACGCCGCGCGAGTATCTGTGTACTTCCATTCCGGCAGCGCGGCTGGCATGGCGCGATCGCGCGTCGGATTCTTGATGCGAGTCAAAACTTCGCGCAGGTAGGCTTCGTTGGTCGCCGCAACCGCGACGTTAGGCTTAGGAAAAGCAACGAAAGTAGTCCACGTGTCTTCTTCCCATTTTTCCTGAAAAACTGTGACGGTCTGTCCCGCGATTTGCTCGGTCCGCAGCGCTGCTTTCGAGAAATTGATCAGGAAGGCGGAGGCTTGGGCGGAAACGTCGCCGTCGAAAACGGCGATGCTGCAGCCTTGAAACGGACCGAGGCCGAGGGCCGCGGGGGGAAGGAAATTTCGCGAGCCTTCAATGGCCAGCAGTATTTTTTGATCCTTGAAAGCCCGGCCAAGAATTCCTTTCTCGAAGCCGAACAGAGATAGCGGAATTGGTTTGAAGACCGCGATCACTTCCTCCGCTTCGCTGGGGCGGCTCGAATCTTGCTTCGGGTCAGAAGCGTCGTCCGGATCGCGCAAATCCGGCAGCGGGAAAGGCCCGTTTTCGGCGATGACGGTTTCGGTGTCCGGCGGCAGCCAGGAAAGCGCCTGCGCGGCGACGGGCGAGGGCGCAACATTCAAGTACGACTTCGGAGCGCTCGGAATTACCGGGGATGCTTTGGCGCCGGAGTTGGCCACGGCGCAATCGGGAGCGCAAGCCGCCGAAGCCGGCACGGCATACATCTGGACGATTTCTCCGGACTTGACCGCCAAGAAGTCGCCGACGGCGGACAGGGCCAGACCGCCTTTTCCGAATAGAGTGTCGGCGCCGAGGGTGTCAAAGTTCAGGCTCGGAGAGTGATGCGGGACGATTTTGAGATCGAGCAGCGGGACAGCGCTATCGATGGCGTACACCTTGGCGTGCAATTCGTCAGGATTGTCGTGGCGAGCCGCGCCCCAACGCATGGTCGGCACGGCGAATCGCCGGCCGTCTTGAGCTGCGACGAACGGGCCATCGGGCTGCTCCAAACCTAGACCAAATTCGCGCACGATTTTGCCATTCGTGGACACGATCATGAATTGGTTCGAGCCGTCGTCCTTGATGACGGCCAGCAAGTCTTTAGCGATGAAGTCAGACAGAAAAAGCGAATCTCGGTGCTCCAGAACCGTTCGAGGTTCACCGTCGGCGGTTTGGATCGTGATGGACTGGCGCGTCTGGATGCCTAACTGGTCTCCCCATACTTTCGGATTCACCGGAGGAACGACGGTCCACGATTTCAAGACCTTGAGATTCTCACCGTCGAGAAGGTTCAGTTTTCTGGACCAGACACCGGCGATGTGTTGCGTTTCTCCGACTAGAAAAGTTTCGCCTGCGGGGCTAGCGGTGAGCTCAAGTTCGCCCGAGGGTGTCGTGTATTGCGCGACGATTTTAAAATCTCTGGAATAAAGCGAAAGCGTATCGCCGATGCCGACCGCGAACCGGCCTTTGGCGGCGGGAGAGAAAAAGGCATTGGAGACGTATCGCTCAGAACTGGGCACGATCCAGTCGAGCTTTTTTATGAGTTCGTGGGTATTGGAATTGAGAAAGACGGCGACCAGGCGGTAGGTGTCGGAGGGCAGCGGCTTACGTGCGCCGGGGATCGTGCCGGGAGGATCTTCGTGCACGATGAAGTACACGGCGAGAACATTCGCATCAATGAAAGCGACGCCCTGAGGGCAGATTGCGTTTCCCCATGTATCGGCATTCTCCAGGTGGACCGGCGGGCGACCCTGAAAGCCGTATTGCGCCAGATCGATTTCCCAAAGCGGCTGAGGTTGGTGGTCGGCGGCTTTGGCGCGCGAAGAAGATAAGGACAACCACACCAGCAGAGCCGCACCTACGAACATCGCGGCGAACAGGATTTTCGCCAGACGCGATCGGCGAACGGCTGAATTCTCCGCTGCCGTTTTTCCCAGGTTTAGGAGTCGGAACATTAACCCCTTATATAACGAAGATTGGACGAACGGGAATGATTCGTCAAGCCAGGGTGATGTTTAGAACCAGCCGGTGCGTTTGAAGGCGTAGAGGAGGAAGGCGACCAGGGCGGCCATGATTCCGGTGGCGATGTAGAGGCCCTGGGGATGGTGTTGCAGCGGCAGGTTGTCGAAGTTCATGCCGTAGTAGCCGGTGATGAGGAGGATGGGCAGAGTGATGGTGGCGAAGAGGGTCATCACTTTGACGATGTCGTTGGTGCGATTCGCGGCGGCGGTGAGGTGAACTTCTAAGACGCCGGTGAGAATGTCGCGGTAGGTTTCGGTGAATTCTAAGGCGCGCATCAGGTGGTCGTAGACGTCGCGGAAGTAGACGGCTTCGGTGCGGAGCCAGGGCTCGTCGCGGCGGAGAATCTGGCTGAGCATGTCGCGCATGGAGATGGTGACGCGGCGGAATTCGATCAGCGAGCGTTTGATGCTGAAAATATCTTTCAGGAGTTTGGTGGAAGTGTGTTCGACGGCCTGGTCTTCGAGCGCTTCGATGCGGACTTCGATGGTGTCGAGGACCGGGAGGTAGCGGTCGACCATGGCGTCGAGCAGGCGATGGAAAAGGCGGCCGGGGCCGGCGAGTTTGGGTTGGGTGGGGAAAATGGCGCGGACTTGATCGACGACGGAATTGGGGCCGTCGCTGACGCTGATCATCAGTTTGTCGCGCAGGAAAAAATCCATTTCGGAGAAGGAACATTCGTCGAGGGCGGGATCGAATTTGACCAGGTTAGCGACGACGAAAAGCGTGTCGCCGTATTCGTCGATTTTCGCGCGGGTGCCGGGGACGCGGCAGTCTTCGACGGCGAGTTCGTGCAGGCCGAAAAGCTGGGCGAGTTGGTCGAGGTGCGGGCTGGCCGGATTGTCGACGTGATACCAGTGGAAACCGTTGTGTTCGCCGTAGAGGCAGGTTTGGACGTCTTGCGCGGTGACCGGAGTGGCGGGCGTGGGCGCGTTGGGAGCCGGCGTCATGCCTGTCGACGGATTTTGGGTAGTGGACATGGCGACGGCTCGCGCGGTGAATCCGCGCGCGATGCCTAGACGTTAGCGGAGACCCGAAGTTGGGTCAATGGCAACGAAAACCGAGGCTGGGGAAAAATGCGGGGCCGGGATTGATGAAGCGATAGCTCACCTTGGAGTGCGGCGGCTTGCCGCCGCCTTTGCGGAGTGATGGTGCGGCAGGTCGGGACTGGGGTTTGAATCTCGGCGGGCGAAGAGGCCGCGGAACATTCTGGTAAGCAAAAGTTGGGGCTGCGGTTTCGCTGCAGCGATGTTCCGCGGAAACCTTATCGCGGGGTATCTACGCTCCTTGACTTAAACCCTATTCCATCCTCGGCCCGACTTTACTTGGCCAAGGCGGCGGCAAGCCGCCGCACTCCAAGGTAGGCTGGTTACGCGGCGACCGAGACGCTGCGCGATCGTTTGGTCATCGACGGGCGATTAGTTCGCGTACTTGACCGAGCAGCCGTAGGGGCGCGGGTCAACGTTGACGGGCCCGCGCGCGCCATAGAAAAAGGCCCGGCGTCGCTGAAACGACGCCGGGCCTCTTGTTTCTGCGTGCGCCTGCGGTTAGCGGGCGTGCTTGGTTTGGGTTTTGGTGGTGGCCTTGGCGGCGTTGTGGCGTGTGCGATGACGGCCGATTGTTTGGCGCGTGCTGGTCGCGGACTTTGGGCCACGCGCGGTTGAGGCCGAGCTTTTGGCCTTCACCGCGTTCTGCACCTCCGGCAATGTCTGTGAACTGAAAATGCCCAAGGGCGAATCAGTTTCCGATGTTTCGCCGATGAGGAAGAACTGCGTTGGGCTGGCCGAGAACAACGCGAAGTCGCCAGTTTCCGGCAGCGCGTTGGACGTGAACTGCGCGGTCGACCGGCCGGTGCTGGCGACCTCGGATACGGGACCAGTGAGGGTGGCACCGAAGATGGGATCCTCGTCGACGGCGGATGCGTCCAAGAGTCCGTTGGTTTGGCCGCTGCCGGCGATTGCTGCTTCGCCTTCAACCGCAACCCCACTGCCTTCGGAGATTAGGGTCAGGCCTTGTACCTGCCCCGCGACATCGTTGACGTTGGTCTGCGGAATCAAATCGCCGACCGCCGCTTCGGGCAGCGTGCTGCCGTCGTCGAACCCGGTGGTGTCGAGCAGTACGCCAGCGCCGTTATTTTCGAGATAGAACGTGACCGAATCGACGAAGCCTTCGCTGTAACCGTTAGGCAGCGTCATAGTGCCGCGGCCGGTACTGGGATCGAAAGTGACCGTACCGGGGATGGCGACGACGTCGGTGTCGGAGGAGCTGCACTGCCCGGGTTGGGAACCGGCGTCGTTTAGGTCGCACTGGACGCTCACCGTGTTGCCGCCAGTGACGACCATCTGTCCGATGATCACGCTGGACAGGACGGGCCCTGCGGTGTCGTCGTTATCATCGCCGCCGAGGATGCCGAAGACGCCGGTGCCGTTGACCGAGCTGGCGGAGAGCGAAGACTGGCCGCGGGCGACGGCCACAAACTGGCCGTCCGCTTCGTTATCGATAGTAATCAAATAAATCTTCGTCGGGCTGACCGCGTAGTAGGCGTAGATGCCGGCGACCAACCCGGACTGGTCGGTGTTGAATTGCACGGTGCCGCGCCCGGCGGCATCGGCGGCGGTGAAGGTCCCGGTGAGCGTGTCGTCCACCGAATCGTTGCCGTTGCCGAGGTCCGCGGAATCGACCAACCCGTTGGAAATAACGCCACCGGAGCCGATGGTGAAGCGGCCAACCATTCCGGCGCGAATATTCGCCGCGTCGGATGAGCCGCGGAAAATAAAGCTGCCGGAGGGCGTAGCCGAGAGTACTGCGGCAGACTGTCCAGCGAGCGTGCCGGACACAGCTTGCTCCTGCGGATCGGCGCTGATGATTTCGCCGGTGTTGGTGGCGGAATCGAGGGTGAACGCAAAAGTGGCGTTGTTGCTGAATTCGTTGAGCGGAATGGCCAGAGTAATTACGCCGCGCAAGTTGCTATCGAGCGTGTAGGTACCGGTGACCGGGGTGTTGCTGGTTTTGGTGTTGGTGACGGTGAAGTTGTCATTCACGTCGATTTCGCCGGAGGTGATGTTGCCGTTGCCGTCGGCGACGAAGCTGCCGGCGAGGGTGAGTGCTGCGCCGTCACTTTCGTCGCCAAAGCCGGACACTTCGAACGCGTAGTTCCCATTCAGGAACGAGAGGTTGGACGTGGTCGCCGCTTGGATGGTGAAGGTGTCGATAGCGGATTGAGTGTTGTCGGCAACGGAAGTGGCGACCAGGCTGACCGAGGGATTCGCCGGAACCGTGGCCGGAGCCTGATATTCAGCGCTGGTGCTGTTGGACATGACGATAGTGCCGCAGTCCGGCTCGCACTCCGTGGTCGTGCCGGCGGTGAAAAGATCCCAACTGACGCCCTGATTGTTGACGTCGTTGGTGACCGTGGCGTCGATGACCGGGTTGGTGGTGGAGCCCACGGTGACCGAATTGATCGGATTGGTGATCTGCACGCTGAGCGCGGCGGTGGCGATGGTGAAGGTGGCGGTCGCACCGGCGGTTGGCGTGGCGATGGAAGTGGCCATCACCGTTACCAGCGGATTTGCCGGGACCGTGGCGGGGGCGGTGTAGGTCAGCGAGGTGGTGGTGCTGGTGAAGGTGCCCGCGCCATTGACGGCCCAAGTTACGCCTTGGTTGCCTTTGCGTTCGCCGGTGACCGTCGCGGTGAAGGTTACCACCTGATTGGGCGCGACCGTGGTGGGAACGCCTGAAATGGAAACCTCTACCTTATGCACATGCCCGGAACAACCGGCGACAAACAAAATTACGACGAGCAAATAGGCGAACTTAGGCACGAAAGTTTTCACGGAATCTCCGTCAGTGAGGGATTAGAAAGCGGATCGGCTGGGGCTGGAAACGTGGGCCGAAAGCTTGTGGCGGCCAATATAGACCGTGATGGGGCCGGACGCAACAGGTTTGTTGGGGCGATCGAGAGGAAGAACGGGGCGGGCTGCATTGGAAGATTGATGCCGCCGGCGGGGGGAAAGGCAATGTGCGCTGATGGCGACGATCATTGTCCCCGCATTGCAACACCGCCTTTGGCCGTCATCCAGAGGAGCGTTGTTCGCGACGAAGGATCTCTCTTCGATTGCGGGGCTGGCAAGAAGTTCACAACGAAGAGAGGTCCTTCGTCGCTGCGCTCCTCTGGATGACGGCCAAAAACGGTTTGGGCGCTGCATGGGGATTCGGTGGCAGAGCCGGAGCGTTTGGGCGCAGCGGAAGCTTGGTCAAAAGCGGCGGCAAGCCGCCGCACTCCAAAATGGTTTGGGCGGTGTGGGATTTTGCCGAGGCTCCGCGATACGGGTGTGGCGTGGGCGGCACGCTTCGCGTCTTGTTGGGTGAACTTAGGGAATACGCCGCGCGGTGTTTTTTTGCGTACCGCGCGGCGGCATCACATTTCTAGGGGATCACCACTTTACGGGTTGCGGGTTGCGATCGAATTGCTGCTGGTGCCAGTAGGGGTAGATGGGTTTTACGGCGCTGGCGGCGTCGAGTTTAGCGACTTGTTCTTTGGTGAGGTTCCAGCCTACGGCGCCGAGGTTTTGTTTGAGTTGTTCTTCGTTGCGGGCGCCGATGATGATGTTGGCGACGGTGGGGCGCTGCAGCAGCCAGTTCAGCGCGACTTGCGCGACGGTTTTATTTACTTCTTTGGCCATGGCGTCGAGCGCGTCGACCACGTTGTAAAGATGTTCATCATTTACCGGCGGACCATAGGCTCCGGTAACTTCCAGGCGCTTGCTCGGGGCTTTGGTCTGGTTGCGGTGAATCTTGCCGGTGAGGCGGCCCCAGCCGAGCGGAGACCAGACCACGCAGCCGACACCTTCGGCGAGGCCGAGCGGCATCAATTCCCATTCGTATTCGCGGCTGAGCAGCGAGTAATACGCCTGATGCGCGACATAGCGCGGCCAGCCGTAGCGGTCGGCGGTGCCGAGCGCCTTCATCAAGTGCCAGCCGGAAAAATTGGAGCAGCCCACGTAGCGGATTTTTCCGCCGCGGACCATGACGTCGAGCGTTTCGAGGACTTCTTCAACGGGCGTGAGCGCGTCGTAGCCGTGGAGCTGGAAAAGATCGATGTAATCGGTTTTCAGGCGGCGCAGGCTGCCTTCGATGGCATTGATCAGATGGAAGCGCGAGGAGCCGACGTTGTTGGGATCCGCGCCCGCTTTGAAGGTGGCTTTGGTGGAGATGAGAACTTTGTCGCGGCGTCCGGCGATGGCGCCGCCCAGAACTTTTTCCGATTCGCCTTCGGAGTAAATGTCCGCGGTGTCGAACATGTTGACGCCGGCGTCGAGGCAGATGTCGACCAGGCGGGTCGCTTCGGGGACGGCCGTGCTGCCCCAGGATGCGAAAAATTCGTTGCTGCCACCGAAGGTGCCGGTGCCGAGACTCAAAACCGGAACTTTGAAACCGGAACGGCCAAGCTGACGGAATTCCATGTGAGTGGTGCCCTCCGAGAATTGGGTGTCGAGGCTTAGATGGTGGGGGATGGGGCGAGGTTTCGGGAGAATATTGTGCTGCGGGGTCGCTGCTAGGTGCGGGGCGGGGGAGGGGCGAGGCAGACGGAGGATTCGTCGAATTTGGCGATTACGCTGGTGCCGTCGGGATTGCGGTGAATTTCGAAGTGGCCGCCGAGCTGGCGGACGCGTTCGCGCATGCCGCGAATGCCGACGCCGGCTTGTTCGGGCGAGCCATCGGCGATCGCGTTCGCCAGCGGGCCCAGGCCTTTGCCCCAGTCGCGGACTTCGAGCGCGATCTCGCTTTCTTTGCGGGTGATGCAGATGCTGGCGCGGGCGCTGCCGGAGTGGCGGTGCACGTTGGTGAGCGCTTCCTGCACGATGCGGAAAATTACGGTTTCGCAATCGCGGGTCAGGCGGCCGAGGTGCGCGTCGATTTCGAGTTCGACCGGAATCTTGCTGCGTTTGGAAAATTCCTCGACGAACCAGCGCAACGCGGATAGCAAGCCCATTTCGTCGAGTAGCGGAGGATGCAGCAGGTGCGAGACGGTGCGCAGGTCGTCGGACATTTCGCGGATGATCTCGAGGCTATCGGCCAGCACGCCGGCGGATTTGGGGCTCAGTTTCGCCGCTTCGGATTTGAGCACGCTGAGATTCATCGACAGCCCGGTGAGCCAGCTGCCCGTGCTGTCATGCAAGTGGCTGGCGATGCGGCGGCGCTCTTCATCCTGCAGGTGCAGGATGCGCGCGGAAAGCTGGCGCAGGCTGAAATTGGCTTCGTCGAGCTGCCGCGCCTGCTCGGACATTTCCAAAGTTTTCTGCACCAGTTCAGTGGTGCGTTGGTGGACATGCTGCTCAAGATCCTCGCGGGAGTGCAGCAATTCCTGTTCGACCAGCTTACGGTCGGTGATGTCGATGGAGACGCCGACCATGGAGAGGGGATTGCCGCGCCGGTCGTAGGAAATTTTGGCGCGCGAAGTGAACCAGCGTTTCTCGCCGGTATCGGCGCGGACGATGCGATGCTCCGAAATCCAATCGGCGCGCTTTTCGGCGAAGGCGATTTTTACCTCGGCTTCGAGTTTTGCGGCGTCGGTGGGATCCAGGCGCGCGCGCCAGCAGGCGTAGGTGCCGTCGAAACCGTCGGGCCACAGGCCGAACATCTTGGCGTGATTCTCGCTCCAGGTCAGGGTGTTGGCGGGAATATTCCATTCGAAGCTGCCGGTGCCGCCGGCTTCCTGGGAAATACGGAGGAGTTCGATGGCGCGGTCCAGATTCAGTTTGGTGCGGTGGCGCGCCGAATCGCGCGATTTATTTTGGGGCGCGCGGGCGGTCTTTTTTTTCGGCACTGAACGTAAGACGCGCGGGGCCGATGCCGCGTTCCGAGCCGGAGCAGAGCTTCGCCCCTCGGATTTTCGCGCGCGCGGCAGTTTGTCTTTGACCAGCCGTTTCGGGGACGAACTCATGCGAAGCCTCAGGACTTCGTTCGATTCGGGAGTTTTAACGGCGCTTGGTGATCGAAGAGCCGCGAGCGGAAGACGAATCGACACGCCTAGCGCGCCACTTGTGTTGCGCCCGCGAGGAGCGCTCAGGATTTTCGCTTACGAGCTGGGACGGCGAGTTTACTCTTTTGCGTCTTTTTTTGCCTGGAGATTTTTGCCGAGTCGTTGCCGTCGGCGGCGCGATGGTTGCCGTCCGCGCGGTGGTTTCCGTCGCGGTGATTCCCATCGGCGTGGCCGTCCAGGGAGTATCCGTCCAGCAGGCCAGCAGCAGCTCCGTCAGAATGGTGGTCATGGTTCTTGCCATCTCCGTTATGGAGGCCGGCTTTGCCCAGAACGCGCTGGATTTCCTTGCGCAAAGCTTCGCTGACGTAAGGGGCATTGCGCTCACCGCGCGCGACGCGACTTACGTAGGAAGGGTCGACATCGAGTTGCAGCGCTACCCGCTTGAAGATCCCGCGAAAATTAGCCAGCGCTTCGAGCGAGTGCGTGGTAGTATCGGACTTGTCACGATTCATGACTTCCTTTGTGACGGTTTCAAGGGAGTCCGATCCCGGCTCAACCGTAACGACCCTAACGGGGATGGTATCCCTCTGGGGTTAAGGACGCAAGGGCCATGGCTGGAAAAAAATACCCGACGTCCGAGTGGGTCCCCAGGATCCTGCAGCTGCGCCAGCGGCTGGGCCTGAATCAGTCGGAATTCGCCGCCCGCCTGAACTACTCCGCGATGGCCCTTTCCCGCTGGGAAAGCGGCACCCACGAGCCGACCGCGGAAGCCTACGTACAGATGGGCAATCTGGCCGAAGGCAAAGACTCGAACTGGTTCTGGACCCGCGCCGGTTTGAAAAGCGCGGATTTGTCGCGGATGTTTCCGGAGGGCTCCAGCATCCTGCACAAGGAGAATTTTCCGGATTTCGAAATCGTGGTGGCTGGTAGCGGTGGCAAACGGGCCAGCCCGTCGAAGAAAACGAAGCTGGTAGCGATACCGGTTTTGGAAGTTCACGCCGGCACGCACGGAGCGAAAGGCGACCAGGTGTTGGACCTGAATCAGGCCGAGGTTTCCGAGATGATTGCGGCGCCGGCATTGTGGTGCCCGAATCCTTCGACCACCAGCTGCCTGCGGGTGCGCGGGTCTTCGATGAGCCCGATGATCGACGACGGCGACATCGTGGTGGTGGACGCTTCGCAGAACGCCGGGAAGGAATTGAACGGAAAAATTATCGTGGCCTGGCATAAGACGACCGGCCTGACTTTGTCGCGGTTCCTGATGATGAAGGGCGTGCAGCTGCTGGAATCGGAGAATCGGGATTACAAACCGATTTCGATGGCGCGGGACCGGAACTGGCGAATTGTGGGGAAAGTTTTGTGGTGGATCCGGAAGTCGCCGTAGAATCGAAGTTGCGCCGTAAATCCTCGCCTCAACCCACACCTCTGTGGTGTCGTCATTCTGAGCGCAGCGAAGAATCTCATCCAGTACCGTTTCGCGCGGACCATTACGTCGAAGGCTGCTTCGTCGTCTTGATCTCGAGGCGGGAGCATGGATGAGATTCTTCGTCGCAAAAAACGCTCCTCAGAATGACGACGCCAGGGTGGGGCGGGCGGAGGGTCGAAAGCGGCGGCAGAGCCGCCGCTGGATCGTTTGGGTGCGGCGGGCCGCTTGGTCAAAGGCGGTGGCGAGCCACCGCACTCCAAGGTGGGCTGGGCGGGTTGGCTCTTGCCGACGCTACGTGATGATTTGAGCGTGCGGGCTGCGCGCTTCGCTTCTGGTGGTCGGACGTGGTGCGTGGCGGATTATTTGTCTTTGTCGCTTTTGTCGTCCAGGCCGCGGGTTTCAATGTAGATCAGGGTGAAGGTGGTTACTGTTCCTTCCGGTTTGATTCCCACGATGTGCTGCTTTTCTTTGGTGCCGGCTTTTAATTCCATTTCATTTTTTTCGTGGTGATCGGACTGGTCGGAATCGCAGGTTAAGGCTTGCGAATCCGGAGAGGTCTTGGCGTCGGAATTTGCGCCGGCTGCGGCGTCGGCGGGGCAGGTGAGGACTTTGCCGTAACGGGCCAGGGCTTTGCGGTAGAAGGCGGCGATTTTTTCGGGCGAGTCGGTGGATTCCATCTTCATCAAGGCCATTTTGAAACCGGAGGAACCGCCCCACAGGCCCATGTTGAGGGCCGAGGAATCGTCGTTCGTATCCTTGTGGCGGTGCGCGCCGGGGTAGAGCGGCAAGCCGACGTCTTTGGCGTTGGCGTCTTTGCCCAGGTTGAAACCGGCGCTGATGTTGCCGTCGTCGGATTTGGAGTCGGGCTGATTTTGGGCGCGGGCTAGGGACGGCGACGCCAGCGTGATCGCGGCGGCCAGGGCGGCGGCCGTGAAGATCGTGGCGAAACGGGAATGAGGGCGGCGGTTGGTCATTGGGGTCTCCGTGGTTTCGGTATGGGTAAGGATACGCGAGAAGGGGTGGGAAAGTTCAGTTGACGTGGCGGGCGGCAGCGAAGAGAGGCCCCTCGTCGGCGCGGAAAGGCGCCCGCGCCTCGGTCGGGATGACCACGTGAACCGAAGCCGAAAGGCAAAGGCCAGAGCGACGCGTGGTCCGAACCGGGAAGGCTGGCGGATGGGGCATGTAAACCCGCACCCTTCGCAGCGGCGGCGAAGAGTGCGGCACCCGGAAAGGCGACGCCGCGGTGTTGAAAAATGAGAGGGGGTGTTGAAATATTCAACACCTGCCGCGGGCCCGCCGCCTGGGCGGGAAAGGGAAGTGGCGAAAAAGGGCGCAAAAGCGGGGGGAATTGGCGGGGCGCGGGTTGTAGTGGACATTGGCGACTGGTTTGCATATAACTCTGCGAGCCTCGGCAGACGGGGCATCTTGATTGGAGGAAACACAAATGGCTAAGAAGACTTTGAAGAAGGCGAAGAAGCTGGAAGCGACCAAGCCGTTGACCACGTTCAAGCGCTAAGCACGCTCCGCCGCCCACGTTGCTGGCGGATGATTTGCAAATTTGTAAGGCTGCCGTCTACACCCACGGCAGCCTTTTTTTTTGGCTGGACGATGCCCTTTGATGGAAGTGGGGACGTCGCGATGGGCTGGGCGCGGGAGCACGGATGAGATTCTTCGCTGCGCTCAGAATGACAACGGCTAGGTGGTGGCGCGGAGTGACCGCCGGCCCGCATCGCTTTGCGCCCTGATCACTCTTTCGGGCAGGTGAAGATGGGGCCGGAGTAGCCTTGCAGGGCGGAGGTGATGCTGTGGTCGCGGCATTCGGCGTAGGGGCAGTCGGCGTCGGCGAAACCTTGTTTGTACCTTCCTGATTTTAATTCCGGAATCAATTTGGCGGCTAGATCTTGCGTCTCGTGGTCTTGCGCGGGCGTGAGCCGGGCCAGCGAAAAATCGTTGCCGAAAGCGTCGGCTTCGACGTCGGCGGCAATTTCCCAGTATTTGCCGACTTTGGAGTCGGCGAGTTCGAGAGCTTCGAAGCGCAGCGTTTCGGGATACGGTAGTTCGTACATGCGTTTGAAGCCGCCGCAGACGGCGACGATCGTCTGGGTGGCGGAATCGTCGATGGCGTTAATCTCTTCCTGCTTTTTTGCGGCGTGGATCATACCGTCGACGTCTTCTTCGGCGTGGGCGCAGAGCTCGAATTTTCCGGCGAGGCGCTGGACCGTGGTCGAGGGCTGAATTTTTTCGATGGCGCGCACGGTGACGTGGTGCGGGCAATCGGCGCTGAGCGGGGCGATGCGGATTTCCCGGATCAGCACGTCCGGGCCCTGCGGGCGGAGTTCGAGGATGTGATCGACCCAGGCGGGGCCGTCGCGGAAGGTGGCTTGCGTGACGATGTAGAAGGAATCGAGCGTGGGGGTGGAGGCGCTAACGCGGGCAGTGAGGAAGGTGAGGAGCGCGACGAACGCGGCGCTGGCGAAACATTGCGCGGCGAGTTTTGGTTTCGCGAGTGGTGTCGCCATGGGGAAAGTATACGTGGCGGATCG